>JAHIUA010000092.1 GCA_018817385.1 Pseudomonadota bacterium
CATTTTTCCCTACAAAGTCCTGACACCGTCCAGGCTAAAAATAGTATCATAAAGAAATCCTGTGTGTATCTCCCCCACTTGAGGAGTATTCACAAGAAAAATGTCATATTCAACCTTATTTCAGCTTGTTACGGATCAATCAATTGGTGCAGCCATACTGTCGACATCAGGAGTTCTGATGTTGCACTTGCTCTTGTTGATTCAATTATGAACATTGCAATAGATATGCTACAAACTTGCCAGAGGTTATTCCAACGTAATAACGCTATTACGGTTAATTAGGTCAAGTCAGAAACTTGAGTAACATTAAAGAGTTGCATGGGTAAAAAAATGATGGTAGTAGGCATCTTGTGTCTGTACCGATCAATCCGTCATGAATCCAAGTGTTGATTTCAAATAGCTGTTGAGAGACTCGGATCGACCCGATAAAACTTAGATAAAAGTAGAACCAATTGCTTAAGAAACTAATTTCATATGCATCATGGCTGTATTCATTGACTATGATTTCCTCAATTCTTAGTTTTATAGTTACTATGTATATGGCTGGGGTTATAGAAAAATCGCAAATGGGAAAATACGCTTTATACTGTGCAGTGTATTATATGTCTGGTACATTTTTGACTGCAGGTGTTGATAGGTCTTTTTTGAAATTTATATCAAATGAAACAAGTGAAAATCAATATATAACAAAATTGTTCTTATTTGTTTCTATTATCTGTTTAATTGTATTTGCAATTTTAGGATTTCTTCTGTCGCCATTTTGCAGTATCGAAATTTGGATGGGTATTGTTTCGATTGGTCCATTTATATGTACTCATAATGCCTCATATGTTTTTCGTGCTAAATTAGAGAAAAAATATGAGATAATACTATTTATGAGTATTAGTTTAATTAATTCAGCATTAACATTTTGGTTGTTGCATTATTACAAAAATGAAATGTCGCCAATAGTTGCTGACTTTATTAGTTTGCTTGTTCCTTCTTTTGTTATTGTATATATCTTTATACAAAGAATTGAAAAACCAATTTGGGGTGAAAATATATTAATAAATAATAGAAAGGATTTAATTGATTTTTTTTCATTTTCCAAACCGTTGTGGCTCGCTGGATTAGCATTTACAATAAACTCTCAACAGACAACCTTTCTTTTGAAGTTTTTTCTAAGTTATCAAAGTTTAGGTGATTATTATTTTGCAAAACGTATGTTGTCTTTGGTTGGCAAACCTCTCGATATTCTATCCAAAGTTCTTTTGGCTGGTTTTGTAATAAAAAAAAATGTTAGCATTAATAATTATCAGAAGGCACTCAGTTTGTACCTTTTGCTTTTTCCTTGTATCGCACTATTTGTTTTAAAATTTTTACCCTTAGCTCTAGAAATTTCTGGTCTAGAGAAATACAGTTCCTCTAGTTTTTATGTTTCATTATTTCTTTTTACGTTTCCTCTTGCATGTACGCAAGCAGTAATGGGTATTGTTAATATTGTTTTAAATGCGCCAAAAACCAGTCAAGACTCTTATGTATTTACTTCCATTGTTATGATTCCTGGAGGGTTTGTGTTGATTTATTATTTTGGGGTAGCAGGTGCAGCATGTGCAATAAGCTTCTATTCTTTAATTTTGTTTGCTGCCAATGTCTTTTTCTTAATGAAAATATCTAAAGAACATGCAATATTATCTCTAAAACGAGGAGTGCTTGTTCAGTTTTTATTTTCATTTTGTATGTTTTTTCCATTTAATAATACAAGCTCCTTGTTCATGTCATTTTTGTCAGTTCCAATTTATTTTTTATTGGGACACATGTTCAAGATTTGGAATTTAAATGATTGTTTGGAATTAATTAAAATAACTATCCAAAGAAAAAAAATATAATGGAAGAATTAAAATGAATCTCAAATTACTTTTTATTGTCGGAATGCCGCGTTCAGGGACAACATGGGTGTCAAAGATGTTTGACAGCCATCCAGATACTTTGTACCTCCATGAACCGGATTCGGTGAACTTACTTGATTTTCTACCAATAATCCCTCCGCCACACAAAAATGTTCGTTTGGCAAAGTATGTTGATTCCATTGTTGATCTAGATAGTTATAGGGTTCGTGGTAAAATTCCGGTTTTTAATAAGAACTATTATTCGTTTCATATGCAATTATATCTACATTTAATAACATACCTCTTCCAGTTCTATCAATTTTCTGGTCTTAAATATCCTAAAATTGATAGAGTTAGAACTAAAGGGCCTATTGTTTGGAAATCTATTGAATCACTTGGCAGGATAGGCACAGTGCTTCGTTCAATAGAAAATTGTAAAGCGATTCACATCATCCGTCATCCGTGTGGTCATATTTCTTCAATTATTAGAGGGGAACAATTGAGTCACTATAAAGAAGAAAGTAATGCGGATATGGGGTTGTTAAAACTTTTAGCTCAAGGAGATGAAGCAAAATCACATAACCTTACTATAAATAAATTTTCAAAGATGAGTCGGATTGAAGTCTTAACTTGGCGTTGGATTTTATCTAATGAGAAAGCTATAAATGATATAAGAAATGATAAAAACGCGTTAACGATTATGTATGATGATATTTGCAAATTTCCATATGATAATTTTAAAAAACTATTTCAATTTGCAGGTCTTTCCTGGACGGGTCAGACTGAGAGCTTTCTCAAGAAGAGTATATCGAAAAATACTGATAGGTATTACAGTATTACTAAATCTCCTCTTGATTCCTCTAACAAATGGCGAACAGAACTTTCACAAGATCAAATAAAAATTGTATCGGAATTAGTCAACCAATCTTCTTTATTAACTCCGACCATTGAATGGTAATTGCCTTCAATAGGGGAGCGATCGTGAAAATTTTATATCATCACCGAACACAGGCCGAAGATGCGCAAGGTATTCATATTTATGAAATGATAAATGCATTTCGTGAAATTGGTCATGAAGTTAGTATGGTTTCTTTGGTGAAGCTTAATCAAGGTCGAACAAAAAAAGAGAAAGGGAAAATATGGGAACCTATAGCTAAATTTGTTCCAAATTTTGTATATGAAATAATGGAGATTGGTTATAACTTTTATGGATATTTTTTACTGGCTAGAAGCATTAAGAAAGACAAACCGGATTTTATATATGAAAGGTATTCTTTGAATACATTTTGTGGAGTATGGGTAAGTAAAAAGTTTCAAATACCTTTAGTTTTGGAAGTAAATGCGCCTTTATATTATGAATGTCAAAAATATGGGAAACTTTTTTTCGCAAGATTCGCAAAGTTTTCAGAGCGTTGGATTTGTTCAAATAGCTTTCGGACAATTGCTGTTACAAATGTAATGAAAAGAATGCTGGTTAAAGAAGGTGTTCCAGAATCGCATTTAATTGTTATGCATAATGGTATCAACCTTGATGAGTTTCGTACGGATATTGATGGGTGTAAAATTCGTAGCAAATACAATATCACCTCTGACAAAATTGTTCTTGGATTTGTCGGATGGTTTAGACCATGGCATGGGCTTGATAAAATTTTAAAGATTTTTAAGGAAAAAGGATTGGGGAGGGGAGGTGTGCACTTGCTTTTATGCGGTGATGGACCAGCATATCATGATTTATATGAATACGCATTACAAAATAACTTATTGGATTATGTAACTTTTACTGGAGGAGTCGATCGAAAAGATGTTCCTGCATATATTGCCGCATTTGATATCGCATTACAACCTAGTGTGACGCCGTATGCATCACCTATGAAAATATTTGAATATATTGCAATGGGGAAAGGGGTTATTGCTCCAAAGCAGGATAACATTTGTGAAATACTAGAAGATGGGTACAACGCTATTCTTTTTGATGCGAATGATGAAAATGGGTTGGAAAAAGCTTTAATAACTAGTACGGAGACAATAAGTTATGCGAAAAAAATGGCTTCTGCTGCTTCAAAAACCATAATTGAAAAAGAATATTTGTGGAAATCAAATGCTAAAAAGGTGGTTGATTTAATAAGTTGACGCAGTGCTGTCTCATAAAGCACTCAAGTTTCGGACAGGAGTTTATGACTCAGGTTCTAAAATAATTAAAAAGATATGTTATTTCAAATTGATGGAGCTATAATTCTTGTAAGACCCCACCGCTTATTTTCAAACTGAATGCCTTGATAATTTGACAGGAGTTTATGGCTCAGGTTTTAAAATAATCAAAAAGTTATGTTATTTCAGATTGGTGGAGCTATAATTCCTGTAAGACCCCACCGCTGATTTTCCAACCGAATGCCTGGATAATTTGAGCCTGAATTTCATCGGGTTCTTCCAGCATCCGCACTGCTTTTCTTTTTTTAGGTAACCAGAGAAGGCACGAGTGCAGTTGATGCATGTGGTGCATTGCTGATTTTGCGGTGATATGACACCCGGAACGTCGTAGTCGAAGCTCGATGATCCGGAGGAGCGCAAGGGCTGCAATGCAGGTGAAGATATGACATCTGATTTTGCTGTCTGTCCAATGACGAATAGGTCGCATGCACACCTGATCCTCATCTTTTGTCAGGCGAAATCCATCTTCCACAAACGGTCAAGGCTTGCCTGGACGATTTCATCCGTTGACCAGTTTGCGAGATCAGTGATAATGATATTTTTCCCGAACCTATTGATGTGCCGACTTATCCTATAGTGATTTTTTCTGAAATTAACATGAAGCCTGCCTTCTATGTTGGACACTTCCATCTTGTATAAATTTGATGGAAGGTGGAGCTCAGTGCACCTCTCCTCGTAGCGCTTTAGGATGCTAGATTGTTTACGCCATTGAGGGGCTTGGTGTTGCACTTTGGTTTGAATTTCAAACAAAAAATCCTGTAGGGAAAGTAGCTTTTTTTCAAATCCATAACGCTGTTTCGTTGCAGTCCGCGGGTTGTAGGTGACTACCACCGTGCGTTGCCGCCCCCAGTACTCGCCCTCCGTTCGCCATGCCAGTAATCGGTCATCATTTTTGCCAATTTCTTCCAAATTTCTATTCTTACAGGTGTCTACCGGCTTGAAATTTTCCAAGTCAACATGGACAAACTCTTCGCTGAAATAAGTTGAATAGGTGGTTATGAAATTAACATTTTCTTTTGCATCAATGGCAGCGATATTGTCTTCGCTGTTCATGCCTTTATCAAAGACAACCGTTAAAGTTGATCCCTCCTTCGAGCTCCCCTGCATTGCAGAAAAAATATCATCTATGACCTGTAGGAAAACTTTCGAATCGTGCCGGTTGCCTTCATATTCTTTGTAATAAAGAGGGATGTGTTTGTCGCGGCTAACGAGCAAAGCGAGGCCAATCTGCCGCAACCAGTTTCGGCCTTCTTTGCTTTTGCCACGCTGGGCCAGGTCAGAGGATGTATCGCTGGCCATGAAAGTGTAGTAGTTGGTGGTGTCGAACATGAAGCAATCTGAAGAAGATGGCTCCAATCGATTGATGCGCTGAAAAAATTCCCCGGCTATCTGCTGCAATTGTTGTTCATCAACCTGGTCCCATTTCTGCCAAAACATCTGTGAAGATAGTTCGTCAACTGGAACAGGACGAATATGCTGAATGGCAGTCTGTTTGTACCATTCTGGCATAGCTCGTTTTGAACAGGCTGCAATCATACGGTTGTAGATGGCATAGAGGAAGTATTCGCCAACAGAAGGTTTCCCTGTTTCTCTTTCCGGTGGCACAATTTCGTCGATCAATCCGGCAATATCAATATCCTTTTCAATGAGATGGGCCAGCCAAAGCCCACCAAACTCTTGCACCTTGAGTTTACTTGGGAGACTTGTCTTTCCCTGAGCCATTTCAAGGATGCGCTCAGGTGTTCCGAGATAAACCTGATTGATAACCTTTGGTTTACCCTCAACCCTAGCCATCTCTCGGATGTAGTAATAGGGTCGTCCTTTTTTCATTTTCTTGTGTAAGTGAGCCATGTTGGTATAATACTAGTAGGGTCTTACAAATGCAAGTAAAAAACATCTATCCTTTTGTTTTTTTGTAATTTTTTTTAGTAAAAAATTAGTATACCGAGAGGGTCTTACTGGTGTTGCAGTGGTAACATTTTGGATTTGCAGGGTTTTTTTGGAAGGCGCTGGTCTAATTCCTAAACTCCTGTAAGTGTCACTGAAAGTGAAAAGTGCATTTATGGAGGTTAGCCCGTCTCCTTCCTAGCAGGGGGAAAAACAGCTAACTACCTGACATTAGGTAATTACAAACGATAATGATTGCGATACGTTGACAGAGGATACTGTGAATGGTAAACAGGAATATTGATTTTTGTAGCAGAGCGTGCATAAGGACAACCTCAGACAACCGGATAGGAGGTGATGTATAGGCAAAGAGTACGACAGGGAGCTATTTCAAACTAATAACAACACAAAAAAAGCTACTATTAGGCTACTACGACAACAACCTGCAGTAGGTAAGAAGAGAAGGTCATATCGATGCACCAGGAACAACAAAGGCGTAACCCCTTAGCAATCAAAGAGTTACACCTTCCTTGGCATTGGTGCGGAGGTCGGAATCGAACCGAATACATATCTTCATTTTTATCATATAGATACAAAACACCATCACAGTTCGTTTTAATATATACACCCAATAATACACCCCTTATGACATTTTAGCGGCATAGTACCTTTTTGTGGATCCAGGTTCACTCAGGTGCAGCTTAATCGTCCTAAGCGGTCGCATATTCCCGGCCCATCGAATGTTTCATCTCGTCTGCGAGAAAGGGATACAGTCTTATAACGTCCTGCGAAGTATTAAAAAATTAAAATTTTGAAAATCTCCGTCCAATGCTGTCCAAGAATGTCACCTGTGGTGGAAAAGAGAATTAGACAGTCGAATAAGGCCATCGGTTTGGCTTGACAGAGTCTTCCCTTTACCACAACAGGAGAAACCCGCAATGAAATACATCGTAATGAAAAATTCCCTCCCTGAAACCGGTTTTGTCCGGTTACCTCACATTATTGGCGATGCCAAAACTCAACCACCCATCCCGGCAATTATTCCGGTTTCGAAAAGTACCTGGTGGGCCGGCGTCAAAACCGGCCGTTTTCCTCAACCGATCAAACTTGGCCCCCGCATTACCGCCTGGCGGGTCGAAGATATTCGCAGATTGATATCCGACAGCAACTGCTCCTAAATTGATTCCGGCACGGTACCACGGTTTACGCCTATGGAATGGGTAAAAATCATGTGTAACATCCTCGACAACCGAAAGATCAAAATGATCCGAAGCGGCCCGGAGGGCAATACTCTCTCCCTGCTCTGGCTGTTAATGCTCACCGAGGCAGGCAAATGCAATCGCGGTGGCTACCTTATGATCGCAGACAACCTGCCATACACCGAGGAAACTTTGAATATTCTGACAGGGATTCCTTTGCCCACGGTTCGTCTCGGACTCCTTGCCTTCACCGAACTAGGCATGATCGATCGAAAAGATGGGGCGATTTTCATCAAGAACTGGAGGAAATACCAAAGCGAAGACAAACTCCAGGCGCGCAGGGAAAAAGAGAGGCTCCGGCAGCAGCGGCATCGGGCAACAGTAAGGGAAAAAATGAAGGCTCTGCCGCCTCCGGATGAGGTGTCACGTGACAGTCACGTTTCACTGTCACGTGACGTCACGCAGGAGAACAGACAAGAACAGAGTAGAATAGATAAGACAACAACAGAACAGATACGTCTGTTGTTGTCGGGTACTCCGCTTGGCAAAATCTCCGAGCAGGATTTGGAAGGTCTTGCCAAAAGACATGGTCCGGAACGACTTTCGCAGGCTGCCGACGTTGCCGCCGAAATATGGCGGCGTAACCCGGAAGACAGACATAACCCGGGAGGCTATCTTCACTCCATGTGCGTTTCCCTTGTCAAACCTGCCTGGTACGTCCCCTTTGAGCAAAGGACCAGGAGGGCCGCTGAGTCACAACGTCGGAAAAAGATAACACAGGCGGAGCAATCAGCCATGAGACGTAAACAAGAGGAAAATGACGCCGCTATGGACAGCTTGTGGAATTCGTTATCGGATCAACAGTGCCAGGAATATCAGGACAAGGTGGGTGCCAATCTGCCGAAAAATATTGTGGTTTCTGAAGAAATAATCCTGGTTATGGCCAAATCAATTGCCTGGCAGGAGGCACAAGCCTGCAACCATGACTGAGGGTGATAGAAAGAGAAATTGCATGAAAGATTCTCGCGCTGTGTCAGCCCACACCGACACAGCGCGGCACCAACCCATGTCGCCCTTTCCCTGTCGCCGGCCAATGCCGAGCTTTTTGCCCCAGGGAACGCGGGGCGCTACTCTACTCCGGCTGCTACTGCATACAATTCAATCTGATCGTATTTCAGTTTACGATCACCTTTTCTTGAGAAATTTTTCCAGCACCTTGCGATGCAAAGGTATCACCTTGACCACATCGTTTTCAAAATTTTCATAAGCCCAGTCCTCACTTTTGGTATGCTGTTCGCTGAATTCAACCTGGCAGACGTAAATACCGATTTCTTTAGCTCCTGCAACGACAGTACTGCTACCACCGGCACCATTTTCAGGCCAGAAATCCTCAGATTTTTGCAGCAAAGCGTTGCCAATAGCATTCGTTGATCGACCGGAAAAACCGAATGCTGCCATCTCAACACAATCTGCTTCACGAGTTATGATGACAATCCCGGCATCAGCTATCCGTCTTTGCCATTCAAGAAACTGCCACTTAAAATTTTCATCCAGATAATAGGTCCCATGGCAATTTTCATTCGTTGCACCTAATGGATTCTTCTCACCTCCAAAACAGCTCGGTACGAGTCGATCAAACTTCCTATAGCTTAGATAAATTGGGACTTTTGGTTCTTTTTCTGCTGGAACAAAAGGTTCACAGTTGAACAGGTCAGCTACCATGTACTCAACCAGATAATTGACCCTCTGGCTGCCGATCAAGATGGTGGAACGCCCAGGTCTTTTATCGTTTCGCATGTTTTCAAAGATACGTCTGGCGCGATCTTTATCTTCTGTGAATCCATCCCCTCTGACATCAGAAACACCGGGGGTAAAATAAAAAGGAACATAGAGCATTTTCACCGATGGTCTCGTATCGCGCAGCTCGGCATCTGTGGAAAGAAAATGGATTATCTTTGAAGAGACAACCGAATCATGTCGGCTAATTGAAACGGGTGGAGAAGCCTGCGGTGTTGTCACCGCTCTTCCTTTAAGATGGTATTCCCCCAAAAAAATAAGAATTTTCTTTGAATGCCCCATCGCCCGCCATAATCCAGAAGGCCTAATACCAAACAAGGCGCTCGGCAGCGTTTCCGCAGGCACACCCCTTTCAATCAGCCATCCACAAATCTTTTCCAGGACTTCGAGCTTGGAAGTCTGAACCTGGTTTCGAAGAAGCTTTCCAACCGTATGTCGGTGAAACCCACAATCCTTGGCCATCTGCGATTCCACGCCAAATTTATAGAGATTGTGCTGTTCCATTACCTGTTTTAGCCGCCACTCAAGTTTCATAACGCGTCCTCCATAAATTTTTTCGGGAAAATTCAGATATCACCAGGACTGTAATTAAAAATAATTTCTCTTGTTAAACCTTATGCTCCATTTCAATACAGCTTGCTCCTCTCACAATACAAGTGACGCCATAATTGGCAGATCGTTATATCAACTTGGATCGACTTGGCATAAATAATCGACATATTAATTTTTAATTGTCTATTTAAAATGCCTAAAATACGCCTATATGTCCTCCACAATATACAGCTTCATTGTACCGTTATTACTATACTTATTGACATGTACGCCTTCTCAATGTAAGTAATAAACCATACAGTTTCACAAAAGAAAAAGCACTAGCAAAATGTACTCTAATTGGCATTTTGAAGAGCAACTCAATCAACCTTGAAATCCGAAGATTAACCATATTTCTTACTACGCAGCGCAGGACAAGGTGATGCACAAGACCTATAGGAGAGCATTCTAAAATGATTTTTCAGATGGACATAACACTCACAAGAAGGGGGCATAGCACTCACACATTACAAATTTAAAATCGGCTACTATGCCACACAGCTTAATCAGCAGAGAGGAGGTCGGTAAAAAAATGACGCGCGCAAAACATTACCAGCAACAGATCTTCAGCCGGGAAATATGGGATACCGCAATGCATTGGGTAAACACCAACAAAAGGCTTGTTCGTCAGATTGCCTCGCCCTATGTCAGATTTATGGCCGGTGAAAGCGAAGATCTCTATCAGGAAGCAACAATTTCCGCCTATAACGCCCTGATCTGTTGCATGAAAAATGGCCAGAGAGAAAGATTTGTACCGTTCTTCCGGGTTATTTTCAAAACCAACTGTATCAAATTGGCATCCGGCATTCAGACGGTACACTGCTTAGAAGAATATTTTCTCCCGCTTCAGGAAGAAACAGCAGAGAAAGTCGAACCGGAAGCGGATCAAATCGACCAGGTACTACAAGCGGTCAGCAAGCGTCAACGACAGATCTGCCTCTGGCTTCTGGAGCAGCCCACTCCTGTCAGCACCGTGGATATCGCCAGGGAATTTAAGGTCAGCAAACGTCAAGCCTACCGCTTGCTAAGCAACACTCTTCAGCGCATATCGGGAGCCACGCAATGATCTCAATCACTGACTACGCAAAACAAACCCCAATTCCCAAACGTACTCTCAGTTACCTGCACCGTATGGGCATCATCGACGATCCACTGCGCCAGGAAGACTTGGCAGGCCTTTGCTTTTTCGAACAAATCTGGGGCAATAAGGAGCTACTGCGAGCACAACTGACCTGCCTTTCCATCAAGGCACGACTCAGTTTTGTAAGAACTGCCGACCTGCCATCCAAATGGGAACGGTACGCCTACAGTCGCTACTATAACCTGCAGCCGGGAGCAAAGCTCCCCATGCGCGCGGTCGTCGAAGAAATCCAGACCACCTTTGGCTTTCTTCTTAAAAAGCAGCAGATAAACCGCCTGTATCAAATAAGAAATCGGGTGCAGGTGGTAAAACACCGGGAAAAAAATGCTGCGAATAATTAACCAAAAACTCTCTTACAGAACACAAACAAAGAAGTAATAAACAACATTTATTGACTCTTACCAGAAGCTCTCGGCTCTTAAATATCCCATAAAAAACAGGATCACAGGTCACACCTCCCGAAAAAAGAAAGCAGAGATGAAGAGCAAATACCAAATAATAATTTCAGCCCTGATCGCCCTTCTGCTGATACCGACCATGCCGGAAGCGGTGGTAATTCGACAGGAATTATACAGGATGCCAATGACCATGACTCAAGACGTTACTACTACAACATTTCTAATCTGTGATCAGCACCAATTGCAGGCAAGGCCGGCCAAAGGTTTCCGATTAAATTTGGTACATTTCGAGTTGGGGAGTGCCATACTCTCTGCTGTTAGAGCAGAAACCATGCTCTCCGATCTGAAACTACATGGTATCACGAGCAAGACGCCCTTGGCAGTAATCGGCTATACCTGCATGCTCGGCCCCGACCAATTTAACCAGAGACTTTCCCTGAAACGAGCTGATGCTGTCGCTGATTTTCTTCGCGATCATGGCTTTGTTGTCGCAAATGTCCAAGGACAAGGGACAACGAATCCCATCACCTATAACTTACAGGAGTTTTATAAAAATCGTCGGGTTCAAATAACGGTGTGCCCATAAACAGATCAGGTTATTCCAACATAACGAACGGCAGTGATTTTAATTATCTTAGAGGAGAAAAAAACATGAACATCAATTTCGCAACCCATGCAAAGAATACCCGGCAGGCAAAAGTCATAACCGGCCTGGCCGTACTTTTTGCCGCCTGCTTTATGTCGGCTAACGCCATGGCCATGGCCGTCCCTGCAGCAGGCTCCTTTGCCTATGATCTCTACGATATCGGCGTCAATCAGATCCTGCTCGGCCCCATCGGTTTTGTCGCCGGTGTTGCCTGCATGGTTTTTGCTGCAATTCTGGCCATTCGGCAAATGATTTTACCTGCGGCAGGGGTTGTGCTTGGCGGTGCATTTCTGCTGAAGGCCGATGCGGTTGTCCAGACCGTGGGAGCAATGATCATTTAACGATAAAGCCGTAAGGGCACGGACTCAGATGAACAATAACAATTTCACCCACAGATTTCCCCAGTACCTGTCAAAACCGATCCAGGTACTCTGGTTTGAGACTGATGAGTTAATCCTGTTCGTCTTTACCCTCACCCTGGCTCTTATTTACGGGAAGATCATGTGGCTGGTTTTTCTGATGACCCAATATTTTTACACCCGTACCAAGCGGTTGAAAGCCCGAGGGTTTCTCAAGCATATCCTGTACATGTTCAGTTTCATCCAGATGAAGAAGTATCCCGAATACTTCCAACGAGAGTTTCATGAATGAAGACAGACATTTTCCTTCAAAAAACCAGCAATCTCTTTGTTGAGAACAGGCTGCTTAAATTCATCATCATTGTGCTGGCGCTGACCGTAATCTTCAATTCATTCATGGTGTATCGTGCCGTTAAATACCAAAGAGTCGTCTTGATCCCGCCGACAATGACCGGCACAGTTGAATTTGTTCAAGGAAGACCCACTGACACTTACACCAAAGATCTGAGCAGGAAGATCGTCAATCTGGCTGCCACTTATTCTCCACCGACAGCCAGGATCCAATTTGAGGAACTCCTTGCCTATTATGCTCCGGAATCATACCCCGAGGCGTCCAAGGCCTGGTATTCCCTGGCAAGCAGGGTGGAAGAGTCCCAGGTCAGCTCGGTTTTCTATCTACTGACCATAAAACTTGGCGACAACGATATCGAAATTTTCGGCAACCTCAAACAATTCGCCGGAGACACCCTGCTTGAGAACTCGAGCAAAACCTACCTGATTAAGTATCGCCTGCAGGACGGTAGATTCTATATCGTCTCGTTCAAGGAAAAATTTGCCCAAAGCCAGGAGAAAGAGCGTGGTTAAAATCTTTGTGACAACTGCAACCCTGATGATAGCGGTAACTGGTAACTGCCTGGCGGATACGGTGATCCAGGCAGAGATCCCCACGACCGTTGAGCTCTCGAATATGGATATCAACCGGATCGTTTGCCCCGGGCCGATGAATGATCTGATTTTTTCTCAAGAAAAGGGCATAACCGGTCATTTTTCCGGTAACAATGCCTTTATCAAATTCAAAATAGAAGACGCGGGCGATGACTATATTTATGCAGATACCCAAAGCGAGTTGTTCGTGGTCTGCAACAACGCAGTCTATACCCTGCTGGTTACCCCAACGGATATTCCCTCCGTCACCCTCCGCCTGGCATCCCCCTCGGGTGACACTTTCAAGCAAAACATCGACCATTTCAAGAAAATGCCCCTGGAGAAACAGTCTCTGCAGATCATCAGGGAAGCCTACAACGGCACTTATCCGACCAGCTACCGGATAAGTGAATCAACCAGGAAGGTACCACTCTCTTCTGAACTGGAGGCAACATTAACTCAGGTCGTCGATGTAGACGGCGTTGGCTTGCGCCTGAATAAATACCTCGTTAAATCTCTTGCCCAAGGCCCCATTGAGGTGGATGAAAAGGTGTTTTTGTCATCATCTCTCGGCCAATCGATCCTTGCAATAGCGGTTGAGGATCACCGTTTACAGCCCGGTCAATCCACTGAAGCTTTTGTCGTTGACCAGAAGGAGCGGGAAAAATGAGTCTTAAACTGAAACAAAAATTCAATGATCTTGAGCCTAAGAGGAAAAAGATTGTTATCTGGTCATGCGTTGCGATCATTTTTTTGATCATGGTCTCCACCGGTTACAACTCTTCGCGAACGGATACTTCTGAGGAAGTTAGCCGGAAAAAGACCAGGGAGATCCAACTTGAGCCCGATATGATCGAAAAAACAATGCTTCGGGAACAGAGACGACAGCTTGAATCTCTCCAGAACACGGTAGACAAAATAATTCAGGAACAGAAAAAACCTGAACAAGCAAATACTGAACAAGCACTGCCTGTAATCCCCACCGCCGAACAGGTTGCAAAACAATCTCAACTTTCCATGCCATCACCCGAAGAGCAGCCATGGCCACTCCTGCCAGAGAGAACAGGCACGACAAATCTGCCCCAGCATCCAAAACCCGAGCCCAGGATGATCGGAGAAATCAGCGTCTTGTCAAATCCGGCAGCTGCGACAGGAGAACCGGATCCGAAAAATAATAAAAAAAAAGGCAGGACAGTATATCTCCCCCCATCTTTTATGGAGGCGAAGCTGTTGACCGGTTTCGATGCTTCTACTTCAGGCAAAGGAACGAGTAACCCCGAACCACTCCTGCTTAGAATTCAAACGCCGGCAGTTCTGCCAAATGACATCAAAGCCAACCTGGCCGGATGCTTTGTCATCGCCGAAGCGGTCGGCAGGCTGGACAAGGAACGGGCAGATGTGCGGCTGGTATCCTTGTCGTGTCTCAGTAATGAAGGCAAGGCCATCATTGACACCCCGGTTAAAGGTTTTGTCACCGATTCCGATAGCAAAGTCGGTCTATCTGGTCGGGTGGTCTCAAGGATGGGTGCAACTACGGCCAGAACGATTTTGGCCGGATTTTTCAGCGGTATGGGCGATATGCTCAAATCCGCCGCTACTACCCAGTCAACCTCGGTCCTTGGCACAACGACTACTATTGATTCCAGCCAGGTGGCAAAATATGCCATCGGAGGCGGTATGTCTGAAGGTGCCGCAAGCCTGCACGACTTCTACTTGAGCCTTGCCAAGCAGGCAACACCGGTTATAGAGGTTGGAGCGGCAAAAGAGATTACCGTTATTGTTTCAGAGGGTAAGGAACTTGAGATCAGGGAGTTTGAGGGAGAGGCCCTTTGAGCCATGGCACCCATTCGCTATAGTTCTTGCACATGGCGGAACCACCCTGTTCCTTCTCTAAATGAGCGAATTTGGCCGTGAAGGTAGATGATGATGGTTTGGTCTTTGATTCTGACTCGTTGAATTTAGAGGTTTTCTGGATACAATAATAGTTGTCTTGCAGCTTTCCGATTTAAAGGAAATAGTCAGTAAAACGTTTCGGGTTGGCAGTTCAAATATTCAACCTGAGATCGTTCGATAGTGTTGTGATATATCGCAAGCAGCCAAACGCACATCCTGAAGTGATCAGCAAACATTCTCTCGAATTATCTCTGCCTCCAGAGTACTCCATTTCGGGTGGTATTTTAGGGTATGATCACGTATTAAGTGTAAAGAAAAAGATAATGGAGAAAAGGTTTGAGGAGACCTGACCCTATCATGGATAAGATATAGTTTCAGATTCTTGTTTCGATGTTAGGTTTGAGACCAGCAGAATTTTCGAGATGCAGGCATAATGTAAAATAGAGGCGCTGAAAGGATATTCAGAACTTCGATATGGCAATATTAACGATCAAGCTGAGTGGTGCGCCCATGAACTGCCGCTTCAGCGCCGCCGATCTTTTACGCATCCACTCAAGCGCCTGGTTGGGCATATTGTAATTAGTTTTGGTTAAATTGTTATAACAACCCTATCCTCCTTGAGAGTTTAATTGCGTTTCAACGATTTTTCATGTCTTCATAGACTTGTTCAATACGTTTTGACCAAAATTTTTTGCATCTGGGACATTGAAATCCGAATCTACCATCAACTTCAGAGGTGACTTGACCTACACCACCACATCGCAGGCATGGACTGGTAATCTCAACCCTGTGATGGACTTTCCCATCAGATACAGAATCCCCTGCAACGGCACCCAAAATTCCACCGACAATAGCACCAACCGGGCCTCCCAATAAGGTTCCAATTATTGCGCCACCTACTGTGCCCCGCCCAGCTTGTGTCCCATAAACATCTTCATATCTGGGTTTCCCGTAATAGGGTGTAACCGATTCTCGACTGGCTTTTTGAGTAATGGTCACTTTCGTTGCGACGGGCTTCCCTTTTTTTCCTATTTCTGGCAAGAATGTTACAGAGTCACCATTGTCAGGCAATTGGCTGCCTTGGATATGACTTACATGAAAAAAATAATCATCGTGCCCTGAGACACATATAAAACCAAAGCCTTTTTCCTTGTTAAACCACTTGACAGTACCGTTCATAGTTCCTCTACAAATTAGTGCCCTTCCGGGGAGGCTCTCTTCGCATTGTGCAGTTGTTCTAAAATACAGTCAGCACATAAGCGAAGCCTTGTAGCATCTCTAACAGCTGCCGTTTTTAATCCGTTCAAAAGCGGAGAGCTGTTTTTATATTTGTTCCGCAATCCTTTGTTGCCGAGATGTGGCAATCTTATCAACTTCTTACCATGCAAATAGGCTGAAAGTAATTCTGCTTTTTTACCGCATAGAATTATAATTGAACAATTTTTGACCTCGCTTTGAATTCGAGCAACATTTTTTTCCCTAGTAATGTTGAGACTAACGTCTTCGGTCCTACCGTTGCCTTTAAATGAATGCATGACTTCGGTTGAGGCATTCGTTATAAGGTATTCATATCTATCAGTACTTCCGAAGAGTGATGGCTCCCTTTTGTTTAGAATTTCTAAAATGGCATTGAGATTGGCACCAGTTTCCCCTGAGGCTGGGCGACCGGCCACGCCTTCTACCTTTCCCGGTGTGCTCAAAATGAAAGCAATTTTGTTAGTCGGATTTCCTTTATTGTAATGAGTAGCCATAAAGTCTCTCTTTTTGGCCCAATGGCTGAGTTGGCCTCGGCAACTTAGCCATTGGCGCAGCGGAGCTGTGCAAACACCAGTCTAACCGGCGCATATTTTGTGAGCAAAGCAAACGAAATAAGTGTCCGCGTTTACGGCCTTGTTAGCTGAAAGAGTTACCTAACAAAAGCTGCTTAAAGTTGTGTTCTATAATTGCTTCTGCTTCTCTGATATCACACTTCCAGATGCACGCCATCTTCCCAATCACCAGGCTCGCGTCCCACGGATAAAGAAATCTTCCTGAGAGTTTTGTGAATGGTCCATCGGTTTCTGTTAAAACGCGTTCTTTTGGCATCATTCTAGCTAGGTCATAGCCCTTTTTCGTTTCCAGCATAGATGGGTTAATGGAAAACCAACACCCTATGTCTATAGCTTTTTTCAGCTGGCTCTGCGTTCCCGTAAACCAATGAAGTATCGGAATACCATCAACACCAAGGAGGACATCCAACACAGCCGCTGCGCTTGCTCGACTGTGTATCGTCATGATTCTCCCACCGGCATTATTCACGCTCCTAAGTATGTGTTGGAATACCTTTAGCTGAACTTTCCAGTGATCCTTAAACCCCCTCCCTCCATCGAGCCCTATCTCACCGACATAATTTGCACTTGAGAGTAACGTATCGAATAACTCCAGCTCATGTGACCTTTGGTGCACGATTTGTGGATGAAAGCCTAACGCTGTACGAATGCGCGGACAGTCATCAGCAAGCTTGCAAGTCCCATTCCAAGCCTTAGGTGTAGTCGTCACTGACAACACATATATCCCTCGCTTTTTGCATTCCTCGGCCACTTTGAATGGCTCTGGGTATAAATCTAGATGGCAATGCACATCTATGCTCACAGAACCCTCTCATCATTCAGGAAGGATTCAACCTCATTTAGTCCATCCAGAAAGACTTTTTGGTAAGCTTCAAAGTCCACAGCTGGAAGCGGCCCGCTGTCTGCAATCCATGGGCCGGGCTTTCGGGTTGCCTTCTGTGTAATCGCGATCCGAAGGGCAAGAAGATCATCTCTACGATCTGTCTCATCCAGGATATCCGCCACGGCATTAAAGGTGTATTCGATGCCCTCGGTGATTCCGCCGGCATGCAGTGCCGCCCGACGAATTATGCAGGGGACGCATATCCCGCATTGTTGATTTGATCGCTTCCAGTGGCTACACGAGACCGTATTGTCCACAATATCCGCCAGCAACTTTCTGTTCTGACAGTCTGCGGACATCTGTCCCTTGGTCTTAAACTGGTAAGGATTGATGATTTGACATGGAATCTCCGCTGCTTCGAAAATCCTTTGGATACTGTCGATGAAGTGCGGATGGGTGGTTCGCGTGCTCAGTGTCCCAATGCGTCGGGGGGTCAACGGCGCGTTTAAAGAAATAAAGCCGTTCTCAGGCACGAACAGATCAACCTCCTCTTGCGGGGATACAGCCTGCACAGCACAGGCACCAACCGCTGCAAATGCAAGAAAATTTAGACTGCGTGTCCGCATCGTGATGTCGGTCTCGCCGGTGTACAGGTGTGGGTCCGCATTGACCTCAAAACGGGAGTATCGTCCTGCAAGCGCTTGGGCAATCTGTTCCTGATGCGTCTTATCGCCCTTATAGGCATGACTCACCAATAGTGGAGCGCGACCTCGCGCCAGCAGATCGATCGCACCAATAGCTGAATCCATTCCACCTGAAAACAAGCATACAGAATCAAGACCTCTGAGCCGTACCAGTTGGAACCGATCACGCCGACGATAAGGTACCGGAGGAGGGTGCCCGCCTTCCAGGAATTCGAAGTCCCACATGTCACCGCTTAGAAAGTGTAGTGCTCTCTCTAGGCCCTTTTTCAAAGGTACCCATCGAGCAGGCTCATGGAGTGGCAGCTGTATGGCGAACTGACGGGTCCAACCATCCTCACTATCGGAACGTCGTACAAAGGTATCCGCGGCGGTTACCGCGAGTGCGATCGTCAGGAAATCCATGACCTGGCTGGGAATACGCACTCCCAGGCGTCTCACCTTATCGATGACCGGATTCCCGATGATAGATATATCACCTCGGCCTTGGCCGCTTAAGCCATACAGTTGCACCGGCAACAAACCTTCTCTGGCCGGGGGCAGCAGCTGGTGATTGTGGTGGAATACTAAATGTGTCACTGGTAGGCCTCCCATTCCTTCCAGGTATCGATGATGGTCTGGCGCTCAATCTGAGCCATTTGCTGACGGCTAACGTTCCTCACATTACCTGCGAGTTTAGGAGCCATATGCTTGTCGACAACGACCTTGATGAGTTCCCGCAGCTCAGTTTCTGCTCGCATCGCCTGCGTAGGGGTATCTGCTTTGTTCCATGCTTTATCAGAGTCCATCACCATTTGCAGGAATATGCTTTCGGCCAAGTAGCCAATCATGGTGTCGACAATGACATCATCGGTGATGCATTGAGGATCAAAGGTCTCCACGCCATCCAGCGCCTCAACCAAGGCATGATTCATCGCGGCACGGATCTTATCCGAATCCCCGTCTTCCGTGGTCAGTGCATGGGTAATAGTCGATATCGCCAGCTCGCAGGGTAGGCCTGCCAAACTGCCAAGATCGAAACTAGACTCACCTGGGGCAGGTGGCACTCCCGCCAGGGCGCCGAAGAGCCCGGAGCCAGCTTGGGTGACACTCCCCATTCGCCTGGCGGCACTACCTCCACCTCCACTGGATTTGCGCGCGTAGTGGCCAACAGCACTCTTTAGATCGTTGAGATCGCGCCCGGACACAAACTTTCCCAACGACTGTCGGAAGGCCATAAACCTTGCCGGTTGGGGTGTAGTTTGAGGTTGCTGTGGCTGATCATCCGCCCATGGCGGTACCAGTGGCGAACCGCCTCCCGGGCCGGTGCTTGATTGTGAAGTCCCCATTAAGCGTCCTTATGCCATTGCTCTTCTTTGAGCGCAGCTGTCATCCACGGAGGGCGTTTGTCGCCCAAATCCAATTCCTGCAGATACCGTACAAGGACCTTGGCCGCATCCGCGGAATGCCGAGCCAGCAGGCAGGCGCCTGAAAATCCTTTGGGTTTCCGGGACCAATCGGAAATCTGCCTCAGATGACTGATGACCCCTTCCATCACCGGTATCTGTTCCTCCAAGGGGAGGGTATCCAATAGCTTTTCCGCAGTCGGAGAGCTGGTATTCTTCGTGTCCACCAGCACATCCAGGATTTCTCGCCCTGTAGGGGATAACCCTATCACATAGGCACCGATCGGCATGGTTTCCCGGGACAAGTAAATTGCGGCCCTCAGGTCTACCCCGCTCAGGCAGGGTTGGAGCTGCGCCCAATCGCTTATGAAAGATTTGGTGGTTGGGTTATCCGTCCATGTCTTAGGGGCATCATCGGGTATATGGCCACCTCTTTCCTCTAGCTGCTTGAGCAGTGCGGGCGTTCCCTGTTCAGCGTCAACCAAGCGATAGAAATCAGCCGTTGCTTGCACACCAACGCATCGCTCGAAGATCACCAACTTGGTGATGATGGCTTCATCCAAGGGCATTGATCGACGCTGGGCAATCTGTGAGCGCATTTTAACGACATTCAACAGTCGTTTCACGATCCGTGGGTTTCCGTGGATGATAGGGGAGTTGGCCAGTACCGGGGCAATACGGTCGGCCCGGGCAAACGCCCTGGCTAAGTCGCCGTCCTCCGACTCTCCGGTCAGCACCAGCGCATCCTGGCGGGTAATGGGGTCGTCCTTCCAGGACTGCTGCAAGGCCTTCTCCAACCCTTCTCGGAGCGTTTCGAGCTTTTCCACAGGTAGGTGATGGTCAATGGCGTAGAGCATAAACAGATAAGAGCGGATCTCCCGAACACCGGCCTTGGGTACACGGATGGGCACTTGAATCAGCTTGTCCAGATAGTCGATCTGGTGTCGGTCCGAAGCCCCTTTGAAGTAGTCGGCTACCGAAGAGCGGATCATTTCTTCGTCGGCCGCGATAATGAAGGCTGTATTTGTCAGGAACAAGAACAGCCGGATGGCCTCAAGGGTATGGATTGCGTTGGTTGGCAAGCAGCGATCAAGGTTATCAATGACCACCACCAGTGGCTTACCAAGCTCTTCCAGGATCTCTCCGTATTCCTTCCGGAACGCATCGATCTGCTGGGGTGGACTGTTCTTTGTCTCAGGCCTTAGCAGTCCGCCAGCCTGTTCCTTCGCTTCTTTGGCGGTTTTACCTAGGTTCCCGTATTCCTCCTGGTCTTGAATACCGTCAGCGGCATCTCCCAGGGCGCCAACACTTTTGGCTATAAGGCCACCTGTGGGGACCCCGGCAAACAGAGCGGCGCCCTCGGCCAATAGCCCCATAACTCTGAATCCATCGACCCGGGCCAGAAGTTTTTTGGTTTTCTTAGCCAGACTGGCGTTGCCGTCCGCGGCTTCTGTCAGCGCGGTAGCGATAACCTCAAGGAGCGCAGCCCGTGCATCGTCATATCCCTGGTACAGCCAGGCGTCGAACTTGATGACGATCCAGTCCTTCTCATCCTGCTCCAGCTTCTCCTCAATCAGCTTCAATAGCGAGGATTTGCCGGCTCCCCAGTTACCGAAAACGCCAACTGAGACCGGCAACATGCCGTCCGCTGTAAGAATGTCGACTGCGAGTTGTGAGACTTCTCCAAAATTAAGATAGTCCTTATCGGATTCGGTATCTGACCACAAAGCAATTAACCCTCGTAAAAGTCTCTGAGTACGCTAACATCTGAATAAACAGACCTACACAGCTTTTTGAGCAGGTCTGGTGGAATTTTCTGTTGGGCGTCTTATTGTAGTGACTCACTTCCGGACACAGCGAAATTCAAGCGATATCGCGGCTGATCTTGCAAAACCCGAGTTTGTCTCCTCAAGTTTGACGGTCTCGACAGCTCTGTCCTCTTTAGCGCAAAACTCGTTGGCCTCTCTGTATGCTTCACCCTTTATTCCTATGAGTGGGCCAAACCCGATCTGTGCGCTCTTCTTTGCAATCAAATAAGTATCCTTATCCATAGACACAATTCCTGTACTCGCGCACCCGACCAAGCAGCTAAAATAACGACTCCACGCTTCATTTCATCTCCTTAAAGCCAACGGTAAGCAATTACAGAAAATAATTTATCTCGTGTTCGGTAATGTTATACAGAAAGAGTGCATGTTAGGCAACTCCAAAGACTACTCAACAGTATCGAACAATTCTAAAATAGAGATTTGCGCTGCCAATCCGAAGGATATTTTAGAGTTGTCTTGTTGACCTAATTCCTGAAAAGGCAGATTTACCTACTCACATGAAATTGTTCAGAAATGGAGTAACTGCAGACTGTACCTTACCAAGGATAAGGTCTTATGAGCTTTAGGAGCAATGTCAGTTCTTCGAATTGCCAGTCATTTACCAGAGATTCATGGATAAGATATCGATCTTCTCCTTCGTCCAGTACTTGATCTTCCTAAAGATGCTCGGATTTGCAGGATGCCAAATACCTAACACATTTTGATTTGATGTCCGTCCGTGATAATTGCAGAGCATCAATATTTTTAATTGCTCCATTTTACCGCACCCAGATGCACGATAGTGCTTTCCTCCATTTTTGATGAACCCCAGTTTAACATTGCCTGGCTGAAGCTTTTGATTTCCGATATTTGCTCATTATTTAGACTGTAAGTTGTCCCTATCTATGGAGTAAAATTTGGTCAGAATTTCTATTAGAGAATACTGCCACCCTCTCTATCCGACCAAAGTGTATAACGAACAACTGCCACCATTTTTGAACAGTAGTTATTGAGTGTAACTACATACCCACCGAACCCTCCGGCTTTAGCTAGAGAGCAATTCGTACTTCCCTACCCGCACCCTATCCTCCACTATTTACAGACCATCGTATTTTGATCCTATTTTTTCCTTCCAGACAGGTCATCCCCACAGAAAAAAGAAGATAGAAAAACAGTGCTCTCTTTTTTCAAAACAACCTTAGCCAAGGCAAGATGACCAGTGAAAATATTCAACCAGACAGTATGCCACAGCCCCCTACTCCTCCTCATGCTTCTCACAAGCTGCGGCCCCGTTCTTAACCCCTATAATGAAGATTTCAAATGTCGGGCCAGAGACGATGCCGGAGAATGTATCGACACCCCGACGGCCTATAAAAAAGCTCGTTATCCGGAGACAGCATCGAACGAAAAATCAGAACCGACAAATGGTCTGAAACAAGAAATTCAGGATAACAGATATAAGGTTCTTGCCGGATTGCTGCAGGAAGATAAAAAGCCACTCTTGCAACCACCAAAAATCCTCCGGGTGCTCCTGCTCCCTTACAAAGGTGAAGGTGAGGAGCTGTTCATGAGTCGCTACGTCTATGTGAAAATCGAGGATTCCAAATGGATCCTCACTGATCTTACGGAGCAATAGTCGATGTTTGCCGGATTCTTACAACGAGCAGTTCTCGGTCCCAGGCAATATTTGAAACAGAGCGATCTGGATAAGATGACCAGGCGCACCCCGTTTTCTTCGTTTCTGAACTACCTGGCTTATTATCCTGAGCTGGAAGTTTTCCTGAATCAGGACGGGAGCCTTGGTATGTTATGGGAATGCTCACCGGTTATCTATGCAGGTCCCAAAACAATAACCTCCCTGGAAGGATTGTTTCGGGCCGGTTTACCCAAGGGCAGTGTTATACAACTTATCTTCCACGCCGACTCCCATATTACGCCAATCCTTCAGCGCTATCAGCAGAACAGGACCCGTAAAAACCCTCTTATCGAGTCAAACACCGAGGCGGTGATCACATTTCTGTCCAAGGGCAAAAAAGGGTTGAAAGCGTGCAGCAATATCCCGGTGCGTAACTTCCGCCTTTTTGTTGCTGTCAATCTGCCTGGAGAGTGCCCTGAACTTCCAGGCCCGGAAGATCTTCTCAAGAAAGGTAAAACGGCACCTCTGCTAGATATAAAGCGCCAGATAAAGGAGACCCTAAAAGCCGCCCTTCTCTATCCTCGGCACATGCAAGCTGAGGATCTGCTGGAGTGGAGTCGCAGACTTTTTAACCACTATCCAGAAAACTATCCAACACAGAATTTCAACGCTTGCAATCCGGACATTCCCTTGAACAGGCAGATCATCAACAGCGATACCGTTATCAGAGAAGAACAGGATCATATGCAGATCGGTGACCATTATTTTTGCTGCACCACCCCAAAGATAGTCCCGAAGGAAATTGATCCTTTGCAAACAAATTCGCTTTTCGGCGGGATATGGGGTGTGGTCTCGGATGCCGACCAGATCAAAACCGATTTTCTCTATACCTTTAATATCGTCTTTGAAGCAGGTCTGGAGATGAAACTCCATGCCAAGTGCAACCTGATCCTGAACCAACATGCGGTTGGCTCCCTGTCACCAAGCCTGCGGCGCAAACAGGAAGAGTATCTGTCCGCTACCGATGATCTGGAACGGGGTGAGAAGTTTGTCAAAGTCATCCCAGTATTCTGGGTATGGCATGATGACCTGGAACAAGCCAGGGACTCCTGCACCCGGGTAAGGCGATTATGGGAAAACAACGGCTATGTCATGCAGCAGGATCATTTGATCCTGAAGATTCTCTTTCTCTCCGCCCTGCCCTTTGGTCTCTATACAACGGGCAGAAATATCGAAAACCTGGAACGGGACTTCATCGCACCTATTACCTCGATTGCGCCGATCCTGCCGGTCCAGGGCGACTTCGCCGGTTCCGGCGGCGAGCCAAAGCTGATCTTCACCGGCAGAAAAGGGCAGCTCATTTCTCTGGACTTTTTTCATTCCGGCGCCACCAATCAAAATGTCTTCTGCTGTGCAACATCCGGTTCAGGCAAGTCTTTCTTGGTCAACTTCATTGCCTTTAATTACTATGCCTGCGGCGCGTTGGTGCGGATCATTGATATCGGCGGCTCGTATAAGAAAATGGCCAATATGTTCGGCGCACGGTTTCTCGATTTCCAGCCGAACACCCATATCTGCCTCAATCCATTCACCTCTATCCGCGAGCCGGAAGAGGAACTGAAAAGCGTGGCCGCGGTATTTGCCCAGATGGCCTACTCCAACTCCGATAGCGCCAAATGTGACGACACCGAGATGAACCTTATCCGCAACGGTGTTCGCTGGGCCTGGCAGCAAAAAGGGCAGGACGCTGATGCCGACACGGTCTATGAATTCCTGATGCGATTCCCGGAGGCGCCCGGCGCTGATATGGACGAGATGGCTGATAATCCAAAACTGATCGAAACTGCCAGAAAGCTCGCCTTTAATATCCGGGAATTTACCAGCCATGGCTTTCATGGCAGGTTTTTTACCGGGCCAAGTACTTTTGCTATCCACAACGATGAGTTTGTCGTGCTCGAGCTGGAGAACCTGAAGGTCCAGCCGGATCTGTACAGGGTTGTAACCCTCTTGATCATCAACGCGGTTACCCAGGACCTCTATCTTTCCGATCGCTCCCGACCACGGCTTATCATCTTTGATGAAGCATGGCAGTTCCTGGATAAGGGAGCCATGATCGCCCCGGTTATCAATGAAGGTTATCGCCGGGCCAGGAAATACAACGGCAGCTTTATGGTCATCACACAATCCCTGCTCGATCTGGACAACTTCGGCGAAGTCGGCAGCGTCATCAACAGTAACTCCGCCTTTAAGATCTTGCTGGAATCAACAGATTTTGATCAGGCAAATAAGAAAGGGCTGCTTGATTATGACGAGTTCACCATGCGGCTGTTAAAAAGCGTCAAATCCAACCCACCCAACTACTCTGAGATCTTTTTTGATACTCCTTTCGGCGTTGGCGTGGCCCGGCTGGTGGTCAACGACTATGCCTATTTCATCTACACTTCCAAGGCCAGGGAAATTGCCATGATTGAACATATCGTCCACGACGGAAAAACCTACCATGAAGCTATACAGGAAATGGTTAGACTGAGGCAACACGGTGAACTGTAAATTTTTTATATCCAGTATGATAGCCTTTGTATCCGTCGCTCATTTTTCTCAGGCAATGATAAACCTTGGCACGGTTGGAGAAACATATCCTGTCTTGGAATCTGATGTTATAGCGGAACTGCGACAAGAAGCGGCCAAACGTGAAGCCAGGGATAAACTCCCCAATGCCGTTCAGATGCAATCATATCAGCCCGCCAATCTTCATGTATTACCAAGAGCCACAGCAAACAGATCGTTCCTGGTCGACATGAACTACACCCTCGACCAGGATCTTCTCGATGCAGAAGGAAAGGCTCTCTATCCCAAAGGATTTACGTTCAATCCGTTAGACTACCTCTCTTTCTCCGGCGGCCTGGTGGTAGTCGATGGTGCTGATCCTCTGCAGATCGATTGGTTTAAGAAAACTCCCTATGCTGACAACCACCGAGCCAGACTTCTGCTCTCAAACGGTTCTGCCTTTGAACTCATCCGGCAGTTGAAACGCCCGGTGTTTTACCTTACCAGCGATATAGCCGAGAGACTGCAACTCACCGCCGTCCCCTCTATTGTCGTGCAAAAGGAAAACAAAATGCTGGTCAAAGAAATAGTAATCCCCCGTGACAAGCTTGGAGGACCGAATGGTAATGAGTAAACCCTCTTGGTTGAGCATCCTGCTGATATTGCTCATATGCAAGCCCGCAGGAGCATCAAAATCCGGAGATTCATTCAACCTGATCAACGATGTCCACTGGGACGAGATAGATTTCAGAATCGAAGGGATCTGTATTTGCCCGCGCCCTCCCCCTGTCTTCTATGAAACCGGCATAATTATCAGCTACTGGGAACCCTTTCTGCTGGAAGATACGGTTTCCGAGGCCAACTATTCCCCATTTCTGGGCGAGACAATAGGTTCCTCTTTGATGGATGAACTCGGCGGGAAAAACAAGAGCTCTGATTCCGTGGATATTGCGAATGAATCGACCTTCGCCCAGGCACATGGCTATCTTCTTCCTCTGATGTATGGGATCTGTAATCGAAACGATTACGGCATATGGTGGAGTGAATATGATGCCATGTGGCAAAATGATGAGATGTCCGCCATCATCCACCCGGAAGCCAGTCTTTTTGCCAACAAAGCCATGCAACTGTCCTGCATGGCTGATGCAGCTGCAGTAAACACTGGTTACCCGCTCGACTTTATGCCCTGGTGTATCGGCAGTGGCGGATCCGCCTACCCCATGACCGGGCATGTCGACAATGACAACATCATTCAGGCCAACAATACCGTTGCCTCCAGGCTGATTTATAAATTGAACAGAATCATGATGATCTGTGATCCTGCCGACAATCTCTGCGGCTGCAACTACACCCCGATCTGGATCAAAAGCCATTACAAGATGCATGTAGTCAGACCGGCTGACCGATCGCCCGCCTATCCTGTTGGCAAGTCCGCCAAGTTTTACGACTCTGGCCTTAATCCTCCCTACCGCGGTGACAAGGGATCAAACGATGAATTTCTGTGGGTTGTCTACAGAAAGCAGAGATGCTGTACCTGCTGCAATTGAAATCTTTGATGATTTCCATCGTCTTCGTGATTGGAGCAAGTCTCACTCTGGCACAAGCAGAAGATGCCCGCTCCATCATGGAGCAGGCAAGAAAAGATGCTGAGAAAATGAGACTGCCGGTAAACAAGTACACAGATGAAGGGCTGAAGGCTGCACAGGAGACCTTGGATCATTTTCATTCTCCAGAATTTCAGGAAAAGATCAGATGCGAAGAGCAACGGCTGGAAAAGGAGATTTTTATTGACTACACAGCACCATGGAAAAAGAAGCAACAACCGAAAGAGGAACAGGAAATGGAGGCCGGCAATCTAAACAGCACGGAAAAAGTATACCTCTTCTTTTCAAGCTCAGTGCCGGATGAAACCATGCAGGCGTATCTCACAACTATTGGAAAAGCTGGTGACCCCAATGTCATCCTGGTGATACGCGGTTGGGTGGGCGGCATGGCCGATACTAAGGCCGACGTAACATACTTCAGCCGAATATTGCAAAAAGACCCTGCTTGCCGGGACTTAAGCAAACCATGCCAACATTACCAGATGGAAATCAACCTTCAGCCGGCATTATTTACCAAATTTGGAATTACTCAGGTACCCGCGGTTGTCTACGAAAATAAAAACAAAGCTTACCTGATCCAGGGGGATGCCGGACTCGATTATCTCCTGGAGCGAATCAACCACGAAGCAAAGAGCGCTACTCTGGCCAGCCTGATAAAGAAAATGCGAGGCACATATTGAACGATGACAAGCAACAAAAGCCAAGTCCCCGTTCCGGTCCAGGATATCTTGAGATCATAGTCATTACCTTGATGATCGCGGCTATAGCAGTATTTGGCTATGACCGGTACATCGCCCAAAAAATCTATACACTGGACTTAAAAGGCTATCTCCGAACTCAAAAGGCTTTACTGGTGGCAGGAGAAATCAACGAGGAAGAATGGAAGGCAAGCTTTGATGTGCTTGAACAATCCCTGAACAACGCGGCTGCCAATCCTGCTCACATTATTCTGCTCAAAGACGTTGTGCTGAGAAATGGAGACGAAATCAATATCGAACAGTATCGGTAAAAAGAGGCTTTTTCAGAAACTGAGTAATAGGGAAATAAGTATCGCCCTGGTTTTTCTGGCAGCTCTGTTGGCGGGCCTGTGGCTGCCGCCAAGAATCATTGTTGCAACCAGTGCGTCACTTAATCATAGAATATTTTTTCTGACCAAAGCCGGAGGCAAAATAAAGACCGGGGATTACCTGGTTTTTATACACAAATCAGAAATAAAGACCTTTTTAAAACGTGGGCTGAACAAAAAAAATGATCGGCTGATAAAGAAGGTAGGATGCAGCCCTGGGGAGACGCTGGCAAGAGACGAAGACAACCAGTTTTTCTGTGGAGAAAGACCCCTGGGAAAAGCTCTGACCAAAGACAGTGAAGGAAGAAATTTACCGCAATTCAACTTTATCGGCCCAGTACCGGACAACAACTATTTCATGGTGGGATCAAATCCCCGCAGTTTTGACTCCAAATACTTTGGTTTTATCCATGCAGACGAGATTTTATATAAAGCCTTGCCACTCTGGTAATCATCTGGTTTTGCTACTCTGTCTGACTCTTTCTCTGGCGACCAGTGCCGGAGCCACCGACAACAATTTCTACCTGGATACCAAGCATGGCTGGTTCTGGTATGAGACTCCACCGCCGGAGCTGGATGAACCTGAAATCAAACCAGATCCCGCCATCAAACTCCGAATAATCCCATCTCTGGACAACTATACGATCGACGACCTCTGGAATCTGCATCCAGATGATTTCCAGGAGCTCCTGAACAACCTCCAGAAAAAAGCAGTCCAGGCCCCGGACGAGCAAAATATCATGGAATATCTCACCATGCAGGATATCGCCAGGCGTAAGGCCCTGGCCTATACCAATGCCACCATGTATGTCACCCAAAAGTACGGCGACCTCTTTAATGTCAATCAGGTGTATCCGGCAGCAGGTCCTGGGGTCACCGCCAGGGTACAGATGCAGCAACAGGAGATTGTCCAGACAATCAACCAGGCAGCCGCCAACCATGCCCTGTTATTTTTCGTCAGTCCTGGATGTGGCTTCTGCGAACAGCAGGCCCAAATTCTTGCCTATTTTATCGATAAATACGGTTGGCAGATTAAGACCGTGGATACCAGCAGAGATCTCAATGCCGCTACCCGGTTTAACATTACCACTTCCCCTACTCTGCTCCTTATCAAGAAAGGGCAAGACGATTACATGACCGTGGCGGGCGGTGTCATAACCTTGACCGAGCTGGAAAGAAAACTCTACCGGGCTATCCGTTATCTGCAGGGAGACACCAAGGGCGACAATTTCCTGATGTATCAATTCCAAAAAGGCAGTGCATTTGATCCAACTTCCATCCTGGATAAAGGAGAACAGCCATGGCAAAAGCAAAAGACACCTTGAAAATCATTGTCGCAATCATGGTAATATACCTGTTTCTCCCGGTGATTGTTTCAGCCGCCTGGGTTGACGACTGGCTGCAGCAGAAAACAACCACCTCGCCGAATTATTTTTCAGGGCAACAGCGGGGCTATTATTCCGGTGGCTCATTTAATGCCCGGTGGCCAAACACCAGCACCTACCCGGTAACAGTGGAGATGCCACGGATCAAAAGCGGTTGCGGTGGAATTGATGTGTTTATGGGTGGATTCTCTTTTATGAACTCGGATTACCTCGTCGATAAGCTCCAGGGAATTTTGTCCAACGCTGCAGCAGTGGCTTTTGATCTTGGCCTGAAAACACTCTGCGAGCAATGCTCCAACACCATCAAGAACTTTGAAGCACTGTCCGACAAGCTCAACTCCATGCAGCTGGATGAATGTGCGGCAGCTAAAGAGCTGGTCGGGGTGGTTATGGATGACAACGGTTTTCATTCAACCGAGGTCATGCGGGAAAGGCTCGGCACTTCCATAAAGGAAAATAAATTGTCCCAGGGCGTCTCCGAGATGTGGGACATCGTTACCAAGGAAGATGAGGCCAATAACAATGTACCTCAGGCTGGAGATGTTGCCCAAATAACCAGTGGTTGCAACGCCGATATCCAAAGCACCTTTCTGTCCGGAGGATCCCTTTTGGAAAATGTCGGCAGCAAAATGGGTCTGCCCACAGATTATACCGATCTTATTCGCGGCCTGATTGGAGACGTTAACCTGGAAGGTCCAGTTAATGCCTACAAGGTCTCCTATGAAACGCCCTGTCCACAGAATAATCCCGATGACATCAAAGGCTTTGCCAGTGGCAATATCTACGCCAAAGCAACGAACGGCACATGCAGCCAGATTACCGATACCAACCGGGATCTGGTGCAATATGTCAGTGATACCTTAATGACCATTAGCGGCAAGATTGAAAGCAAAGGTACCCTCAGTTTAGCCGAACAGACATTTCTGCAGACGAACCCTCTCGCCGTTTTGCCCATACTCAAAACGGCAGTAACGGTGAATATGAAGGATGCGGTTGTAGCTGGTCTTGCTGATATTACCGCCAACGCCTACGCCCTGCAGATCCTGTCCGACCTCTACCTCCGGGCTGAAATTATTGCTAGAAAGGCCAAAGAGATGCTGGAGAAACAGGCCGGAGCAACTGCCGGCCAGCCATCGGAGAACTGCGCAGCTGTGGTCTTTGCCCAGCATGCAGACCAGGATATTTCTCTGATGCTGGAGAGGATCAAACAGGTCCAGGAAGCAGCCCGGGCCAGCTATATTGCTTCGGCAAATGAGATGAACAGCATCATGACCTACCTCGAACACATGCAGAAAATTGAAGCGCAGATGACGGCAGAAATCACCCGCCGCTACGGCAAAGATGTAGCGGCCAGGTTGCAAATGTAGAGGGTGTGAGAACATGAAAAAAGCCGCAGTCACCATCATTCCAGCCCTTGGCTTTGTCCTGTTTCTGTCCTCACCAGCCCTGGCGCTGGATATGGAATATTATACCTATGGCGGCTTTAACCCGATCACTCAGGCCTTCACCAAGATTGCGCTTATTTTCAGTGACTCAGGCTACCAGGGTCTGCTCTTTGTCGTCACGGTGCTGGGCCTTCTTGCCGCCGCCTGCGGTTGGCTGGCAAGGGCAGCCACCGGTGCACGAATCATCCCCCTGGTGTGGGCGGTGCCGGTGCTTGTCGGTGCTGTCATGTACCTTGCCCTGTTTGTGCCCAAGGGCAACATCACCGTCTATGACCCGGTCCTGAACAGATTCCAGACTATTGGCGACATTCCCGATGCGGTGGTATTTACCGCTGGTTTTCTCAATAGGATCGAGAAAGGCATGGTCGATATCATCGATACTGCTGCAGCTCCTGACGCTGCATACCAGACAAATGCCGGGGGGATAGGCTTCAAGGTCCTGGAGTCCGTCAAGGGCTCCTCTCCCAAAAACAACTTTGTCAGGATCAGCATGATCCGCTATATCAAGGACTGTGTAACCTTTGAGCTGTTGCGGCCGGGAACAACCCTCTCCCTTGATGATCTGCGTAACACGACCACCGATTTCCTGCCTGACCTGGGCCAGGCGGTTAATCCGGCCGTCTATACGGTATACTATGATTCCACAACCCCTGAGGGAAGCGCTGTCACCTGCACAGAGGCCTGGAACAGATTGCAGCCCATCTATGCCAATCCGACCAACTACGATGAGGCAATCAAAAAGGTCTGCAGCAAGGCCTATTTTGATCCATCAAACCCTGTGGAGTTGAACACCTGCAAGGCACTGCTTACCAGCACTTTAAACTTTACCACCGGGGCCATGGTTACCCCGGAAAAAATCATCCAGCAGCGGCAGATTGCCGAGATCCTCTACAACTTTTATTACCAGGATGACTACGAAACCGCCGTACTGATGGAGAGTAACCGGAAGATCACCTCCACCGGTTTGGGGATTGGCCTCACCATGAACGAGTGGATCCCTATTATGCGAGCCATCATGACCGCCATAGCCATCGGAGTAATCCCATTTCTGGTGCTCTTTCTCCCCACCCCGGTTGTCGGCAAAGCGGCTTCAGTCATGTTCGGCTTTTTTGTCTTCCTCACCACTTGGGGGATCACCGATGCGGTGATCCACGGCGCGGCAATGGACTATGCCTCTTATGCCTTTGAGGATATGCGGCAATCTAACCTTGGCGTCTATGCCATGGCCGCATTTCCAACCATCTCTCTCAAGTTATTGGCGATGTTTGGTGTAATCCGTTCCGCAGGTATCATGCTGGCGAGTTTTTTCTCCATGATGCTTATTCGCTTTGGTGGCCATGCCCTGGCCATGCTTGCCGGAAATTTAAGCCGCATAGCCCAATCAGCAGGTGCCCAGGCCGGTCAGTTACTCACACCGGAAGGCACTTCAGCCGCCATGAATCAGCAGGTCCGGGCAGCCGGTCTGCTTGAAGGTATGCCGGAACATCGCTTTACCAATATGGCAGCGGCACAGGCTTGGAGTACGCATCGTTCAGTAGGTGGATATACTGCAGCCATGAATGCCAAAAACACCCTGCGGGAGTCTGGCCAGATACACCCGGGAGTCTCGGACAGTGAAATGGCCACCATGATGGCCTCGACAAGAATGGGTGTGGGAACCAGCTCAGGGCCGGTGGAAGTATCCACCGCTCCGGACGGACACGGCACCAGAATAAAGTCTGAAACCGTCAACGCTGATGGTTCCACCAGCATTATGACTACCGGTGCGGATGGCACCGGCATGATGATAGACACTAGTGCCGGCGGCAGAGCTTCATATTCCGTGGATGATTCCGGTAATTTCACGACTACTAGCGTCGCCGTCAACGGTCTTGATCCAGTTAAGGTGGGGGCCATTGCCCAGCACCAGCGCATTGTTGCGGCTTCAAACAGTCTGGGCAGCAGCATTAATTGGAATTTAGCCTCACAGCAGCTACAAAAAGACAGTCTCTCCAGCAGCGAAGCCAGAACGTTTAGCAATCGCCTGGATAATACAGAGAGAAGCAACTGGAAACGGTCTTTTGATGATAAATCAAATTTTGTTCACACCATGGACGAAACCACTCGAACCCAGTTTCTGTCTGCAATTGGAGGCGGTTTTCGAAAGATCATTAGTGGAAGTGGCCAGGTTACCGTAATTGGAAATGATAATGAGAAAATGAGCTTTAACGTCTCTGAAGATACGAGTAAAACTTTCACCCGAGATCAAGCAAGGGTCCGTTCCGAATCTCTTCAACAGACTTTTAGTGATGCACATGGACTAGATTTCCTTACCAATATGGCCAAACAAATCGGTGCCACAGAAGCATACTCATACCTCAACGATGCAAGAGAGATGCGAAGTTCCACAGAATCGTACGGTGCAGATTTGACAACTGCCTTGGTCAGGAATTATGCATTGGAAAGATATGGCAGTGAATCACCTGAAAATATTCGAAATGCAATTAATGACTTCAATCACTTTCTGACACAACAGGGAAGCCAAGGTGTCGACAATATGAGCAATATTGTTAATGGCTTTGTCAGTGGCAACGGCTATGGGTGGGGAAATACCACAAACGTGGTGAATAATACTATTTCTGACACGAGAGGGCATGTCCAACAGGGGAAAGCAAGTTTGGGTGCAGTTGATCGTGCTGCCGGCACTGCATCAACCATGACCTCCAACATCAATCAAAACAGCTTTTCAGTGCCCAAAAGTGATGTTCCTATTCATGAACCTGATGGGGCATCAGTTTTCCAAAATGCAAAAACTCTCCGCTCTTATAACAGGAATGAAGAGGATGGCATTAGTAGCAGTAGAATTCGAACCACAATCAGTGGCTTGACCAAGGAAGGAATAGGAAATGTTTTTCAAGGACAAGGCCTCGTAGACAGTCAAACAAAGAGAGCGACTAGTGAAGGTTTCTTTGATAAAGATCCTGATTTGGTCAGAGGAAATGATATTCCTGACCCTGGGCCTATCCCAAAAGACGCGCCCTCAACTCTTGGGAATAAGAAATAGGCATAGTGAGGCTTGTGCCCAGTCAGTCTTCGTCTTCTGACCAAATATAGTGATAAGAGTTACCTGGTAAATGCGCTAATCCCGGATCATCAGAGGCATCGATATCAATTAATTCATTATCTTCAGTCCCATGGAACCCTTGATCTTGCAATCCAGAGACAAAGGCGTCGAAAATGTGACCCAGCGAGACTTTTCGGACAGGAATATCAACATCTGCCAGTTTACCACAAGCTGGGCATAACTCTAGAACATCGGATTCGAATCCACAGTGGGGACAAACTGCTTTGGGAGGTGTCTTAAATGTCATGATTTTCACCCTCCTTTTAATGAGTCCTTCATCATATAAAAACGATATCACACCTCAAACGCTCGGCACACGCAAACCTTATTACAATGTTTACCATTTCTTGAAATCATGTCAAGAAACCTGCCAGACACAGTTTTTTCTGGGCCGATACGTTTCGGCTTACCGTCTTTCTGGAGATTACATATGATGTGACTTTCTAATATCCGAACAAGTATCAATAATTCTGGCTTAGTAATAGCTCCATTTTGCAGGATAGTTTCAAAATTTTTCCCCGACTTTTTCCCCGACACTTGCCTGCTGTATTGAATAGCAGTACACTGCTTATCCGCTAGGATAACTCGGTTTTCAAAGAGAGGAGAAACCAATGTGCGGACGGCTTGATTACTTTCTGAATGCGTTTGCAATGCTGCGAACGGATGGATCCAAGAAGAACTGGACAAGTCTCACCTACAATCGCTCACCCTATAAACCCTTTCTGCTTTTAGCTGTTCTCGACTTTATCGAATCCGGACTGATTGTCAGAAATTTTATTGAGCCATCGTTTGAACTTGCTCAAACTTTCCAGAGCTATTGTGACTTATTACTTCCACCTGAACGGAAGGCAAGTATGTCCTATCCTTTTTATCATCTGGAGAGTGCAGCTTTCTGGGAGTTGAAGCCACAGCCTGGACAGCAGCACCAAAGAGGGTTGGCGGTAAGCTCGGTGAAACGGCTTCGACAGTTATATCTCGGAGCAAAATTCAGTGATGATCTCTATCCGCTGCTGCAAATGCCAGGTTCTAGAGATAAACTCCGCATGGTTCTTATAGAGAAATATTTTTCACCTGAAATCCGGCAAACAATCCTTGAACACTCACTACTCAATTGCCAATCAGCAGTATATTCCACCAGCCTGCTCACAACACAAGAGATGTTCCAGGACTTTAAACAGACAATAAACCAATCCCCTCTGGTCGATGTTGACAAAGTCCGTGACCAGGGGTTTAGAAAGGCTGTTGTCAAACTTTATGATCATCGCTGTGCACTCTGCGGTATCAAAATGCTTACTCCGGAAGGCCACACCATAGTCGATGCCGCCCATATTAAACCATGGAGTGTGAGCTATAATGACCACCCAACGAACGGCATAGCCCTGTGTAAACTCTGTCACTGGTCTTATGACGAAGGGCTTATGTCAGTGGATCACAACTACCTGGTGATGATATCTCCAGTCGTAAAAAATGACCATAACCTTCCAGGGCATATGTTAACTCTTTCAGACCGTCCAGTGTTCAGGCCGTCTGAAAGTCGTTTTTGGCCTGATCAAGAGAATTTGGCCTGGCACAGGAGGGAGAGATTTACGAAGAAGTAGGTTCTAGAATATTTCAACCTAACTGTCTCAGGTACAATTCCAACAACAGAAGCTAAAAACATGAGCCAGTTTTTTATTCATCCAGCATATACCAAACCTCTCCACCTTCAACAATCTCAGCAAAGCGCCTGGCAGTAAAACCTTGCGGAAACAGGTCATCTTTTCGCTTATTACCAGTTTCATACTGGTCAAAAAGGTCAGAAAAACCGGAGGAGCCGTTGCCTTCAGTGGCGATCATGCTCTTCATCAAAGATTTTCGCAATAAATGCTGTTCGTTTCTGAGAACAATGAGAAGCGCCTCCAGCGATACCTTGAGGAAACCATCAATTATTTCTTGGTCGTATTCAATCGAGGTGTCGACAATCCACGTGTGTACTTCAATGACATCTGATTGATTAGTTATGTGAAGTTTGCCTTGCAGGGTTACATCCTTTTCCAAAGCTGATGTAACTGCTTCCTGCTTACGCTTGAGTTGTCTGGCAGCTTTGCGCAAAGTATTGGTACGATGCAGCCAGGCTTCGTGCTGAGTTTTCCGTATATAGGTCGACTTTACTTCAAAAATAAAAAGATGTCCCTCAAGGAAACAGATCAGGTCAATCTCGCCGGGATCTTCAAGGTGGTTTTTTTCTGGTTGGTAACCTTTAACAATGACAAAACCTTTCGTTTCGAGCTGTTCTCCCAATCGATGTTCAATACAGTGCGTTTCATCGCTTCGGCCACTGCGGCGATTGTCCACCCGTCGCAAATTATTAATTGCAGCCGTCGAATTATTTTGTACAGCTGTTAACCATGGTAATTGAAAACCAAAAAGCCCCAGCCTCAAGATAGGTTTTTCGTGAAATTCAGGAACTGGCAGATTGGGGTTCTTCTTAAGTTTTTTAGCAAGATCTTTAAGATCGCTACTCCACAGTGTGAGGATAGCTCTGGCTTCTCTTATATCACCTCCAGGGTGATGATCAGAAACGGTCCATGATTTAATGCTATTCGCTTTCTCCTCATGTTCGGCCCAGGTCAATGGAAAACGATTCTGCATATCATTCAGCAGCCCGTCCATTGCTAGTTGGTGAAGCGCAAGACACCAGTTGCCAGAATCTTGATAAAATGATTTGAAGCGATCAATATAGGCGGTATTGAAAAAGGCAGTCATCAGTTCTAGTGAATGCAAAGCCTTAAAAAGATCAAAACTACCTCCATTCGAATCATCAAGCCTGGCACCCATACCATAGACATCTACCAACTGTAAAAATATTCTGGATGCTTTCAAATAAGCAAATCGATTCGAATTGTCGTTCTCCGGTTTTCCAAAAGGTTGATATAGAATGCCTGACAAATGGGCATCAATAAGTGCTCGATTGAACCAATATCGATGAAGAGCCTCTAATTTTTTACCGTTTCTATCCCAGGCAGTTTCTTCTGGGATTTCCACCGGAAATAGGGTGAGAAAGTCTCCATCAAACCGATAGCGATAGTCCTCATCAAAACAAAATGCCGTGATTGATGTTGACCAAAAATCATTTTTTCCGATCTTCTTGACGACCAAGTCTGTAAAAAGATCCAGATTGCGTTTACACGATGCGGGTGAATTGCTTGATGGCATAATCAGCGGCATCAGGTGTTGCTTCAATGATTCTGCGAGCATTTGCTCCGTCAGCTTGAAATCACTTTCAGGCCTTGTCCTAATTTTCCAGTCTAAAAGCTGGTTCAATACATCCCAAGCCTCCTGTTCCCGGTCATTTACCGGCACGCCTGTTTCGAATGCGGCGCAACGCTCAGGAATGAGATGCTGATAGGCGAACAGGCTCGAATAAACAAGCGTTTCCAGAACAGTCAGGCCAGCAAGCTGCAACTGCAATTTTTCAATTGGTTCTTCCCTTATTTGAAGCTCTTCATGTAGACGATCGCAAACCCTTATGAACATTTTAAAATCGTCAGTTGCAGTCGATGAAAGCTGCAAAATTGTACGCCAAAGTGTCGATTTTGGTCTAAGAAATATTTGCGAAAAACGAATACCTTGTTTAAGCGCTTCTGGTGCAATCTGGAAAATCCGCTCAAGCACAGCAAGTTCTAGATCTTTATGCTGCAACGCGCGCCCCAGTGCTAAAATGACCGTCTCCAATTCAAAGCAAGCCGCTGGAATGTTCTGCCAGAAACCACAAGCCCAAAAAGCAGCAGAACGCTTGAAGTGTGTGAGCCCCTTTATATATGGCTTTCCATCCAGAAAACGATGAGCACACCCCTCAGCTGCGGCTACAGCAGAGCAACCAGCCATAAGCATCTGAGCATAGCAGCTTTCATAATTACCACGACAGCTCTCAATCAATTTATCCCGAACCACAGGGCTCCTTAAAATCCGTTGAAAATTTTATTCATGAACATGGCAGGGCAAATGATGTTCAACCAACATATTTTCTGTTTATTAAAACTGTGAACAGGTTAAATCAGATACAGGTTAGAGCAGTCTATTAGGCATTGAGACATTCTCTATCCCCTACCCTGGAGCGTTCTCAGACATTCCCTGCTGCAAATGCAAGTATTCTTGCCCGTATCGAGCATTGTCCATGTAACCGTCGAGATACCGCAAACACTGCAAAGATAATGTGGTTCGAGACCGGAGGTAACTGGCTGTTTAATTGCGTCCCGTTGTTGCTCTTTCTGGACATCAGGCACAGAAAATTTCGTCTTTATTTTTACCTGTTCCTTCTGAGTAAGTAACCGCTCCCGCTCGCACTCCCACTCCAGCTGTCGCGCTTGTTGCTGCTCTCGTGCCTGTTCCTGCAGTCGTATTTTCAGTTCCTCTTCTCGCTGTTGTTCTAATCGATCATTCTCCTGAAGCTCCAATAATTTCTCATGCTCTCCAGGGTGTACAAGTTCTCCAGTTTTGGGAGACACCAACATGTTTGGCAATTCATCTATTAATTGCTCACAGAATCGAAACTGTTGAGGGGAATGAATACAATATAGACCGCGCAGGGTTGTGACTAAATTATTTTCAATATTGAGATAATTCAGAGCCTGGTCGGATGAAGAATATATTTGATTATACTCGGAAGAATAGGTGAACTCGCGTTCTGTTGGAGAGAGATGCGCCGAATCTGTTCTTTCTTGATCAACCTTGAGCATGGTTGAAAGGAATACCCAAGTATTAGCAATATTCAATTCACTTAGCGCCATCTCTATGGGAAATCTCGACCTGACTCCCTTTTCAAGGATCCAGTATCCAAATTTCTGCGTCTCTGATATCTCAACATAACAGTCAAGAGGTCGAGGTAAATCAGAACCAGGGAAATGCTTTTCAATTGTAACGCTATCACCGTGTTTCGACTTCAGCCATTTATACAATATGCTTCGGGCTTGTAAAATATTTGGGGATTCGTACTTTAGAGGGCAATTGCTTAAATCTTTATGGGCAAAATGCCATCGATTTTTTTCCCCAGCTCTGACATGAACCGGTTGTTTGCAGACTGGGCATGCCAGGCTATTCTCCCTACCTTTCGTCCGAAGCTGACCTACCGTTTCCTCATTCCAATATGGATCAAGTATTATAATCTCTTGGCTTGATTGACAGTCTGTAGATTTAAACATAGCAGGTATTTTCCTCTATCAAATCAGCCCACCCCGACGTAGTCACTCGCTTGATTACGATATCATTCAACCAATCAGTTCCCAGGTACGCCGACAATGGCAGCAACAACCCTTGTATGAATAGACTGAGCTATTTTTACGGAAGAGAAAGCGTTGTGCAATCGCTCGTTATCAATAGGTTTTTGCTCTAAATCCTTACGGATATCTTTTAATCGTAGAATTTTATTACGATTTTTCCTGCTCAGTAATTTTTCATACCAAACATCACGGGTCAAATCGAGCCAGGCCTCAGCAACCTTATCCAGGTCAGGCCGTCCTTGGTCATTATCGGGCACTGACAAGAGGTCCAGAACGCTTTTTATCAAATCCTTTCTCTCCCAATCTTCTCGCTCTTTGGCCTTTTTATCGTAATAATTGAGCACCATTTCCATTTCAAACAACGCTCTTTGTTTTTTCCTCGGTAAAAGCTCTTTTTCTGTAGACAGTATTTGATTCAAAAATTTTTCGATGAGAAGGGATGCTTCAGAATCCATCTCCCTGTTTTCCACATCACCTTGTAAGTGCTCTTTCAATTTTTGAGCTACATCAGCGAGATGTGTAACTGGTTTTGCCTTCCAGTTGTCCAGATAGACCCACTTAGGTGCCCCCCGGTCAACACCGCCAATTGCAAAGAAGGCCCATGGCCGCTCTGACTTTATCAAGCTTACTGAGGAAATCACTCTCGCTTTTGATTTCCTTAATTGCTTGTATATCTCGACAGGTACAATGCCGATTTCCGGGTCAACAAGCTCCTTAACAGGTTGAAACGCGTCTTGAATACCATCCCAACTTTGTCCAGCCTTATCTAATTCGTCCAGCTTTTCGACCATTTCTTCAACCGTCGAAGGTGCTGTATCGCTCAACTCCTCTGGAATAAGATTCTCCGGTAATTCGAGATTAGAGCCCAAAATATCTTTTACCTCTGAATATCGACGAAAAAACTTTCGATCGGTCTTCAAGGAATACGCATCACTGTCCTCTGGCCACCACACCTCTATCTCTTTGTGAGGACTATTCATACGATCCACTCGACCAACCCTCTGCTCCGCAATACGAATAACACTTGGCATATCCAATAAAAGAACAGCAGAAGCCTGTTGGAGATTTAGCCCCTCAGACATAGCGTCGGAACAGAGGGCAATAACTCCATGGGCCTCTGAACCTAAGGCAAAGAGTCTATTCACTTCACTTTTGTTTTTTAGTTGAGTACCGGTAGCAACTATTGACCTGATATTTTTGTTAAATTCTTCAATGTTCTTTTTGATGATTTCCAGACTAATAAGACAACTGTCGAAAGCCAGTATAAGGGGATGCTTCTTTATCAGTTCTGCAAGTTTTAATGATTTAGACTGTTCTCGCTTATCTGAAATCTTTTCAACAAGTTCCAAAATCTTTTTGTAAATTTGAATCTCTTTTTCAATAGCGCGACGGTGCGATTCGCTCTCGGTCAGCCATTCAGGCAACTTGTTGACTATTGAACTCTCTCTTATTTTCCCGGCTCCTTCAGCAAGAGTACGAATTACATTTCCGCTATCTTCCGTTTTAATCCGATCAATGATACCAAACTGGTCACAAGCTACCTGCGTACCCAAAAGATGTTCTACCAAAGCAGCTTTGGATGAACGCAAACGTGACATAACATGGTAAATTGCCAATCCCCTTGCACCCTGAATCCGGCCATGTATGTACTTATCTTCGTCAATATCTCCCCGCCAACCAACAGGAATATCAATTCCTGACTGCAGATTCAGCAGGCCTTTCAGCTTTGTCGCCAGCTCACGAATCTGGCCAGCTAATTCCTGATCCTGTGCAGTTTCCCCGGTTTTATATGTTTTCGGATTATGGATGGGATACCTGCACTTTTTTCCCCTGTCATCACAATAGGCATCTGGATCCTCATCAACCATTCTGTTCAGGATTGATTTAGTTCTGCGAAGAGTAAATCTCTGCACCTCTTTCTGTAAAATCTTTCGTTCTTCCGGGGTAGTGACAAATTGGTTACTTTCTGAGCGCATTCGTCTTTCAAGTCGTTCAAAAATCTTCAGCGCTGAATCCTCAAGATTGTCAGCACCCAGAATATCAACAATTCTCAGTAAATCTCGAGCACCCTTGTTTATTGGAGTGGCCGTAAACATAACCACAACATCAGCCATATTACCGAGCAGACTGCGAGTCCGTGAAGATTTTTGATTTAAGAAATTATGCGCCTCATCGACGGCAAGAGATTGGGCTCTTCGTATGGTACTAATTGCATCATCACTTTTTTCCGATCCCTTTCTACTCAAAAGGCCATGCGACAGAGTAGATAGAGGCAAACCGCACTCAACGGCCTCCCTTTGCCAGGCGCTTTCAACTACCTTCGGAGGCGAAACAAGTACAGTAACGTCCTTACGAACCCTACCGGTGCTCCATATCCTGTCCATAACTGAACGTAAGAGATGGGCACCCATTCTCGTCTTGCCTGCACCTGTCGCATCGGCAACGAGAACACTACCAACATTCTCAACCATCCACAAAGCCTGAGCAATTCCAGTTTTCTGTGACGGCCACAGTTGCTTACCGCTGCTCACATAACTTGTCTTTATATATTTTTCAGCCCAATGCCCTTCAAGCAGCTCAGCACATGCTCTGCCAAGAGCTTCCTGCCATGATACTACACTGAGCAACATCTCGAGCAGTCCAAGCAGTTCCTGATTATAGTCCTCACCGAGTTCCCAATAATTTTTAGCTATCTGCCAAACTTCATTGTATCGCTTTTTATCTGCAGTGGCATCAAAACGGGCGTTGGCTTCCAGCTGATTTTTTTGACCATTAAAAGAAAAATTGCTCGATCCGAGGGTAATTGCGCCATCTGCAACATAAATCTTGGCATGAAGTTTATGTCTCTGATCGGGAATGTATCTGCTTTCTACCCTGCCTCCCCGAATCATGTCGATAAACAGAACGATCTTATGGCACAAACGTAGAGATATGCCCACTTCGAGCCAGTAATCAGTGACCTCCTGCGGGAAATTGGATGATCCCAAACTATAATCTTGTCGTCGTGCGGGACTTGGTTCACTTCCAAGGAGGATGCATATTTTTTCAGTTTGATCTATTGGTAGATCTGCGACGAAATCAATAAGGTAATCAAGTGAGGTAAAACCAGTGATAATCAGAGGGGAGGCGGATGCTTTGAGATCTTCCCGAACAATCTGCTCAACGCGCATACTATCAAAGTTAAGCGGAAAACGTTTTGAGTCCGGCCACTCAGTTATTTGACGCCGCTTGGCAGCACGTACTATTTCATCATCAAATAGTTTTAGAGGCGTTCCCTTGATCAAGATTTATTCCTGGAAGTTATCTTCAATAACAATTTAATTTTTGAATCACCCTATTCTCCGAAACATATGGCACATAAAGCCTATACCTCGCACGGGTAATTCCTACATAGACAAGCCGATCAATCTGCTTACTATCCCACCGGCCTTCGTCTAGCCAATCAAGGCCGACCATAAAGACTGCCGCAAAATCAAAACCTTTGACACTATGTATTGTCGAAACAGTTACAATATCGGTGGTAATATCGTAGGATTTTTTGGCTCGGTAATCTTCAGATACCCATTTGAAAAGAATACCAGATTCAGAGAATATTCTATCGACAATGTCGATCAGGTTTTGGGAGGAATTATTGGGAATTTTGCTTGTACCATACAGTACAGCAATTTCAGACATTGGATAACCAAGCTCATGAATTAATAGCTCTATCTCTTTTGCAATAAATGAGATCACAGTGTCGATATCAGAAAACTGTTTTAATGCAGGATTGGGTCCTCGAAAATCGAAAAAATCAGAGAACATTTTCTGTTGGCGATGCTCACTTTTGACAGGTTCTTCGTGCAGATCATTGGCAAATTCCCCTGCAAATTCAGCCAGCTCTTTTGTGCTTCTATAAACAAAATTTAAAAAATGGGTACGACCACGAGCATGTATTCCCAATTCCTTCCAATTTCGTTTGGTTGAATAAATGTTCTGGCTTTCATCAAGAGCGATAGTAAGGCTATCTGTCTGTGGATTAAGTAAATTCATTACCACCCGCAACATATCATCAGAGAAATCCTGTCCTTCATCTATCAATACAGCATCATATTTCTCATGATTTTTTGAACTCTCAAGAGCTTCTTCCAGTACTAACCGGAAATAGTCCCCATCCTGTTTTTCAAACTCAACTTTATCTTTCAGAAGTCTGTCACAAAGTTCATAGAAATGAACAACATCAACACCACTTTTCCCAAAGGGGACTCTCTTTTCCCCGAGAATTCGTCGTATATAGTTAACGAGTGTAATATTGAAACAAACAAAAAGAATGGTTTTGATCTTGGGGTTGTACCGTTTTAGGAAGAATGCCTTGTTGATTAATACAAGGGTTTTCCCACACCCTGAAGGTCCTTTGAGGATACGGTGACCACCATCATATTTCCTTGCCAGCGATTCCTGGTGATGGTCAAGCGCAGATATTAGCATTTCCATCGCCGAATATTCTGCCTCTGCATATTTCCTTGTCTGCTCAATCCGTACAACCGGGAAGATTAATTGCTTCAGGTGAACCTTTTCTTTCCCTGTCAAATTGAAAGCAAATCGCGGTTCAAATTTGGCTTTTAAAAAGGAGTAAAATTCTTGGCCGGAGAGATCCCTGCACAGAGGTGATTCCGGATGGAGGTCATCCCAGAAGAAAACCTGCCCTTCTTCAAGCACCGAACCAAGGTCTTTTTCTTGGAATTCCAACTTATTGATATTAGTAAGGACAACCCCACAGTGCAGTGGAATCTTCGGATTTCCATAACTCCCAGGAGCTACAGATAATAACTGACCATCTTTGCTTATGGCATCCTTACAGGCATGAAAATAGCCCTGAGCTTGGAGAAATGGATTTTTACGGGTTTCCTCCTTCCCGTTCATGAAAAGTCTAAACTGCTTCCTATCGGCTTCAAGAATCTGAGCAAGTGACCAATCTTTCACCTCTAAAATGATCAGGCCGACAGCATCGTTGTAAAGGATGAAATCTGGTTCCCTTCCTTGGATATCAGGTGAGTACCAGACGATATAGTCAGCGTCAGGCTTAGCAACTGCCCCAAGAAAGTTATAGACCTGCCTTTCACCATCCGTCGTGAATTGCTCTACGCCTTCCGGGATCATTATTGCCATAGCAAACCAACCTATCTTTCTGATTAAACTACAAACACTTACGTATGAAATAATTACAGTAAATCAAGGATATCCCCTGTGTCCTTAGTGTTTGTGGGCTGTTGAGATGTTTTGTCTGCCTGAGTCCCCGAATATTGAATCGTGAGATAATTCTGCATCGCGAGTGGTATAATTCTTTCAAGCACTGAATGTTCTTTTCCCTGTTCAGTGCAAAAGCAAACCCATTTGGTTGCTCGGCTTATTCCAACAAAAAGCAATCTATCCACCCATGCTGGTTCTAAACGGTTAAAATAATTTTCTTTTAATTGAGGCATAATTACCGTATCGAAAGTCAGCCCCTTCGCGCTGTGATAGGTCATAACTTTGGGTAAATCTGTCTGAAAATCGATGGCTGAATAGTTGGCCTGCAGCTTTCGTTTACCGGGTACTTCTGTTTCTATTCCCAGTTCATTTAAACCTGTGCTGAAGCCATATACCTGGCGGTTTGTCGGATACAGCACTGCTATACGATCACCCTTCAGTTGCCTGTTACGGATCAATTCAGCAACTCGCTCTTTCTCATCGGTTGTGTCTTTAGCGTAATACAGAAGCGGCAGTTGCCTCTCTATCTGGGCCATTTTCACCTGACGCAAATATTGTTCTCTCTCCAACTCGTTATCAATAAATCGGGATGAAAGCCAGGCGATATATGGACAACAGCGAAAAGCCGATAACAATGAAACATTGCATTGACTCAGCCCTAACTTTTTCAAAATCTCCTGCTCTGTAGATCCGTGCTCATAAATCTGTTGTTTATGATCCATACAGACAGTTGCATGCTTGGCGATCAATTTTATGATAGCAAAAGACACAGGGTCAAGATCTTGCCCCTCATCAACTAGAACAGCATCATAAATAGGCAGTATGTCAGAGTGCTCCAGCAAATATGAGTACACTCCCTGTCTGACTGCAGCATAGTCAGGGCTTTTGTTCGCCTTGTTCCATGGGGTACGACTGTTAATATGTTCTGTGTAAAACAGCTTACACCAGTGATCAAAAGTTAAAACACTGTCATCCGGTAGGTTGAGTAAATGTAGGGAAGATTTGATATAGTCTCGAAGGAGGTTGGTAAAAACAAAGATACGGAAATTATCATTAGTTATCTGCCGTTCATCCAGAAGGTGGCGAGCCCGATGAAGCAAAATCTGTGTTTTCCCAGATCCTGGGGCACCAAATATGACCCGATTTTGCCTGGCAGGTAACTGTATAGCCCGCAGTTGTTCCGGGGTCATATCTGAGGCAGGAACTAACCACGTCATGAGGCACACCTCATGACTCCTTGCTGAGTTATGGGTAATTCGCCAGCAACCTTCACAGAGACTCCTCGTTTTCTTTTACGCTGTTCTTCAATGCCTGCATCTTCTAAGGAACTGTTACCGGCCATTTTGGCACCTGTTATTAACCAGCCAAGTTCCCAATCACTTAAAGCCTGAACAGAGCCGAATGATTCCAAAGCACTAGAGATGAGTTGTTCCGATTCGTCCTTGTTGATTTTTCTAGCCAACCGGGCATGAAGTACCTGGTAAGGTGCAGATGATTCTTGGTTAACAGCCGCGCCAGCAGAGATATACGCCTTTTCTATATGACCACGCCTTTCCTGTAAAAGGGCGAGATTAAACCATGGGCCACCCCAGGATGATGCAGCACCAGCTTCCCTATAGAGTTTTTCCTCTCGCTGGTAATCGCCCATCTCTCCACAGTAAATGGCCATTTTGTTAAGCAAAGTCGCATCCGGCTCATTCCTTACCCGCAATACCTGTTTCACGTATGCCAATGCTTTTTCGTGTTGTCTAATATCTGCGTACTTATCAGCTAATTCAAGCATCGTTTCCTGCACCTGATCCTTAGGTATCTGCCCCGTACGTAGTTTTTCTTCAGTGGCATCAATCTCCAGCTTCTCATGTTGAGGATTCATCACATTTGACAAGGGATGTTCCAAATGCTGCTCAAAAATTGTTCCATCAGGTTTAGCAGTCAGCTGCATTCGCAAAGCAAGAACTTGATTTTCATCATAACGATATTCAAGAGTAATAGCATCACCACGGTTCACAGGAGGAGGGATTTTCCAACAGCCGGAAAATAAAACACGTTCATCCTCCCGGGCGACTATCTCAACCCTGAGTTCCTGTTGCTCAATAAGTGCTGAAGTTGGTACCTCCAAGGCAGCACATTTTTCGTAGCCACCTTTTTTCGGCCAGGGTAATGCTGCCCCTTTAGGCACTAGATCGACAAAACCAGACTGAGTCCTGATCGCAAGAGTTTCGCTACTTATTGGCCTTACTAGGCCCCGATTATACAAACACAACGAAAGAGCGTGATAGGCCGCTCCCTTAGCAACGGCTGTTTGAGTAGCCTCATAGTCGGAATAGGTTAAAAGCGATCCCTCAGAAAAAAATGCAGCAACTGCATCTTCAACCTGAGGTATCAAACTGCTCCCACCAGCGAGGAGGCAGAAATCGATATCTTCAGCTGTTAATCCAGACCTATCTAAAGCATCCTGGAGAGGCGCGAAAATTGAACAAGTTAAACGATATTCTGTTTCGCGAGCATAAAGAAGATCCTTATCTAAAAACGATACCATCAAGTCATCAAACTGTTTTCCGTTCAATGATGGCGAATCCAAGGTTAGTTCTCTACCATCTGGTAGACGACATGTATGGCGACCGGGGTGCTTTTTTACAATATCGATATTCTTCTCGTGATCATATGCATTAAATTTTCGCAACCGTCTAATTTCATTACACAGACCTGTCTTTAAGGCCTCAGCTATCCCAATTAACGAGGGTTCAATGACCTTTTTCTTGACTGAATAATCCAGTTCAAATTCGGTGAGGTTATTCTGTTCCACGAGCTGGGTCAGCAACACCTCATAGAGTACTGCTTGATCGATATCTCCACCACCAAGCCGATGATATCTTGAAACAGAAATTGGTGCCATATCCAGCTGCAGTGGGGTTCCGTGAGCCCGAACTGACAAAATTGCCACGTCACAGGTTCCACCCCCGAAATCGAACACAACTAATTTTTTCTCTTTGCCGATTTCGAGATCAAGTGAATCCCAATGGGTGACCATATAGTCAAGAAATGCAGCCACTGGTTCATCAAGTAAATCGCCACCATTGATCGAAATACCGGCAAGTTCAGCAGCCTTAACAGTGTCCATTCGCTGCGATGCCTGAAAAGATGCTGGCACAGTCACTATTGTCCGGGAATATGTAATGTCCTCGCGGTCAGGTTGAGATAAAAAACCCAAGATCTTGCTTCCTATTTCAGCAGCAGTTCGATATCCTTCAGCACCTTGGTGATAGGTTTTTTTTACACCGATATCATTTTTACATTCGCAAAATAGATTCTTCTTTTCCTGCAAACCAAAGTCTGTACTTCTTCCACGAAGTAATTTTGCCCCTTCTCCTATATATTCTTTGCCTTGATAGAGGGCGACAACTGAAGGTACCAGAGTGCTTATATACGGACCATCCATAGTAGCCTGTTCGATCTCCAAACATTCAGCGCAGGGTGGGAGCCCATCTTCGGGCGACCAATCAATCTTGGCCGCTGTGGAATTGGTTGTCCCGAGGTCTATACCAAGGACGCGTAGCTGCACACCTTTAGGAATAATGCATTTTTCTTTACTTGGAAGGAGGAATGATGGGACATTATTCTTCATGAAGAATACCATAGTCTATTAATATTGTTTGCAATTACCTTCTTGCGACACATAGCTCTGTTGATTCAGTGATATTTGTTCACCGGTAAAAATGTCATTTTATAATTTTATCATTAGACACGCCTTATTCTGCTTCCAGATGTTGTTTCAATTTCTGCACACCTATAAGAGCATCCTTTAGTTCAGATTCGTATAATGGCGTAAAGGAGGAGTGAGAAGCGGGATTCATTATTCTTTTCAAAGTACTCTGTAGATCTTCAATAAGTTTTCCTATGTTCTCTTTTAGCTCATACTGTTTTATGAGATAGGCGATCAACTCCTTCTGCAATCCCCTCAATTGACCTTTTTCATCGGGTTCAAGAGAACCATCAATATTAAAGTCTGTTGCTAATTTCTTTATCAGATCAATAGATAATTTCTTATTCACAAATAGTTTTGCGAAATCTTTACGACTTGTTTCTGTAATCTCCTTAAGAACGTGATTCAGTTTATTGGCTAAGGGTTCAAATTTACCATCATCACCTATTGAATTAAGATGGCTTAAGTATTTACCTATAATTACTTCAGTTTCTTTTCTGAGTTCACTTCCACAAGCATCATATTCTCCATCTGCCAATAAAACCTGGGCCTTTTCAAGATGTGTCCTATCTTTTTTGATTATTGGAGCGCTATTCTCTTCCTCTCTAACGTGGAAGTTGTAATATTCCCACAGGTGCGATGATGTCTGCCTTTTAATCAGCTCATAAAAGCCTTTATCATGCGTTAGAATAATTTTCTGAAATTCATCAAAAAAATGTAAATCAGGATCGTTGTTCTGGTTTAGGACCATTTTGATAATGGGCATCCTGTTTGACATATCCAAACTTATAAGCATATCATCAAGAACAAGGATTTTGAAATCTGTTGTTTGGACTCGAGTACGTAAGGCGCCGATACGTATACCAATTGCAATTCTAGTGAGTTGCGCTTCGTTTAGAAAAGACTGGACTCGATGGATTGCCTTCCAGTCGTCGCTGGCTTCCTGAAATATTTCTACGGTAAGCTTTATGTGGAGTCCACTGTGCCTTTCCGCTTCCTTTCCTTGCTCCCAGAGCTGGTTTTTTACTTTTTCAAAACTAAATTTTTTAGTAAATTGAAGTGCCAGGCGAATGACATCCTTATTATCAAAAAAATGTTTTTTGATAAAATCATTCGCATTAACCTGAATTTGTGACAATAAAGATTCAATCTCAGAATTGAGTACCGCAAGCTCACTTTCCATGGCCTCAGCTCTCTTTCCTCTAATCGGTTGCCCAGATTTATAACGCTCAACTCCTGATGTTTTAGTTTTGATCTTCTCAAGCATGTTGCTGTTGGTAGTATCATCAATCAAAAAAGGAAAAATATCCCTTTCGAAAACTGGCCAGAGGTTCACTTCCTGTTTATGAGTCGCTGCATAAAAATTATGGAGCAATTTATAATTGATAAAATCACTAGCCTGATTCAGCTCTTGGATGATGGTATCGTTAGTTTTATTGGTGTTTATAATGTCATCTGAGATCCTATAGACATCTTTTTTCGAATTTTCATCAATTGTGGTCAGTTCAATGAAGGATTTCTCTTCACGGGGAGTAAACACATTCCTGAGACTCTGGTGAGTTCCTTTATCTGACTCTTTAAAATTTCTAAAGTACTTTTGAATTTCCTCATCTTTTTTTATGCTGCTTTGAGTCAGGGTGTACAAAGCCCAGAAAAGAGATGATTTGCCCGAACCATTGTTACCATAGATTAAAACGTTTTTCCCTTTTATGTTAAAGGATTGCTCTAGTTGAAATGCTTTGAAATTCTTAATTTTAACCTGGAAGACTTTTTTTCTCATCTAGATTCCAAAATGGGTTTTAGAAAGTCTGGACTGCGGACAGCAAATAGTTTAATACGATTGCGGACATTACTATCAGGGTGTGTCCATTTTGCATGAAGTTGATTGATTATATCTTCTTTCTCGTTGTCTCGTAATATATTGAAATTACGGTTTTGAATTACTACATCAATATCCCGCTCTACAAATTGTAATACATCTATTTCACGATCTTTCAAATGTTTTGGAAAATAGAGCTCAAAAATCAATGAATCAGCTATATTTTCAAATATGACACTCTGATTAAGCAACACCATAGAAACGATTAATTCAATAGCTTGACTCATTGAATCCGAGGGAATAATAACTGGTATTTGTTTGCCATCATTAATTTGCAGTGTATGGGTATTGGTGATGAAATTCTTAATATAAAATGAAATAAACGTTGAATTAAGAATTGCAGTAAATATTTTGTCAGATACGTTAATCATGGAGTGAAACTTAACAATATTTTTAGAATATGGACCTCTTTCGACAAAAAACGCTTTAATTCTATTGGTAAAATAATCAACCCAACCAAATCCAGTTTGCGCGTAAAATTCGCTTCCTTGCCATCTCGAATTAGTTAATTTACTTTCTTTTAATTCTCTCACATTAGAATATGACCAATCTATGGCCTCTACAAAAGGGACTTGCCATTTCACCCCTTCATTATTCCCTCTCGAATAATAAATCCATGTGTTTCCTTCCCTTATTCCATCTACCTGTTCTTTAATTGTTAAATGCTCATAGTGTCGCAGATCGTTTCGTAATACTGTTTTATAAATAAAGAATTTTCCAAAGAAACCAACATTTTTAGTCTCTAATTTAATACCCTCAGCTAGATCATATAACTCCAAGCAGTTATTAACTTTTAAATCAAAAACATCTTTGTGTTCTTTGATTATATTCCTCAATTTAATATTATATATTTCCTGTTCTTCTCTATCATCACAGATGATCGCAAGATATTTACTGTTATTGCCAGTCACAAGACCTTGTGCACCCTCTGTAACTAATCCCAAGAGTGTTAAATCACCGTGGGTAAGAGCCTCTCGATGATCGGCAATAATTTGGTAATTTTTTCTAAGTGCACTTTGACTTGCAATTGCATTACGGTACTTAATGTTTAAGTTGCAAATATTTTCACTCAACATCTTACTTATAGTTAAATTAGTAAAATGAGGTGGGAAATAAACATTATCAAGAGATTCTTTGTAGAGAGAAATATTTGCTGATATTTGATTTGGCTCAAAAAATGATTTATCTGCTATTTTATAAGTAAATGTGTAATCTTTAGCAGATGCATTAGTTATTGATGTAATAACTGTATCCACATACGCTTCATTAAAAACATAGCCAACTAAAAATATTTCATTTAACTTTCTACTGATAAACAATTTCCTTAAGTTAGCTTTTGTAGAAAGTGTCAAAAATGTATTTGGAGTTATATATGTAATAATGCCATTCTCATTGAGAAGTGAGATACCTTTGTGGTAAAAATAATTATACATATCGTCAGTGAAACCAAACACATTTTTAAAGACTTTTTGTTTTTCTGCACCAATTTCCTTATGCCCAAGGTACGGAGGATTGCCAATAACAACATCAAAACCATTTTCAATGCCAAACATCCATTCCGGATCAAAAAAGGAAGATGATGAGTTCTGGTCATAAGGATCCCAGCCGGCAAGTTGTTTTGCTGTTTTATTTTCCCAGCCATCGATAACCAGCAATTCCCCCATTTTCTCCCTCAAACCTTGATCCTCTCCTCGTAGTTTTCTTTTTGTACTTGGAGTTCTTGCTGAAAAGATCCGGTGCCTGACATCTTTCAGTTCTTCTTCTAACTTTTTGATCTCTTGGTTTGCAAATAAATGCATTCTCCGATCGGGTTTTTTGATACCAATCAGGGTATTGGCAGCAACAAATTTTGTCTCTAAATTTGGAAGGGGGCGAATTGCAAAATTGATTTTATTTTTATCTACTTTCTGATCCACCACTAATGAGATAAAAAATCGTAATTTTGAAATCTGAACGGCAATGGGCTGGATATCAACGCCATAGATACAGTTTTCAATCAAAAAAAGTTTCCTGGCGTAATCAGGATCATTAACTTGTCTATCAAAGGCCTCGTTAATTTCATTGAGCTTTTGTTCTCGTGCTTCTTTGTCTGCTAGGTGAAAAGTCGACTCTGTTTCCCGCGTCGCCTTTTCCATTTGCAATTCTCGCCAATGGGTATTTAATGGATCAACTTTCTGAAGGATATGAACCATTTTCTGCAAAATCCCCATCGGAAATGCGCCAGATCCACAGGCCGGATCAAGGATAGTAGAGCAGTCAAGTACCTTGATAATTTCTTTCTGAAGAGATTGATTATCTGCAAATGGGTTTGTTGTATCAAAAGAGAGTAGTTGATGAAGTTTATTATCAAGTTCATTTTCTTGTATATCCCAGGACGTAACTCCCTTTTTTAAATAGGTAATTAGGCTTTCATCAACCATATAATTAACTATTTCTCTTGGAGTATAAAATGAACCTGTTTGTTTTCTGGCCGTAGTTTTTGTTTCGGGGTTATAGCTTGCGAGCAAGTTCTCAAACACCTTGCCCAGTAACTCGGGATCAAGAGCAATATCCTCTTCAATTGGAGTGTTTTCAGCGAGTGTGAATTTGTAAGACTCAAAGATTTTGATTAACCCTTTAACCCCAGCTTTGGTCGTTTTTGTGTTTTTTATACCTATTATTGAGCTCAAGTCTATATTTTCATCCCTACCAAAAAAGAGATAATCAGGGACTCTAAGGGGGTTGTCGCTACGATCTGAGAATCCGTCTTTGTAAACTATAATATCACCACCTTTTGGCCCTTTTTTAGTTGAATGTGGCTTATCGAGACATTCAAAAAGACCACCGTTCATGAACGGTACTATTGATTCCACCAAGGTAATGAATTTTTGAGAATCTTTGAAAAAGTCTTCATAACGTAGCAAATTTGTAACATTCATATTTTGCTTGTCTTTGCGAAATGCTCTTTTGCCCATTTCTTGATTCAAGGTGGCAAAAAAGAGGTTCTGCAAAATAGCTTTATAAAAATGACTGCTGATATTTGTTGATTTAAAAAGGTCATCTTTACGGAATGGAGATAAATCCTCTAAAAGTTCATTTTTAAGATAAACAAGATCGAAAAACTCCTGTGGAATCAATTTCTTCTCTTTTATAAACCAGACAAAAAGGAACCTGGTTAAAAGCCTGATAACATTCTTGGCATTGTGCTCCTGCTGCAATTCCCGAAGCTTGTCTTCATTAGTAGATCCTGTTTCTTCAAAAAGGCTGTGGATGGTAGGCTCTGATGGAAAAACAACTTCTTTAACTGCCCAAAAATACCAGTTTGAAAGCTCTTCATAGAATTTTTTATTGAGTAGGGAAACATTAAAAACAGTTTGCCAGTACGTATAAAGATCAGCAAAATTTTTAATTGCCTTTGTTCCTGTACGTTGGATTGCAAGCTCAGATAGAATACGCAAATGGCCGGAATGTGGATTCTCAGGATTTATATCTCTGAGCATAGACACCTTTCCTGCCTTTTCTCCCTCTCGCCATTCTTGTTTATATTCCAGCCTTTCAGCGTTGGCAAAGGCAATAAGATTTTCATACTTAAAAATAACGACCACCGGAGTGTAATGATACTCTCGGTTGAACGCGCGGGTTATTTCAGCTAGGTGTGACCTGGTTGGTAATAGACCATTATCCCTTGGAATTAGAGTTACACCGAAGATAAGTATACCATCATAATCTGATTCTATTTTTGCCGGATCAATGCCTCGATTCCCTTCAAAAGCAGCATCGTCTACCATACCTATAAAATAAACATCATCCATTAGTTGAAAAGCATCATGGTCTTTTCTATAATTGTTCAAAAGAATATCTTGCGGCCGAGCAGACTCTTCAGCAATATAGCTAACAGGAACTTGTAGTTTTTCAAAAAAAATCCGCAAAGCTAAGTGGAAGTCCTTTGTGTTGAAGTAATTCAATTCTGCCTTCATCGCTTGCCTTTAAATTTTAAAATTATTAGTCAGAGAGAGCCTTTTTTCCGCTATAAAACGAGGGTAAATAGTTGTTCTATTTTTTCATTCAACTCACCAGAAACCAGGTGATCAAATCAAAGTTATCAACCATATACTTGTCACTCACCTTAATGTTTTGTTTCACTTTTTTGAGAGCAGAAGGATCGCCAGATCGAAGTTTAGCAAGAATATCCTTTACTTCTTTTCCCATCCGTTTTTTAGTACCTCCATCTTCCTGTTTTTCTTCTTCAACAGCCTGACTGGTAAGCCAGGTTTTGATTGCATCCGCAAGTAATTGAATTGCTTGTTCTTCACCTTTGTCTACACTTTGATGGACATAACGATTCTTATCCTTGTGGGCGCCGAGAGCATCAAGAACTTCTTTCTGGTTCAACAGCACAGGCTTGCCATTCATATCAATATAAATAAGCTCATAAATCTGATATTCATGGATCGTTGCTTTTGGTGGCCTAGTAGGATAACCAAGAAGTGCAATAATCCCTTCATCTGAGCAGATAGCCTTGTCAGCAATGAATCCTGTATAAACTCCCTTAGGCATTTCGTAATATTTTTTGCCATTCTCCTTAATTTCAGCCAGTAAATCCTGCCTATATCTTTCGAGAGAAAGATTATCAAAACCCAAACCCCGTTCGCTGGTTTCAATATCATCCCATGAGGTCTGCATTTGTTCCAGCATCCTTGCTTTCATCCTGTTTTCAAGATTCTCATCGGTAGCCATTTGTGCGAAGGTATCAGAAAACTCCAAATGTACTTCGGAGCCGGCTAACTTCATTGCCGCCATGCGGTGTTCGATTCTTCCCTGCAAATTTAGATAGGTATTAATATTACTGGAAGGCCAAAAATTGATCCCAAATATTATTTTATTTGGAGAGCCTAGGCGATCAATACGCCCCATCCTTTGAATAATCCTTACCGGATTCCAATGGATATCGTAATTAATGACAGTGTCAGCATCTTGCAGATTTTGTCCTTCACTGAGAGTGTCTGTTGCAATTAGGATGTCAATGGGCTTTTGAATTTGCTTGTATGCCGGGTCGTTGTTATCAGCAAGCCAGGTAATCCACTCACCAAAAATCTCACTTTCGGTCAGGTCATCTTGACTTCCGGAAAATTGCCATTCCTGCTCTTTAAATAATTTGGTGAAAGGTGCAAAACGTTGAAGAATTAGTTCAAAGTTTTTGGTCTCTTTGGAAGAAGTATCGGTTAAGGAGCCACTGCCGCTGACCATAGCAATCTTATTGAACCCTCGTGCTTTTAATTGTTCAAAAATATATTTAGCCGTATCTTTGTAAGCCGTGAAGATAACAATCTTTTTGTTGTAATTGTTTGTCGCAGAATTCTGCTTTGTGCGTATTTTTTCAATAAGTACCTGAAGTTTGTCGTCAGAACTTTTATGATTATTAGGTTTGGTTATTTCCTTTTTAATTTTGTTGTCGAACCTGACTAAGTTAGCTAAGAGGTTATCAAGGGCATCGATGTCTTTTTTAAGATCCCTTTTGTATTGCTCAATTGTTCTTGCTGCATCTATCTCAGATAATTTTATTTTCCTCTTTTTCCCCAAAGTAAACTCCGAGACATCAGCTTCCAAATCGTCATCCTCAAACAAAAGGATTTCATTTTCGTCATCTAATTCAATATCCTTTTTGGCAGATTGGTAGGCTTTGATTTTATTTAGGGCATTCTGATGATGATCTCGGATTTTCTCAACAGTTGAATAAAATGAAAACCAAGACGATTCCAACCTCTTAACCATGAGGATATACATCATCTTGACAAGGAAAAATTCTCTTTGTTTCTCATCATGTAGGATATCTTTGTCGCCAGCTCCTTCCGTTTCAGCATAAAACGATGGCTGATATCCTGACAACATTGGGGGGAAATGGTTGAAGAGTTCTTCGAAACTCTCGAAATTCCCTATCTGGCGAGGTGTCACAAAAATATTCTCCGGCTTAGCTTTAATTGGAAAATTGAGACCGGTCTGCTGTCCTTCGATCATCTTTCTTGTTCGAGCTACGGTAAGAGCATCAGTTAGCCTGAAAAAATTATCAGGAAGGTTTTTTATAAATGTGCTTATTTGGGGGTGTTCAAGTTCTCTCCATTCATTAAAGGCCTTTTGGGCGGCACGAAAGGTATAATCAAGATTCTTGATACTTAGTGAATCAGCAAAACCTCGATTGTCTCCTTGAACCATCAACTTAAACTGATTGCGGATATCATTAAGGGAATTGTTGATTGGAGTTGCGGAAAGCATAAGAACCTTAACGTCCAAATTTAACTTTAGTATCTTTTCAACCAAAAAAGCATATCTCTGGGATTTATCATTTCTTAAATTATGACTTTCATCTATAACGATTAGTTTTGGTTTGTCGTTGATAAATAATTTATCAGAACGATCAGTGTATTTCTCCATCCGGTCAAGTTGCATATCCGTATGAAACCGAATAAAAAACTCGAATTGATCTTTTTCAAATTTTGAATTTTGATGCTTAATATATCGATGCCAGTTGTGTTGAAGTTTTTTCGGACAAATCAACACAATCTCTCTTCCTTGGAACTGGAAGAATTTCATAACAGCAAGTGCACTCCAAGTTTTTCCTAGACCAACTGCGTCAGCCAGGATGGCTCCATTATACTTCTGCAGCATCTTTATAAGGCTCAGCACGCCTTTTTGCTGAAACTGATATAATATTTGATAGACGACAGTGTTCTCAAGTCTTCCTACTTGCCTGTTAAATTCAGGATTATCTTGTTCAGCTAATAATTGATTACCGAATAATTCAAAAAGGACCTTGTAATAAAGCTCTTTAGGAGTGTATTCAATGAATATTTTTTCAATTTCTTCGATTAGATATATTTTAAATGGCTTGGTAGATTTTGCCCCATTTTTATCAATCGATGTTTTATTTTTATGGGCTTGCGGTTTTCCCCAGAGATCAGCAAACCACTTTTTGAGTTCTTTGTACTGATTGTTTTTTCCGGATTCAGCGATATTTAATTCAATATTACTGGTTGATTTTAGTCCAATACCAGCTTCTGTTAAATTTGAGCTTCCTGTAATAAAATAGTTATCCCGATTATCGTTGTTTTCTGGAGTAAAAAGATACGCTTTCGCATGGCAAAAGTTAGGTTCCAGAGTTTTAGCTACAACCTTATCCTGCTGAAGGAATTTAACAGCTTCTCTAGCAAGAATATTTAGCTTGAGAGAAGATTCTACTGTTATATTTTCATTCAACAAGTCTAAAGCTCTGCTTGTGTCTATCTGTGCATTTACAATATCACCAAGTACAAAACGGAATTCTGATATTTTGTCATTAACCTCTTGCGAGAGATACGCAAGTGCACCTACTGTGAAATAGCCAGTAACAACATCCAAAGTTCCTTCTTCAGTGTACTTTGAAAGCCACTCATGAACTTTTAGATTTTTGTTTTCGTTATCTAACAACATATATTTACCTTTTTAATTATCGTTTATCATCTCATGGCTCAACTGTATTTTAAGAAACAGCCTATATTCTAAAGTGTTGGGTTATAACATTTCTAACAATAAGACTATCAAAGCCGGCACTTTCTTTTGTAATGAGCAACCTGACATCAAAACCATGTTTCTTATACCAAGCATGTTTCACCTCTTGCCGATTACGGTACTCCTCTAAATGCAACATACCTTCATGTTCCCAATACCATACTTCTCCTCTCCAGTTAATGGTGAAATCGGGAAGCATCGTAGTTCCATCAGGCGCCCGCAAAGGCACTTCGTACGCAAAGGGTATATCTCGATCAAAAAGCATATTAGCGATGATCACTTCTGATTTTGACCGGACCATGTAATCAGCTAACGTCTTATGAATTTTGCCTTCCTCGTACCACTGGAACATATCCTGGAATTCTTCCGGTACTGGAGTGAAATTAAACAGAGAAGAATTTATTCGCAGTAGCTGAGAATTTTCCGGTCTCCTCAAGCTGTAAATAGGCCCCATATCTTCTTCAACCAGGAGAGTACAGTGGCTTTGTGCCCGAGTAAGACCGGTGTAGAAAAGCTCTTGTGACAACAAACCACGCTTGTGCTTTGGGAGAACAAAATAGACTCTCTCGAATTCAGACCCCTGGGCTTTATGAACAGATATAGCATAGGCTAATTCCAGGTTTTCAGATACTTGGCTCTCTGATGAAAAATTGACCCAATAGTCTTGCTTACGGCTAAATATCACCTGAAACTGGCTCATATGGAATTTCGACCATTTCCATTTCTTGTGATCATAACCGTGAACTTTTGTGTATCCTATCTCACCATTAAAGACTTCAAGGTCAGAAGCTTTTTTGGTTTTTGTATTATAGGCTTTCAACGGTTTTGAGCGTGAACGATTTCGTGTCTGAATGACTTTATCATTATATGTAATACTGCCCAGAGTTCCTTTTTTTTCAACCATCCACAAATTTTTATGACCCTGGATTATCTGGTTCAAATGCTCAATGCCAAAAAGTTCTCCACGATACGGGGAGATCACCTGGCTACGTTCCGGCTTACCAATTTCATCAAAGAGTCCATAGTACTGATTCCAAAGGGTATCCGGTCGTTCTGGATCAAAGACTTTTCCAGTATCAGTCTTCATATCAGAAATCATGGTATCCAGGAGAAGTTTTTCCAGGGTGTCTGGATTATCCCAGAACAATACCCGCAAATCACCAGTTACATCCCCACCTTCCTGAATTTTTGCTAATATCTCTTCTTCCTGTGCGTCAAAGTCACCTGATTTTTCATCAGCAAGAGCCCGGTGCTGGTAGATATTAGCTAGATCGAGAATACCGGTTCCTTTATTGGTCAAACGGTTGTGAATTTGACGGATATTCGTTGTTAAAGCACCAACATTCTCTGGAAGGTCCGTTCTCAGCCAATCAAGTAGATCAGAGAAAACCTTTCCCGTTCCAATAGGTGGTAATTGATTAGGATCACCAACAAAGATCAACCGCTGAACTGCGTTCAGATTTACAGCCTTAAAAAAGGTCGCAAGCATAGTCAGATCCAGCATTGAAGATTCATCAATAATGAATGTCGTTATGTTCTCCTCACGCTTTCCGCCATTTTGCTTAAAGGTGAAATTCTTATTTAACCAACCTCGTTGAGCAAGAAAGGCATGGATTGTACTTGCCTCCTTTCCTGTTTGTTCTCGGAGGCGATCAGCCGCCTTGCCAGTTGGTGCTAAAAGTTGAAAAGAAGGCTGAGCACCATGCGCCTTTTCTATTGCCCTAATTATAGCTTTAATAATTGTAGTTTTACCTGTTCCTGCAGCTCCTGAAAGTATTGCTAAGGGCCTGCGGAAAATCTTCTGACACACTTCAACTTGTTGTGTGATAGCTCTATCGTATTCTTCTGGATGCTCTTGCGCCAATGAGCTGTTTATTATCTTCAGGTAATTTTGCCAATGACTTGCGGTAACAGGGGATTGAAGGGTAATATCCGCTTGAGCTGCCATTTGGCGAAGGGCTTGCTCGACCACACGTTCATCATCAAAAGTTGTTTTCCGATACAAATACAGATTATCTTTTTCTGTTCGATAACAAAGGGCCTTACAGATATCCTCTTTTTCAACTTCGAGATGCCGCTGGTTGAACTGAGCTCTTTTCCAGTCAGGCATAAAGCTGAGCTTATGATTTAGTCCGAACAAAACTCGTTCTGCCGAGAGGAATGTGTGCTGACTGGCATGCTGCAACTGTTCAACACATAATGCTCGCAACCGTTGCCAATCATCCGGCTCAAGATCTGTTCCCTCCCCTAAGTCTGGCGATGGCAACATTCCATGATCTATTTGGCTAAAGGAAATTTGATCGTCTGCATCCTCACCGACATATTCCTCAGAGAGGATATAGGGGCTCTCAATAATACTTTCGTAATTGGAAATAATGCTGCAACTCTCTGGGCTTTCAATAATATTCTCGATTTGACGCACAGACAAATCAAATCTTGGCAAAATATCTTGCAACAACTTCTGCTGATGTTCTTCTAAATACTTCCACCTCTTCCGAAGAGAAGAAAACTCTTTTTTTGTGAGATCAATTCCTTGAATAGAACTCTCACCGCCTTCAAGGTATGAAAAAATAGATTTTTTAACTTTCTCTTCCCCAACAATCGGAATTTGCTCTATGGCGTAATGAATGCCTTTACTGAATTTTAAATAATCAAGAACAGTTAATAGCCCTGGATATAAACCACGCTCCGACCAAAGCTCTGCCATTATCGAGGCAAGCCATTCCTGACGAATAGACCAATTCTCGGAAATATCACCTACCTCTTGTAAAACACCAACTATTTCGCTAAATCTTTCAATCAGCCCAAGGGCTCTATCATCAGAGAAACGACGAGTTGCATACTTAAAGTCACGTGAATTTTCTGGTGAAAATAAAATCTTGTTCAGAATTTCAGGATTATTAAAATATTTTTCATATGGTATACGGAGTCCTTGATTCGGATAATCGGAAGTAATGTTTCGAGCCCACACATTTGGCCCATATCTCTCTTCCATTTGCTGAGATTGATTATCCCAAGTAATTTCCGCACCAACATCTTTTATTCGGCTTACACCGACTATCACATATTGATGCTCATCATTTTCACTGAAGGGGTTACTGTAATTGGCGTAGTAAAAAATGAGACTTTTCCCAGGAGAAATATCCTTAAAAAAACTATTTGCCCCATCTCTTCTAGCAACAGAATCATACTTGGGTGTCCCCTTATCACGAGAAGGATTTTGCACCTCGTCTACATACATCTCCTCATATGGCCAGATACATACAGTGTATGCAGGCAGTTTCCATTTTTTTGTTTCTGTACCGTCATTAAACCACGAAGGCGGCGGGTTATATGTGGTCAGTTGTTGATCGCCAAATGCATTACAACTCCAGATACAAGGTGGTATGTAATCATCAAATTTTGTTGGAGATTCCCCAGCATGAGCCACCTCAATATCTATATCACGGCGTTTAGCTATCATATCTCCCGGGAAAGAATATTGACCAACACAGTAAGTATTCGAACGGGGGTCACTGCATATCTTGCCGTTCCAGCCATTCTGGTGCCAAGCTAATCTTGCGGATATATGTTTTGTCATTTTTCTATTAGTTTTTAAAGCAACCCCTACCTAAATATCACGGCAGGTATGAGTGATCCAGGTTGAACTTGTCAGACGTTCTGACTTTGCAATTCCTAGCGTGCTAAATTAGTTAGTTGAACAACCAAGCAAGGCTTCTTGAATCGTGCAGTACTTATAAGCCCCACTAAATCATTTCTACCCCTATAAAACGATCTGCTGGGTCAAAATCAGGCTTGGAAATTTTTATGTCATCCACCTCACTCTCAGGTATAACCTCGCCAATTTCATCAATTGAAAAACTTAAACCATAAGCAAACGCAAGCCTGTTATATTCAGTTGACAGTGCACAAAGCAGGGCATGTAAGTTCGTGAGACGTGGAGGCTTCCTTTGTGAAAAAAAAGCTGAAATCAGTTAATTTTTCAAGTCTTAACGTTACCAATATTTTGTTTCTTTACTTAATAACATTTTCAAATTTTATAACAAAAACTATACCCAGAGGCACTCTACCATTCAGACCAATGGGGCATATCTCCAAAATGTAAATTAATCTACATGTTCAGTCTAACCCACCAATACCAAACGTTTTAAAATATGAAAAACAAATAAATACTATCTTATCTCTGTACTTTTCAGCTAAATTTAATTTTATTTTTTCTAAGTTCTATTATCAGCATAAGTACGGATTTACTCTTTAAATTGAGCGCTCTCTTTGTTTTATATTTCAGATATTGTTTCTAAGAATGCTTGCAAATCCACAATATGTTTTTCCTTATATCTAATTTGGCATTCCTCTCCACAAAGACCTATTGTAAGTGCAAGATCATCAGCCCCTTCGGATTTAGTTTTCTTAGACCGAATTTGGCCTATGATGTCAACTGCTTCTACTTTCCCATGTCTCCACTGAGCAAAATGTTGGGGGCATAGGCATAATGTATTAGCAGGATCATCAAGCAATCGAGCATATTTTCGTTCAACAATATGGCCTGCAATAAAAAAAGGGCTGCCACTTCTCTGGGGAAAAGTACTTCCACATATTTGGCATTTTCCTGTATACAAATTGAGTAAATATGCTCTTGTAGCGAGGTCAGCAGGCTCCATTATCATTCGAGTTGTTTCCCTAAGGCGCTCATCATGATTCGGCTCATTTATAACTCTTTCCCTGTGACCTGCTTTGGATCTTTCTCGCCGACGAGTGGGATTTTTTACAGTCCCCTCATTGAAATAATCATCGTCTTCGTATTCTTCGGAGAGAAAGGTCTCACCATTTCTGTTAAAAGCCTTTTCAAATTTTTCTAATATATCATCGTTCTGAACTGGCTCATCTTTAACATCTTCATTTCCATGGTCAGCATCAGCGGACCCATTCTCTTTGTCATTAACTGTATCAGACTGCGACCCATTATCGCTGTTTTTCTCCACTTTTTTATCAACGGGACTTTTGACCTGCTTTTCCTCATTGTTACCTGAAGCATTGCTGTTGCTTGATGAATTTTTTTGAGAACTTTCTGTATCCCGATACTCTGATCTTTTAGAAGCCGAACTGCTGGTTTCTCCTTCAGGTTGACTAGCCTTAATATCCTCCTTGCTGGTAGTCTCATTATTTTTCGATGTTTCATCATCAGGTTGTTGAGTATTTGGTTTAAATAATTTACTAATTTCCCTGGGAATAGACCAACCCTCATCATCGATTCTTTCTGTATTCACTGCACTTAAAGTTAGCTCAATCCAATGAGACAAATCTTTGTATGACCTGTTTTTCATCAAACCTTTGGCTAATTCTGTAGATATTTTACGTTTTATCTCAGACTTTTTCTCTTGTTTATTGATTCTAAGTATCTTGTTTTGTTGATCCCAGTATACAGGATAATTCGCCTCGACTTCTGCACGAATATAGCCTTTTTCCAATGTAAAAAGGATTTCTATTGCCTCATCAGTTTTCGCCTCCTGAAGATCAAACAGGCTTTGAAAAACACCATCATCGAATAATTTTTCATAGTACTTAGCGTCTTTCTCTCTTAGCCAAGACGACAACATTAATATTGTGGATTCTGTGACAAATTCATTATTCAGGTTTATTGTAAATTTAGTATTTTCATCAACCAACTCCGTTATAACTGATTCGGAAATATTAGGTATGTTAAACGCTCTATAAAATGGCGCCCACTGACTGAAAGAATCTTTTTCAGGACGCCACACAAACTCTGTGTCAGTAACAGCAAATATCTTCTTTAATTCACCATCATCAGGAACAACAACTTCTTTAGAGTCAACAAATTTGCCACTCTGAGTCAATATCAACGCATTGGCTACAAAATTACTCCACCAGGCTGGCCTTTCATCTTGTTCTCTTTTTGCTATCGGCAGTAGTGTTCTATAAATAGATTCGATACTCTCTCGTATCTCTTGAAAGGATTTTTCAGTATCATACTGCAGCTTTAGCCAACGTTGAGCAAATGACTCAGGGTCTGCTTTTTCCTTAACTCCTAGAGTGTTAACAAAGAAATCTTTTAACTTGGGGTAATGATTCTGAAGGTAGGTAAAATCATCACCAAGAACTTGTTCCGAGTCTTCCCAAATTACCTGTCGCAAAGTATACCAATGTCCTTCCGCATCGTTTTGAGGAACAAAAATCAACTTATTATTTGTAAACGCTTCCACCAAGTCTTTAGGATCATCAAAACTGGTTCTAGTGTTCAACGCTGAGTAGATACGGTAAGCCATCTCTATATTTACGCCTGCTTCATTCACATTAATAGTTAGTATTTCTATTAACTTATCTATAGTTAATTCTGTTTTCACCCCCAGTATTTTGATTACTTGCTCTGGTATGTTCCCTTGACAGTACGGTACAGTATCACCCAATATTTCCTTAATTTCTTGCTTTGGCAGAAATGCCAGCACTGGTCGAACAAAACCTTTTTGGGTTGGAAGCCACTTGCATTGCTTTAATTTTGAATAAAATTCCGACTCGGAACGTGTTGTTTGTGCGGTACGATAAAACCAATGAACTGTTGCAAAATTATATCGACCTAAAATTCCCGTAGAAAAGCGGCTTGCCGAATGACTAGACACACACGTCTCTGACAGAAATGAAAGCAGACTATCAGACGATTTTCTATCTTCAATTACTTCTTGTTTCAGAACTGAAGGCGGACGCCAATTAGAAATGGTTTTTTCTCGTGTCGAATATGGCACTTGAGAAAGACATTGTGCTTCATAAGCGTTAGTAGCACCATATGTGATCTCAACTACTTGCTCAGGGGTTGGATATTTTTTGATTTTGTTGCAATGCGCCAACAAATAATTTACAGTCTTTTCGCTGTAATGATTTGACAATACACAAAAATGACGTCGATCATTTTCAGTCACCCATATGTGTTGCCACCCCGAGCCACGATTATAACGTTCTGGCACAATGATATTGCTATTAAAAACAGAAAGAAAATTCTTTGAACCATTATTCAATGCAATCGGGATATTATCCCAATCAAACTCATCATCAACATGATCAACGAGGAAAGATGTTGCTACAGCTATTTTCTTAGGGCTTAAATTTTCATATTGTTCGACCAAAACATTTGTAATATCAATGCAATAATTAGCTAATGAAAAAGGGTGCACATTAAGAATCTCTGTCATCCATTCCCTTAGTTCGATAGCATCTTCTTGCCCATTAATGGTTTTAAAAAAAATTCGATCTAAAAAAACAGCAGGCACAATATTCTGTAGCCACTCAGGCGCTCTTTGTATAACTTTCCTCGTCTCTTCGTCACGCGCGAAATATATTGGGTTTTTTCCATCACTGGATAAGACTGATACTTGATCTTTATCAGACCATACCTTCACTATATCCTTTTGAACAAGACTCTCTTTTTCAAACTCTCTATCTTTCAGAAATCGAAACAACTGTATGAACCATTCATCATCTGATTTTGATGCAAGCCACTGGTCGTCGTTAAGACATTCCAGTAGGTCGTCATTTGTAAGAGAAGGTACCCCTAACGCTCTCAATGACTTACTGTAGGGAGCAAGTTCTGAGCAAACTAGTGGCATAGATTCTTTAAAAATCTGTGGTAGGTTACCACCACCTATTAAATCCCAAAATTCTTTCGGAGCAATTCGAGTGCTACCGGGTACCGCCAACTCATCGCATTGGGCTGTATAAACACACGCTGTATTCTTTAATTGGCCATGAATCTCAGGTACTACAGATTGAAGAAATTTATGGTTAGTTCTTTCGGGAAGTGATGCATACGACGAGATTTTCTGTATAAAAGTAAGGAAATCTGAAGATAGACAGGAAATTAGCGCTTTGACATAAACATCAGAGATACATGCACGTAGCCAGGTGTTCCAGGATTCATCTTCCTTGACTGCTTCGCGTGAACTGGTCAGAAGAAAATCAGCATTGATCAGAAAGGGCAATCCAGTATCTTCCCATACTGGCAAATACGCAAAAAGTTTACCCTGTCGTTTTTCTCCTAACGGTATAGCTATTGATACATCCCTCGTGGCGATATTGGAACGTTTTTCGTGATGAACATCTTCTGGCTTATCAAATTCTTTTGAAGATACCCAGAAAAACTGCTCTGTAATTTTCTCTTTTTTAGCATTTTTTTTGAAGTAAGCTAGCTTAACAAGAGGAAATTCTGAATCATCCTTCTCAATAATAATTTCATACTTGTCTTCTAAATCTACAAACAACTCTATTGTTTTTAGTTTCTTTAAAAAAATTACAGTTTCAGGGGCAATATCTTTAAGGGATTTGACAACCTTATCTACAGGAAAATTTTCCTTATCAAGGGGTAAGAATATTGAAGTGACATCATTATTTGTTTTTTGAGGTATTGATTCAGTCCAGTTTGGAACAATATATCCTAACCCAGAAAGTTCATCTTTCTCCGGCAACGAAAAATGGAATCCATTTGAATAAATAAAAGGACAACTTGTAACTTTAAATACTGATTTAAAGCCAATCCCTTTTTCTCCTATATATCCTTGCTCTTTCTTTTTAGTTGATCTTCCAACGTCACAAATTGCTTCGACATGTTCCTCTTGAAATCCAGCTTCATTATTTTCAACAATCAAGGCAATTGTATCCTTTTCGCCAATAACAGGATCTGCCTTTGTTAAAATGAAACGAAGAGAAGGTTTTTCTGTAATATAAGTGTTGTCCTCGGCATTTTGGATCAACTCAAAGATAAAATGAGTATCCTTGGCATACAGGTCATCAGCAAGAGTCTTGATACTTGCAGCATATCCATCAAGTGTACGTTTACGATTATTATCAGGACTGTAATCCTCTCTGATTTGCTGAATAACTTTCTTTTGCAAGCTCTAGCCCTCCACCCTCAACACACCAAAAACAACAGGTCGAGCATGAATATCTGCCCCGCTTTCTGCAATATCCAGCTCTGCCAATTTCCTTTCAAAATCAGACTGATTATTGGTAAGTTGTGCTTGTTTCATCCTCCTTATCTTTTCATTAGTCGAATTATCAAGTTGTTCTGCGATAACACTTTGTCTTCCCTTGTGACTGGTCTCTAAACTCACACGCTGAAAAGAAGATATCTCTTTAGTCCTTGCGTTATGTTTCTCTTTCGCAGTTCTCCATAAATCGTGATGTATCTTATCCAGTTCTTTAAAAGCACCCTCATCGGGTAGGGCCTGGCCGTGATGAATTCCCGCTCCTGATTCTATGAAATCAAAAAAGTTATCCCGTACACTGCTGTTCTCACAAACAGGAACTAGTTTTAATTCTTGCCGTACACCTTTATATTCCCATGCATAAATAGCGAAAAGAAACTCTCCCCTTTCAGCATCAGAATGATTGACACGAAGAGCAGTATAAACAGGATCTGCTGTTCTAAGAAAATGCGCTGCTTGCAGCACTAAAGGATGTAACGGCATGATAAAATGCGCTTCCCTGTGATCAGCTGCACAGGCGGAGTCGAACGTGATAACACAATGCTGTTCTGCACCCTTTAGCCATTTTTCCCAGGTACGATTCATCGGTGTTCTTTGGGGATTCATACGCCTATGATCCGTCAAAACAAAATTTCTTGCATTTTGAGATAGGCGAAGTGTCTTCAGGTCTTTTTCGCCAAGGATAAAATCACCGTCTCCAACCCGTTTCTTTAAATATTCAGCAACAAATCGTTGAATAGATTCCGGTGTTAACCAATAACTTTCATACTCACGAACCTCATGATCCACAGTGAATTTAGGTAAGCGGATACCGAACAATTCATGTTCACGATCTTCAAGTGCCTGTTGCTCATGAATTTTACTTATCTCGTTATCTGCAAGCTGTTCCAGCTTCTCCCGCCTCTCTGCTTCGTTCAGCTCCAGGTTGTCGGCAATACCTCTAATCTCACGATGGATATCACCAAGTATTTCTTCACAATCCCCAATGCTCTCTTCAAAAACACCGATACGCAATAAACACCTCTCGTAAATGTCGGCGTCAACTGTATCGGGTGTTACCATATTATAGATTGCCACAGCTTCGCTCTTTTGGCCTCGACGATCAATACGACCTATTCTCTGCTCGATACGCATAGGGTTCCAAGGCAAGTCATAATTAACCATCAGATCACAAAACTGGTAATCAAGCCCTTCACAGCCAACCTCAGAAAAAAGCATTACATCAATCGAATTGTCTGCTCCACGTGGACTTTCAAAACGTCGCCTCAATATCAAGCGCTCGTCGTCTTTGACGTCTCCATGCACCAAACCAACTCGTACACCTTCAGATTTCAACTTTTTTTCCAAATAAAACAGGGTATGTCTAAAACTGCTGAACACCATAACCTTGTTGTTTGCCTGGTCTTGTTTTTCAAGGATGATAAGGAGAAATTCATCAAATTTTGGATCATCTAAGGGCAGGTTTCTAGCCTGATGGAGAATATTTTGTGCTTCCTCTTTTAATGTCTCAAAAATACTTAAATCAGGCATCTCCTCATCTGTAGTTTCATGCCATTCAAATTCAGAGAGACGTCTATTGAGGATGTGATCAATGTAAGGGGCAAGTCCAAAGATACAGCTAGCTGCCTGACGGCGCAGGGTTGACATCATAAAATTGACGTTCTGAGCCCCATGCAAAATCGATAGAGCTTTCGCCTCAAAACTTAACAATTGGTCATGTAGTCCCTTTTGCTCATCTGTAAAAGGCACTTCTATTGTATGTGGCCGTCGCAAGCAAAAGTTATCGATGTCGCGTCTTCTGGTTCTGCTAATTATCCTGGCAAAGCTATGAAAGTTCTCAATGTCACGAATAGCTAAAACACGATCTTCTCGCCCCATATCATCCTGCAATAGCTTCTGCTGCATCTCTTTAAATACCGGATTATTCCGGAGTATTACACTTCCCCAAGAAGTCCCTGCAGCCAGGTCTAAAGCTGTCGCTGCTAATTGATTCCAGTCTTCTCCACCAGATCTGGCTTCTGTCAAAGCCCGGTTAATATATGGGTTTGGTTCTGCCATATGTTGAAATGTTTCCTCATCAATGACAAGATCAGGTCGAAGCAAATTGAGGAGTGTAAAAAGGTCATGGCTACCCATCTGAATGGGGGTAGCAGTTAGAAAGAGAACAGCCTCTGCGTTTTCACAAAAGAACCGAACACCTTGATGAGCAAATGTAGTAGAATTCCTAATATGATGAGCCTCGTCAACAATAACTAAATCAAATTTTGGTGGTGGGTCTAACTCAAAAAGCCCCATCTGTTTTTTGCGTGATGTGCTATAGCCTTCTAGCAATCGTTCATCAAACAATGAAAAAGGAATAATTGTTTTCTTATGTTGGTCTGGCCATTCACCTTCTAGATCTGTTTCTTCAATACAGTGCCTGAGAGCATTACCATTCAAATGGGTGAAACGTTCATCAAATCGTTTCATTTCCAGTTCCCATTTTCGTTCTGCAACTAATGGCTTGGGACAGATAATAAGAACAGACTCAACATTGTTCCGAGCTTGTAATTCTCGTAATACCAGTCCAGCCTCAATGGTTTTGCCAACCCCAACACCATCAGCAATCAACAGGCGTGGTTGGTCAGATCTAATAATCTTTAGCGCTGGCCGAAACTGATAAGGAACAAAATCAATCCTGGCTGCATTTAGAGAATAAAGTGTGGACAAAGAAGGATGCCTGATTTGCAGGCAAGTGAGCAAACTGTGAAGTTCAGAAAGTGCAACAACTCGTTTATAATTTACCTGCACAACAAGTGAAATTTGAGAAAGGTAAAACAGCTGTAACTTACCATCTAAAAAAACCTTGCACCTCGAATCAGGGGAGTTGCCTTCCAACTCTAGAACCGCCCCTTGTTTAGAAGGATCACTTTTTATCTCAACAATACTTCCGACTGATATTTGACCTTCATTTTCTTCAAAAGGTGTTACAGTTTCATCAACTTGTTCCACTTTCCCTTGCTCATGAACCATTTCCGTAAATTCGTTCTCTGGTACAGTTGTTGAACACAAAAGATCATTTTTGAATTTTTTTATGTCTTCAATTGTCTCCTTATTTGCATCAATCAAAGAAACAAAGAGGAACATATTATCAATATCACGATAAATTTCATCCCTACTTAAACCATGCATATCATTGTGTGACCATCGATTGCGGATAGTTTGCATCTCTTTCACATAATGTTTTTCCCGCGCCGATATTTTTTTCTTCTGCGAAATATGATACCAGTTTCTATCAAATACCCTCAGTAGAGCCGCGAGATCCAATCTTTCCAATTGTGTAATGTTCTCACGTTTAACTCTTTGTTCCTGTTGGTATGATAGTTGAGGCACAACCAGTGTTCGCCACCATGTTTCCTGGTCTATGGAACTCAGAACTTCCTTCAACCAAAGGGTAAGTTGGCCTGTCGTAACATGGAAAAACTCAGCAAATTTACCCAGAATAAATCTATCGTCCACGGCTATTCCTCCTCAAACGCAGCATGCCTAAATCCAAGTATTCTAATGTTTTCCTTCACAATACGTTGAAGAGAATCACTAAGCCTTGCCTGACATTCTGCTGCGATTCACTAACGTGATAGAGACCTTGGCCCAACTCTGGAAAAATGTTCCATGATCTCATTTGTGGTATCTGAAAAATTCAACAATGCCGAGGCAAGATCAATGTATACAGAACCATGGAATCTACATCTGTTTGCGTTTTTAATTTGATGCTTATCTTTTATGTGAACGGATTGCCGCCATTCACTTTGAATTTTCCTTCAACGATCTTAAAATCATCGCCAATGGGATATTTTTCATCAATAAGGAAGGGCATCGTCCCGCCAAGAGCGACTGCAAGTTGGGGGTAAACTGTTGCGAGTTCTATATCACTTTCAAAGTCCTCAGGCACAAGCGGCACTTCATATTTTTTGATTTGGACATTATGAATAGAGAACGTGCCAGAAGCCAGTTTCTTAACCATGGGAAGAGTTGCACCGCCACCAGTCAAGACAACAGATAAACCATCTGGCCCGAAACGTTTAGCTATGCCTGTCCCAACAACTTTGAGAACATCCTCAAACTTTTCAGCCAGTTTCTCTTCGAAAGCTTTAACCGAACCTTGACGTAAAAATTCATCCAGTTCAATTCTTACCCTGCTTCCATTCACAAGATTCACATTGCAATACCCGTCTCGGAAAAGATCTTCTTTTAATGTTCGTAGTTGCATCCTCAAATGTTGGATAATATACGGGTACTCATTATCGTGACTCTGTATTTCAGCCTTTTTGAGGATGGCTTGTTGCATTGCCTTATCGAGAGTATCACCCGCCTGAAGTAGGGATTGGTTGCATCCTTCTACAGGAAATGCGTTAAGCCGCTTATTTTTAGGGCTTTGCGCCACCACAAACAATGCCATATCTGAGGTACCCGCTCCAACATCCACAACCATAACCAGACCTTTGAACGGCTCACCCTGATTGAACCTGCCGCTTCCAACTGCAAGAGGTTCTGTTATCCCCTTTGCAACAAGATACTCTGGCAGCTCATCAAGGCTGTCGATTTCTTTCAACACAGATCTAACCGCATGGATACTCACACCGTTATCCCACTTGCCATGGAAAGTATCGGCGACAATCTGTGCTTTAACCAGCATCGTTCTTAATAATTCTTCACCCCAAACACGTCGTTCAGGTGACCACGACGGCAAACCAAAGTTTCGAACTACATAGCGGGAACAGTTGTATTCTTCTTCCATCTCTGAACATGCTAGATCTGTCAGGTATCCAAGATACAAGGTAATGGCATCACCATTTGAAAGAGGTACGCTTGTTGGATTCAACATCTCATTCATATTCTGTTGAAATGGTGAAGACTCTTTCATTCCCCAAGTCAACTCTCTTTTCAAAGAATCAAAACGCTGTCTATTGCCTGATGGATCAGAATGCAGGGAACGAGCAATAGCTTCCTCTCCCAGGTATATTTTTTCGTTATCACCTATCCATAAGGATGATGGAATAGGGTAAATATCTTTACTTGTGCCTCCAGAAGCACGATGTCCAAGTTTAAGCTTTAAACCTTCTACAATCTCATCACCTTCAATATCGGAAGCAAAGGCTTTAGACATGGCTGTTCCAAAATCCAGACACATTTTTATGTTCGGGTTTTGAGGTGTATCGAACTTCAGAGATGCCAGATTCAATTTTATCTCTGGTTCCGGCTTCGGTGCTACCTCTGGATCTGGATCAGGCTCTACTTCTTGTTTTTCTTCAGGTTCCAGTTCGGAGTCCAGTTCCGAGCCTGCTCCGGCCTCCGCCTCTATATCATCTTCCTGTTCAGGTACAGATTCCTTTTCGGTCTCTGTTTCCGGCTCAACGTCTGGAACTGCTTCTGGCATAACCTCAGATTTTCCTTCAGCTCCTGGTTCTGATTGAGGGTCTGGTACAGGTTTAGGGGAGATCGACTGGATATCAGCAGACACAGTTTGAACAAGGTGGTCAGAGGCCGTTTTCAAAGCCTCCATTTCCATGGAAGTCAAAACACCTTCTAGCGTCCCCCGTCCGGTTTCAGGATCAACAACAATCCTGGCAGCCAGGTTATCCAACAATAGTTTTGCTATGCTTTTATCCATATTGACAAGCCCTTATTTACTTTTTTCCACCACACCTTTACTGATAACAAAAGAAACTCCGTTCTCTCGTACCTGCTCCACAATCGGACGAATAATGCGTACTCGTCTAACACCAATATTATCACCAATTATTTCATGTTCCATGGGGGAATAGTCTTCTTCGTCACCAGGTTTGCCACGTGTCTTGAGCCTTCTACGCCTTGCCATACTCTGAATTGCATCACAAATTGCAGCTCCGCTTTGCAGTAACCGGGTAACCCCCTCTCCTAAGCGAGGATCAAGCATCTCAATCTCTGGTAAAATCTGCTCTCTACCAACGCTCTCCAAGGTATTAAAACGCATAGAATCCACTAACAGATCAGCGATCTGACTATCATCACTGAGTTGCTGAGATTCTCCCGTTCTTACATCTTCTGGAGATTCATTTTTTCCTTCAACAAGCCAATTTTTGACATTAGATGGAAGCCCCGGTGTTTTAGCCAGTTTTTTCATCTGTTTTTTTGCATGTTTTTTATGGCCAGAAGCTATGATAAGTACACTTGCCAATGATTCGTCTGCGATTCCCTGTTTTGCAAGAATCAGCATGGCTTCTAAGATATCTTGTGTCACTAAAATCATAGCCTTGGACTTCATTGCAGAAATTTCCCAGGCATGAACAGATAACATTGTCTTAATTACCTTTATGGCTGAATAAGTGCTGGCCTCAGTTGCCAGAGAAAAACGAAGTCGCACCATTTCATGGACAACAGCTACAATGCCATCTGCTGCTTCATACAGTGATTCTTCTTTCTTCGGAGCAGGTACGTCCTTAAACGCATTCTGACAGAGATGAAAAAGCCTTCTTCCCGGCTCTTCACCTGGCTCAGGCATAGTCTTGGCAACTGCAACCTGAAGAGCCACCATAAGGCGTTTAATCCGTTTAGCAGTACTTGTCCCAGGATCTTCAGTGGCAGGAACAAAATCAACAAACACAGTTCCTAAAACTTCTAATGCAGAACTCAAATCAGGTTCCATGCTTAGCAGTGCTTTTAGAAAAGCGACCCTTGACTGTTCTCCGGTCTCTTCATAGACTGCAGCCCGGGCACAATAATCGATTCCCCATTCTGGTTTGAGCTGTTCACAAGCAAAGCCAATATAACTGCGATCATCAGGTTCCATTAATAGAGAGGGTTCGGGTAATTTTTCTGAAAAAGATGCTTCCAGAGATTTGTATATGATTGGTTTTAATTGTTTAACGGAAGAAGCGAGACGGCCCAGGATTGCCACTGACATAAGACGTTCTGATCCGGCAACAGATGTATCACCAGCTGTATTCAATAAGCTGTCAACGCCACTCAAAAATTGCTTGTCTTTAGAAGCTTCGTGGTGTTTTCGTGTACCAATTAGATTGCGTAGTGCATCGTACTTTTCCTGCACACTGCCCTTTGAGAATTCATTTATCAGTTTTTTGGGTGTATCAGTCATGTTCAGCTACCTCCAACAATGTTTTCTCAATAGCACTAAACAAATTATCAATCAATATGCGTCATTCGTACTTTGAGATGTGCCTCAATAGAAAATGATCGATATTAATATATTAGGTCTACTCCTACAGAAGAAAATGTCAAATAATATATTGATTTTAGGCAATTACAAAAATGTGACATTAGCAGGAATTGGCGACTTTCAATCCGCTGAGGTTCTCCAACTAAAAGGCTTAATTCATTGATCGTCAGCCTTTGTCGGAATTTGTTCTAGAAGCGAAACGTGATCATTAATATCATAGTATAGTTAAAGAATTTTCAATGAAGTATCTTTCAATTTGAATTGTTATATATCAATAAGTTTTTCTATCAGATCTGCGAGATAGAAAGCACTGTGCCCATTAATGTAATAGTGCCACATATTTTTGTCAGAACCTGGACGGTCAAGCAAGCGGCCATCGGCTGCAAGCAAGAGCTTCTTATCGCCTCGCTCAAAGAGAAACGCTCCAGGATGTTCTTTCATGTTTGCTTTTGGGTCGAGTTCTCTCAATATGCGCTCGGTATGATATGAGTGATTCCAGATTGCCAACTCATGGTGATCATTTCGCAGGGCAAGGATAGTAGCGATTTCAAAACACAGTTCATATGCCCCTCCCCAACGCTTATGCCGACAATTCAAATGGGAGACATTTGGAATCGGTTCAATTTCCATGTGGGCAATTGCTTGTTGTACAATTTCCTCTGTTGGTACATTACGAGAACACATCTCTATTGCAGGCAATCCATGATCGCCAGGACCGCCCGTTCTCCAATTTTCGACATCACCACCAATTGTCATCCTGCCGTATGTTACCGGATTCTTATCGTTAACGTGACAGGATAGTGAGTCGAGTTGTATTCCGTAATAGCCCAGACCCTCGTGTGTAATCACCAGGGGCACAATCCCATGTGAGGCATAATAGCGCCTGCAAAACTCATACGCCAGATACCAAGCAAGCCCCCAACTTCGCTCAGGTTTTTTAATCTCACGCCAATAACTAAAGAGTTGCGACACATGCATGCTGGATAACCTCAAAAAAGTTTAATGAGCCAGTCCAAAAGTTGATGATATTACGTGAAAATTTCGCCATCAACGAGGGACAGGTGTTCTGATTTTTCAAACTTCGGCAGTCAATAAGTCATCCGCCATGGAGGTAATCAAATCGAGGTGGGCGATACACTCACACCATTCATGCGGGATGCTGAAAATACCATAATATGCCCCAGCAAGTTGCCCAAAGATAGCGCCGGTAGTATCCGCGTCATTGCCCAAATTGACTGCAAGCAAACAACCCTCTTCAAAAGTTTCGGAATTATAAAATGCCCACAGCGCTGCTTCAAGCGACTGGACAACATAGCCACTGCCGATTATTTCAGGTGGTTCCATTTGTTTGAAGGATCCGCAGGCAATCTCTTGAATTTTGTCACTCAGAGGCTCACGCTGCCAAATACCGGCCGCTGGTGTGTAATTATCAGAGAGCAATTGCTCTTTTGATTTGCCCTGAAGAGCTCCAACAATAAGTCCGCCAAAATACCGGCAGGCATCAAGGCAAGTCTCCGCGCCATGTGTCGTTTTTGAGCTTTCCGCACTCATACGAATTGCCTTTTCAGGAGCGGCTGCAAAGAACAAGGGAATCGGTGCGATACGCATCAGACTCCCATTGCCGGCAGTGTAAGGATCGATGGAACCGGCAAATGGATCTCCTGTACGGTCAAATTGCCTTAAGGCCTCAGAAACCGTATTACCAATATCGAAGCACCGACCGTTGCTGCTCAGGTAACCTTCTTTCCACCAACGGGTATACCGCTCCATTTGATCAAGGGCGTTGAAGGTTCCACATTCAATAAGACTTTCAGCGAGACAGAGTGCCATAGATGTATCATCTGTCCACTGCCCTTTGCCGAGGCCAAAGGGGCCGCCTCCAACAATAGTTGTCATGGGTGCGAAGGTGCCTGGCGCCCTAAACTCAACCGTTGTTCCCAGAGCATCCCCTACAGCCAGCAATCATACCAGTTCGACCAACCCCACCCCAGCAATGGAGATATACCATTCTCTCTTTCTGGATATGATGATCAATTGTGTCAAGAATCTTTACCGTTGCAATCGTGGAGTTTGGGACAGAAATATCTCGTATCGGAAATCGCTCATGGCAGATTCCGTCAAGTAAGCCTGTATACGGCAGCAAATTCTCGTCTTCCTCCGTCAAGTCAATAAAAGCATTAACTCCTGCAGAAATCAAAGTATGTATCTTTACCCGTGAGGACTCCTCGTCTTTGTTTCTGGGATATTCTCCCGCGAGTAATTTGCCGGGAGCTACCCAATAACAGTTTGCAATTGGCTGCTGCATTGTTTTTTATCCATATCTAATTTAAGAGACTGTATGATCTCATTTAGAATCATGTATGTCAATTAAGCCTCTATATTTTCAAACATATCCACCAAAATGTCACACATGTGGACGTGTAAGATTTAAATCAATGCAGGCACCATCTATTAACTGCCTGACACGCGTCAAATCAGGCCCCATGTGAACCTGAAACTTCATTCTCTTCGGCAGTATATAATTAAAAATAATTTCCTTATTATCTCCCCCCCTCTCAATCTGCTGGGGATGGCCAACCAAGTTGGTGACTTCATCGATCGCCATTCCTTGTCGTAGTTTTTTAAAGGGAGCGATCAATTTATCCAATGTTGTTTCACCTTTTAGCTTACCATTCCCGGCAATTTCGACTTCACCGACAAGGTGATCATCACCTGAGGTCTCGAGTCTCAGTGTCAACACCTGGCGGGACTCATCGACTCGGCCATAGTTTGTGAAAACAGTTACTGTCACCGTGCATGGTCCACATATAGTCTGCTGGTGAGAACCGAAATAATGGGCCTTAATTTGGTAGCTTCCCGGAACTGCTTTTCTGAGCACATATTCTTCAGGACCATACCCATCCCTGAAATCTCTTGATACGAGCCCCCCTGTTTCAGTCAATTTATGCGCATAATAAGCGTGTTCTCCTGTGGGTTCGAAAACATGCAGGTCAACATCCGTCAGATCCGCGTCCCATGACATGGAAATACGTAAATCCAGATCGAGATTCCTGATCAGCCGCTTATCTATGTATTCGGGTATATTTATAGATTTTTGCCTGGCAAGATCGATCAAACGGTTGAGTTCCATGAGAGCGATAATCTCAATCTCCGGGAAACGTTCCCATTCATTCGATACTACTTCATAGAGAAGCTGCATCGCCCTTATGATGTCATCCTCTTTCCCATCACGATCCCACCGGCTCCCCAAAACAAGAGCCAGGTCTCGATGAGACTGGGGTTCATCATCACGCAGAGCAAGCACCCTCTCAAAGACAGTAATTGCTGCATCAAGTTCATCTGCCTGCTGCAGACGCCAGGCATATATCCGCATTAATGCGACATCTTCTAACCCACTTTCCAATAAATTGGAAAGGACGCGGACACCCAGATCTTTCATGCCCTGTTTTAGAAAAAGATCTCCACAATCCAGATGAAAAGAAGGACTGTTTTTATTTTCAGAGCACAGCGTAAGATAGGTTTGGTATCGATCTGAAAGCTCAGCATCGATCAGGTCTTTAATGTAGGGAGTATCCGGGTTCCAGGGCTTAATGGATATAGTCGCATCAGCTGCATGATCACCTTCAAAAACTTCAGTGTTTGAGCGAGCCCGACGAGATGGATCAGGCATACTAAAAGAGGAACACTCATGATCATCTTCACGACTATGTAAAGCTTCATAACCAATGTCATCAAGAGAATAGTCCTCGGAACTTTCAATAGAGAGGGACGGAGAAAGTTCATCTGAAAAGAACTGCAGTTGGTCTCTTCTAGATTCCCATCCGAAAGCGCCTGGAGAATCATTCAGCCGATTACTCGGTTTTTTGTAATTGCCGTCATATTCCTTCTCCCACCATTCGACTCGCCTTTTCCACATCCCCACTACGTCTTCTAGGTGATCTTTTTTTTCTTTATTCTTTGTTTTAGAGAAACCATTTACGGCATCCCAATAAGCCTCCCGCATTTCTGGCTGAAAAGCAGGTGGCTCGACACGATATTCGATGTATTGCTCAACACTATCGAGGACAAGAAGTGAAGTGCCCGGTGAAACTATGCCGAAACGACGCGCCAGTAGTAACAATTGTTCGTCTTCTGAGCTTTGTGTCAAAGAGAGTTTTTGGATCTGTTGGCCTGCCCACTGCCTGCCAATACGGCTTCCCTTACTTGAATTTGCAGAGACAATTGCCAGATCAACTTCTGAAAGGTCAGGGTACTGCAAAGAGATTTTTCCGGTTTCAGCCTCCAATTTGCCGATGATATTTGTTCTGCCCGGGACAGTTTTGATATTAATATCTGCACAACCAAGAGAGCTTATAATTTTTGGAACTGCTGTTTTGGAACATATTTGTTCAACTGCCTCTCCTGGCTTTATATTGAGTAGATTGACATATGTTCCTCCACTTTGATCGGCAAGATACTCCAGATACGGTGCGTTACCTTTCCGGCTAGAATTGATGGTATAAACTCTTTTATCAGAAATGGCCGGCAATGTCCCTTTTACGGTATCCATCCCGTCACTAAAGAGAAACCAGGCTTCACACCCAGCAGCAGGAATCGAGCTGAAATCAAGCGAAGCGAGGTCTGTTGCCCCATCGTATGGCAGACTTTTTAAAAATTGAACGAGTTCTGTTGAATCTCCGCTTTGAATTTCAAAAACATGAATTTGTTTTTCAATCTGGTTACGAAATACCTGCAGATGAACGGTAAGCGTCTGCCAGCCCTCAAGCAGCACATGCAGAAACTCCAAGTCATTTTCGATCTGCACTCTGCTGCCCGAAGCGTCCCAGGCAATAGCTATGTTTCTGGGCAACCATTTATCTGCATCGGCTTTTTCCTGACTCACAGTGCTTATACAAAAAAAACACCCCCCATCGTCGGTCTTTTCCACCATGACTAATTCAGCCAGCAAATCAGGCAACCGAATGAGTAGATCTTCGGTAATCAATCCTTTGGTCAGTTTCGCCTCTGCAATCCATGCCTGGTGCCATGCCGTTAATGTCATATTGCCAATACCACCGGTAATTTGCGGACGGCATGGGGCCTGACTCACCTCTACTCTTAAAGCAACTTCCTCTACCTGCCCGGCATGACTCAGTGGGAGATGATACGCAGCCTCATTACCGCTGACAGTAAGTTCTGTTATATAGGTAATGCTCACTGTTCTGGTACCCTTGGGTGGGAATGGGTAGATTCTGGTCTTGTAAACATTACCTTGGACTTGCTCAACAAGACCTGGGTCGGCACCTTTTCTCTCCTCGGCTTCCAGTATCTTTCGTGCCTCCTTTTTAGGGACAATCACCCCATCTCTCATGATACCGTCGATGTCGAGTGCATAGCCGCAGACCACCGCATTATCTGGCAGCGGAAAAACCAATTCACCTGAGAAGGTTCTCTTGTTGGGATTATAAAAGTGCATTACCTGCGTTGTTTCAGCGTAAATGCCTGTCACCGACACCTTGATCTCAAGACTCTGTAACTGAACCGGCTTTTCAGCTTTTGCAGATTTGATATAAGGGAGCATATCTGCGGGATTGAATTGACGATTGGTATTTCTGAATTGCAGGGGTAATGTCATAGTCGTCTCCATATAAAGTTCTTATCTTTTCATGCTGCCCAATAATTCTTTGCCTAAAATACAACTATACAACGCCTGGTATGACAGACACTGTCCTATCAGGGATACTTCAAAGATCTGGTACTGAATTGTTGGATATTTTTTGCTTCGCTATGGTTATGTGATGAGTCGACAATACGTCTGCCAATTCGACGGTTGTCTACTGCAACCATTGATCATCTGTTAATCCTGGACAATTCACCTTGCTAACGCTCTGTTTTCATGGAAAAAATAAAAATATTTTAAAAAAATTAAAAATTTTGCTGCAAATGACTCTATTCTGCTCCCTGAAATCGCTTTTTCTCCAACATAAAGTCAGGATATTTTTCTTAATCCTTGTTCAATTTCTTGAACATCTCCGGGTTACGCGCTCGCCACCATTCGAGATAGTGTTTGTTGCAGCAAAAATGCGATACCTCATGTATTCGGATCCCATGCTCGAAAGAACTGTCACAGATCACGCAATTCCCACTGACATTAAGCTCCGGGAGAATATTACTGTGGGCTGGAATCCGGAAATAAGTGCTGTTTTCATACAACCCAGGATAGAACAGCTGTCCCCCGATTCGTGAGACTCCATGGGATTCGGTAGTGCATATTGTCCACAAAGGTCCTGGGACAGGGATGCCTTCTTTTGCAGCTGCAGAAGTTGAATATGACGAGCATGTGGAGACCATCTTCTTTGGCTTGTCATCACGCGGATTTCGCATGATGTAGAATCTATCCAGACAACCTTTACTGCAATACTTGAAAGAGAGATATGTATTATCAAAATCAAGAGACTGCTTTTTACTTTCCTTTATGAACTTGTCTTTATAGCCAGGGGTTATCACGTTTCCGATCAGTTTGGTCCAACGCTCCTCAAGCGCTGAATAAGAAAAGAGTTCTACCGTCCAGTGCACACAGCTGGTACAGAGCATAGAGCAACCTCCTCATTTTGAAATAAAGACTTGTAGACACAAACGTTCCAGCGCCTGCGTAAACAAAAACCAGGCTGAAATAAAACTTAAATTTTGATGTCCGACTTCAGGACGCAAAAATTCTGCACGGCAGTTCTTCTTTGTTTGCCGTTAATTGTTGCAAATCAGAATGTTAGATCATGTTCAGATAATATTTTCGGATGAATGGGCTTCATTATACGATAATTTTCCATAAATGCAATAGCAGGACAAGTATCTGTAATTATATGATTTAAAGATGAACAGCTTTTCCCGAAGGCTCCATAGGTACGTGTTCTTATCGGGCTCCAGAATGCTATGACTCTTACTCAAAGAACTCATCTTCAAAATAGCCATCCTCGCTTAGTTCGCTTTGAAACAAACCTTGATTTGCCGATTTTTGCCCATCAATGTGAGGATCAATAAATTCTTCCATCAGGAAATAAGAACCAACTGAGCCACCAGAAAAATCATCCTCTTTCCCTTTACTCACAATCGTATCGCCACCACTCTGGTGATTTTTGTCATGCTGACAATTTTCACTCCCGAACAGACGGTAACCAATCCAAATCACAACTGCTGGAAAAACGAACCACTCCATAGCATCCTCCTGACACAAAAGATAATTTTTGACTCCTCTGTCTTTTCTAAGATACCATGCATGGTAGGACAAATAATGACCGAGCAAAAAACAGGAATGAAGCATGAGCAAGTATAAGCCGCAACACAGTAGATTGTTATTTATCGACAGGAAAATCGGTGAGGGCCGGTATCCTAATTGCGGTACTCTTGCTGAGGAGTGGGAGGTGAGCAGTAAAACCATCATGCGCGACCTGGACTATATGCGCTATCAGTTGGAGGCCCCCTTAGAGTATTCCGCCAAGCATCGAGGATATTACTACACGGAAGAAAACTTCAAGCTACCAGCCATTTCCATCAAGGAAAGTGACCTGTTCGCCATATACCTGGCGGAAGAACTGTTGCAGCAATATGAGGGAACACCATATTTTGATAGTCTTCATTCTATCTATAAAAAAATCCAAGACTCGCTGCCGGAAAAGACTGCTCTGATATCTCCCGGCGAAAATACCAGATTTACTGTCTTCCCTCCTCCCAGCACAACAATTCACCACGATATATGGCAAACTGTTTTCAAAGGCCTGCGCACACTTAAAAAGCTCAAGATCATATACCAGCCACCGGGGCAAGACCCGACAATTAGAGAAATAGACCCCTACCATGCTGTCAGATACGATGGAGACTGGTATGTCATAGGCCACTGCCACCTCCGCGACGAGATCCGCAATTTCAGCCTTTCCCGGATAAACCAGGCCACTTTAATTGACAAAACATTTATCATACCAGAGACCTTCAATTTTCATCTAATCACCAGAAGTCGTTTTGGAGTGCACTGGGGCAAAGCCGAAGAACACGTCAAAATATGGTTTTCGCCAAAGGTGGTCCCCTATATTCGCGAACGAAAATGGCACCCAAGCCAGCACATCTCTGACAATGAAGATGGATCAATTATCCTATCACTCACTGTAAATCATATGCTTGAATTGAAGAGATGGGTATTATCTTGGGGAAAGGAAGCCAGGGTGCTCGAGCCGGGAAAGCTTGCTCTTGATATTCAATTGGAGGTAGGGGGTATGTCTGCTTTATACAGAGATGATGAGCAGGCATGATCCTAACTTTCAAACAAATTGCCCGTGCATCATTTATTCCGTATTTCCAAAGCGGAGTACCTTGAATGAGTAGACTAGATTTAAAGTTGCAAATTCACATTGCCGATTTCTTTGTTTCTTTGTTTTTTTTACATGCTGTTTCTTTTTTTCTTTGTTCTTGGCGTAGCCTTTTCTTGAATTTTCAGCCGATCAACCTGGCAACTTCCTCTTCAATCTTCTTGGTAAAACTGATCGATTTTGTTTTTTGTAAGCCGTATCTTTACAATAGACAACAAAAAAGCCGTCCCCCGAAAGAGACGGCTATCGTTAGAAGAAAGTAGAAAGTAGATCAGACAGGCACAACTGACAGACCGGTGTCGGTCCGTTTCAGCTCAGCCATTTTCTCTGTTAACATCCAGAGCGCCTGATTCAGTTTGATGTTGCGATCAAGGGCTTTGACTGGACGTGTGGTTGTTCTCCTGAGCCGTCCATTGATGTCTTTGTTTAAGCCTTTGAGACCACCACGGATTATATTTTCGTTGACCACGTTAAAAAGGGTCCACAAATCTTTACCTTTATCGTCCAAACGCCGTTCGGCAAGCAACTGATCATGCCGGACAGGAGCACTTTCCGGCTCATCATATACAAGACAGTGAGCAGCCTGGGCGTAGACACCTCGTTCGTCCGGGGTCATTTCGATAACTTTCATCTCGTCTACCCGGTCGGCAATGGTACCAGCTGCAGCGGCTATCTCATAGGCCGAATGAATAAAATCGTCCGGGCTGAAACCGATATGTTTATGGCTGAAGTTGGCAAATTCCGAAGCCACCATCAGGCCGTTCCCGCAGATTTGTCGCCAGACCGAGGCAATCAATCTGAAAGCACAGCCCCGGTCATGGGAATTATACAGCACCAGGTCAACCCGTTCGCCGGCAAACGAAAGACCATCCTTGGCAAAACGGATTAAATGTCGCTGGAATCCATCACGGTGGGCAGCACGAACAGCACTTTGTTCCGCACGGATCGGTAACCAGCCAGCATCGCGCAGCAAATCAATGGCAGTTAACGTTGGCACAAAAGAGTATCGGCTTGATACCCCGTTAATGGGTGCAAGAGATCCTGCTGCCGGGGCAAGTGTTACAATTTGATTGTTGGTTAAAGGGGTAAAGGTTTTCATAGTCTTGCCTCCTTGGAGTAAGAAATAAATGAGGGGGCAAGCCTCTCCCCTTCAAGGGGCAAGTCTGCCCCCTGGACTGGGGATGGTTTTATTGTTCTTGTAAGAGTCCTAATTCGGAAAATGCGATTACCTCGTCACCAACTACCAGGTGATCCAAGATCCGCACATCGATGACTTTCAGAATATCTTTCAGGATATTGGTGAGAGAAATATCCTGTTGACTTGGCTCTGTAGCTCCTGACGGATGGTTATGGGCCAGGATGAGTGCGGTCGCATTCAGCTGCAGAGCCTCTTTGACGATTTCCCGAGGATGGACTGTTGTGTGATTGATTGAACCAGTGAACATCTCTTTGAACGCCAGAATCCGGTGTTGGCAATCCAGGAATAAACAGGCAAAAACTTCATGCTGTTTACCTCGGAGTCTGTAACCGATTACCGTTTTGGCGGTCTCGGCAGATAAAATCTTGGCGCCGCGTCGCAGCTGATACCCACTGAGCTTATTTGCTTCGGTCAGAACCAGTTCTTTGGGTGCAGGACGATACTCACCATCCTGATCATAGACAAATAGCATTGGCTGCCTCCTTATGCCAGGCAAACCAATGCCCCGTGCCGGGGAAAGGGTCCCCTGGTCGGGTGAATTGAGATCTTTTGGTGATGTAATCCAGACTCTGAAATTTTCAGGCTATGGCTTATATCACTGTAGATTCAATTATCGTTGATTGATCTGATCGGTCAAAACGGGACATCTTCCGGCAGCGGTGGCTCTTCACCTTCAGTATTCGGTGCATGGTTGCCGGAATCCTTTTTACCACCAAGCATCTCCATCTCTCGGGCGATGATTTCAGTGGTATAGCGGATATTGCAATCCCGATCTTCCCATTTTCGGGTGCTCAGTTTTCCTTCAATATGGATTTTATCGCCTTTATGGAGATGTTCGCCACAGACTACGGCAAGCCCTCCCCATGCAACAACGCGATGCCATTCGGTATGTTCCTGTCTGTTGCCCTGCTCATCTTTCCACCGCTCGGTAGTGGCAATTGAAAAAGTTGTCACCGGAGCGGCGGTGTTCTTGGTGTAATGCAGTTCAGGGTCATTGCCTACGTTGCCGATAATCATAGCCTTGTTCATTGTGTTCTCCTTTTAAAATAGTAATAAGGGAAAAATTCTGGAGAAATGCAGATTTCCGCCATGGGAAAATGATCTCGCCAGGGTTGGGATTTTTTTTACCTTTACGCGGCCTTTGCTCTCTTGATCTCCAGAAAGGAGAAAGCTCGATCTTCCTGGAATTCGCCTATTGAGCGTCCATGATCTGCGAGAAACTGTTCCAGCCGATCAATGAGAAGATGCTTTCTGCTGCGTGTCGTCTTGCGAAGAATACAACCGGCAGATTTGATCGGCCCCTTTTGCCGGACGATGGCAAAGATTTTTTCTTTGCAGGGAGCGATCTTGTTTTTCAGTTTCTGCTCATCGAGTTGCAGTTCTTGCAATTCATCAACGATGGAGGCCAGGTGCGGAACATCTTCAGCTTCAAAGCGCGGACAGGTGGTCAAATGGTTACAAAATCCACAAAGCAGATCCGGTTCAGTGGCAAGTTCAACCTCGTTGCCATTGAGCATTGCCTGATAGTGCGACCATATTGCCTCAGCCTTTCTTTTTAATCCGTTAAAAATGATTTTCTGCGGGGCATAGCCGTTATAAAATTCAACTTCGCCATTGGCCAGATCGAGCGCGATTAACGCACCTCTGATTTTATGGCCTCGAAATTGTTCGGCTAAGGCACCCATCTGAAAATAGAGCTGAGACTCCCAGGAACTATACGGATGGTCAGGGATGCTGCTGGTGCTTTTTACTTCCAAAACAGATTTGATCCTCTGGGTCTCTGAAGAAAAAACGAAGTCAATATGTGCTTTGATAGGAACATCACCATCGACTGCAATTTCTACCTGTTGCTCGAAATTGGTGAATCCGGCAGCGGTAAAAACTTTGGCAATGATCTCTTCGGCCATATGTCCCCGCTCAAAACGCAGAAGCGCGGCTAAATCATGCTCGGACGGATTGATTTTCTCCAGGATCACTTTTCTTGGGCAATAGCCGATTTCCGATGCTCCAAGGTAATCACTTCGATCTCCAAGGGTTTCTAATGTATGTTGCTTGGCCAGTTGGCGCAGACTTGTCAGCAGGGTGTTTTTGATATCCATGTATTTTGTTAACCTCCATAAAACGAAGAATGAGACAAGGGAGGATACACGGATCCCGTTGAGGGATACGAAAATCACTCCCTCGCAAGGTTGGATGAAAGTTGTGGGACGAACCGGAATTAATTATTGGACCAGTACTTGTTTAATCCAGCTTTTATCTGATTTATCCCATTTAAAACCCGCTGATTTCAGCAGATCTCTTTTTTCATAGACTTTGCCAACCGCAACGACCATTCCATTTTTGCGCTGATAATCAACACCGGCAATTTTAGGAAGGTTGATACTGTCTGGTTGAGCCTGGTTGGTTTTGGTATTTTCGGCTGGTTGTTTCTGAACAGGTGGCTGAGCAGATTGTTGGACAGGCGGTTGTTGTCGACTATCTAGAGAACGATTGCCTGCAAGGTATACATCTTTGAGCAATCCTTTATAGGCATCGCTGCCGATGGATAAAAGAGAGAAGCACTTTTGCAGAGCATCGGTAATTGCGCCTTTATAAGCATCGCCAACATTCTTCTTGATGATCTGCATCTGTCCGGTCTGCGAGCCCTTGCAAAGCCATTCGTCGTTTAACCGAATAAACAACTTTACTTCGATCACCGCCTGGGTATCAAAAATTTCTTTGCTCACCACTTCATAGCGCCAATTTTCAGGCTGCAGCACATTATTGACAGTGTCAAAAACGTACTGGGGCTTATACCCATATCTAACCTGGCCAATGACCTCCCCGTCTTTCATCATCTTGATTTCCTGCACGGCCTCACGACCAAAAGCTCGAAGCTGTCCGTTGATCTGTGTTACTTTTTGAAATAAATTTTCATTTGCCATTGCTGTTTCCTCCTTGTTTGTGGAAATGAAACAACAATTCCCCTATCGGGAGAATGTGTTTCACTCCCTGTTTATGGGGTTTTGGTGGAGATGATTGAGAAATAATATGTGAACGTAGAGTAAACCCGAAAATTCTGACAGATAGAGCGAACTTCGGTTTATCGACGATAAAGTGTGAAATTAATATCTGGAATGAGCTACTCAGGGTACAAGGCAAAGAAGTCCGCCATTGCGATTAAACGTTGCCTGATAAAAGTGGCTGATGTACCTGGAATTCAAGAATACGAGAAATGTATTCAGCTAAGCCCGGTGAAGGGGTATCTCATTGAATATGAGCTGGAATGATGTACTTATATTATGGCCGACAGCGAAAAATGCAAGGGGAATTTAATTTCCGGATGCTTTTTCGAGTTGTAGTTTCTCAGAGCTGCTGTATCACCTGCATTGGTACGAACAATCGCATAGGATTATCCGAAAAGGGGTGGAATACGTCGAAACGATTATAGAATTTCAAGGCGTCTTCGTCCAGGACGTCAAGAACCACACCAATAGAGGGAAGTCCCCTATCTTTAAGGATGACTGCTTGGCGAAGAGCCGTTATTAATGTTTTTGTTCCAAGCCCTTTCTTTTTATATTTCTCAGAGACAGCAAGGCGAGCCAGCAGAGTCACCGGGACGGGATAATTTGGTAGCTCTTTCTGGTTTATCGGCAGTGTTTCGCGAGTAACTGTTGCAACCGCCAGGGTGTAATATGCTGCCACTGGAAATTTCTTTTTCCCTGCCTTGTCCTCTTCAAGCAGTACCCAGGTCTTACTGATCCCAAGTTGGGCATTTTTTAAGGCATAACGAATCAGAAAGGTGTCCATCTGCGGCTTGCCGCAACGGAACAGTCGTACATCTTGATGTGTAGTATCGAGATCGACAAAACCTGGTTGCAGTGTCAATTAATACCCCTCACTGTCCAGGCGTTTTGCGGCTTTCAGCAGGGACTTACTCGGCTTCAAAGTCTTGTCGTTACAGACAGCAATAAAGTTATCAAACTGTGCATTGGTCAATTCTATTGTTTTTTGTTGCGCTAGAATAGTCGGCGCGTGCTCCCGAATCAATCGAGTCACAAATTCAGTGAGTGAGCTGCAGCCCATTGCGGCAGAAGCCCTTTCTGCTAAGTTTTTTACCTCCGGACTCACCCGCATTTCTATACGTTCACGTGCTGTTGTGGCCATGGCAACCTCCTCTTAAAATTTTGCATACGATCCACCTACAATATTAACACATGTGCGGCAAATAGCCGCACATAAATCTAAATAAATTTCTCGTCTCCCTTTTCAGTAACAGGTCATCCCTCCAGAAAAAAGGATATAGAAACGACAAGGATGAGTTGTCCTCTAAGTAACAACGGGATGAAAATTTCATGCAGAACATCATAGACTTGTTTGCCAAGCAATATGGATTGACCAGAAGCGAAGTAATGGCAGAGATCGAAAATGTTTTCTCTACAGTACTTTCCCGGTGGTATCGCCTTGAGGTGATGGTCTTTTTCCAAAACGATCTGCAGCTGGAGGCCGTGGCGTACAACAAAGTCAATGGTGTTACCATGCAGCGCCTGATCGATCTTACGGAAATACGGGGTCCAAACACCCTCAGGAAGCACTTGGAGAAAAGTATAACCAGAGCAGCTATCCTAAAGCAAACCAGATACTACAAATCTTATGAGAAGGAACTGTGCTGGGGAAACGTTATAGCCCACGATTCCGAACAGAACATCTTCGTCGAGACTGAAATAATACCAGGCCAGATCGTGACAGCAGTTTGCCCGCTGAACCGTATCGGCCTGCATGAACGAAATTCTGGGGATTTTTCAATTGGCATGCGAAGGGCTTTTCATGTGCGCAGAATTGATCCTGTTTTGCTGGGTGATACTTCCAGGCTGGAAATTGTCGTTGATCGGGTGTCCAAAACCCTGGTTGAGACTCTGCTCAAAAACACCCTCGGCCCAGAAGCAGAGAGGATCAGTTTGCGCTGCGTTAAACGCTATGTCGGTCATAAAAGTTTCGTGCTGACCACCAGACGACTACCGAAGTCAGCGATCAAAGCTGTCTCTCAGGAACTGAAGGAACGGGTGCAGGTCAATTTTGTCAAGAAGATCTGATGATTAAATATAGCAAAAAACGAAAATCGCTCTGGACGCATATCGGCACCGGTATTCATCTTGATCATCCGGAAACGATTCTTGAGCTTGGCTTTCCCGACAGTTTCCGCAAAGGCCATTTCTGGTGTTTTGGTACCACCAGGGTTGGTAAAACCCGGATCATGGAACACATCATCGAGCAGGATATCCGTAAAGGTTATTCTGTTGTGGCCATTGATCCCAAGGGGGATATTGGACTCTTTTCCAAGATTACTGAACTGGCCGACAAGACCGGACGCCTGCAGGATCTGATGCTGATCACTCCGATTTTCCCGGAATACAGCGCCATTCTCGATCCCCTCTCCTCGTATTACATGCCGGAAGAGTTAGTGGCCCATATCACTGCCGGAGTTGCCGTGGGCCGGGAACCGTACTTTTTCGGGGTCGCCTATGAGGTGAGCCTGGTCGTGGTGCAAGCCCTGATTATGCTGGCCGAAGTTGCCGGGACAACACCATCCTTTAATTTGAATGACATCAAAAACCATATCAGCCACCAGGACCTGGAGCGGCTCAAAGAGAAACTCGATTATGTCAATACTCCGGACGCGGAACAGCTTTGCCTGGATATGCAGAAGATCCTTTCTACTCCGGCAGATTACTACTCCAAGGTGGCAAGCTCCCTTCGGGTGGCACTCACCGAGCTGACCTCCGGGAGTGTTGGCCAGATCATTGGTAAAGCCGACGAAAACCGTTTTATCAAACGACTGGAACAAGGCAAAGGCATTATCCTGGTGGTGCAGTTGGGTTCACTGCTGACCAAGCGGGCTGCCTACACAGCAGGCAAAGTGATTATCTCGATGATCCAGGCCTTTGTCGGTCGGGTCTATTCCAGTGGCAAGAGTGTCACGCCCTCGCTGGTACTGCATATCGACGAGGCCCAGTCAGTTCTGTACCATGGAATCGAAGATTTATTTGCCAAAGCTGGCGGGGCTGAGGTTTTTATCCACGGCTACTGCCAGTCAATCAGTCAGTTATATGCTGAAGTCGGAGAGGACCGGGCCAACACTATTCTGGACAACTGTAACACCAAGCTCTTTATGCGGGTACCGGACGCCAATACGGCAAGCTATGTATCCAGGCATCTTGGTGAGGAGCGCCGATTCTCACCGATCATCTCTGTTGGCGGCGGTTTATCGATTCGGGAGACGGAAGAGATCAGGATCAAACATACCGAGATTCTTAATATGGCCCCTCGCGAGCTGTTTCTCAGTACCTATTCCGGCACGTATAAGGGCAAAACTGCTACTGTCAGTGATGGGGAGTTGACGGTGATATTCCCGGATCTGTCTATGAAAAATAAAGTCAACACCCGTCAAGTGACAGCTGAGAGTTGATGCTTGCCCTTGGCAACTGGCTCAGGATTGTTGACGGGGATCACGGCATGCTATGGCTGGCTTTGTTGTTGGCTGTGGTTGTTCTTATGATCCTGGCTTTTGGTAAGAAAAAGATAGCAAAAGAAATTCATCTTCATGAGCTGTCGAAGATCTGGACTAAAGAGGGCTCCAAGACAATTCATATCTCGGAACTCTCGCCTCTTTGGCGAAACCAGCAGCCTGTCCCTGAAGACGATGAATTTCTCGAACTGCGCAGTTCAAGAGCCATCGCATTTATGAAAAATATTCTGCATAAGCCTCTATTTGAAAAATTTCCGCAGCAGAAAGCCGTTTGCGAGCGAATCCTCAAACTTCTGGACAAAGAGGGTATTTGTCCCTCAGTGGTCGATATCCATGGAGATGTAGAAGGCAACTGGGATGAAAATACCTACCGGTTACTTGCCCAAACAACCTTACTTGATCATTCTCTCAACGTAGCCGAACAGGTTGTGCAGATCCTCTCCGACAATAAGGCCTGGCACGTCATCCCGGATACCTTGGTCGCTGCCTTAGCCCACGATCTCGGCAAACTGCAATCGTTGCGAGGGTATCTCTATTCCCTGGGAGAACACCCTTTGGCGGCAGGCCGACCATTGGCCGGAATTGCCGGTTTTAATGAACTGCCTAAAAAAGATGAAATTCTGCGGGCGGTCAGGCTGCACCACAAGATGGTCCAGGGACTACTCGGCAAGACCTTGAAAAAAGCCGATCAACTGGCCAGGCAGAAAGAACTGGAAGCGACCGTTCTGCAGGACGACTCCAAAACAGAGGTAAATGAAAATATCCCGTCGGATATGGCGCAACCAGAGACAAGAAATGTAACGACAGCAGCTCGCCGTGCCCAGGCGGATATTTACAGCGACAACGATGCGTTCGACCAGGAAAAATCCAAATCCGTCGCACCAAAATTAATGGATATCTCCGGCTGGTTTGATGCCTCGCAGTTTTTGGAAGATCTAAAACCGTATATCAACAAGATGTTTGGGCGCAGATTCCTGGCCTTTTCCATGCCGGACGGCCATGTCTATTTTCAGGTGAAGGTACTGGAAGAAGTGGCACGGAAGCAGGCAGAGAAGGCCGGTAATATGGAAATTGCGGCAATGGCCCAGAAGGATGAAACCATGCGACAGGTCCTGTTCACCATCGTCCATCACCTACGGGCAGAGCATGAGGTTATTGATCGAGGGTTGATCAAGGATTCTTTTTTCGGCGGCTATTTTACCGTGACCCGGAAAATCGGCAAATCCATTAAAGGATATTACACGCCATTTCATACTGAACGTTTCGGGTCCATCGCCGAGATGGAAGAAGCAAAACCCGCGATGCTGCGTGATATTGTCAAGGTCAGTCCATATCTTGACAACAATGATTCACAGGATGCATGATGGCTAAAGATTGGGAGAACAAAGGGCAAAACGATACCAACGCCCAGATCATTACCACTGATAACGGCAGGATTTATAGGCCGAACAATCTGCTGAACGCCATCTCCGAGATTCAGCAATTCTATGTTATCGAAAGTAAGGGCCAGAATATCCCTGCAGAATTCCTTACCCTGGATCGAACCCTGGACTTTTTCAAGATCGGCATAAAAAGCGGCTTTCACGAAGGCTTTGCCCTGATACTGCTTTTCCCGGTCTTTCATTTCTATCTTTTTCCCTTCGTGTTTCATAAGCTCGATGCTTTCAGCCATTTGATGTTCGGCTCTATTCCCTATCTGGTCCTGCTTATCAATACCGCGATGTGTACCTATATCAGTCGCTACTATGTCGGTAACATTACCAGAAAGGCAATCAATTCATTGCTTCTGGGCCGGGCTATGTCCCTGCTACTCAAGGCATTTCTCATCTACGTCATTTATCTGCTACTCTATCGACTCAGTACACCTGAGAACGTCTGGAAGCTGGTCATCCATTTTGGGTCGATGGCTGAGAAAATATATTACGGGTTTATGGAGATAAAACCGCACCTGTTGCCGGTGGCCGTAAAAAGCTCCATGCTGATGGTCATAGCCGCCATCTGCCCATATGGATCAGTGTATCTTCTGGACATGTGGCATCGGTATCGAATCAAAAGGAACGCAAAAATCATTTCCGCATAACAAAAAGGTGTAAATAATGGCCGAGACTAAAGAGACAAAACCTACCTGGCAGGAGATTCAGGAAAAAAAGATCAGTATGGTCAAGGAACGGGGATCACGGGTGCTGAAAATTAATTCTCCGCTCAGCTCGACCATGTTTAATATCCTGCGCCAATTCGATATGGCGTATATCAATTTCAAGGCAAGACTTGGCGAACTGGATGGGATCTCGCACAAGGAAGGAGAACAGTTGATGGAGGAAGGCCGCGAAATTGTTATGGCCTTTTCCGACTATACCGAAAAGCTGAGCAAGAGGATACGGTTCCGATATTATACGCCCAGGGAAATCAGTGAATTCATGAAAAATGACCAGGAAATGGATTCAAAATAATCTTGCAAAACCCCGGAGAACCTACTATTTGAGCAATAAAAAGCACTCCCTCTCCATATCACTCCAACAAATCAACAAGGAAAGATTATGAACAAAGGCGATCTGATAGAAAAAGTGGCAAGAGAATGTGGCTTGAGCAAGACTGCAAGCGATCAGGTGTTGAACAGCATCCTTAATGCAATCACAGGTGCCGTGGCAATCGGCGACAAGGTCACCTTGATCGGTTTTGGTACATTTTCGGTCAGCGCGCGGCCGGCTCGCGAAGGCCGCAACCCCCAGACCGGAGATACCATCCAGATTCCAGCCAGAAAAGTTGTTAAATTCAAGGCCGGCAGCAAACTGAGTGATGCGGTGAAATAACTTATCAAAACCTGGATCCAAATCTGACTGGCTCTGTTTCCAGTTTTTATGGTTCAAGTTATTTTCCCCGCTAATTCTCATCACTATTCCAAGTCGCCGAGTTTGTAGCGTATCCGAACAACTCTGTCATTAAAGTCGTGGGAGATCATACGGAACTCGCCTATTTCGGTAGTATTGTCCACATGTTCTCCGACACAGGGGCAGAAGTCGTAATCGCCGATTCGTACAATACGGACGGTCTCGACTCCTTCAGGAAGACGGGTGAGGTTGAAGTTCCTAGCGGCTTCCTCAAGAGAAACTATTTCTTCGGTTACGGCCAGGTTCGCGGAAATCACCCGGTTGACCTCTGCTTCTACTTCGTTGGCTTCGTCATCAGTCAGGGCTCTATCGAAATGGTAGTCACACTTGGACTTCTTCTTGTTCACGTGAGCGCTGAAGCATCGCCCGCAGTCGAATTTCCTGACCATTGCCTGGTTGAGTATGTGTTCCGCCGAATGCATTCGCGGAGCGTATGATTTTGTCATGTCGATCTGTTGGTGATTTTTGACAGTGAAAAAAGAAAACGTAGCTCATGCCGACATGAGAGTCGATTCTATTGATTCCATAATTTTAGTGTATTGTCAAAAATCTGTTCCGGCAACCGGTAGTGTCGTGGTATCGACCAAACATATATAACGTGGCAGAAAGTACTATCTGTCATCGATTACGGCAGAAATGGTGCAAGTCCCAATTATTCTCTGGAAAAATCAACGATCTGAGACTCTCTCTTTCATGTCAGGAAAATCATGCTTCTCAAAGATGAAAAATGACCTTTTATTGTTGATAGGCATTGAGACAACTGCTTGTTCCGGTCAGTAGAAATACAACGTTTCGCAAAATAAGGAAGTGATTTAGATATGATTTGCCAATCATAAATTGACACACGGATTTTCAGCGATCTGGTGGACCCCCTTAAGCAACAGCTAGCAATCGCAGGTGCTTAATATGTTGGGCTATTGAATTGACAATAGTTAAGTTAAAAAAAAGATGTTAAGATAAAAACATGAAAGATGACCCAACAAATAGATTGCGGGACATGTCTACGAGGAAGTTTTTACCACAGGTTCTAACACCGCGAACTGTTATGGCTCCGGTTAGAATCTCAGACGCCGAAGATTTATGGCGGGTAATCGACACCTCCCGTGGGCATCTTCGTCAGTGGTTGGAGTGGCCGGATCTCATCACCAGTTTTTCTCAAGCACGATGGATGGGTGGTCATTGCGAAGACGATTGGCACAGATGTAGTGACTTTCGATTTGCGATTAGAAACAGAGTAGATGGGAGCCTTCTTGGGCTTATCGGATTTGAAAGTTGTGATTTTCATAATCGGATTTGTAATATGGGATATTGGCTTTCACAAAATGTTCAAGGATGTGGTTTGTTGTCGGAGGCGGCCTATGTTGCGCTGAATCACATTGCGGATAATGCCCTAAGGCTCCAACGCATCAATCTATACATTAGCATCAAAAACAGGCGATCCCTCGCCGTAGCCCATAGGCTCGGCTTCCATCACGAGTTAGGAGTTGATGAGCCGCCAGCGAATAGTGTGTATTTCGATCATTTGTTATTCAGTAAAAATCTCTTGCAGTTTGCATACCCCAACTTGGACATGAAAAAATCAACATCTAGTAACAGTAAGGAATTATAAGTTCTTTGGTCGAGCTATGGACTTGAAAAGGAAGAATAATATGTCAAAAAAAAATGAAAAATTCAGTCATACCGCACGCCCTGTGAAGGAACAAAAACATCGGTCTTCAGCAGAGGAGAGTTTACTGGCATCCAGTAACTTCATGGGAGCAGCTACCTTTGGCTCATTTTCCTGGGTCGGGGAACATACGACTGAATTTCCACCCAGCAGATCAGTCGGCAGTTACCTTGCCGTCGAACTTGGAGAAGCATGCAACCTGCGTTGCCGACATTGTATCTACGGGCAACAACACCAGGGAAACTCACCGCCCAATCCGATCGTGATCGAAAGCTTGAAAGACGCGTGCAGGAACGGGCTCGCTATAGAGTGTGTTAGCTATGCAGGCAAGGAGCCTACAATGTACCCCGAGGAGTTGCAGGATTTGGCTAAGACGTTGCGACAACAAGGGCGTGTAACGGAGGTGATGACGAATGGAACGAACCCCGAAGCCCTGTTGCCTTTAATCGGTCTTGTCGATTTTTTCGACATTTCTCTGGACGGAGATCAGTCAGCGCATGATTGGATGCGCGGCCCAGGCACCTACCAAAAGACATTTAAAACCATTGAACAAATCATCAATGCTTCAGCGATCTCCAGGGTGGGCGTGATTGCGACCCTTGTTCATTCAGTGTTGGCGGACGGCAGAAAGCAAGGCAGCGGCATCATCTCCCTCGCCAACGAGCTGGAGCGCGCCTTCGGTGAAACGAAACGGGTTTCGCTCACCATCTCTCTGTACTATGGCAATCCTGACGACCCCATGCTTTTAAATACGGAGGATATTTTGACAGCCATAATGGGACTGCGGGATGTCGGGCTCTCGACACGGCTCGTTTTAACCGCAGGCTATGCCCACCTGTGGCCAGAGTTAAGAAAAATGCTGCGAGCAGAGCTCTGCCCCTTGGAGTACGATGTTCCATCGGGAATCCCTCTTATGCGGATAGGCAACTTATCCATTCTTCTGTTCAACTTAACCCCGGCCTCATTGAACGGCTTTCGTATCTGCAACAACGGAAAGGTGTACTTGAGTTGCAACCACTTGGCCGTTGAAAATGAAGCATCGAGAGTTCAATGCGAAGTGGGAGATTTGGCATCAAACAGCCTGAATGAGATTATTAACTCTATTGAAAGCGGAGAAAACCCCGTCATCCAAACCCTTTCTCAGGTCTCAGAAACTTGCTTCGATTGCTCGGAATGGGAGCATTGCCACAGCGGAGATCGCCTTTCGGGATTGTTGTTCAAAAATGAGCCTGTGGACCCGTACTGTCATAGAATCATGAAAAATAGGAGAATCCAGTGAAAGGACGCATCCCTGCTATCCTGGTCGTGTTGGCCATCATTGTTGTAACTTTGGGCTATTTTCTTTTTCGTGAAAACGACCCCAATAGCGCTACCCGACATGAAAGGTTGGGGAAAAAGGAAATCGAAACTTTGGCGGTGGGCTTTGCAGGTTTGGGTGATCTCAACACTCTCGACCCTGCGCGTTCGACCACCACCATTCCAATTTTCTTTTCTTGGATCATGTATGATCGGTTGGTGGACGTGACATCGGAAGGGAAGGTGGTTCCCATGCTCGCTTCGTCTTGGCGATCAACTGAGGATTTCAAGGAATGGCGGTTTCAAATCAGAACGGATATCTCTTTCAATGGCACCGGGAAAAAAATGGAAGCCCGCGACGTCGCCTCTTCTATAGAACGGGCGTTGCGCACTCCAGGGCTGGGGCCGTCCCTGCTCAGCGATCTCGTAGAAGGTGCTACAGAAGCATTGGAGAATAAGTCTAGTATCCCCGGAATTTCAGTCGAGAAAAACGAAGTGGTGTTCCGCTTGACCCGTCCGTTTGCCATGCTACCGGAGCGACTTGCGGCGCCGTGCTTCGGCGTGGTTTTAACGGACAAAGAAAATGAATCAGACGGTTCTCTATTTGGCACCGGTCCTTACAGTCTCGTGAATTGGGATCGTTCCCGGCAAACGGTAATTCTTAAAAAAGAAAAATACTGGGGGGACACAACAGTTGCAGCTCCGCAAGTACTTGACATCCGAATATTCACTGCTGAAGCGCCGGCAGTGGAGGAACTAAGGGCAGGAACCCTCGACTGGCTTGAGACAACGTCAAGCGCCCTTCCTCTCGTTGGAAAACAGCCACCTAAGGGCTTACGCGTGGATGCTCCACCGAGTACGGAGATCCGTCTTGTCGCATTGAATATGGAGCAACCTCCTTTTTCCAGCACCCCTGGAATCGGTCATGCTTTGAACTTGGCAACGGATCGAATGGCGCTGATCAAGGCATTGGGAGGAGGTCAGGTAATCTCTTCACCTGTACCATCCAGATTGGCTACTGTTACGGAATGCGCACTGGATTTCGACCAGGAACATTCTAAAATAGAATTGAGCAAAATAGGTCCACTTCCAAAATTTGAGATGATTGTCCAGCCAGGAGAGTCCAATCGGACAATCGCTGAGCTTCTAAGATCCCAATGGGCGTCAGTAGGCGTTGAAGTCACACTTAAACCGGGCCTTGCGGACTTTTTTGATCGAGTTATCAAAGGAAATTACGAAATGGCGCTTGGCTACTTCGGCCCCCTCGTTCCTACAGTTGAACAGTATTTGTGGCCCTATCGCTCTTCGGCCCAACCCGTGCCAAATGTGATGAGATACTCTTCAACCGTTTTTGATAAAAAATTAAGAGAATACACTGGGAGCGGGGAGGCAGGGGACAGAAAATTAGCAATTCAAAAAGCATTGGCGGTAGTATGCACCGACTCACCAGCTGTTTGGTTATTCCGTCCTTCGTGGACCGCTGTTGTTCGTGATTCATTGCAGGTGCCTCGAACCAGTGCGGCACTTCCTTTATTCCATCGGTTGACCATAAAAGAAAATTAGCGATTCGAAGGGGAGTGCGAATGAGTGAAGATAACAGTATTTTGAAATTTACTTTTTATCAACGTATATATTTTGAAGCAGGTGATGAAAAATGCAATAAAGAGGGAAAAATCAGCGTTGAAATAAAAAGAAGACTACCTTTCAAAGAAAAAAGCGATGTTTCGGAGGAGGGTGAAAACAATCAACCGGCGGTTAACTTATTACCATCTGACGCAGCACAGCTATTTTTTGACTTTTTAGCGACGGAAAGATTACCAACTCGCTTTAAAGTTGAAGTTGTATATCGAACGCTTGTGAATGAGTCTGAAACATTTCAGATTAGATCATCAGACATTACAAAATGCTTGGATGATAAACCTATTAGCTCCTGTCGCTTTGAAAAAGAACGTGAACCAAACTCTTTTATCGATAAACACTGCGAAAAAATCTTTGAGATATGCTATGAGTCAGGCATACAGAGAGCTGAGCAAGAGTCAGAAATTAAGTCCTCAGAAATATTTAAACGTATAAAAAAAGCCGCAAAACTATTCTCAGAACAAGAGGCAGAAATTAAGTCCTTAAAAATATGTCAACGTATAAAAAAAGCCGCAGAACTATTCCAGGCAAAAAGTGAATTCTCAGAAAAATTGCAATGGATAAAAAAAGCTGGCCGAATTAGTCATGAATTTGAAGTAATCCAGATAGAGCCAGGAAAATCTTTTAGCTTAAAGGACAGAATGACTGTTGAGCGGTTTCTACCAGGTGAATATTGCCCTATGGTATTCCCGCCAAATTTTCCGAAAACTAATTGTGTCCCCGACCACGCGCTTGTTATTGGTAACAGTTCTTATACTAAAAGCAATCTTGAAAGAAATGAGAAAGTTAACAATGCAATATGGGATACCTTCGAGAAAGAAGTTTCCACTCTCGTTCGTATCAATGAAAAAGGAACCATCATTCTGGTGCAGGGACCTCCAGGGTCCGGCAAGGACGGATTGGCCAAAGCCATTCATTTCGGCGCAGTTCGAGATGCCCCGGAAAAATTTAAAGCCATCTCGGTCGCAGGCATGTCATTGTCTGATCTACGATCTCGATTGTTTGGCTTCGAAAAAGATGGCGATTTTATAGAGGGGCTTATTGCACAAACCGATGGCGGCACCCTAATGCTTGATGAAATTGACAAAGCGGCAATCGACGCCGAACGGGCGGACTTCTACCGCATGCTCTTAAGGGTTTTGGAGTCCCATGAGTACCTGCCAGAAAATGCGCGCCAACCAAGGAAAATCAGCAAACTTTGCTGGGTCCTTGCGGGGGCATTTTCAGAGAAAAAAGAGAGCTTCGTTGCTCCGGATTTTTGGTCACGTCTTTCGCACCTAGTTCGGATTAGAAACCCGCTGGATACATCGCTTACAGAAAGGCGGAGCTATGCAATGTCATTGTTCTTGTGGTTCCATTTTCAAGAGACAGCGAGCTGGGTAAATACAAATAGCATGAATTGGATGATAGGTAGTAATGACGGTAGCGTTACTGAGAAAATCGGCAAGGTGCTTTTGTTTGGTGATACTCGGGATTCCAATAAAACGAAACCAATAATGCCGGGAAATGTACAAATGGATTTTGCAGAAGAGTTTTCAAAACTCATCTTGCGCGAGGATGGTATCCGAGCTGTCAAACAGTCAGCACGCGCAGCCTCTCGCAGTCTTCGGGCTTCGGTTATCGCAGGTTCAGGAATGAAATTCTCTTGGCCCGACAAAAAGCCCGGACCCATCGAAGAGGCTTTAGAAAAAGCCAATGTAACGTTAGAACTCAATCGTGGCAACCTCGCTTAATACTTACAGTGCAACGAAACCGGCGTTGCATTTTATTCTGAAGATTGTGGCAACGCTTTTTTTTCTTTATACGTTTGTATTTATAGCATTTGCAATCGTTCCAGTTGACTCCGCCAGAGTAGTTCTGGGTCCCAATGCAACGCAAGATGCCGTCACACAGTTGAGACGAGAATGGGGACTTGATGAGCCGTTTCTATCTCAATTTGTTATCGCGCTTGGCAATATGAGCCGTGGTGATTTTGGGCGTTCGTTCTATTTTAATCGTCCAGCCGCGGAGATCATCATTGAATATGCTCCGAGAACCATAGGCAGAGCTATCGAATCTTTACTTTCGGGCGTACTGATCGGAATTTTTTTTGGTGGGCTTGCGGGACATTACTCATTGAACAAGCTACGAGGTATTTTGGTACTCGCTCAGTCGTTACCATCATTTTGCGTTCTTTTATTTTTCCTATGGGGCGGCGTTCGTCTTTTTGGGTTTTCCCCATCCTCAGCCCCCGTGTTTTACGAAGCGCTTTTGATAGCAGGCGCATCCCTTTATCCAGCAGGAATTGTAGGGACTTTTATTGCCGACCGACTCGTGATTGAAGTCACTGTACCACGACATGTGGATTTGCTTCGAATGTTGGGCGCACCTAGGCAACGCATTTCAACAATTTTGATATGGGAAGCCCTGCCCGGGGTAACCGCCGTTGCACTGAACGCATTCGGGCCGACATTGACGGGAATTTCACTGGGGGAGCTCATTTTTTCAATCCGTGGATTCGGACCGATATTTTTTCGTTCCTGCGAACGCGGCGATCTTACAGTTGTGGTTGCCGGAACACTTCTACTCGCGATCTTATTCTTAGTTCTTCAGCGATTGGGAGACTTGATACAGCAAGGTATCGATACAAGGGTTCGAGGCAATGAATAATCTGCGAGCAATCCCGCTTATGGCGGTGTCATTCGCTGGTGCACTTATGGCGATCAGCCTCCTAAATCATATAGTGACCCCACCTTTGCCAAATCTTGACCAGATGCTTCTTCCCCCTAGCATTGATACGCCTTTAGGAACAGACGGATTGGGGCGAAACGTTTCCTTGAGGCTTTTGATTGGAACCTCTTATTCCTTGGAACAAGCTGCAATCACAATCGTCATCGCCTCTTTCGTGGGTTTAAGTTTAGCGGTGCTTTCTGCCCATGCTTACGGTCGTTGGTTGGACGGAATGATATCCTCTTTGGCGGAAGCTGTCCGGTCATTTCCGACCCTGATACTCGTTCTTCTATTTGCTGCAGCTGGTGCCCCCCCCATGTTGCTCCTTGCAACATACTTCTGGGTACCTGTTTGGCGCCTTTTGCGCGGCGAGTTAATATCACAACAGCATCAACCCTATGCAATGACCACAAGACTGGCAGGAATGTCTCCTGCACGAACGCTCACTTTTGAGGTGTTGCCAAATGTATTGCCGCGTGTTTATCCATACGCAGCTGGTTTATTCGCAGAGGTACTCACCGCGCAAACAGCAGTTGAATACTTGGGCTTCGGTCCCCCGATCGAGCAAACCTCAATAGGTGGGCTCATCCTGGAATCCGGAAGACTCGGCCTATCCGCTCCGTGGGTTTGGATGCCCGCTTTGCTGATGGTTTCAATTCTTGTAGCGTTGCTGGCTGGGTTAATGCGTAGCCGGAGAAAAAGTCTGGTATGGACGCCACTCGGATGACAGGAGCCAGCGTGGAACTCGCCAGAGTCCGACTGGCTGGAATGGAATCATCACGCCTTCTTGTAGATGTCGAGAGCCTTGTGGTTTCTGCAGGCGAACACATAGCACTGGTTGGTTCTTCTGGAGCCGGGAAAACACTAATATCCCGGTTTATTGCAGGTGTACTCCCAAGTGGTATCAGGGTACTATCCGGCGTTGTCAAAATTGCAGCCGTTCTTACTGAATCAGCTCGCACTAATACACATGAAAATAAAGTCACAATGATTCCGCAGATGGCAATCGCTTCTCTGCCCCCCCTAATATCAGCTCTCGATATGGTTGTAGATACTCTGAGATGGTCTCTCGGGTTGAATCAGCAGACGGCAGTTGATAAAGCTGTAACTCTTCTGGAGCGCGTGGGTATTGATCGATCGGCTTTTATGAGAAGGCCACACGAACTCAGCGGTGGAATGGCTCAAAGAGTGGTCCTGGCAGCAGCCCTTGCTACAGAGCCGTCAGTTCTAATTTTGGATGAGCCGACATCCGGTCTCGATCCCATCGCAGAGGCCGGCTTTGTCGAGCTGATCAGAGATATCCTTGATAAGGAGAATCTGACTTTTATCCTCGTTACACATGCTGTTTACCTGGCGGCGCATCTTTGTCATAGAGGTATCGTTGTCAAGGGTGGCCACATTGTCGCCCAAGGAGACCTTCGTAATTTAGCGAAAGAACATAAAGATTGTTATGTAGCTAATCTTCTAGCAGATCTCTTGCCGACGCCACAACAACCAATAAAAGAAAAACGATCTTCTCATGACAGGCCAAGGAAAAAGGTTGCCGTTTTCAGCGCGCGAAACATTTCTGTGCAGTTTGATAAAGGCATATTCAGCTCCAGATCAGTTCAGGTGCTTCACAATGTAAGCCTGGAAATACAGGCGGCCTCCTCTGTAGGGCTTATCGGCCCGTCAGGTGCCGGGAAAAGCACTTTTGCATTAGTCTGTGCCGGATTGCTTCGTCCTAAGAGCGGCTCAGTGTTTCACGAAAATATAGAAATATTTCGTGTGAAAAAGACCCTGTTTTCTAGCAAGCCGTCGCCTGTACAAATGGTTTTTCAGAACTCGTATACTTCGCTCAATCCAACCAGAACTATGGGTTCATGGCTTTCGTTGTTGCTCAATCTTCAAAAAAAGAGAACTAATTCGACCTCGATGTCTATCCATGATCTCTTAAGTCTTTTTGATATCAAGCCAGAACTCTTGGATGCTTTTCCCGGGCAGCTGTCCGGGGGGGAATGTCAACGAGCTGCCCTCGCCGCTGCAATAGCTGCTGGGGCTAAATTAATCATCCTCGATGAACCATTATCCATGCTTGATCCGATTGCCTATCATAGTCTTATTGGATGCATGAAAAACGTTCAAGCGAAGACAGGATGCTCGTATCTCGTTATTACGCATGATCTTACATTAGCAGAAAAACTCTGCGACGAGATCGTAGTGATGTCACAAGGGCGCATTGTCGAAACTGGCTTGTCGATGCAGGTGCTTTCTAAACCTACCCACAATGTTTCACGCGCACTAATTCAAAATTGGCATATATTGCATACATTTCCTAAAGCCCCCTCAGGTGATGATGTTTTGTTAAGCAAGGACGATAATATATCATAAACATTGTCATGTGGCCCGGTCGATATTATTGCCGATCTTGTTTATCTACGGTTTGCTCTGTCAATCTCTTATTATGTTCATGAGACCAAGATTGACCTACTTCCTGAAAGTTTTAGCTTGATCATACCTCAAAAAATCGCCAGGAAAAGAGCATTTTAGATGTTAGAAATATAAAGATATTTTTCGAAAAATACAGTGAAAAATAGAGCATTTTGAAAATCGAGATGGTTCCAGAGAATGTTTGCTGGTCACTTCAGGATGAGCGTTAGGCAAATGCAGACCAGGGGCAGACTTTTTGGTAGCATGTCGACCGCTACTATATTTAATTTTGGCCGCTTTAATCTCACTCCCGAGTTCATTCAGAAATGCATTTTTTTCTAACACCTTGCAATGTATTGGAAAATATGAGAAAAGCAACTTATGGTATAGCTATCACTAAAATCCATCGCGCTCAACCTGTCATTTCTGAAAGCGGCAATTACCATCAGCTTATTCACTACTTTGTGTTGTTCTCCAGGGTCATCTGCCTCCGGCCTTTTTGAAGTGCCTTCTTTTTTAAAGCTTTAATTTACTCGTTCCCACTTATTGAACAGACGGCATGTCTATTACACATATTTATTTTTTAATATCAGTTAATTATCAATTTCCTGAGACCCGGCTTAGTGGAATTATTTCCGCTCCATGCTCAAGGACTTGCAACCTATTGCCCCACCATTCCATTAATTGACGACGCTGCTCAAGATATTCTGCTCTATTATACGCACCCTTGATTTTGTTTTTCTCTTCATGCGCCAAAGCCTTTTCGATCACTTCGCTGGCAAATCCAGATCGTTCATGAGACATCGATGAAAAAGAGGAACGAAAACCATGGGGTGTAGCTATGCCACGATATCCCATATCCCGAAGTGCTTTTGACATTGCGTTGTCTGACATTGGTTTTTCAGGATCGCGAACACTGGGGAACAACAAACCTTTATTACCGAAAAGAACAGAGGCTCGATGCAATATCGCCATTGCCTGGACTGACAATAGTACAATGTGTGGCCGCCTCATTTTCATACGCTCAGCTGGAATATGCCACTCACGCTCAGCCAAATATATTTCATCCCAGCGCGCATTACGGACCTCCCCCGATCTACAGGCAGTAAGAGCCGTAAACTGCAGTGCGAGTTTGGTAGTAATATTAATTTTGGTATTTATGCTGATATCTTTGAGCAGTTGAGAAAGCTCTTTATCGTACACTGCCGGCATATGTTCGACAATTTTTGCCTTAAGCACCCCTTGCATGTCTGCCGCAGGGTTGTAGGCAGCTCGACCCGTCTGAATCGCATAGCGAAAAACTGCATTCATTCTTTGCAACACTTTACGGGCTATCTCAAGAGACCCTCTTTTTTCTATCTTGCGGAGAATCCGCAAAACCTCGGGCGGGGTAATTGAATCCACCGCTTGCTTCCCAATGTTGTCGAAAACATCTCTTTCCAGGGTTTCTCGAACCGCCCTGGCATGAGCTACACTCCATGCCTGCCGTTGCTGTTCAATCCATTCTAAAGCAACATATTGAAAGGATTTTATCCTAAGATCTTTTTTCTCCTTTTCTTTTCCAATATTCGCCTGCTTCTTATCGCGCCGGGCTTGAGCTGGTTTAATGCCTTGGCTCACCAGGCTCTTAGCTTTCTGATGGCTTAGCCGTGCATCTTTCAGCGAGAGTGCGGGATATCGACCAACAACGAACATGCCGTTTTTACCGGCAAGTTTAAATCGATACAACCAACGCTTTGCACCCTTCGCAGTTATTTCAAAAAACAGACCTTCACCATCGGCTAGACGACAAGGTCCTTTCGCGTTACGAATATCGAGTACCGTCAGCTTTGGCATCGCGACCTCCCGGGGTGTATTTTTAAACTCAGTTCGATGTTTAAAAAAAATATACCCCAAAATACACCCCGAAAGCAACAGATTTTACCATACCTTTTTGGACAAGACAGGACACAAAAAACAACAAAAAACCCGCAAACCATTGCTGGCTGCGGGTTAAAAGGACTTTATTGGATGTCCTTGGATCTTAAAATGGTGCCGGAGGTCGGAATCGAACCGACATGGGGTTGCCCCCGCTGGATTTTGAGTCCAGTGCGTCTACCTATTTCACCACTCCGGCGTGTTAAAATGGTTTGTGGAGTATTACCGTAACTCCCTGCGAATTGTCAAGATAAATGGCACTCTCAGGAGGTTTCCAGGAAGATATCGCGCAAATTATAGATATATTGGACAGCAGACCATATGCTTAGAACCAGAGAGATATAGACCAGTAACATCCCGAACTCATGCTGGTAGGGGATAGGAAGAAGGGCCAGGGGAAAGATGAGGAAGCCAAGGCCGAAATACTGAAAATTGCTTTTGATCTTTCCCACCTTGCCGGCAGCCACGACCTTACCCGTGGAAGCGGCAAGTCCACGAAGACCGGTTATGACAATCTCCCGGCTGATAATAAGGAGACAGATCCAGGCAGGTATTCGTCCCAGGGGGATCAGCATGATCAGGGCAGTGGTTACCAGGATCTTATCGGCCAGGGGATCCATGAGTTTTCCCAACACCGATTCACTGTTAAACCTACGGGCCAGGTAGCCGTCCAGCCAGTCGGTAAAGGCGGCAAAAGAAAAAACAAACCAAGCCAGGAAGGCAATAGCAATAGTCTGTTCCAGAGAAAGAAGCACTACCAATAGAGGGATCAGGGCGAACCGCAGACCCGTAAGAAGATTAGGCAAAGTCATCAAATGCTTCATACACCGCCTCGTTACTCATCTTCTCGTTCCTTTTCATTGTCTTCCCATGGCTGCAGCCAGGGTCAATTGGGATTGGGGGAAATATCCTCGATACCCCTTGTAGTGGGTAAGGACCTTCCTGACATAATCCATCGTTTCCGGGATTCTGGGGATCTTGCGTAAGCGTTTGACCAGGGTTGGTCCTGCGTTGTAGGCGGCGAGACTGAGAGGGATATTACCATCAAAGATATCGAGCATGCTGCGCAGGTAGCGGGTACCACCGTCAATATTTTCATGGGCATTAAAAGGATTGCGCACATTCAGTTCCCTGGCCGTCTCCGGCATAAGCTGCATCAATCCCTGAGCACCCATTTTGGAAAGGGCATAACAGTCAAAATCCGATTCGGCCTTGATCACCGCCTTAATGAGATACGGATCCACATTGTAGCGACGACTCACCTGGTTGATGTGGCTATCATAGCTTGACGGGTTCCCCAATCGGCGCGATCTCTGGCCAGTTGACGACCAGCTATTGCCACTGGGTCCGGGTCTCTTTGAAATCCGGCTGCGAGTGCTTAAGGGTCGACAATTCCCAGAGGATTCCATATTGGTATAGTATTCTTTTCCGCCGCCATCAGTACAGACAAACATATCCGCCTTCAGCTCCGACGACAGTGAGAAAAGCAGCACTGCAGCAAAAAGTGTACTCAGCAACCTGGCTGTTTTTCTCATTATTCCTCCACCAACCTTGACCTGGACCTCACCTATTTTTTCCTCTTTTCCCAATCGGCCAGAAACTGCTCAATACCGATATCAGTGAGCGGATGTTTTGCCAGCTGCTCGATAACCTTCAGAGGGATGGTCGCAATATCGGCGCCAATGGCAGCTGAATCCATAACGTGCTGCGGGCTCCTGATGCTGGCCACAATGACCTCTGTCTGTATGCCATAATTGCGAAATACGGTCATGATATCACTGACCACTTCCATTCCCTGCTGTCCGATATCATCAAGACGACCTACAAAGGGGCTGACATACGATGCCCCAGCCTTTGCCGCAAGCAGGGCCTGGGCAGCAGAAAAGATAAGAGTGACATTGGTCTTGATACCAAGAGCTGTCAACTGTTTCACTGCCTTGATACCTTCTATGATCATGGGGATCTTGATAACGATATTGTCACTCATGGCCGCGAGTACCTTGGCCTCTTTGACCATGCCCTCGGCATCAAGACTGACCACCTCGGCACTGATAGGACCATCTACCACAGCCAGAATATCCTGAAGAATCTGCTCAAAAGGCTTATTTTCTTTGGCAATGAGTGAGGGATTAGTGGTCACCCCATCGACCATGCCCATATCCACGCCTTTTTTGATCTGTTCAAGGTTGGCGGTATCTATAAAAAATTTCATTCTTTTTCTCCTTCTTTACTGACAAATCGATTGCAACATGCTTCGCTGCAGAAATAGACAATGTTTTCTTTATGTTGCAGGCGGATTGCCTGTTTTTTAGGGACCAATTTATGACAAACCGGATCTTCCACAAGGATATCCACCACCGGTGGGCTATCCTCTTCCAAAGGCGCTGCAGGCCTGTGCGCCTTATTCTTTTTCTTGCCACCGGTCAGCAATCGGTAACCGATATACAAGATAATGGCGATAACTACTAGTTTTATCGGGCTCACAGCCTCAGCCGGCTTTGCCGGAGTCTAGAGTTTAACCTTACACAGGGTAAAGCCAGTTTTATGCACTGCAGGATCAGGTAACAAAGTCAGCCAATCTCCCCATAGGAGTAGTATAGCCACAAACTTCCAGAAAAGTCGATGGATACTTCAATCCCATTCCTTTCGTTCAATCTGTTGCTGGTCCTCTTTACCGGACTCTATCCGCTGCTGGAGTTGACGATACATGACCTCTGCAGTAAGCCCGGTGAGGGGATCCAGATGTCCCGGATCAATCTCCACAAGAGGGGCCAGGACAAAAAGTCGCGCGCCAATACGGGGATGCGGTACTACCAGATCGCCTGACGACAGGATTCTGTCTCCGTAGTAGAGAAGATCCAAGTCCAGCAGACGATCTTTGTACCCCTCTCCAGCCATCTTCAGAGGACGCCCGAAATGGCGTTCGACCTGCTGCAGCCGGAGAAGAAGGGACTCTGGATCAAGAACCGTCTCCAGAATTCCCACGGCATTTAAGAAAAGGTGGTCACTTTCCATGCCCACCGGGGCTGTGACATAGGGCCGGGAAAGGCTCAAGAGCGAAAGGCCCTCCTCTTGTCCTAAAAAAAGCCAGGCCTGCTGGAGAATGCGGCGGCTCTCGCCAAGATTGGATCCCAAGGCAATCCATGCCCGTGTTCTAGCGTTCACCTCTCCTCATCTCCCCACGGCTCAGGCGTTACAGATCCTGAAGTCCAAGGACATCAAACATGGTGTACAGGCCAGGTTTCCTGCCTGCGACCCACGCTGCGGCCTTGGTTGCGCCTTGAGCGAAATTGTCGCGGCTATGGGCCCGATGGGTGATCTCGAGACGCTCCCCGGGACCACAGTAGTAGATGGTATGCTCACCGACGATATCACCGCCGCGAATGGTCTGCACCCCGATCTCTTTTTTAGTGCGCTCGCCAATGATGCCATACCGCTCATACACTCCAACCTCAGCCAGATCTCTGTTCACCCCGGAGGCCGCCATTTCGGCGAGTTTGAGGGCCGTTCCCGAAGGTGCATCCTTTTTCTTATTGTGATGGAGCTCGACTATCTCGATATCGTAGTCGTCACCCAGGATAGAAGCGGCCTTGGCGGCCAGCTTAAAGAGGACATTCACCCCTACTGCCATATTCGGAGACTGGACACAGGGAAAATCTACACTCAGCTTCTTCAGCTCCGCCAGATTTTCGGCACTGAGCCCGGTGGTACCGATAACCATGGCTGTTTTGTGAGCGGCAGCCACCTTGGCAAACTCCATGGTCGCCTTGTGAAAGGTGAAATCGATGATCACGTCACCCTTATCAATTACTGCCTCAAGGCCCGCTTCAATCTTCACGCCTGCGGCCCCCCAGCCCCCCATCTCCCCGGGATCACGACCAATGGCCGGACTGCCCACTGCCTCAAAGGCGGCGGCGTAGTTGAGTTCAGGATGCTGACTCACCATATAGCCGATGCGCTGTCCCATCCTCCCGGCAGCGCCTGCAATAATTACATTTATCATTTATTGTTACCCATCGTTCTTGTGTTAGAAAAATTCAGCGGAATCGTACCATTCGCCAAGACTTGAACCCATAAAAGTCTAGAGAAGTCCTGCATCCTTCATAGCCCCGGTCAAGACATGCAAGGCCTTATCATCAATCCCGGTAAGGGGCAGACGCGGCAGGCCGTCCTTGATCTTGCCCATGAGTTCCACGCCCTTTTTGGCAGGAACCGGATTGGGAGCAGAAAACATGGAAGTCATCAGTGGGAAAAGGGCATAATGCAGCTGATTGGCCTTTTTGATATCTCCGGCCAGCGCTGCCTCCATGAGATCAGCCATACCTCGGGGATGGACATTGGAGGTAACCGAAATGACACCCTTGCCACCGATAAAGACAGTGGGCATGGAGGTAAAGTCATCGCCGGAAAGGACGATAAAATCATCCGGGCACTGGCGAATCACCTCACTGATCTGCTGCAGGGAAGCGCAAGCCTCTTTGATCCCGATGATATTCTTCAACTGGGCCAGACGGGCAACGGTTTCCGGCAGGATGTTAATACTCGTCCGGCTCGGTACATTATAGAGAAACAGAGGAATATCCACGGCCTCGACAATGGCTTTAAAATGCTGATACAGGCCTTCCTGACTCGGCTTGTTATAGTACGGGGTCACGGAAAGCACGGCATCGGCACCACTGGCCTTGGCACTCTCTGTAAGCTCAATGGCTTCTCTGGTGTTATTGGCACCAGTTCCGGCGATTACAGGGACACGGCCATTGACCGTATTGACTGTGAGTTCGATAACCCGTTTGTGCTCATCAAAATCCAGAGTGGCCGATTCGCCCGTGGTTCCACAAGGTACAATACCGTGGGTTCCTCCGCCAATCTGAAACTCGATAAGATCAATCAGTCCCTGCTCATCAAGTTCATCATTGATAAAGGGGGTAACAATTGCGACGATGGCACCGTGATACTTTTCCATGGTTTCTCCTAGCTCTATATTGTCGTGTAACAGATAGCATTTAATGTGGTGAAGGATAGGTGAATACCCCCTTCAGTCGTCAACCCTTGGCCTTCAAGCCTTCAGCCTCTTCTCTCACAACAAAGACTCAGCAGTCAGCTGTCCTTCATAGATAATCCTTGCCGGTCCATGGAGGTAGACATTCTCTGCAACCGGTCCCTCTTTAAGTTCAAAGATAATGGTTAATTGATCTCCGCCCGAGGTGAGGACCTTCACTGGTGAGGTGGCGATGCCTTCAATTCCGGCAAAGATGGCAGAAGCGACGGCACCTGTTCCGCAGGCCATGGTCTCATCCTCGACCCCCCGCTCATAGGTGCGAACACGAATTGTGCCGTCTGCCAGGGCTTGGACAAAATTGGCATTGGCCCCCGCTGGCTGGAACAGTTCGTGGAAGCGAATTTCATGTCCCCACTCCTTCACCGGTATCTCCATCCCCGAATCCATGAAGAGCACTGCATGAGGGACTCCGGAATTCATAAAGGAAATCGTTCGTTCCTCGCCGCCAAGGCTTACCTGAAGCCCTGTGCGAAAATCAAAGGGCGGTGTCATGAGGAGACTCACCTCTTCCCCATCGCCGAGGATCTCCGCCTCGATAATCCCGGCCAGGGTTTCAAAGGACATCTTTTTTCCAGCAATCTTTTTGGCAAAGGCAAAACGGGCGGCACAGCGAGCGCCGTTCCCACACATCTCTGCCACCGAGCCATTGGCATTATAGAAGCGCCAACTGAAATCAGCCTTGTCCGAGTTCTCGAGCAGGATCAGACCATCAGCCCCCACAGAAAACATCCGTCGGCACACCCTGCTGGCGAATTCCGCCAGCGCCTCTATTGGTATCAAAGGCCGGCGATGGTCAATAATAATAAAATCATTGCCGGTGCCGCTCATCTTGACGAAGGAAATTGGAAACTTAACGTCCATCGTCTTTCTCCAGAAATTCCGGAATGGACTCGCCCTGAATCAGGGACTCCATGGTCTCACGTTCGCGAATGACAGCAAAACGATCTCCAGAGACCATAACTTCGGCTACCCGAGGGCGGGAATTGTAATTAGAGGCCATGGAAAAGCCATAGGCGCCAGCACTCATCACTGCCAGCAAATCACCCTGTTCCACCTGTGGAAACTCCCGGTCCTGGGCCAGAAAATCACCCGTCTCACAGATCGGCCCGACAATATCCACCACATGCGTGTCCGTTTCCTTCTCCTTGACAGGTATAATGGAATGAAAGGCGCCATACAGACTGGGACGGGTCAGATCATTCATGCCCGCATCCACCACCACAAAATTCTTTTCTTTCGCTCCGCCGCGATTGCTCTTGGTGTACTGCACCTCGGTGACCATGATGCCCGCATTCCCAACAATCACTCTTCCCGGCTCAAGGATGAGGGTGGCTTTGAGGCTGCCCAGTTCCTCCTTGATGGCCTTGGCATACTCCTGAGGGTGAGGCGGCTCCTCGTTATTATAGGTAATTCCCACCCCGCCGCCAAGATCGATATAGTTGATGAGGATCCCCTTTTCCGCCAAGCGGCCAACAAACCCCTTCAATTTGCGAAGCGATTCGACAAAGGGTGAAATCAGGGTCAACTGGGAGCCGATATGACAGCTCACCCCCATGATCTTGATATGTTCCATCTCGGCAGCCTTGAGGTACAAGCCCAGAGCCTCGTCAATGGGGACACCAAATTTATTCTTGGCCAGGCCGGTGGAGATATAGGCATGGGTTTTGGGGTCCACATCGGGATTCACCCGAAAGGAAATAGGGGCGACGACATCCATCTCTGCGGCCACCTTTTCCAGGCGATACAGCTCCTGCTCAGACTCCACATTAAAGAGAAGAATTCCTGACTTGAGACCGTAGCGCAATTCTTTCTCGGTCTTGCCGACACCGGAATAGATAATCCGTCTCGGGTCTATACCTGCCTGCAGGGCCCGAAACAATTCTCCACCGGAGACAATGTCGGCCCCACCGCCCAGCCCGGCGAAGAGGGAAAGGACGGCAATATTAGAGCAACTCTTTACCGCAAAACAGGTGATATGATCAACATCAGAGAATCCTGAATCAAAGGCCTGAAAATGGCGATCCAGAGTGGCTTTGGAGTAGAGATAAAAAGGTGTCCCGACTTCTTTGGCGATTACGGCTACGGGAATTTCTTCGCAGCAGAGCTCGCCGTCTTTGTATTGAAAGTGATTCATAGCTGATTTATTAAGCTGTGATTCCCGGAGAATCCCAGCTCCCTGAACAATAATAAAATGTAACTATTCAGCAGCACTTCAGCTTCGTCCATTCAGGTCTTCTCGAACAGGACGAGTATGCTTCGAAGTCCTGACTGAACGAACAGAAAGCACTGCGCAACAGTTACAGAGCGGTTGCTGGCCAATCATCTAGCATTATCTGAATAGTTACAATAAGATAACGACACAGCACAAGAACTGCAGTTAGTTTACTCCCCCCTCTCCTTAATGGCGAATCCCCGCCTCTCGTGATTTTTCACTCTCATTCGGGGGGGTCATCTGATCATAGGCGGTAACCGAATAATAAAAGCTCTTATCCTCAGGTACATTCCCATCCTCAAAAATAGTGTAAACGGCCAGGACCTCACCAATGAGCTGTGCCTTGTTTTCATCTGTTGCTCGTCGGTACACCCGATAGCCATGGACATCTGCTTCCGGAGATTTATCCCAGAAAACCTTGACCCCGCCTGCGGTCCTCACCACCGTGACACCACCGGGCGGAACTGGAGGCGTCAGATCACGAGGCATTACGCTTACGGCGTCGGAAAGACCACCACCCACTGCATTTTCCTCTACCATAATGACGGATTGAATCTTGTAATAATAGGTCTCACCGTTCTTTACCCTTGGATCAACATAGACGTTCTCACTCACTGCTGGGCCGAGACCGGCAAAGTTCACATTGTCGCTGCTGCGCATCATTTGATACCGTAAAGGATAGTCCACCTTCTCTCCGTCCATGAGCCGAGTAACCGGCTGCCAACGCAGGGTCACACTCCCATCTCCGGCCTTGGCCTCGACCCCGACAGGTGCCTTGGCCGGGATATGCCAGACAAAGGAGACAATATTGGAATCAGCACTGGCTGCCCACCAGCTGGTCCGAGACTGTACCTTGAAAAAATATTTGTGACCAGAGCGCAGCAAAGCGGTCTCGTAGGTGGCCAGACGCCTTCCTTCCGCATCAACAATACCTCCATGAACCTCCACCGGTTCACTGAAGGGAATGGGACAGGTGGAACAGTAGTCATCCATCGGAACCACGGCCCGATACATGTCAAAGGAGGTGATTTCAGTGAGATCACTTCCCTGGATGGTCTCCACTGGATAGGTCCAGGTGAGAGTGACACCCTTCTCGCTCACCGAGTAGCGCAAATCATCAATGGCCCTGGGCACGATGGAATCCGGAGGGACAGGGCTTGTCTTATACCCACATCCCCCAGCCAGAAGCAGGGTTCCGGTGAGAAGTAACGCTCCTGCAATATGCTTTCTCGCTGTCATCTTTATTCTCCAATTCCCATCTGTTTTTCAGCAGCTTGTATTGCCTCTTCCACCCGCAAACTTGCGGTTCCCCCGGTCGAAATCCTGGAGTTGACAGAACCTTCGACGCTCAGTACTTCAAAAACATCCTTGTGGATGACCGGAGAAAACTCTCGCATCTCGTCAAGTGTCAGGTCGGTCAGCTCACAGCCCTTCTCGATACAGGCCGCCACGGCCCTTCCCACAATACCGTGGGCCTCACGAAACGGTACATTGTGCAGGACCAGATAATCGGCAAGGTCGGTGGCCGTAATAAAACCGGTTTTTGTTGCCTCTTCCATCCGCCCTGTACGAAAACTGATATTGGCCAGGAGTTCAGCCATGATGGCAAGGGATGCCGACACTGTGTCCACGGCATCGAAGACCGGCTCCTTATCCTCCTGCAGATCGCGATTATAGGTGAGAGGTAATCCCTTCACCAGAACAATCAGCGACATAAGACTTCCGGTCACCCGCCCTGTCTTGCCGCGAATCAGTTCCGGAATGTCCGGATTCTTCTTCTGCGGCATAATGGAGGAACCGGTACAGAACTTATCAGCGATACTGACAAAAGAAAATTCCTGGCTGGACCAGAGTACCAACTCCTCTGAAAGGCGTGAGAGATGGAGCTGGATCAGGGTGCAGCAGGAAACAAATTCAATGGCGAAATCACGGTCGCCAGAGGTGTCCATGGAGTTAGCACTCACCCCGTCAAAACCCAGAAGGTCCGCAACCTGCTGTCTGTCGATGGGAAGCCCGGTACCGGCCAGGGCAGCGGCCCCCAGAGGGAGGATATTGATTCGTTTGCGACAGTCCACAAGACGCTGCTGGTCACGCCCGAACATCTCGTAATAGGCCATCATGTGGTGGGAAACCAACACTGGCTGCGCCCGCTGCAGATGGGTATAGCCAGGCATTACATGACCGAGATACTCCCTGGCCAGGACCACAAAGGCCCGGCGGACATTTTCGAGCAGGTCCATGAAGCGATCGCACTGCTCACGAAGATAGAGGCGCAGGTCGAGAGCTATCTGATCATTACGGCTGCGGGCGCTGTGCAGCTTGGCCCCGGCAGGGCCAATAGCATCAATAAGGGCCTTCTCAATATTCATGTGAATATCTTCAAGCTCACGCTTAAACGGGAAACTGCCCTCGTCGATGCGGGCCTCGATAGCCGTCAGACCGTCTAAAATAGCGGTCAGCTCCTCTTTTGCCAGCAAACCGTGGGCAGCCAGCATGGTGGCATGGGCCTTGCTCCCGGCAATATCATAACGATACAGACGAGAATCGTATTGAATGGAGGCGGTAAAGGCCTCCACCGAGGCGGCAGTGGCCTCTTCAAAACGTCCACCCCAGAGTTTTTCAGATCCGCTGGTCATAAGTATTAACTTTTAAGTAAAGATTGGATACAGCTCACAGAAAGTTTTCAACTCTCCACTGTCTACTATCACCTAACCACTATTTTTGCATAGCTGCAATGCGGAGCCGGAGTCCGTTAAGGCGGATAAAGCCACCGGCATCGGCCTGATCATAGACCTCGTCTTCCTCAAAAGTGGCAAAGCTCTCCTGATACAGTGACTGATTGGATTTTTTGCCCACGGCCACGCAATTGCCCTTGTACAATTTGATGCGTACGGTTCCGTTCACTGTCTTCTGGCTCTGGTCCATGGTGACCTGGAGAAGCTCCCGCTCAGGCGAGAACCAGAAGCCGTTGTAGACGAGTTCAGCGTAGCGGGCGACCAGGGAGTCCCTGATCCGCATTACTTCACGATCCATGGTCATGGTCTCAAGATCTCTGTGGGCCGTGCGCAGGATAGTACCGCCGGGGGTCTCGTATACGCCCCGTGATTTCATACCAACGAAGCGATTCTCCAGCAGATCCAAACGACCGATACCGTTTGCCCCTCCGTATTGATTCAGTTTCTGAAGCAGAGCCAGGGGTTCCATGCGCTCGCCATTAATGGCCACCGGGTCGCCCTTTTCAAAATCAAGCTCCAGATACGTGGCCTTATCCGGTGCTTTTTCCGGGGAGACAGAGAGTTTATACATCCCCTCCTCCGGCTCATTCCACGGATTTTCAAGAAGTCCTCCCTCAAAACTGATGTGCAGAACATTCTCATCAGAGCTGTACGGATTTTTCTTGGTGGTGGGTATCGGGATATTATGGGTCCTGGCAAACTCCACCAGCTTTTTCCTGGAATTCAGGTCCCAGATACGCCAGGGAGCGATGATCTTGAGGCTGGGATCAATGCCCAGATAGGCCAACTCAAAACGGACCTGATCATTGCCCTTTCCCGTGGCCCCGTGACTGACAGCATCCGCCCCCTCTTCATGGGCGATGCGCACCTGTTCCTTGGCGATAATGGGGCGGGCCAGGGAAGTTCCAAGGAGATACGAACCTTCGTAGATGGCATTGCAGCGAAAAGCCGGAAAAATGTAATCTTCGACAAACTCTTTTCTCAGGTCAGAAATGATCACCTTTTCGGCACCGGTGGCCATCCCTTTTTTCCGTACCGCATCCCAGTCTTCAGTCTGACCTACATCTGCAGCATAGGCAACAACAGGACACTGGTACTCCTGAGCCAGCCACTTCAAGATCACCGAAGTATCAAGGCCACCAGAATAGGCCAGTACAATCTTATATACATCCATTATTTTTAATCTCCGATCAGATAATTAGTTTTGCAGGGTAGTTACTACCACTGGGTAACTCTTCTGTGAGTTGGCGCTCAGCAGGGCCACAGATTCGTTCGATCAGACAAGCGAGAAGCCATAAGCTGCTCTGTGAGCCGGTCTGATCACTGCCCGGGAAGACTTCTATTGAACAAGCGAGGATACGCGGCTACGGGACTCTTAGCCGATCAATCGCTCTAAAATTGCCTTATGCATGTGCATCTTGTTCTCTGCCTGGTCAAAGGCTACACAGCGAGCCGATTCCAAAACCGCTTCCGTGATCTCTTCTCCACGGTGGGCAGGCAGGCAGTGTAGAACAATGGCTTCGGCCGGGGCCTTTGCCAACAACTCGTCGTTCACCTGGTAAGACTGGAACAGGGAAAGACGCTCTTCCGCCTCGTCCTCCTGCCCCATGGAGGCCCAGACATCGACATTAATCACATCAGCCTCAGCCACCGCCTCTTCTGGACTTCGGAGAAGGGTAATCGGTTTCACCGCTTCCCGCTGTGCCGCAGCCAGAATATCCGGATCAGGGTCATAGCCTTCAGGGCAGGCAAGGGTGAGCTCGAAACCAATACGTCCTGCAGCCTGGATCCATGAATTGGCCATGTTGTTGCCATCACCCACCCACGCCACTTTCAATTCCTCAATAGGACCTTTTTTCTCAATCACTGTCATGACATCACTTAAGATCTGACAGGGATGATGAAGATCGGTGAGGGCATTAATGACAGGAACTGAGGAATAGGCAGCAAGCTCAGTCACCACTTCCTGACCAAAGGTTCGCACGACCATGCCATCCACGTAACGGGCCATGACCCTGGCCATATCTTTTAAGGGCTCAGACCGAGCCAGCTGGGTATCACGACCGGAAAGAAAAATCACCTGCCCTCCCAGTCCATACATCGCTGATTCAAAAGAAACCCGAGTCCGGGTGGAGGGTTTTTCAAATATCAGGCCAACCGTCTTGCCAGCCAGCTGCTGGTGGACAACACCGGCCAACCGCTCCTTCTTGAGCTCCATGGCCCTGCTCACAAAACTTTTGAGCTCTTCTCTGCTAAAATCTTGTAATGACTGTAAATGGAGTACCATGAGATTTATCTTCTTTGCCGGCGGAAATTGTGCACTCCACCTTTTAACCGGTAAGCCCCCAAGCCCAATCGCATTAACTCTGGGGGAAAAAGAACATATTTACCTAATACCCAGATGTTTTGCAAAGACTTTTCGCGGGACAACAGACTCACCCCTCACATTTCCAAGAGTTCAGCAGGAGCTGGAAACCATGGCAAAACTCAGCCCGCTAGAGTCTGTCGGATTTAGAGAATCGTAGCGAAAATTAGAGAAATCGAGACCAGATTTTCATGGATTTGAGGCGAATAGCAGGCCTATTTAACGAAAATCTATGGAAATATGGGCCGATTTGTCAAATTTGCAGCAGATTTA
>JAHIUA010000093.1 GCA_018817385.1 Pseudomonadota bacterium
AGTTTCATGGCGAATGGAACTACAGGATTGATCCGAATCCTGGCTAAATTAGTTACGTTTATTGATTAACGGCTCCTTAGATACCACTGCCCTTGACTTGTGGCACGGTTTTGTGATTTACTTCTGACGAGTACCTGTCTATCACTCACCAGTTTCCCCTAACCCTTCATTACCCACAGTTTTTTATCCACTCCATATCAGCCAGATGGCCAAGAGTACTTGTCTCTGGAGTTTGGATGATTCCCGCAGAGAGCACCTGTGATCAACTCTTGCCGCTGCTGCGACTGAAACACGAAAAACAGGACCGTGAGACTGGCTAAGAACATATTTTCAGTAAGAAACGAACAAGACTATTCCTTCACAGACAGTGGTCTTTGCCGAGTGGCGGCAAAGGACAAATCATGAAAATATTTCACTTAGAAGGAGGAAAAATGATTCCATTCAAAACAGCACTGGCAGCCGGTGTCTTTGTTCTGTTCTCCACAGCGGCAACTGGAGGAGCAGCGGACTTGTGCATCGACTGTCACACCAAGGTTTCTCCAGGTATGGTTCAGGACTGGCAGCTGTCAAAGCATTCAGAAAATGATGTCACCTGTTCCAGCTGCCACGGAGAGGAACACTCCTCTGCCGAGGATTACAAAAAAGCCAACCTGCCCTCTGAAGCCGTCTGTGCCGAATGTCATCAGGAGCAGTACGACTCCTTTGCCATGGGCAAACATAACTTTGGCTGGACCTCACTGAATGCCATTCCAGCCACCCACATGGCTCCCGATGAATTGATCGAAGGCGGACGCGGTTGTGGCGGCTGTCACAACATGGGTATCAAAACTGAAGAGCAGAAAAAAGAACTGCTGGACAAGGGCTATCGTTATCAGAAAAACTCCTGCGATGAGTGTCACACCCGCCATACCTTCTCCAAAAAAGAGGCAAACAACCCCAGGGCCTGTCAGCAGTGCCACATGGGCTATGATCATCCCCAATGGGAGATGTGGTCAAGCTCCAAACACGGAATGCGTTACTTTGCCAAACTGGCGGGAGATCTCCCCGAAGGCGCCCAGGCACCCACCTGCCAGACCTGTCATCTGCCTGACGGAACCCATGAAAACCACACCGCCTGGGGATTCCTGGGTGTACGCCTGCCCCTGCCCGAAGACAAACAGGAAGCAACTGATCGTGTAACCATTCTTAAGGCGCTCGGCGTCCTCAACCCGGAGAGCGGCGAGGCCACACCTATTCTTGATGCAGTAAAATCGGTGGATATGGTCAGACTGGACCAGGTTTCCTGGGAAAAAGAACGAAACAAAATGCTCAAGACCTGTACGCAATGTCATTCTGAGTCCTATGCCAGGGAGCAGCTGGAAATGGGTGACTCCATTCTCGGCAAGGCAGACCGACTGATGGCCGAAGCCATTGTGACCGTAGCCGACCTCTATAAAGACGGTATCATCAAAAAGCCGGAAGGATACCCGTTCAACTATCCCTTCCTCCTCAGTTTTATGCACACCAACGGAGCAGCCTGGAACGAGAAGCTGGATGATTTCTCTCATATTGATCAGGTCCTGTTACGCATGTTTATGAAACACCGGATGCGCGCTTACCAGGCCTTTTTCCATGTCAATCCCGACTACGCCTACTGGTACGGTTGGAACATGATGACTGAGGATCTGGGTGAAATCAAAGAGCTGGCCAAGATTTTGCGCGCAACCCATAAATAAAGCCTGAACATTTTTTTACTGCTTGTTGTTGCAGACCTGGTATATCCCTTTATAAGAGAGATACCAGGTCTTGTTTATCTCTCCATATTCGCTTATAGGACAGTAAAGAGTCTTTATAACTCTTCAGATAATGCCCGTAAGTGGCAAACAACTGCCCTGTAACTGTTCAACAGTGCCTTATCTTCGTTCAGGTAGGACTTTTGGAAGCATACTCGTGCTATTCGAGAAGAGCTAAAGGGACGAAAACGAAGTGATGCTCAACAGTTGCTAGTTTTTTCTCCATTTGCCACCTGATGGATAGAACACAAGTCATGCACCAAGAACCCCTTCCCTGGTTTGTTTATCTCCTCCGTTGCAGCGATCAGACCCTGTACACCGGCATCACAACAAATCTGGAGCAGCGACTCCATGAACATAATCATTCGGACAAAGGGGCTAAATATACCCGGGGACGCCGACCTGTTCATCTCATTTATCACGAACAAAAAACTTCTCGTTCCCTTGCTGCCCGGCGAGAATGCGAAATCAAATCCTTCAGCCGCCGGCAAAAAGAGGAACTGATCAAAAATTCACTTCCCTTCCTGTAAAAACACGCCCTCTCCGCCATTCATCAATGGCAAAAATCCGATCCATGCAGTACGCTGGAATAGAAAGGATAGCAAGTGTCTATCCAGAAAGACGAGTGGTGCATCTTAATCGAAACACCAACAAAATTTACGCACAGGCATCTGACTGATAGTGCGAGGAGTAAATCTGGTGCAGCCCAAAGAATCAGGGGAAAACAGGACGTTGTGGATAGCCGCTAGACAAGAGAGTACTCGTTGTCCTCGAGCCATCCCAAGACCAAACTGGTGCCGATGCGCACCTTCTCACTCTCCTTCTTAACATAATGACTTCAATCCTCGTTGTCGATGACGAACGCAGCATGCGGGATTTCCTCAAGATTCTCCTCGTTAAGGAGGGATATCAGGTGGAAACAGCCCATAATGGCAATAGCGCCTTAGAACTGATAGACAAACAAGATTTCGACCTGGTTGTCAGCGACATCCGCATGGATGGGATGAATGGCCTGGAACTCTTAAACGGTATCAAAGAACGGACCCCCACCCTGCCCGTGGTCATGATTACGGCCTTTGCCTCACCGGATGATGCCGTTTCCGCCATGAAAAATGGTGCCTTTGATTACATCAGCAAACCCTTCAATGTCGAAGAAATTAAATCGGTCATCAGTTCGGCAACCTCCAAAGGCAACAAGGTAGCCGAAGCACGCTCTATAGCAGAGGCCTTTCCGGAAATCATCGGTGAGAGCAGGGAAATGATCAAGATTTTTGAAATGATCAAACGCATTGCGCCGACCCCGGCCAATGTTCTCATCTATGGAGAGTCAGGAACCGGAAAAGAGCTGGTAGCCCAGGCCATCCACCGTTACTCCGGTGTTGCAGATCACCAGTTTATTCCCATTACCTGCAGTGCCATCCCGGAAGATCTCATGGAAAGTGAACTCTTCGGTCATATCAAAGGAGCCTTTACCGGTGCCATCAGCGATAAACAGGGACTCTTCCAACAGGCCAACAATGGAACCGCCTTTCTTGATGAGATCGGTGAGCTCACGCCCATTATCCAGACAAAACTGCTCCGTGTTCTCCAAGAACGTGAAGTCAAACCAGTTGGTGCCACCCAGATCCAAAGCGTTAACGTTCGCATCATCGCCGCAACCAACAAAATTCTTGAAGAAGAAATCATGTCCGGTCGATTTCGAGAAGACCTGTTCTACAGATTAGCGGTTGTCCCGCTCCGTGTACCACCACTGCGTGAACGGAAGGGCGATGTCCCACTCCTGGTTGATTTTTTTCTCAAAAAGTATTCCAAACTCCTCGGTAAAGAGGTGCAGGAAATCTCTTCCTACGCCATGGAAGTTCTGATGAACTACGATTTCCCTGGCAATGTTCGGGAGTTGGAAAACATCATTGAACGGGGGGTAGCACTCGAATCCTCCAATATAATTCTCCCTGACAGTCTAACCCTGTCCACTTTCCGTTTCGGCAAAAAAGGACCAGCCCCGCAAATCAATCCTCGTTTTCAAGCCGTCGCCAGTGAGGATGAACTCTATGAACGCGGCCTGGAAGAGGTCATGGCCGACCTTGAAAAACAACTGATTCACACGGCACTGGAAAAAAGTGATTATTCCAAGATGCGAGCAGCCGAACTGCTGCGCATAAGCTTTCGATCGTTACGTTATAAAGTAAAAAAATATAATATAGAATAACAAGTGAGGTGCTGAGGGAACAGGATGGAGGGATTCCAAGACATTTCATGAGGCATTGGCCTGCTGAGTTTCAATGAATAATGCACCCTGCTCCTTGGCCATATGTCTTTTTCTTCAGCCGTCACCTCTATATCCCTCAATAGCCTTGCCAGCAAAAAGGATGCTCAATCATGTCCGCACTCCCCGCCAATGAACCGCTATCCTCCAAAAATACAGTCCAACAGCTGCTGGTCTATCAGCTTCTCTGGATGCTGTTTCTCCGTGTCATTCTCTACACCTTGATCCTTGGTGTCAGCTTTTATCTGCAAAGCGGGCAATTCAATGTTCTTATTCCACCACCCCGTCTGCTGACGGTCTTTATTCTCCTTGTCTACACCTCCACCATCATCTCCGGCTTTCTTCTTCTGGGAAGCGACAAGGATCCCATACGTTTTGGTCTCAAACAGAATCTGCTGGATACCGTCTTCGTCTCTATTCTCCTCTACTATACCGGTGCCTCACATTCGATATTTTCGCCAATCTATTTTTTCCCTATCATTGCCGGCGGACTCATCATGCCAAGGCTTGGTGGACTCATTGCCGCTGGGGCCGCGACCCTCCAGTATGCTCTGGTCCTGACCCTTGAATATTATCACATCTTTCCAGAGTTCCTGAAGGTGCCTTACAAATTTGATTTTCACCAGGACATCCTCACCAGCATCAATCTCTTTGCCGTATACGGTCTCACCTTCTTCCTTGCCGCCGTTCTCAGCAGCCTCTTTGCCGGAAGATTACGCAAGACAGAAGACGCCCTTTCCGACTCCGTACGAAGCTTTGATCAATTGAGCCTGCTCTACAAACAGATTTTCGACGATATCGCCACAGGGATCATCACCACAAACGACAAAAACCGGATCACCTCCGCCAACAATGCCGCCGGCCACATTACCGGATATAGTCCTCAGGAATTACTGGAAAAAGATTTCCATCAGGTATTTTCAGAAGTTGATCTCAACGACAAGGGCTCTCGTCACTCTGCCAGACTGCAGCGCAAAAACGGAGACAGCATACAGATAGGCTACTCCTATACTAACCTCCAGTTTGACCAGGAACAAGATAACAGCCCCGGCAACGACAAAACTCCCAGTAACAACTGCAAGGTGGTGACTATTCAAGATATCAGCGAGGTGGAACGACTGCAACAGCAGATGCAGCAAGCTGAAAAGCTGGCCGCTATCGGTCGCATGAGCGCTGGAATAGCCCATGATTTCAGGAATCCGCTGACGGCCATCTCTGGCTCTGCTCAGGTTCTGGCCAATGAATTCAGCCAGGTGTACTCACCACAACAACAGACAAACTTGGACCTGATCACGATCATCCTTCGTGAGTCTAATCGTCTGGACAATACCATCTCCGATTTCCTCAAATTTGCCAAACCTGAACATGCTGAAAAAGAATGGTTTTCTTTTAAGCGTTGTTTAAAAGAAGTAATAGAGGTGGCCCAGGCAGATCCTGCCTGGGCCACCAGCTGTACCCTTGATATACAAATAGGAGAGATATTTGATGTTTGGGCAGACGAATACCAGCTTTTTACTGTCCTGAACCATCTTCTCCAAAACGGGCTTGTCTTCTGCCCCAAGGGAGAAGAAAAAATTCGCATCAGGATACGAGAAGCAAAAAACAGTAATCAAGAGGAAGGATTCCTGCTCTCCATAGAAGACAATGGACCAGGGATTGCGCCAGGAAAAGAAGAGAAAATATTTGAACCTTTTTATACGGGCCGGGTTGATGGCACTGGCCTGGGATTGGCCATTGTCAAACAGATAGTGGATGGTCATCAGGGAAGTATTGAGGTGGGACGTTCAACTCTTGGAGGAGCAAAGTTCACGATTTTCTTTCCTCTTCCTTAACGCCCTGAAGGCTTACTCCTTTTCTTTCCAGACCGTGGCCCCCAGTGCGGTAAGTTTTTCCACCATATTTTCATAGCCGCGCTCCAGGTGATAGATTCGAGATATATCTGTCCGTCCCTCAGCTGCGAGTGCGGCTATTACCAGTGAAGAACTGGCCCGAAGATCGGTTGCCATCACCGGAGCTCCGGTGAGCCTCTTTTCTCCCAAGCCCTTGACCATGGCCGAACGGCCATCTATTTGAATATTTGCCCCCATGCGCTGCAATTCAGCCACATGCATAAACCTGTTTTCAAAAATGGTCTCATGGATGACACAGACACCTGAGCTGATTGCCATCAAGGCCATGAACTGAGCCTGAAGATCGGTGGGATACCCAGGATAGGGCCTGGTAGTTATCCCCACTGGCCGAATCCTATCCACCCCTTTTCCAGGAGCGGAAACACGCAAGAAATCATCTCCAGCCGAGACCGTAACTCCTGCCAGCCGCAGTTTTTCTAACAGGGAAGGCAGGTGTTTCGGGTTGCATCCACAAAGCAGAGCATCCCCTCCTGTTGCAGCCACAGCAATGGCATAGGTACCTGTTTCAATACGATCAGGAATAATAGTACTCTCACATGCGGTCAGGCTCTCTACCCCATGAATGGTAAGGAGATCACTGTCTCTCCCCTCAATCTCAGCTCCCATGCCAGTGAGCATATCAATAAGGTTTCCAATCTCGGGCTCCCGCGCTGCATTTTTTATCACCGTTGTTCCGTGCGCAAGCGCTGCTGCCATGAGTAAATTTTCAGTGCCAGTAACCGAAGGAATATCAAAATAGACTGTCCCTCCCCGCATTCGTCCATCTATCTGGGCGTCGACATATCCATGTTCGAGGAGACAATGAACCCCAAGCTGCTCAAATCCCATAAGATGAAAATTGATCGGACGGGCCCCAATAGCACAACCACCCGGCATGGAGACTTTGGCCCGGCCAAGTCTTGCCAGCAGCGGCCCAAGGACAAGGACAGAGGCCCGCATGGTTTTTACCAGATCATACGACACCTCGGAGTAGCGAAGACCGGTGCCATCAATGCGCAGGGTGCTGCCCTGTCGTTCCCAGGTCAGGCCAAGAGATTCCAGGAGAAGAAGAATAGTTCTGGTGTCTCGCAGATCCGGCATATTATGCAGGACATGGATCCCTGGTGCGAGGAGGGTGGCGGCAATGAGCGGCAGTGCTGCATTTTTGGCACCGCTGATCCAGACTTCACCATTTAAAGGTTTTCCACCCTCTATGACTAATTTTTCCATACCGATAACACCTTAACGTTGACAAGAAGGAGGTACCCCAAGTTCAGCCCCATTCCTTGCGTGAAAAATTCGATCATGCCTGGCATAATCTTGACTTATTTCCTGAAATGAAAAGGGACTCGTTTCTTTTTTTTCTGCACTAAAGAGAGAGAGGACCTCGTTTCCCTGGTCAGCACCAATCTCCATGAAAAATCCCGCCCCGGGTAATAGGCGAGCAGGAAGTTCCTTTCTTATTTTCCTGATAATCTCCATCCCTTTTTCCCCCCCATCAAGGGCGAGACGGGGCTCATACAACCCGACCTCCGCTTGCAATCCTTGCTCCAAGGCCTCAGCACTGATATACGGGGGATTGGAAAGGACAAGCGAAAAAACAGGTCTGGGGGCAATGGCTGCAAAGAGATCTGCCTGGACAAAAGAGATCAGGTGCGCGACATTGTGCCGCTTGGCATTTTCTCGGGCAAGCGATATGGCTTTGAAAGAGAGATCAACTGCGATCACCGGTCGATCAAGCTCACGTGCCAGGACCACAGCAATGACTCCGCTGCCGCAACAAAGGTCAAGGATAAGACCGCTTGTTTCCTTTTTCTTTTTATAGAATGCCAGGCTCTTTTCTAACAGAAGCTCAGTTTCAGGTCTGGGGATAAGAACATCTGGACTGACAAAAAAATCAAGAGACCAGAATTCCTGCTCTCCCACTATATATGCCAGCGGTTCTCGGAGTTCCCGACGCCTCAGCAATGTAAGAAAGTGCTCTTCATTTTCCTTATCCACCTCTTGATTGGCTATCAGATAAAGGGTTGTACGGCTCAGTCTCATACAGTGCCCAAGGAGCAGCCAGGCATCAGTATCAGCACCCTCTATGCCAGCACTTGCCAGCCGTGATGAGGCAAGATGAAGCAGGTCACGAACATGCATCAGCTTACTGAATCTGTTTTAATTTTGCTTCCTGATCGTGGGCAATGAGGGGGAGAATAACTTCATCGAGTTTTCCGGTCATGATCGCTTCGAGTTTATAGAGAGTCAGATTGATGCGATGATCTGTCATTCTTCCCTGCGGAAAATTATAGGTCCGGATTCGCTCACTGCGATCACCACTTCCTACCTGACTTTTTCTATCCTTGGAAATCCGATCATGGTGTTCCTGTTCCAATTTATCCAAAAGACGGGCTCGAAGAACGGTAAGGGCCTTGGCCTTGTTCTTATGCTGAGATTTCTCGTCCTGACAGGTGACCACCAGACCAGTGGGAAGATGTGTTACCCGTACTGCAGAATCAGTGGTATTGACAGACTGTCCTCCAGGCCCCTGGGCACGATAGACATCAAACTTGAGCTCACTTGTGTTAATGTTCAGCTCTACCTCGTCTGCTTCCGGAAGAATGGCTACGGTCACAGCAGATGTATGGATACGTCCCTGAGTCTCTGTCTCTGGAACCCGCTGCACACGGTGCACACCACTCTCATATTTGAGCCTGGAATAAACAGAATCACCGCTGATCAAGGCAATGATTTCTTTAAAACCACCAATTCCAAGGGGATTGGAACTCATGATCTCCACCTTCCAGGCCTGAGATTCTGCATAACGAGAGTACATACGAAAGAGATCGGCGACAAAAAGCGCTGCCTCGTCCCCTCCGGTCCCCGCTCTGATCTCCAGGAAGATGTTGCGTTCATCGTTTGGATCCTTGGGCAAGAGCAACAGTTTAATATCCTGCTCAATTTTCTTCTCACTTTCCTGCATCTCTTCAAGTTCTTCATGTGCCAGATCAAGGAGTTCCTGATCATCATCCCCCATCTGCAACAGTTCACGATTCTCCATGATATGGCTTCGGACACTCTCTAATTTGTGGTAATACCTCTGCAGTTTAGAGAGATAGGAATGTTCCTGAGCGACCTTCTGATACGCATTCTGGTCTGCAATCAAAGAAGGGTCAGAGAGTCTTCCCTCAAGATGGGAAAGCTTTTCATCAAGATCAGCAAGTTTAACGATCATAGATTTATTTCCACTAGAGCCAAGGGGTGAAGAAGAAGAAACCACCAAGGAGTTATACTCCCCGGCAAAATGAGTACCTGCCAACAAACAGTTATTTCCTCCTAACTCTTCGTCGTTCTAAAGGTTTAATCGTTTTAATATCAAATCGATACCCGCGGTTAAATCCGCCGAACGTCTCAATGTAGAAGAAATCATCTCATTTCTGGACAGACACTGACTAAGAATTACGAGAGATTACGAGAAAAAAGAAATGATCCACAACCAGTGTCACGGTTATGGATCATTGAAAAAACAAGAGAGAAAGGGGGGAACTGTCAGCAACAGGACAGTCATCCATCTTATTTTTTGCTGTCAAAATGCTTGGCATACCGTTTTTTAAATTTCTCGATCCGACCGGCAGTATCAATCAATTTCTGCTTCCCGGTGAAAAAAGGATGACAGGCAGAACAGATTTCCACACTCATATCTGTCATCACTGATCCCAATTCGATCTCATTGCCACAACCACAAACCGCTTTAATCTTATTATATTCCGGATGGATATCGTTTTTCATGATTTTTATTCCTTTTAAGAAAGTGACTTATTCAGTCCGTATTCATTTTACAAGTATTTGCAAAGAAGAAGATTATAATAGACCGGCCAGGAATTTCAACAAAAATTAGAGAAAAGAACCGACCTTTCAGGAATTTCGCGCCCCAAGGATAAAAAAAGGAGTTATCAAGTGTTCATGGAATCCAAGAAATCTTCATTGCTCTTCTGATGCTTCATTTTATCAAGGAGAAATTCCATACCATTTGCAGGATTCATCGAGGAAAGCAACTTACGCAGTATCCAGACGCGATTGAGAACCTCGGGTTTGAGAAGCAGATCTTCCTTGCGAGTGCCAGAACGTTTGACATCGACGGCCGGATAAATACGTCTATCTGACATTTTTCGATCAAGAACAATCTCCATATTTCCAGTGCCTTTAAACTCCTCGAAGATAACCTCATCCATGCGACTGCCAGTTTCTACCAGGGCTGAGGCCAAAATGGTCAGACTGCCCCCCTCCTCTATATTTCTTGCTGCCCCAAAAAATCGTTTGGGCCGAAACAGTGCATTGGCCTCAACACCACCAGAGAGAATTTTGCCGCTGGAAGGAGTGACGGTGTTGTAGGCTCGAGCCAGGCGGGTGATGCTATCTAAAAGAATAACTACATCTCTCTTGTGTTCCACCAATCGTTTTGCCTTCTCTATGACCATCTCGGCCACTTGAATATGACGCTGAGGAGGTTCATCAAAGGTAGAACTGACCACCTCGGCTGCCTTAACGGTACGCTGCATTTCCGTCACTTCTTCCGGCCGCTCATCGATGAGGAGGACAATAAGGTAGACCTCTTTATGATTACGAACAATGGAATTGGCAATTTTCTGGATAAGAACAGTTTTACCGGTTCGAGGAGGAGCCACAATCAAGCCCCGTTGACCTTTCCCAATGGGACACATCATATCAACAATGCGCATGGAATAATTGTCCGGCTGCCACTCAAGATTCAACTTCTCATCGGGATGCAAGGGGGTGAGATTAGAAAAAACAGTCTTCTTTTTATTCGCTTCTGGAGGATCAAAATTAATAGCCTCTACTTTCAGCAGAGCAAAATAGCGCTCTCCTTCTTTGGGAGATCTGACCAGCCCTTCCACCGTATCGCCGGTTCTCAGCCCCAGACGACGTATCTGGGAAGGAGAGACATAGATATCATCTGGACCCGGCAGATAGTTATAATCAGGAGCCCTCAAAAAACCAAATCCGTCTGGAAGGATCTCTAGTACACCGTTTCCCCGCATCTTTCCGTCATCATCAGCCTGGGCTTGAAGGATGGCAAAAATAAGCTCCTGCTTACGCATGGTACTTACGCCTTCTATCTTGAGCTTACGTCCAAGCTTTACGAGTTCGACAATTTTTTTGAGTTTCAATTCAGCCAGATTCATTAATTCTGTTCTCCTTTAAAAGGCTGTTGGCAGGGTAGCAGTTATTACGTAGAATATTCTGTAGCTCTTTGTCAGGAATAACAAAGAATTTTTTTTGAGGTATTATGGTCTAGAATCGGAACACTTTCTGTCAGCTATTGCTGATATTCCTTTTAAAAACTACATCGATCAAGCAACAAAAGAGGAACGACAAGTCCCTGAAGATAATTTTATTAACAGTGTATTGATGAAAGATAGGAAATGAATGAAATGATTAAAGGGTGGAAACAAATCCGAAAAGGACTTTGAATTTCTTCATTAGCTTGTCAATCCAGCTCACTGCAGAACTGAGTAGTTATTCCTATAGGTATGTTGTATTCTTTGCTTGATCACGGTTAGGAAGGAATAGCATTTTTGACTGGTTCTTATCTTACGAATTCACCTAAAACCTGTCAAGCATTTTCCATCATCTTCCCCCAGCCACTTGGAAAAGATACCTTTTTCTCAAATGGAGCGTCTCGGAGTCTGAATTTACCTGATTTCAAAGGAACATCCTCATTTTTCATATTCTTCTGGCTGGACCAGAAAAAAGGCTGCCTTCCCGAATCACCTGAGAAAGTTGATTCAGTTGCAGCAACGTCTCAGCGAAGGAGAAAGAATTGTCAATCACCGAGCCGGCAAGCCTGATTTTTTCCTGCAAGGGCATTTGAGTAGCAAGGGCCTGCCTGGCATCTTCTTCAGAAACAAGATCACGCAGCACGACCCTTCTGATACAGGTCTCTTCGCCAGCAAAGACAAGAACTGTCCAGTCAAAATCACGTTGCCAGCCCTTTTCAAAGAGCAGCGGCACCTCAGCCAGGAGAATGCGCTGCTGTTGCTTCGCCTCTCTGGCAGCCTCCACCAATGCCTCTCTGACCAAGGGGTGCAGGGTTGCATCCATTTGCTTGCGAAGTTCACAGTTGGAGAAAAGAGCTTTACGTAATTGTGGCCTGTCAATCTGACCATCACTGAAAAAGAATTCATCTCCTAAAAAGGTGTGCACCCCTTTCCATCCTTTACCATTGACAACAAGCAGATCACGGCAAATCGCATCGGCGCTGACTGTTGAGGCAGAAAGCAAGGCGGCAAGCGCTGCACAAACACGACTTTTGCCAGAACCAATCCCCCCTGTGATGCCGATATTCATTGCTCTGAACCGACCTCTGCGCCACCTTGATGGCGAAGTATCTCTAAAATTTCCTGGAAGTCTGGCCAAAGAGGGGCAGAAAAGGCAAGCCGATTCCCTGTAATCGGATGAAGCATTGCAAGTTTATGGGCATGCAGCATCTGCCTGGGAAATTTTTGTTCACGACCGCCCCTGCCATAGACCAGATCACCAGCCACGGAATGACCAAGGGATGCCATATGAACACGTATTTGATGGGTTCGACCCGTTTCAATCTGAACTTGAACCAGACTATACCCCGCTGCGTACTCTTCCAGAACCTGCCAACTACTTGCGGCATGGCGCCCCTTTTTCTCACAGATCGCCATTTTCTGGCGATGCACAGGATGCCTGCCGACAGGAGCAACGACACGCCCTTTTTTTCTTTCGAAAGTGCCGACCACCAGAGCCAGGTATTCTTTTTCCACCTTCCTGGCCTTAAAGGCCTCAATGAGAAGGCGATGACACGACCCTGTTTTTGCCACCACCATGATTCCAGAGGTATCTTTATCCAGACGATGGACAATACCAGGCCGCATCTCATCACCAATATCGCCAATGTCACGACAGTAATGAAGCAAACCATTTACCAGAGTACCAGACGGATTACCACTTCCCGGATGCACAACCACCCCTGGTGGCTTAGAAATAAGGAGAAGTGACTCATCCTCAAAAAGGATCTCAAAAGGAACTTCCTGAGCGATCAATTCAGGGGGGGGCGGTTGGAAGAGGGTACCGCTTATCGTCTCTCCCTGTTTTAGCCGATAACTACTCTTCTTCTTTTCTCCATCAACAAGGAGAAGCCCCTGTCGTATGGATTGAACAAGAAGAGCGCGTGACGTTTCAGGTACTTTCAGCACCAGAAAATGATCAAATCTGCTCCCGCTGTATTCAAAAGATACCTGCAGGTCGATCATGTCAGACGACATATCAACAGAAATAGATGCTGAAGGGAAAGTCATGACATAATGCCATGGTCTAGTAATGGCGAAAGGTGGTTATGTAAACGTATGCGGGGAAGGAATAACTTAGTTGAACATTTCATCTATTAAGGCTGTAGTATTAGCCTCATCAACCTTTCTGGCAAGTGAAATCTCTTTGACGAGAAGGCTTTTGGCTGTATCCATCATCTTGCGCTCGCCATAAGAGAGGTCTTTATCAACACTGAGCAGAAACAGGTCACGAAGTACAGCCGCAACTTCATGAATAGAGCCAGTCTTGATCTTTTCCATATACTCTCTATAGCGTCGATTCCAGGTCTGGGTACCGATCTCAGAATCACGGTCTCGTAAAATATCGAGAACAGTCTCTACTTCTTTTTTACTAATGATAGCTCGAAGACCCACATTGTCGCTGCTCGCTGTGGGAATCATTATTTTCATGTCATTGTCCAAAATTTTCATGACATAAAAAGACTGATCCATTCCTGCAACGGTCTGGCTTTCGATTGATTCTATAACGCCTACTCCATGGGCCGGATACACGGCCATATCACCCTCTGTAAACACAGTATCCTCCTGGAAAAACAGATATCCGGATTCGGGTATATACCCTCATGAGGACATTAGAACCACAATAACAAATATCGGGGCTATAAAAAATCATCTAAACTCTTCAGGCAGATAAGATTTCCTAGTAACTTGCTATAGACATTGGAGCATTTACTTGATACAACATTCCCTAATAGCAAATCAGCTCAACGTAATAAAATGAGTGGAGTCTTTAAAATCACCACCAAAGAAACATTATACCATACTTTTTCCAATCACGCCTTTAAAAAACATCTGAGGGAGATATCAGGCGCCTTCTCACTTGACCACATTAAGAACATTCATAGCCTGCTGACCACCTGATTTGACAAATATCTCTATTCCTTCAAGGACGATAGCCACCCGCTTCTCAAGCAACGCTTTTTCATCCTGGGAAAATGGGGTCAGAACATATTTTTCCACCGGTATTTCTGCATGGACGTTGTTTTGCCCAGGTTTGCCTATGCCGTATTTCAACCTGTAAAACTCCTTACTTCCAAGACACTGAATAAGGGAACGAATACCGTTGTGACCACCCGCCCCCCCACCACTGACCAGTTTGAGACGCCCTGGGTGCATATCGAGGTCATCATGAATAACAAGGAGATGATCGACAGGGACCTTAAAAAAATCAGTAAAACGGGCCACGGTTCTCCCGGAAAGATTCATAAAGGTCTGAGGTTTTACCAGAAAAACACGAGCGCCCCAAAATGATGCCCGACAGAACAATCCATCCCATTTTCCGGAATCCAGCCTTACCCCCTGCCGACGAGCAAGTTCATCAACAAGAAGAAATCCTACGTTATGCCTGGTCTCCTCATAGTTGGGACCGGGATTTCCCAACCCGGCTATAAGAAAAGTCTCTTCAACCACTTCTTCCCCTCCAAAACAAAAAAGTCCGGAAGGGGCAAAACCCTTCCGGACTCAAAAACAAAAATCCTTTCCGATATCAAACGGCGGGAGTGATGACCTCAGCGCAGAGGCGGGAACTATCTCCAACCATGGTTACCTCAGCTGGCAAATCCAAATCAGAGAACAAAAGCGACTGACCGATACCAAGTCCAGAGATATCAGCCTTTATCACATCAGGTATAGCAAGGGGAGTTCCGTCAAGTTCTATTGCAGCCTTATGGATCACCAACTCGCCGCCAAATTCAAGTCCCTTTGCCTTGCCAGTCAACTGCACAGGGACAGTAAAGCGTCTGGTTTCAGCCATATCAATTTCATAAAAATCGGCATGAATCAAAGTGTCGTGTACAGGATCAGTCTGGATTTCCTTCACAAGTACGTGATGAGTCTCTCCATTAATGGAAAGACTCACCACCGCATTCTTGCGACTGATCTTAAACAGAGTCTTCAAAAAAGGAGCGGTCTCAAGTTGTAATGAATAAACTTCCTTATTATTGCCGTATAATACCGCTGGTGTGCTCCCGCTCACACGCAGACGACGCATGGCACCTTTGCCAAAACTTTCTCTTTTTGAAGCAGACATGTCTACTTGAAGCATACGTTCCTCCTTACCCTGACTCTATAGTCTCAAAAGCGATTGAGGCCAGGCTATTTCTCAGTATTTTATAAACTCAAACGAGTTCTTTCTCTTTTAAATACACCATTCACACAAACAGTGAACTGATGGACCCTTCATTATGAATACAGTCTATGGCCTGAGCCAACAGTTGGGACACGGACAGCACTTTAATTTTGTCACACATCAAGGCATCGCCCCGCAAAGGGATAGAATTAGTGACTACCAATGTTTTAATCTTCGATTTTGCCAACCGTTCAACAGCCGGACCGGAGAGTACCGGATGGGAACAACAGGCATGCACTTCGTTAGCTCCATGTTTAATCAGGGTCTCAGCCCCATTACACAAAGTACCGGCAGTATCAACCATATCATCGAGAAGAATAGCAGTCTTTCCTTTGACATCGCCGATAACGTGCATGGCCTCACATTCATTAGGCCGATCTCGACGCTTATCAATGATGGCTAACCCAGCATCAAGCCGTTTTGCAAAGGCACGAGTTCTTTCCACACCACCGGCATCAGGAGAAACCATAACCACATTAGAAAATTTATCTTTTATATAATCAAGAATGACCGGAGCAGCATAGAGATGATCCACAGGTATATTAAAAAACCCCTGAATCTGACCAGCATGAAGATCCATACTGAGCACCCTTCTCACGCCGACAGCCATGAACATTTCAGCAACAACTTTAGCAGAAATCGGGACCCGTGGAGCAACCTTCCTGTCCTGCCGAGCATAGCCGTAATAAGGAACAACAGCAGTAATCCTTCTTGCTGAGGCCCGCCTGAGGGCATCAACCATAATGACCAGTTCCATGAGATTGTCATTGACGGGGGTACAAGTGGGCTGAACAATAAAGACATCTGCGCCACGAACATTTTCCTTTATCTCAACGAAAATTTCTCCATCGCTGAACTGCCTGACATCAGCCTTGGAAAGTGGAATATGCAGGAAATCAACAATTTCCTGTGCCATTACTGGGTTGGCGTTGCCGGAAAAAATCTTGATAATATTTGCCATAATCTGTTCTTGATAAGATTTTGATGCGAATTTTCTATATTATTGATTGGCTGGGGCGGGAGGGTTCGAACCTCCGAATGCCGGGATCAAAACCCGGTGCGTTGAGCCACTTCGCCACGCCCCAACAAATTGAATTAGTACATTCCTAAACAATTCTTTTTTTTCGCAGTCCAGTAAGCAAGCATACAAGACTTTGAGATATGAAAAAAATTCACTTCATGTATCTTATGATATCGATAAAAAAAATTGCTTCCATACCGGAGAGATCGTGCAAAAACGATTATTCCTGGATAAATCCTAATTACAAAGGCCCCTGGTTATAAAGACCCCTGATCCATATTTCTCTGCCAGCTTATCGGCACAGTGTTGCAAAGCATCTGATACGGCACCACAATCATCTGGAAACACCCCAAAAACAGTAGGCCCACTCCCAGACATCAAGGCATCGGATGCACCGTTGGCCAACAAAAAACTTTTGATAACTGCAAGCTCAGGATAGCGTTCAATAGTCACCTTTTCCAGATCATTAAAAAAGGGATAAGGCGAACCGTATGAGTTATCATTTTCACGAAAATCACATAGATTAGAAACTTTATCTGTCCTTGTCAATGTAAAATTTTCATAAACCCAGGCAGTCGATACAGAAAAGCCCGGATTAACAAGAAGAAGTGAACAACCAGAAAGAGAAAAAATTGGTGTCATTTTATCACCAATCCCAGTTGCGCGCACAGCATGGTAAGGGACAACAAAAAATGAAACATCCGCACCGAGGGAACGACCAAGCTCCAGCAAGGTATCTTCAGACAATTTGGCCTGCAGGAGTCGGTTGAGTCCCGTCAGAACGGCCCCGGCATCACTGCTGCCGCCGCCAAGTCCGGCAGCCACCGGAATATGCTTTTCCAAGATAATAGAAACACCACAATCTGCAGTTCTCTCCGTTGCCTTTAAAAAGGCCGCCGCAGCCTTCCAAGCCAGATTCGTCTCATCTTGCGGAAGCCCTGAACCCGGACAAGAGAGATAAATTCCAGGTTTTTTAGAGCACCTAAGGGTGATGATATCGGCAAGTTCTATCTTTTGCATCACCGAATCAAGATCGTGATATCCATCAGGCCGTTTAGCAAGGATACGCAGAGTAAGATTGACCTTGGCTGGTGCCCTAACAACGAGCTCTGTCCCATCTACTGGAATCATTTCAGGAGGATTGTTTTGTAGACTTCTTCTGTTGAACAACCTGCACAAAACGCATCTTGATATCATAGAGGATATTTTTCAGCAGTTGCGCCTCATCAGAATCCAAGTTTCCCTTGGTCTTTTCCTGGAGCAGCACCAGGGTATCAATGGCATGGCGAGCCAGAGTGAAATCAACAATTTTTTTCCCACTTACTGGGTCTGCTATTTCTCCCAAATGATAGATAGCGGATGTGTTTAAGGACATAATAAAAGCAGTAAATGTAACCTCGGGCATAACACATCTGCCGTGCTGATCAGGAACTTTTCTATCTCCACAGGGACACCCTTGTTCAAATTCAGTAACCATATCGCCCTCACCTCCAACCCAAAAAATCAATAATACGAAAACCGGGACAGCAAACAGTTGCCCCGGTTTTTTTTATGTTACTTCATTACAGTCAACAAAGTTCCTGTCTCATAGCCCAGAACCGACTAAAGCCATTTCTGACTTATAAGCATCTTTCATCAATAAGCATCTCTTATTGTTCAAGCTGATCAAACCAGCTTCATTTTTTTCAGAGAGTCGTCGGTAAAGAGAGGGGCTAAACACCAAGTTCAAGGGCCAGGGCATCATCAATGTTGTCCAGTCCCTTAACCTCCGCCAGGAGCTCTTTGGAAATTATTTTGTCTGTACTCAGCAAAATAATATTCTGCTCACTGGCCTCTTCACGACCAACAGTCATCCGTGAAATATTAACTCCGGCCCTGCCCAAGGTACTTCCAAGATCACCGATAACCCCTGGCACATCATTGTTGTATACAAGAAGCATGGGACCTGCTGGCAGGGCCTCAAGGCGAAAGCTATTGAGACGAACCAGGCGCGGTTCATTTTTTCCAAAAACAGTTCCCACCAATACATTTTCACCTGCATTGGTCACGACCCTGATCGTTAGCACATTGATAAAATCATGGGATCGATCAGACTTCGACTCTACCACTCGAATGCCTCGATCCTTGGCAATGACTGGCGCATTAACATAGTTCACGGCGTCTTGAAGGATTGGTGTAAACAGTCCTTTAAGAAAGGCTACAGTGATAGGACTGGTATTGAGCTCAGCCAGTTCACCGCTGTATTCGATATCCACCTCCTGGACACCACCTTTGGCAATCTGCATATGGAGGGAACCTAGTTTCTCACCTAAGTTCACATAGGGACCGACCTGAGCCAGAACATCATCGCTGACCGAAGGTACATTTACAGCATTGGTAACCACACTCTTGTTCAAGTAATCCGCAACCTGCTTGGCAATGGCCAGGGCCACATTTTCCTGAGCCTCACTGGTGGAAGCACCCAGATGAGGGGTACAGATAAAATTCTTCAATCCCAGGAGAGGACAATTTTCCAGGGTAGTGGGTTCTTTGACAAAAACATCAAGGGCCGCGCCGGCAATCTCTCCATCTACCAGGGCCTTATACAGCGCCTCCTCATCACAGACACCACCACGAGCACAGTCAATAAACATGGCGTCATTTTTCATATTTTTGAAAAATTCCGTGGAGAGAACCTTGTCAGTTTCTTTGGTCAAGGGAACATGGACAGTGATATAATCAGAACGTTTTGCCAACTCCTCGAGACTCACCAATTCCACACCAAGTTTGTCCACCAGATCTTTTGGCATATGGGGATCATAGGCAATGGTTTTCATCTTCAAACCCTGGGCGCGATTGGCAACAATGGCGCCAATACGACCGATACCAAAGATCCCTAAGGTCTTTCCGGTAAGCTCACGGCCCATGAAACTCTTTTTCTCCCACTTCCCCTCTTTCATGGAGGCAGTGGCTTGAGGAATGTTGCGAGACAGAGACATCATCATGCCAATGGCATGCTCAGCTGCGGTGGTGGCATTGCCATCAGGGGCATTCATAACCACGATTCCCTTCTGGCTGGCAGCAGGGATATCTACGTTATCGAGACCAATACCTGCACGGCCAACAACTTTCAGCTTCTCAGCGGCATCAACAATCTCGGAAGTGACCTTGGTGGCGCTGCGAATAATCAGCCCATCATAATCACCGATAATTTTCTTTAACTCTTCCGGAGGCAAGCCGGTATTAATATCAACCTCGAGACCGGCATCAACCAATATTTTGGCACCTGCCGGAGACAGGTTATCACTGATAAGTACTTTCATGTTCACTCCCCTCTTGCTTCTATGGTATGAGCATCCTTTCTCCCAAGGACACGAATTTTACCTAGCTTCTCCTATAGGTTCCATTGTTCCCCATGCCTTTGGACAACTCCCCATTATAACCTGATAAGCTAAACGAGGGAACTATACAGGGTTCAACTAAAGAGAACAACAAAAAATAGTTTCATTTACATCCTCTAAAAAGAGGCACCTCTTCCTGCCACAGTTATCAATATAGCCGCTTTCAGGAGAGCAGCCGCCGATGGATGGTAAATCTCTTTAGGAGCAGGCGGATACCCGCTTCTGAGTTTTTTGCTATTGAACAATCCTCCTGAAAACGATATACAGCAGGGGTATTTTGGAGCTTTTAACCTTTCGACTTATCATTCCCCACCAATCATATTAGGTTTTCCATGACTGAGACACGTTTACGATTTCCCCCGAGCCCAACGGGTTACCTCCATATTGGAGGTGCCAGGACCGCACTTTATAACTGGCTGTATGCAAAAAAAACTGGGGGTAAACTTATCCTCCGTATCGAAGACACCGATGCCGATCGTTCCACTCAGGAATCCATCCAAGGCATCCTTGACGGACTGGAATGGTTGGGGATTGACTGGGACGAAGGCCCCTATTTTCAGACAGAATTCAGCAACGACCATATCGCTGCGGCGACCAGACTTCTCAGTGAAGGAAAGGCCTACAGATGTTTCTGTACCAAGGAAGAACTGGAAGCGAAACGAGAAGCAGCCCAAGCCAACAAAACCACCTTTGGCTATGACGGCACCTGTCGTCACCTCAGCCCAGAACAGATCGCTGAAAAAGAGGCCGCCGGCCTCTCCTCTGTTGTCCGCTTCAAAGTCCCTGCCAGAGAAGGCTCTTTAGGATATGACGATAAGGTACTGGGTCATATCAAAGCGACCTATGATGAAGTTGAGGATTTTGTCATCGTTCGCTCTACCGGCAAGCCCTTGTATCTCCTTTGCAACGTGGTTGATGACATCAGGGATCGGATAACCCATATCATCCGCGGTCAGGACCATATGACCAATACGATACGTCAGGTACTTCTCTATGAGGCACTTGAGGCACCCCTCCCGGTCTTTGCCCACATGCCCCTCACCCTTGATCTTAAAAAGGCAAAAATATCCAAACGCAGCCATGGCGAGATCGTCTCTGTTCAATTTTATCGAGACCACGGCTTTATCCCCTGGGCATTATCCAATTTCCTCGTCCTTCTGGGCTGGTCTCCTGGTGATGACAGAGAATTTTTCTCACGGGAAGAGCTGGTAGAATCCTTTACCCTGGAGAGAATCAACAAGTCGAATTCGATTTTTAATTATCGTAAAGATGATGCCAAGTTTTTCACCGATCCCAAGGCCATTGCCATCAACGAGCATTACCTGCGCACTCTCCCCGTAGAAGAGATTGCAGAAATGGCTCAGCCCTTTCTGGAGTCCGAAGGACTCTGGGATGCAGCCTATGCGAGAGAGAAAAAAGAGTGGTTTCTGCACACCATCGACCTCATCAGGGACCGCTTTCATACCCTCACCGACTTCGGTTCTCTGGGTCGAGCCTACTTTGCCGATGATTTCCAAGTGGAAGAAAAGCCGCTGCAGAAAAACATCCTCAAGCATGAGGGCCTTAAAGAATGGTTACCCATGCTGGCTGATCGTTATGAGGCTCTCGACGATTTTAACATTGAAGAGGCTGAACGGATCGCTCGAGAACTGGCTGATGAGGTTGGGGTAAAACCCGGAGTCATCATTAATGGCATGCGCACCGTAGTTACCGGTCAGCTTGCAGGCCCGTCCATGTTTGACATCCTGATCACCATTGGCCGGGAACGCGTGGTCCAGCGGTTGCGCGATGTCGGAAAACTTTACCAGGCCTGATCCAGGCAGAGCTCTTCTTCAGGAGAAAAAAACAATGGACAATTCCGACCGGAATAACGATAAAAATGTTGATTTCATTCGCCAGATCATTGCCGAAGACATCAAAAACGGAAAACATTCCGCCCCGGTCACGCGCTTCCCACCGGAGCCAAACGGCTTTCTTCATATTGGCCATGCCAAATCCATCTGTCTCAACTTCGGCATTGCCGAAGAAAACAATGCCTGCTGTCATCTCCGCTTCGATGACACCAACCCGAGCAAGGAAGAGGCTGCTTATGTAGAATCCATCAAGAAAGATGTGCAGTGGCTTGGATATGAGTGGGGTGACAATCTCTTCTTTGCCTCCGACTACTTTGACAGGCTCTATGATTATGCAGTGGAACTTATCCGTCAAGATAAGGCCTATGTCTGCGACCTCAGTGCTGAAGAAATCCGGGAATACCGGGGTACCCTCACCGAAACCGGAAAAGAAAGCCCCTACCGAAATCGAGCTATCGAGGAGAATATTGCCCTTTTTCATGAGATGAAGGAAGGAAAATTCGAAACCGGCAGCCATGTGCTGCGAGCCAAGATCGATATGGCCTCCCCCAACCTCAACATGCGCGATCCAGTGATCTACAGAATTCTGAAAGTGGATCACCACCGCACCGGCAGCAAGTGGTGCATCTATCCCATGTATGACTACACCCACTGTCTCTCCGATGCCATTGAGGGGATCACCCACTCTCTTTGCACTCTGGAGTTCGAGGATCACAGGCCGCTTTATGACTGGTTCCTGGATACCCTGAAAACGCCCTGCCATCCCCGACAGATTGAGTTTGCCCGTCTCAATCTCACTTACACGGTGATGTCCAAACGGAAGATCCTTCAATTGGTGACCGGGTGCCATGTAACAGGCTGGAATGATCCGAGGATGCTCACCATTTCCGGACTCAGACGTCGTGGTTACACTCCAGCGTCTATTCGTAATTTTTGTTCCGAGATAGGCATTGGCAAGAAGGAAAGCTGGATCGACATGGGCGTCCTGGAAAACAGTGTCCGCAACGACCTGAATGATACAGCCCCTCGAGTCATGGGGGTCCTGGATCCTCTGAAGGTCATTATCACAAACTACCCGCCAGAAGAATCAGAAGAGATCGAGGCCCAGAATCACCCGCAAAAACCGGAGATGGGGACGAGACGCATCCCCTTCTCCAGAGAGATCTACATTGAACGCAGTGACTTTATGGAAGATCCTCCCAAAAAATTCTTCCGCCTGGGACCAGGACGAGAAGTTCGACTGCGCTACGCCTATTTTATCACCTGCGTCTCAGTTATAAAGGATAAGGACACAGGAGTAGTCAGGGAAATTCACTGCACCTACGATCCAACCACTTACGGAGGCAATGCCCCGGATGGGCGCAAGGTCAAGGGCACCATCCACTGGGTCTCGGCAGCACATGCCCTCAGCTGTGAGGTACGGCTCTATGACCGCCTCTTTGCCGTGGAAAACCCGGATGCAGATAAGGAAGTCGATTTCAAGGAACACCTCAACACCGATTCTCTTACCGTTCTCACAAACTGCCTGGTGGAACCTTCACTCAGACAGACTGCAGCCGGCACCAGCCTCCAGTTTGAACGCCAGGGCTATTTTTGCCTGGATATTGAGGATTCCAAGCCAGATCATCTGGTATTCAACCGCACCGTCGGCTTACGCGACTCCTGGGCAAAAGCACAGGGGTAACAACAACTCCAGCCAAAATCCTGCTGCGGCACAAAAATCGTGCCGCAGCTCCCTGCCCTCTTCTCAGAAGATTATTCTTCTCCTCAATCTGTTTCCTCTATTCAGGCAGACAGCATATCCTCTTGGTAAGAATTACCTGTGGCCCCTTTCGCACATTTTTCTCTATCGCTTCCGCCATCGCTGCGACAAGAACAAAAAAAACTGAGCGAAAAAGCTGCTTGCCCGACATCAATTGAAGAATCGCCACTACCCTTGTCAACAAGATCCAGGGGTGAATCAGCCTGTCCGCTTTTCTCCTGAGTCAACTTTTATCAAAAAAAGAAAGGAGAGAGGTTGGTTGCTTTGCCGAAGAAAAGATACGAAAAAAAGCGAGCCCCACTTTTGCCTCTTGGCAAGTAGTAAGAGGACCCCTTTTTCCCTTGATTGGAGACTGCTGCCGATCAGCGATCACAAGATAGCGAGGATTTTTTTCGAAAATGATTGAGGACAAGAATGGTACAGACCAGGAGAACGGAAATCAAGGCCAGGCTGATATAGACAGCACTGAATCCGCAGCCTGCCTTGACCAGAGTCACCATCTTTACACTCAGAGCACCGACGCCGAAGGTGAGGATAAATTTCAGACCAAAAGCAGAGCTGTGAACTTCAGGTGGACTGAGACGGGCCACCAAGGTGTTTTCCAATGGCTGCATGCCGAGGAGAAAAAATGAATGGATCATGGCAAACAGTATCAGGGGGATATCGGTGGTAAAGGCCATGAACAGGGCCGCCGGGATAGTAATGAGGTGAAAAAGCAGATACCCCCTGCCAAGGTCACAGGACTCTCCCACCCTGCCCCCGAAATACTGACCAGCCATACCGACCAGATAGATAAGCGATGTTACCAGGGTGGCAAAGAGGTTGGCTGAGCCGATCTGTCCTGAAAAAACGAGGAATCCCTGATAGAGATCCCTGTTCTGCAATTCAAAGTAGGCAGGTAGGGTCACGGTCATGCCACGATAGACGATACCGCCGAGAGTCATAGCCAGGAGGAGGACAAGGAAGGGCGCAAGAGAACGTTTGGGACTCCCCTTTTCCCTCCTGACCTGGAGGCCGCCTTGACCGTTGCGGGCCAGGTAGAGAAGGAAAAGTCCAGCGATATTCACCGTCCCCAGGATCAGATAGACCGCCTCTGCCCCCCAGAAATAATTGACGCTTCCGGCAAGAAGAGGTGCTGTGGCCAGACCCAGATTACCAAACATGCCGTTATAGGCCATGCCCTGACTGGTGTTTTCAAACTCCTTGGCTATCCACCCCAGGCCTGCCGGATGATAGATCCCGGAAAAGAGACCGATCCCGGCCAGACAGAGACCAAGGAGAAATGGGTCAGACAGGTTCCAAGCGGCAAGAAGCCCGCAAACTCCTGCTCCGAGATAAAAAACAGCCAACAGAGGACGAGCCCCAAATCGATCAGCCAGCACCCCCCAGGGAAGGGCAGTCAGGCCGAAAAGAAGATACATCCAGAAAGACAGGGCCAGGGTCTGGCCCACATCCAGAGCCAGTTTCCCGGAAAGGGGGAGAAGAATAGCTGGAAAAACCAGCATATTGAAATGACTCATGAAGTGACCAAAACAGGTCACTGCAAGAATGGAACGTTCGCGGGGAGACATATCACAGTTGCCAGAGAAGAGTGAGCAGTACCAGGAATTAGTGCAATCTTTTTTCGCTGAGGAGTTTATGCACTCGGTCCAAAATCAAATTGGCAGTTTCCTCTTTACTGGTAAGCGGGAGATTGGAAAAGCCGTGCCGATCAAGGAGAATCACCTGATTGGTATCCACCTCATATCCGGTACATTCACCACTGATATCATTGATGGCGATGAGATCAAGATTTTTCTTTCGCATTTTTTCCTCTCCAGAGGCATGCAAGTGACAGCTTTCAGCGGCAAAGCCGACTAAGAGATAGCCATGCTCCTCTTTTCTATGGCCAAGTTCCTTGAGGATATCGATGGTCTGTTCCAGTTTGAGGATGAACTGAGCATCTTCTTTCTTGACCTTTTCACGAGCCACCGTGGCCGGACGGAAATCGCTCACTGCTGCAGCCTTGATAATCACCGAAGCATCCTCGCAGGAATCCATGACCGCCTGACACATCTCGTAGGCCGTCTGCACACGGATCAATTTCACTCCATAAGGAGCCTTCAGGCAACTGGGACCACTGACCAGGACTACCTCGGCCCCACGCCTTTTTGCCATCCGAGCCAATGCATAGCCCATTTTTCCAGAAGATCGATTACTGAGAAAACGGGCCGGATCCAGGGCCTCTCGGGTAGGCCCTGCAGTAATTAAAATCTTCTCTCCTTTCAAATCCTGAGCACTGAGCGCCGCCAGAAGCTGTTCACGAACATCCTCCCATTCCGCAAGCCGTCCAGGCCCCTCAGTCTTGCAGGCCATCATCCCCGATTCAGGCTCTATGATTCCATGACCCAACTCTTTGAGTATCTCGATATTACGCTGGGTCACAGGATTCATGAGCATTCGACTGTTCATGGCCGGAGCCACAAGTACCGGAGCATCTGCCGCCAGAACGGTGGTCGTCAGCAGATCATCAGCAAGACCATGGGCAATCTTGGCAATGGTGTTGGCAGTAGCCGGGGCGATCAGGATCAGATCCGCCTCCTCCCCCAACTGGACATGGGATATTGAGCGGGTCTCTTCTGCTGTGAACATATCACTGAGTACCGAACGACCGGACAGGGCAGAAAAGGTAAGAGGTGCAACAAAACGACAAGCAGACTCGGTCATCACCACAGAGACCTCAGCACCCTCCTGGGCGAGTGCACTGACCCAGCCAGCCACCTTGAATGCGGCTATGGAGCCTGTCACCCCGACCACAATTTTTTTCCCCGCAAATAGATTTTCCATCGCTACGCCCTGTTCCTCTTCACCCAAAAAGAAAAAAGCATGTCCTCCCTGATACGGAACATGCTTTCTTCTCTATTTTTCTGATTCTAAATCTAGGAGCCGTGACGAAACAACCTGGCTATTTCCCTCATTTCGTTAGGGATCCTTATGCCGTTCCGAGCATTACTCTGACCATGTTGTTTTTTTGACACCGGCTTAGTCTCTGCTGCCGCCGAAAAAACGAAGGAGCATGAGAAAGAGATTGATGAAATCAAGATACAAGGCCAGAGCACCCATAATAGCGCCTTTCCGCACTGTACCTTCGCCCTGCTCCATGATACCCTGTTCACCAATGGTCTTGATTTTCTGGACGTCATAGGCTGTAAGCCCGACAAAAACAAAGACTCCGATCAGAGAGATGGCCCAGTAAAGAGAAGAACTCTTGAGAAAGATATTCACCACCGAGGCAATGATGATCCCGATTACTCCCATGAAGAGAAAGGATCCCCAGGCTGAAAGATCACGTTTTGTCACCAGCCCGTAGACAGCCATGGAGCCGAACATACCCGCCGTAATGAAAAATGTGGCAGCGATGGAGGACTGGGTGTAGGCAAGAAAAATCATGGACAGGGTCAAGCCGTTGAGCACCGCATAGCCGACAAAGAGCCCGGTAGCAGTGCCAGCCTGAATTTTATCGATACGGGCGGAGAGAAAAAAGACCAAGCCAAGTTCGGCCAAAATAAGGATCATAAAAGCAGGACTGGCCACCAGCTGCATGGCCAGCCCACTCGAGGCTGTAAACCAGGCTACAACACCGGTGAGGCCCAATCCAACAGCCATCCAGTTAAAGACCTTTGCTAGAAAAATCGTCGACGCTTCCTGCCTGGCTTGGGTAAGAGTGATTTGATTACTCATCTGATACATGGCAAAACTCCTATTCTTAGTTTACTCAATTCTATAAATACGCTACATATTCAAACAAGATCGCCTTATATCTTAACCATTGTAGAATAGCTTGCAAGTAAAAGAGGACGGAGAGAAAGAAAAAATGAAGATTGCAATCAGCGGCAAAGGCGGGGTCGGCAAAACCACCCTCATGGCACTTCTGGCGGATGAATTCAAAAAGGCAGGCAGGGAAGTCCTGGTCATTGATGCCGACCCCAGTCCTCATATGGCCCAGACCCTGGGAGTAAAAAACCCTGGGGCCATCCGGCCCATTGCCGAGATGACAAAACTTCTGGTAGAACGTTCCGGCAAGACCGAGGGCTCCCCCATGTATAACATGAATCCGGAAGTAAATGACCTCCTGCAAGAGTTCATGGTCAACCATGACGGGATGAAACTGATGGTTCTGGGTGCCATTCAGAGCGGAGACAAAGGCTGTGCCTGCCCAGAAAATAATGTCCTGCGCCGGATGCTGACCAAGCTCCTGCTTTCCAAAAACCAGGTCGTTCTCCTCGATATGGAGGCAGGTGTTGAACATCTGGGAAGAGGAACCATTGCCGGCATCGATCACCTGCTCATCGTGGTCATTCCCTCAAAGTCCTCCATCCGCACCGCCCTCAAGGTCAAAAAGCTGGCGGAAGATGTCAAGATCCCCAAGATCAGCTTTGTCGGTAACCTGATCACCGATGAAGAAGACAGATCGTTTCTGGAAACCGGACTCGGAGTATCGCCAATAGCCTTTTTCCCAGACTCACAACCCATCAGAAAGGCCGAACGGCGGGGTGTTCCTGTCACCAGCCTGGAGGGCGCGGCAGGCAATGCCCCGGCGGCGCTGATGCTGGCCTTAGGAGAAGAATAGGAGGAGCGGTCTGCGGTTGGCGGTTGGCGGTTGGCGGTTGGCGGATATTTAATCCATGTGGGAAATGTTCTCTTTTCGTTGAGCTATTCCCCTCAGGGCTCAATAGGCCCCTTTGCGATCGAATACCCGTTTAATTGTCTTGGCAATGATCTTGATATCGGTCCACAAAGAGTAATTGAGGATATACCAGTCATCGAGTTCTACCCGTTCATCATAGCTGGCGCTGTCTGATCGCCCCTCAACCTGCCAGGGACCGGTTATCCCCGGTTTCATGGAACAGTAGCGCCCCGCGCTCTCCTTGTAAAAATCATTCAGTTCCTGGCCCACGATAGGTCGTGCTCCGACCACGCTCATCTCTCCCTTGAGGACATTTATAAACTGGGGCAGCTCGTCCAGACTGGTTTTTCGCAGGAACCTTCCGAGGCGAGTGACTCTGGGGTCCTTTTTCAGCTTGAAGCTGCGCTCCCACTCCTCACGCTGTTCAGGGTTGTCCGCCAGAATCTTCTCCAGTTGTTCTTCGGCATCAACCACCATCGAGCGAAACTTGATGCACCCGAACTCCTTTCCGGCAGAGGTAATGCGCTTATGGTGGTAAAATATCGGCCCGCCATCCTGAAGCTTGACCAGGATAGCGATAGCAAAGAAAAGAGGTGATATACAAGTAAGGACCATAAGGGAAAAGATGACGTCGAAGCTCCTTTTCCATTCGGTATTCGGGTTAAAGTTCAAGACAAGGGTATTTCCCAGTGACTGAATTTCTGCATGGTGCAAACCAAAGACATAGAGATCAGGGACCAGATAAATTCTTGCGCCCAATGAGCGACACTCCCGGAGGATGGAAAATATTTTTTTCTCCGCCCGCATCGGCAGTGCCACATAGACGTAATCAATATCGTTATTCAGCAAAAAATTGCGAATATCAGCTATGGCGCCAAGAATCGGCTTACCGACAACAGTATTTTTTTCATCCGGTCCAACCTTATCATCAAAAAATCCCAACACCTCTATTCCGGCCCAGGGAATGGCCTCCACTTCCCGGGCCAGGGTTATCCCCAGTTCTCCGGCACCAGCCACCACCGCTCGACGGACATTTTTTCCTTTGGAACGATAGTGATGCAAAATTTTTCGGGCAATAACATGGGCAGCAAACAGTAACAGCGGCGTCACCGTAGACCAGATCAAAAAGACTACCCGTGAATAGGCATGTGAAATTTTAAAGATAAAAAAGTAAAACAGAAGTGCCCCGACGACTCCCCCCCATGCCTTGACAATGACGAGAAATTCCAAATAAAATTTCCAGCCACGCCAGGAACGATAGAGTTGAAAATACTGGAAACTGATCAGTGACAACCCAAAAGAGATCCAAAGAAGATAGGTATAGTAGTAATTCCACGGTACCCGGTACCATGTCACTAATGCCCAGAGGAAGATACAGACCAGGGCACAATCGACCAGGTTTAATATTTTACATATAAGAGAACTCTGCTCACGCAGATTCAGAGACATCATAGAGGACCTATTTTACTTCAACTCACTCAATTTCTGACAAAAAGAAACCTACTTCCGCCACCAATTGTGGTGCATACTCACCTTGGGCCGCAACACCGCCGGCAGGTATCTATATTTTTTCCCAAGAGTATACCCTAAATATTTCACCCCGCATCGTATTATCAAATCCGGGACAAGAGACCAGGCCTTGTTGCTTAAAAAATAGGATAGCGCAGAATGAACATAGCTGGCACCATGCCCTTCTGCGCTCCCATATTCTTTCAAGAGCCACTTCTCGGTGCTATGCAGGACACCGATATCAAAGTGTCTCTTGAATTCTTCGACAAGAGTATAATTATGGGAATGATACACAGTTGCCTCTGCAACATAGCGTATGGCAGATCCATGCAGCAGCAGCCTTCCCACTGCGCAGGTGTCCTCTCCAAAAATCAAGTCATCCTGAAAGTACCCTATCGCGGCAAGCGGAGCCTTCTTATAGGCAGCAAATGAATTGGAGACAAAGACTGTTTTGAGACCATAGTTCCCCCTGTCTTTATACACTCTTTCCAGCGTCAGTTCAGGGTAATTAAATAAACGGAGGTGAGCGGCAGCCAAGGTAGCACCTGCTGCCGGCAATTGCCTCCCATAGGTGACAGCAACAGGTGAATCTTTTTTTAATGGTGCTATTAAGGTTGCAAGTGATCCCGGTTCAGAAATAACAGCATCTTGAGTCATAAACACCAGAATATCGCCAACGGCTTTCCTTGCCGCCATGGACCTGGTGCCACCATGATCAAAATCTTCTCTCCGAACCGGAATGACTTCTGCGCCAAATGCTTCTGCTCTGGCCACAGTATCATCTGATGAGGAAGAATCATAAACCAGCAACTCATACTTTTCTCTGAGATCCTGACTGGCAATACTCTTCAGGACCTCAGCAAAGAGCGGACCGCCATTCAGTGTTGGAATAATAATAGAAATCAACTAAGGCCGCCCTTGGACTCATTTTTCAATTCCCTGGCAAGCAACACAGCCTTATCACATTGAAAAATATAAAATAAAAACCGATTCCATGCCAAGCTGTTAAACAGACGGCTTAATAACCTGTCTCCAGCCCTGAGAAGGGCGTCAGGGAAATAGCTGAGCAGTCGAGCAAGTCCTGCGGCCCCCGTATGACCTATTTTTGCCGGGTGCAGGGAAAGGAGAAGAGAGTAATTGGCTATGGAGTCACGCATTTTGACAAAAACCTGTTTTTTTTTCATCACTCCCATGTGAGAACAGCTGTTATCAATATGCACGATGGTGAACAAAGCCCCCAGGCGGACTCCCCATTCAATGTCTTCAAATCCATAGCCTGTAAATTGTGGATCAAAAGAGACGGCCCGCAGGATATCCCGACGCACCATGATGTTTGAAGTGAAAAGGTATCGCCAGGGAATGGTGTTCCTGACAGATGGCGGTACTGCCTCGGTCTTCTTACTTTTGTATAAGTAGAAAGAATAGTCTGGATGCACCTCTTTATTTTGGAGATAACTGATCCCCCCACAGATAATTTCAGCACCGGCCCGGCCCTGCTCCACATACGTTTGGATAAACTGGTCATGATCAGGGAGCATATCTGCGTCTACAAAGAGGACATACTCGCCTTTTGCCTGGTCCAGGAGCCGATTGCGGATTTCCGCCCGCCCCCTGTTAAGGCCCAACTCCTGATAGCGGACCAGAGGCAGTTGTTCTGCCACAGAAGCATTGCTATACTTCTCGCTGGAGCCATCGTCCATAACAATTATTTCTACCTCCTCCCCTTGCGAAAGGTGGAGACATTGATCATGGAGACGGCTAAGCAATGGCCCAATATCCCAATTATAGACAGGGATTAAAATAGAAAGAAAAACAGTGGCAGTCATGACTACTCGCTATGATTTTGTTTTTTTCACCGGCGCCAGTCTGCTTCGGTAAAAATGAAGCAGACTCTTCCAACCACGTTTTTCCAGAAAAATACGCAACTGACGCTTCAACAAAATAAACCAATAATAGGCGCGGCTCGTAAAAAAAGATTTCCCTGACAACTCAATTCTGGCCCTATGGGTTTCCTGGAGTGCCTTTTTCCAGTTTTCCTCAGATATCCCATCATGCTGCATATTGGCAAGGACAGAATCAAGGGCCAGAAACCTGACCCCCTGTTTTTTGAAACGCAGCAGCAGCTCATAATCCATGGCAAATTTGTAGTCAGACGAAAAAAGGCCGAAAGAACGGTAGAGTTCAGCACGGACAAAACAGGTGGGGTGGGTCACAGTCATTTCTCGACCCAGCAACTGGGGAACAGAATAACAGAGATATTCCCGTTGCAGACCATGCCAAAACTGTAACGCTCCGCAGACAACCCCGACTGTTGGCTCTGCCAGCAAGGCTTCGACCACACGTCGCACAGTATCGGCCTCATACCAGTCACCAGCATTGATCAAGCCTATGACGTCTCCATGGGCGACCTTGATGCCCTTGTTAAAGGCGTCACTGATTCCTTTATCCGGCTCACTCTGCCAGAAATCAATGTTGCTGTCATATTCACGGAGAATGGAGACAGTGTCGTCATGCGATCCCCCATCAATAACAATATATTCTATAAATCCATAATCTTGCTGCAAGACGCTGTCAATGGTCTGCCGGATCCAGGATTCTCCGTTCAGGACTATGGTAATAATAGAAACCAGTGGATGTTCGGCATCATTCTGTTTCTTGACCATCCCCCCCCCTGATTCTGCTTTGATTCCATTTTGTTGTTGAAGAGATTGCCCTGTTTCCACAAGCCTACACCTTACTGCGATACAATTCTAATGTCTGGGAGACACAACTATCCCAGGAAAATAATTTTGCCCGTTCATATCCCCGTACCCGTAATGCAGTTACAAGCTCTGTTGATTGAACTATTGACTCCATGGCACATCGCAGCTCTTCTTCAGCTGCGGGATCAAAATAAATTGCCGCATCACCGGCAATTTCCGGCATGGAGCTGGTGTCGCTACAGGCAACGGGGCAGCCACAACGCATGGCCTCCAGGAGTGGTAACCCAAAGCCCTCATAGAGCGAGGGATAGACAAACAAAGCGGCCTGGGAGTAGAGAGCTGCCAGTTGACTGTCATCTGCATCCAGATGCTTGATTCGCCAGCCCACTCCTGAATCTTGCAGGGTGCGCACCTCCTCAGGGGTAAACGCACCTCCTCCCACACAGAGCAGATCGAATTCAGAAGACAAGAGTGGAGAATGAGCAAAGGCCAAGAGGAGTGTGTGAAAATTTTTCACTCCTCCCCGAAGTCCCACATAGAGAAGATACGGTCTTTGCCAGACAACTGCTCCTTTTTTCTTTTCAGGTTTCTCAAATGATGTGGCAAGTGGAATAACCGTGATTTTTTCAGGAGAGACATGCAGATATTTTATGAGATCAGCACGGGTACTCTTTGAAATTGCGATCACATGATCCGCCCGTGCTACAGCCTTGGCTTTGAGTTGAGGAATATGGAGATCAGGTCCTTGAAACCGATTGGGAAAACGCTCATGGATCATATCATAAACGGAAAGGATATGAGGGACATGAGACGATTGAGCAGTGGCCGAGTAGTAGGTTTCATGCAAGATATCAGGATGCTGCAATTTGAGAAGAGTACGGCTGACTATGCCATTGATGGCAGGAAGTATGCGGTGTTTCCCTGGAAAACAAGGAACCTTCCAGCCAATCGTGTGCACAGGGTTGGAGGCCAGATACTGATTGACGTGAACAGGAGCAAGCACGGTTGTTTCGATCCCCGGGGAACAGGCCGGAAGTCTGCGGGCAAGTTCAACAAAATATCTGGAAATACCACCGACCCTCTGCAGAGCAAAGATCTGATAGTCGTAAACTATATGCATAACCTTAAAATCTCAATTCAACGGCCATCCCAGGCCCTCTGGTAGCCGGCTGCCGTCTGCTCAGCACACCGCTGCCAGGAAAATCCCCCTGCCCTGACAAGTCCTTTCTGGGCCAATTCAGCATGAACGTCCCTCTCCTTGAGCAGGGTCAGCATGGCTTGACAGATCTGGTCTTTATCCTGTGGGTCCACCAGGATCCCGGCATCACCGACAACTTCCGGCAACGAACTGGTATTTGAAACGATAACCGGCAGACCACATTGCATAGCCTCCAAAGGTGGTAAGCCAAATCCTTCATAAAGAGACGGATAGAGAAAGGCCTCTGCACCGCTGTATATTGCGCTGAGATATTGATCTGGAACAAAACCGGTGAAAATTACCTTGTTGTGCAATATTGGATCATTATCAATTTCCTCAAGTAACTCTTTTACTTTCCAGCCCCGAGTGCCAACCAGGACAAAGGAAAGATCTTCACACCCCGGCTCTTTGAGAATTTCTCGAAAACAGTTCATGGACATTTGCAGATTTTTTCTCTTTTCTACTGTGGCCAAGGTCAGAAAATAACGCCCATCAGGAATGTGAAACTGTTGCTTCACTGCTCGAATCAGCACCTTGTCTGACTCTGGATAATAGAGATCCGCTGCTGCAGCCAGAGGCGTAACAAAGACTCTCTCGGGGTCCATTTGAAAATAGCTGCAAATGTCATTTTTAGTACACTCGGAGATGGTAAAGAGAAAATCATCCTGGGGCGAAAAAGACTCGACAATGGGTCGAAACTCATCTGCAAAGCCATCGGCGAAATATTCCGGATGAATGAGAGGAATGATATCGTAAATGGTCAACATGCGCAGAGGAGTGCGGCGAAAGCGAAAATGAGGCAAAGCAGAATAGTGGGAGTGAAAAAGATCTGCCGCTCCCCCGATCCGGTGCGTAAGGGATATGCGATAAAGCTTTGAAAGAATCTTTGCTGCTTTCTTCTCCTGCCCGGTTTCATGATTACATCCGGCCATGGTAATCAATGTTTTCTCAAACCAATTTCTCGGAAAAGATCTGGCAGCAAAATTTTTCTCGGCAAAATAGTGGTCCGTGAGCTGATTGACCTGCAACGAAGAGAGTGAGGAAAAAGAAAGATCGAGATCATCTCGGGCCAACAACTCCAATGACAGGCTGCTGATCACTCTGTATATACCGGTTCTAGCTGTCTCGAAAAGCTGAGCCAGACCTATTACTCCTACATCTATAACTATTTTCATGAACAGATTGCTGCAGTTGGATCAGCTTTTGTTGAGACGGGACAGTGAGCCTAAGCTGCACTGGAGTCAGGCTTTGAGTAAGGCGTCAAAATATGGAATTGTTTTCTTCAATCCTTCTTCCAATTGAATAGTCGGCTCCCAGCCAAGCTTTTCTCTTGCCAGGCTGATATCGGGTTGACGCTGGATTGGATCATCGCTGGGCAGGCGCTGATAATCCAATTTTGAAGAGGAACCAGTGAGATCGATGATTTTCTCCGCCAGTTCTTTGATGGTAAACTCTCCAGGATTACCGGTATTTACAGGTCCGGTAAAATCATCAGGACTGGCCATCAGACGAACAAAAACTTCAATCAGGTCATCGACATAACAAAAAGAACGTGATTGCGAGCCATCACCATAAATGGTGATGGGCAGCCCCTGAAGGGCCTGCATAATGAAATTGGACACCACTCTCCCATCGTTCGGATGCATTTTAGGGCCATAGGTATTAAAGATACGGGCAACCTTAATGCGAAGATTATGCTGACGACGGTAATCAAAAAACAGGGTCTCAGCACACCGTTTTCCCTCATCATAGCAGGAACGAAAGCCGATGGGGTTCACATGTCCCCAGTAGTCCTCAGTCTGGGGGTGAATCTTCGGGTCGCCGTAGACTTCGCTGGTAGATGCCTGAAATATTTTCGCATTCAGCCTCTTAGCCAGGCCAAGCATATTAATGGCGCCATGCACACTGGTTTTTGTGGTCTGCACAGGATCATGCTGGTAATGAATGGGGGAGGCTGGGCATGCCAGGTTATAAATCTCATCCACCTCTACGTAGAGAGGGAACGTTACATCATGACGCATTATTTCAAAATGTGGATTATCCAGCAAATGAAGGATATTATCCTTGGTACCGGTAAAAAAGTTATCCACACAAAGGACATCATGCCCATCCGTTAACAATCGTTCACAGAGATGGGAGCCAACAAATCCAGCCCCACCGGTAACCAATACCTGTTTTCGTATTTGTGATTCCATTTTTGACCAACAATGTATTAAAGGAAAGACAACTCACTTACCATAAACTCTAGTAAATCTGAAAGAGGACGTCTCTTAATAAGAAATGCTGAGGATTGGAAAGAGAATCTACCCATAAGAGACTCACTTGAGTTAGATAGGCGACAATAGTGATGTTGTCAAGTAGGAGTACACGAGTGGCAACCAGTTTCAGGCAATTTCTGTTTGGCCTCCTCTCTCTGCCTCTCTCTATTGTTCAGAAAAAAATAACCAGTAGATGCAAACAGATTCATATCCTATGGTAGATAGCGCTTGTGAAACCACATAACGTACTCATACTAAAGTTTTTTACAAAAAAACACTTCCTGATTGAAATAATATTATTCTCATTGTATGCAGTTCATGGTGGTACAATTGATCAGTTATCTCTATATGATCTCTCCTCGTTACTCGAAAGATAGTGGAACTGCAAAAAACACTATGTAACATATTTATTTTACAACTCATCCACAAACCAGGAAGAGAATTCTCTTCCACTATCGACCAGACTATTACTCAACAAGGTGTCCTGTGAAACTCAGCATTGTCGTACCGGTTTATAACGAAGAAAAAACAATTAATTCAATTTTAGATCTCGTAGAACAAGCATTGGCAGAATTAACGTCAATCAGTTCCTATGAACTCGTAATCATTGACGATCACTCAACTGACAATTCAAAAAAAGTACTCGCCGAAAGGATTCAGCAGAAAGATAACTACATCCTCCTTTCCCACCATGTAAATTCTGGCAAAGGAGCTGCAATTCAGACCGGAATAGCAAAGACGACTGGAGATATTGTTCTCATTCAGGATGCCGACCTTGAATATGACCCCAAAGATTACAATGCCCTTCTCCGCCCCATTATCAATGGACTTGCCGATGTGGTTTACGGTTCCCGCTTTAAGGGAGAAGTTTCTCGAGTGCTTTATTTCTGGCATTTCATGGGAAATCGGTTTTTGACATTCCTTTCCAATATGTTTACCAATCTCAACCTGACTGACATGGAAACCTGTTACAAAGCGTTCCGTGGAGATATTATCCGTAACATGATTCTCACCTCCAACCGATTTGGGATTGAACCGGAAATGACAGCCAAGATCGCTAAAATAAAGGGGATCCGAATTTACGAAGTTCCCATTTCCTATTTTGGCCGCACCTATGAAGAAGGGAAAAAAATAAACTGGAAGGATGGCTTCTCTGCCATCTGGAGCATCATCAAATTCAATCTCTTTACAAGCTATCAAGACTCATTCTCGGCCGACTTTGATCCATTTGAGACAACATCTTGATCGAAAAAAAGGAAAAACGAATGCAGTCTTTGAGAGAATAGTGGCTTGCAGATACTCCGTCTCCACTTTCCCCACTCTTCACATATCTGAGTAACTGTCTCGGACAAAGGGACGCACCATGACCAGCAGAACTCTTTTCTCAGGTACAGGACTCCAGTCGACGCCATTCGACAAAAAAAAAGCTACCCTTGTCGTTCTCTGCACCCTCACTGTTCTCTTAGCTCTCTACTTCCGCCTCTCCGGAGTTTTCCGGGGATTGGCTGACCAGGGAAGTATTTTTCACCCTGATGAGCCGAAGCAGATCGTAGCCTTATTTAACTTTCTCAATGGAGAGTATGTTCGCTACTATGGCAGTCTCTTTTATGATGGATATCCCTATGGTCTCAATCACCTCGATGAATATTTACTGCGACCACTTCTCTTTTTCTTTGGCCCCGATATCCCGAATCATTTTCTGCTCTACTATTACGCCCGCCTCCTCCGTGTAGTCTATGGCCTGGTCACCATGGCCATTGCCTATCCATTAGTCTACCGGCTAGTTAAGGACAGAAGCAGCGCCCTGCTGGCCATGTTTCTTCTTGCCATAGCACCTCTCTCCATAACAGTTACTCACTTTGCCACTGGCGATATTGGCGTAGATCTCTTTACTGCCCTCTGTTTCCTCTTCCTTCTATGGTATAGAGACAAAATTCATAAAAAAATATGGTTAGTCGCCAGTGGCCTTGCTGTGGGAGCGGCATTTGCCTCAAAATACAATGGTCTTCTTGTCGGAATGGTTCCAGCGATGGTACTCTGTTTCGAATTTCAGCAACATAAAGACTACCGCCTTTTTGCCCAGAGATGTCTGCTGCTCATGACTGGTGCCATGCTTGGCACAGCCCTCTTTACCCCAAATCTCTTATTGGACCCCAGCACGACGCTCACCAACATGTTTGCCAACTTTGAATTCATCAAAAACTACAACGTCCCTGAAGAGATCCTTGTTAAACCATGGCTGGAAAGGGCCTTATTGGGTTTCAAAAACAACAGTCTCTATATCATCGCCTCCCTCGGCTACACTGTTTGTCTTTCCTCCCTTGTGGGATTGGTCTTTGCCGTAAAAAAATATTTCTCCTGCCTGCCCGCCCCCAAAAGTTCTGACTGTTCCCAGAATATTTTGCTTCTGGCCATGGCGCTCTTTCCTCTCTTCTCCCTCTGCATAGCCTTAAGTGGAAAATACGTGGTCCAGCCCTTTCATTTTTCCTATTTACAGCTGCCACTTATTGTCGTGACCTGCACCCTGTTTTCTATTCTTCGCACCTCTCATTCTCGAGTCGTCAGGAGTTGCAGTATCCTCATGGTCACATTGCTCATTGTTGAATTCGCTCAAGTCAGCTGGAAAGAGAATTTCTTCTGGAGACTCGAAGACAATGCGTTCCTTGCCCAAAATTTACCGTCCACAATCTATGACAGAGAAGCTTTTTATACCCACCGCAGCGCCCCTATCCGTTCTTTATATCTGGAACCCTTTGGAAACTCAGTGTTTAGAAATCACAACCATGAGGCCAAAGGACCAGACGCATCGTTTTGGAACACAATTGAAGTGGCCCCTCTTCCTCAGGTTGCAAACCCGCTGGGAAAAAACTGGATATTTCTCAATGGCCCAACCTTTCCTCGCAATGAGAGAATGCTGCAAATCCAGGGCCAGGGTCATGGACAAACCATAAAAAGGTATCTAGTACTGCCAGCAGGACAACCCATACCAACCCTGGGAATTCGCAGCGGCTCGTACGCAACCAGCGTAACTCTTGACTTTGGCGGCACCACTGCTTTTGTAAAACTTGAAGCCCATCAGCAGAAAGTCCTGACCCTGAAACCGAAAAAATGGAAAGTCAGTGGCGGTCGAACAACGGACGAGGAGAAAGTGTCGATTATTCCCTTGGAGATATCTGTTCCCCACAATGATATTTGGGTAACCCTCCTCATCAGCGAAAAAGAAAAATCCCTTTTCACTCTCTTTGGAGGCGGCCAGGATGCCCCCCCCTCTATCCCCGAGAAGATACCTGCTGAGCTGGAAAAAGAGTACTTCAGCGCCCTCAGCCGTGTGCGCTATCTGGAATCCTCTCCTTCCTGGAGAGTGGCAACTGGAAAGAGAATTCCCATGTGGGAGGTTGCTCTGCCTGCCGGCAGTTACAAACTCATATCTGAAGTGGAGGGGCTTGTCGACGAATCGACAATAACGATTGAGTTAGAAGATGCAAAAGGAGAATTGTACCGTCAGCAACAGCAATCTTTTCAGATCAAGAAAGGTATTCAAAGAATTGAGTATAGCTTTAGTAAACCCTTTGTCCCCTATCAGGGCAGACTTGTCATAAGTGGCCTGAGCGGCACCTGCCACATCCATACTTTCAAACTTTTCCCGGATTACCGGAAACTCTCTGCTGATTTTACTCTATGGCGGACAAACGGCGGACAACCAAGGTGGATATCACGTTTTGGGAAAGAGCTCCCTCACTGAATTTCAACACGTTGCACATCAACACCGAGACGTCTCGAATCTTGGCCGGGGGGAACAAAGGTCGTCGATTGTATTTCAAGACTATCCAACCTGACAAGCGTCTTGGGAAGAGAAAACACATACCTAGTATTCAGCTGTTGCTTAAAGGTGAGAGAAGTCTTCTCATTGGCAATTACCCTTAACTGGAGGTTGGCCATCTCATTACCAGGTCGCCAGCCGTGGGTATAAAGGACTAACTCCTTGTCCTTTCCTTGCCGAAGAGTGTAATTGAGATTCAACAGTTTGGCGTCACCATCTGTCCAGCAATCGTGATAGAAGTTGCTTGTCTTTGTGAAATCCTTCCTCCAGATCGGTAATCCCTGGGCATGAAACCAGGGTGCCAGGAGTCTCATATCTTTTGTCTGCAGCGGAAAATGACCGTTCCACAGCAGCGCTTGCCGATGCAGCGGGGCAAGGCTGGTCTCTGCATCGGCAAGGATAAAAAGAGCATAGTTCTGCAAATCAACTCGTTTGCTTATCACAGATTTCCCATATTGGCCAATCAGCACCTTCTCACATTCATCTGCAACTGCCATATCACACACCAAGGCCTGCCCCTGTGCCGGCCTGACAAAATAGTGCAAAGGATTGTTTTTATATTTCGTACTGAGCCTGGGCAGGGAGATATCCTTCCTCTTCTCATTTGTAAATACCTCCCGCAGCCTGGCACTGAGCCAACGATCAGCCAAAACAAAATCGAGTCCATACCCAATAATCAACTTTTTTAATTCTATGATGTCATCGGGAGAATCCGGTCGTAATCTCCCGTCTGTCTCAAACAGAAAGAGCTCGGTTATTGAAGATATACTTTTATCAGAAAAGGTAATCTTGACATAACGAGCCATTACCGGAGAAAATAAGGCTTCCACTTTACCCCAGGGACCACCAATATAGATATGAGGACCTGCATGGAATCCATTGCCAATATTGGCTAAGGAGCTATGAATCTTTTGGTAATGGGTACCATCCTCTGAAACAGAAAGCTCATATTGTCCAGGATGTTGCCACTCGGTTAGAGAAGGATCCTGAGCGGTAAACATCCACAGTCCACAGAGTTTTCTCTTCTTGCCGGTATCAAAAGTGAGTGACTTGCCGGCAAGAGTCATCAGTTCGGAACTGTCATCCTGATAGCGATCTACAAGCAACTCCCCGATCAGCTCTCCTGTTTCATCCTTGGCGGCAATGAATTGTATTTCCTCTTTGGCAATAGCCTGCATGGCGAGCTGCGGGGTTGCCTGCAGATTACTAAAAAGAAAATAGTTATGTATTTTATCCACGCTGAAGTTGACCCGCAGCTCCTTCAAGGTATTTTCTAAAGATACTTTATCAGCTTCAGTACAAAGATATCCCCTGCTGCGATCTGTTTCAGTAAACTGGGCATTGGCCTGATAGCGTTCTGTATCGGCATGAGCAAAAACGATTTCATTCTGCGAATACATGCTTAATTTTTGGCCCTTCAGACCAAAAAGATAGTCTCCATAGGTAACAACGCTTTTCAGATGCTTCTCATGGGCTGCCGCCACTATATCACGTGCGATCTTTTGCTCCATCCGTGCACTGTTGCTGCCCCCGACAATGAACAAAACCGTTCCTGCCACCTGATACCCTATCCAGAGACAAAAGAGGGTAGAGGAGACTATTTTCAAGGACCGTTTTGTCTGCCCGGCAACGGCCGACGCCCAGACCATACAGAGAAACATAGACAAGAAATTGATGGTATATCTCGGGGCCTTAACTGTTGCCATATGATGCTGTACGTACATCATTAAAAAAAGCAGACAAAAGAAAAACGGAATGAGGTAACTGAGCTGCTTGCCCCCCCTCTCTCTTTTTGAGAATAAGGCATGAAGAGCAAGGAGCACAGCAATGAAAAGAATACTGAGACTCCCATATGGCAACACATATCTGAGCAGGGGATTTTGGAACGTATGGCTGAAATTCCAGACCACCAGTTCGTATATATTTACCGAAAAAATAGTAGCAAGAGCTTTCTCGATGACCGCCCATGATATCTGACTGCGCTCTGAGATCCCACCCAGGAAAGAGCCGGTTTCGAAATAAAAGGGGAGGAATCCGCTAAGGGCAATGAGGGCAGCGATCCCCAGGGAAAGAACGATATCAAGGCGAAACCGTTCTTTGAGCACAAAGCATCCGAGGATCCCTGCAGCAATGACGAGGTAGGGAAAGGTCAAGGCATGAATCCAGATAGCAAGTGCCATCAGGAAGCCAAGGCAGACACTATGAAATACGAGAGTGACTTTCTCTTCATTTTCCTGAAACATCCGCAGAGAAAGCCAGAGGATGGCCGTACCCAGGCACAATATAGCCGAGTACCCGCCATATGTGGCAATGGAATACCAAAACACATAGTAGCCTGGAAAGGCCGTACAGGCGGCAGCAACAAGCCCTGCAGTCCTATTGTGAATGCGGGAAAAGAGAAGATAGGAAAAAACAATCCAGGCGAGGGTAAAACTAATTGGAGATAAACTGACGACAAACTCGGAAAAGCCGAAGACAGCAATATACAATGCTGCCAGATAGGCCTCCAAGGCACCGAAATAGGGCTGGCCATAAAAAAACAATGGCCTATCGCCCTGGACGATGTTGACACTCATCAGCCCAACTGTAGCGGTATCAAAGGTAGAGGTATAGCTAAACCAGGAACCTGCTACAAGAAGGACTGCAGCTGTAAAGAGGATAACTCCCAGAAAGAAGGTATGGAAGATCCTAGTCGTCATGGAAGTTGGCTGGGGATATCAAGGCTTGTCAAGAAGAAGCATAAGCCCGGGTAAGGATTTTTTGGGTAAGAGAGTAGACAGGTTTTTATACCAGAGACTGCCCATCGCCTCAAAACCAGAGCGATTGGGATGAGTGAGGTCTCCGTAACAGGCACGAGGATCTGTGTAGATATTCCAATAAGGGGATAAAGCCGTATAGAGATCGACAAGGACAACACCTTTTTCTTCAGCTAACTCTTTGATATACTGATTCATCAAGGGAACGTCTTTATAGTCATGTTCCGGTTCAGGATCCGGTGGTATGGTTGCAAGGAGTGGTATGAGTCCCCTTTCACGACTCTTATCAATCATGACACCGAGGTTGAATTTAACATCCAGGCCATTGGCATAATGCAACAGATCATTCGTTCCTTCCATGATCAGAATATATTCTGCATCATTATTACAAGCGTTACTGAGTACCGAATAAAATCTGTAGGGATAACTTAAGGCATCTGCTGTCGTTTCTCCACCGTATCCAAAATTATTCACTGTGAAATCATATGCATGTTGATCGAGTAAGGACTGCAAGTTGTTCTCATAGTCATAACAATCATCTCCCAGACGACAGGATACGCCGCAGGTGGATATCTCGTTACCGCACCCCTCTGTAAGACTGTCTCCAAAGCCGATAATAATTTTTGTCTGCCCAAAACCTTTCCCAGGCAACGAGGAGATAAACATGATACCTAGGCATAGGTATAACAGATAACGACCGGTTTTCTTCTTTGTAAAGTACATCGCTTCAATGAAATGGCTTAGAAATGAGAAAGCGGGATAGATTCAGCTCCGGCCTTCCCTTTAAGAAAAAGTGTGGCCTTATGACGCTCCTTAATAAAGGAGGGAATCTCAGGAAGTTCTTTGACCTTACTATTCTTTTCGTTCCGAATTTTCTCGGCAGAGGCCGCGGCTAGTCCTTGCCATTGGTATCCGTCCCATACCTGAAAAACGCTCCTGTACTTCCCGTTGGCATAAGTTTTCCAGGAGAGAACGACTTGGCCAGTCTCATCTCTGGAAAGTGCAGGATGGGTATCAGGTACAGTATTATCACTATGGGCCTTCACAGGGGAATCCCAACTCTTGCCATTCCAACGGGACCAGAACACATCGGAATAGCTCTTATCAACCGCAGTCCAGGCTATCCATGGCACGTTATTGGCATCTACAATAAGCGTCGTTGCGCGATTGTCATCCATCCCTGTATCGATCTGACGTGGCTTTGTCCAGTGAGATGCATCATAAACAGAAAATTGGAGCAAACCTCGATTCTTCTCCATAGCTGTCCACACGACCCAGATTTTACCATCATCACCGACACTGCTTACCGGTTGGAAAACAAGTTCCTCACTGTCACTGATCTGAACAGGAATGCTCCAGTCATTCTTTTTATACGTACTGAAAAATATCTGCTCACCCTGGCCATGATTTGCCGACCAGACAAGGTTCATCTCCCTCTCCTGAATCAGTTTCTCATTACCTTGGCCAAAAGCAGTCTCGTTCGCCAGCACAATAAGGAGAACAGAGACGGCAATCACCAGAACACTCTGTAATGGAATAAACCTTTTTTGCCGAAGCGATATTGTGCCTAGCAACGTTCTCACTCCCTGCCCATAACTTTACGAATATAATAGGTCGGTTTATCCTGGGACTCGTGATAGGTCCTGGCCAACATTTCAGCGACAAGTCCTATGGTCACGAATTGGACACCGACAAAAATCAACAGCACAGCTAACAGTAAAAGAGGACGGTCAGAGAGAGGGATTCCATAAAACTGGCGCTGAATGGTTAAAAGAAGTGCAAGCAACCCTCCCACAGAACCAGAGATAAAACCGATTGTACCAAATACGTGGATCGGTCGGGTGGCATAATTTAATAAGAATTTTACAGTGATAAGATCTAAAATAACTCGTAATGTTCGAGAAATACCATATTTCGAGGTGCCAAATCGTCTCGACCTATGATTGACCTTCACCTCTGCAATGGAAACCCCCATGGCGCTGGCAATAGCAGGAATAAAGCGATGCATCTCACCATATAATTTAATGGTCTTGATCACATCATAGCGAAAGGCCTTTAATGTACAGCCATAATCGTGGAGGTGAACACCGGTGGCAAAGGAAATAATCCTGTTGGCAATTTTAGAGGGGAGTTTTCTACTCAAAAAAGGATCTTGGCGATTGTACCTCCAACCCGTAACCAGATCAGCACCTTCGGCGATCTTTTCCAGGAGCATGGGAATATCTGCAGGATCATTTTGCAAATCAGCATCCATGGCAATAATAACTTCACCATCAGCCATATCAAATCCGGCACTCATAGCTGCAGTCTGGCCGAAATTTTTCCTGAGCGAGATTACACAGATATGAGAATCATTCTGTTGTAACTTCTCCAGGATTGCCAGGCTTGAATCACTACTACCATCATCCACAAATACCAACTCATACTCAAATTTGGTTTTTGCCAAGGTTTGAGTAAGCTCCTCATAGAGAATGGGTATATTTTCTTCCTCATTTAAGAGAGGAATCACAACAGAAACGTCCAATTTTCTATCCTTTAGATATTCGTTTTTTTAAACTCGGGCAATCTTTATCAAGCGCTCAATTTTTGAATTTTTACCATGGATTACACAGATGATGCAACAGCAAGATTCACCAACAAACGTATAGCTATGAATCTGTTAGCTGATAAAGATAATAGTATGTGGGAGATACACCGAATTTCTGAACAAGAGGATCGCTATACTTAGGGGCTTTACTACGCAACTCATACCCATATTTTTCAACCAGATATGAAAAATCTTCTCCACCATTGAGAGCAAGCTTTTCTCCTCCATGGTCTGAAGCATTGGGTACAATAAAAAGATACCTGACATGAGCTGCAGCAAGGAGACTAAGCCACCACTCAATGGCTTCAAGACTGCATTCCGAAAAGCTGTGTATATTTATGGCAAGATCAATCTGCTTTTTCTGTAAACGCTGCTCAATTTCATCAAGGGGAACGACTGCGACCTTTTCTTCCAATTGACGAAAATTGATATGATACTCGGACAGGAAAGTGGATTCCGGAACGCCATCGGTACAGAGATAGGTTGATAAATTGGGAAATGAAGTTGCAGTCCGGTAGGCCAGACGACCGTATCCAGCACCAATATCGACAATGTTCAACTCCGGGAGTTGAGAAAGTAGGAGATGCTCTTCAAGAAAATGGAGTTCAAGGATTGAATCTAAAAAATCACGACTGACCAATTTGGAATCAACAGTATGAGTATGGACACCAAACAGACCATCCTCATTGTTTTTCTCTAAAAGTCCCAGTTTGTCTATGGCTTTCACATAATAAGCAGTCAGACAGTAATTTATCTCTGCACAATTGGGGTCTCTGGTCTGCCAGACATAGCAGTTATCACCACGAAAGGATTGCAGGCCATAGGACTGCACATATTCATCCGTCCAAACGATTGGTATGGATGCTTGAGCCTGAAAATGGGAATAACGCTGACGTAATTCCTGCAAACGGGGATTGTTGACCTGCAGATATTCCTGCGCCCCATCCGGCAGAGACAAATCCTGAGGGGTGGCCACCTCACCTGTTTGCCAGCCATAAAGCACAGATTTCCTGACAATTTGAAGATCAAATACGGCCAACAGCGCATTTATTTTTCGAGTAAAAAACATAGCTATCTTTCTACTGAATTACTTGATTACCGGGGGACAAAACAAAACAACCTTGTCTGCTAAAAGACAAGGTTGTTTGAATGAAGATCCGTTTTAGCAAAAAAATGGGAATTCCAACAATTGCTTAGTTACATGGACCCCCAACAGGCAGTATTTCCATAAGGATATTCAGTAAAATAGAGATTACTCTTATTTCGGCCATTACACTCACCAGCCTTCCGATCGCATATGGAATGGACAAGGGTTCCCATCCAGCAATTTGGCATTCCGCCTTCTATACCTTTGGCATCTGTACTCGCGGCAAGATAATCCCAGGATCCAAGTGTAAATGTTTTTCCCTTATCTGTTGACCAGACGGCAGCAATCATTGAATTAACCGTATTGGGGAATGTGGGATATGGAGTGTAGGAGGGAGTCGTTTCCCAGGACATGTGTGTTGAACTAAAATGGACATCGTCGAGATACACCTCCTGCCCTGCGGGAGTTATCACGTCGTTGGAATCATTGGGCCAATCACCTTCCCACTTGGTGATATCAACACTGTTGAAGGCCAATGCCGTCACATTTACAACGGTTAATGAGGTGGAAGCTGTGAGCGTCTCAGCCGCTGCACCCTCCACAACAACACATGATACCAGCAACATCAAACTAAAATAAATCTTTATCTTATTTATCATACTCAAAATAATACTCCTTTCCACTGAGCTGTAAGCATATGAGTTTTGATTCTCAATAGCACGAGCAACACTATCAGCTATCTCAAATTAATTAACTACCTTCTTAACAGCAGATGGGTGACACCTGATCCAAGCATACCGCCTTTAGGGTACGAGCAGGTAATTTCGACTTGACCGTAAGTTTTCCCAGCTACTATGCTTGCAAGGCCATCTTCATCAATGGTGACAACACTCTCGTTACTGCTCTCCCACCCCACCTGATTTGTAATATTTTGCCTACTGCCATCCGCTGCTACTCCAAATGCGACAAACTGCTGAACCCCGTCAGTTGTGAATACCCCTACATGTTGGGGATACATTTCCAGGGCCACATAATTCGCAGCGACACAACTCCCTGCTATTGACAGCAACATTCCTGTAAGCGTAATAACAGTGGCCAAAGTTTTTCTATAGCGATGCTTGACCTGTATCTTCTTCAAAATCATAGCTCCTTTTCATGAAATGATTATTTTAACAAACTAATTGTGTGTTAGATTTAATACTTCGAGATTTTTTTTTTGTCAAATATTTTGGATTGAAAACGATTATTATAATGGTACGCTGTCGCAATAACAACCCCAAAGGTCACTCTTTAAGACATTTTCCACGAAAAGAGAGAAAGAGGCGAAGATACCAGCTGCCCCATGCAACTCTCTGTCAGGTTCCAGATCGCCTGAAGTTTTTTTCGATTTCAACAGCCCTTCAGGACCTCCTCCACCATATTCTCCATCCCATCTTTGTCTCTGTAAAGAGTCCCCGTAGAATAGAAACACACTAAACAAAAAACGAGCCGAGCAACGATAAGCAAGATGAGAATCTCAGAAATTGCAGTAACTCTTTTTATGGTTTTTCAATCCTCTCTTCATACCCCTTTTTACCGAATACAACTTTATGCACGGACACATAATGGAGGACAGTCAGACTTATAAAACTGAGTGTGGAAGCGATGGCTGCCCCCATCACCCCATACCTGGGAATAAACAGAAAGTTACATACCACATTCAGCAGGGCAGAAATCCAGCAATTCCGGTTATCAAGCTTGATATTACCAGTAGCCCCCAGTATGATCCCTGCCACATACCCCACAGGTTTCACCAGCGACGATGCCAGAAACAGATAGACAAGAACAATCGAATCATCATATTTCCCCTTGTAAATCAAGTTGATAGCTGTAGGGGCGGCAACGGCAATAACAACTACAATGGGGATAATTCCAATGTAGATATTTTTCACTGACTGACGAAAAAGAATTCTGATGCTTCCATCATCACCGACACCTGACAGAGCCGAGGCCTTGGGCAGACAGACACGAAGTACTGAATCAAAAACAACATTCACCGCTTCATTGACAAAGAGGGCCATACCGTACACACCAACCTCTTGCGGGGTACGAAAATATCCCAACATCAGAACATCTGCTTTGAGGATCACTAACGAACTGATTCCGCTCAGGACAGTGAACTGTGAATAGTGAACAATCTTCCACAGCAATTTCTTACTTATCCGGGGCAGGATAGCAATAAAGCGTCGAAAGACATAGGCCCCGGCAATAGTTGACACTCCCATAGCCAAAGAAAAGACAATGACCAGTTTTTCCGTGGAGAAGTTTTCAACAAAGAAGAAAGCAGTTGTCAGACAGAGAATAAAAACGAGACCATTTATCAGTTCATAGAAAAAGAGATGCCTCATCTTTATTTGAGCTATGAGAACCTGGCCCACAAACATATAAAATGTCAGGGCAAAAAGCATGAAGGGCAAAAGATAGAGCAACCTTTTCCTTTCCAATCCCGAATACTCGACAATAAAATCAGAGCAAACGAGGAGTACACCAGAAACAACCAGGACATAGAATATTTTCAGAAGAATGATCTGAAAACTGACCAGTGCCGGATCATTTTCACCATCTGTAGCAAACTTGATGAATGGCAGGTTGAGAGAATTTTCGGAAAAAAGGCGGGAAAAAAAGTAAATAGAGAGAAAGATATTAAAGATGCCGAATTCATACTTGGTCAACAAAAAACTGGCGAGAAAGACCAGAAGAAATCTACTGGAAGCCCGACATACTGTCGCTCCAAAGGAAAAGAGATTTTCTTGATTTTTGTGGAATATTGACAGGAGAGACATGGAGTGATATTTCACACAGAAGAATGGAGACAACTCTTACTTTGGGCCACTGAGAAATCCTTTTGCAAGGCCCCAAATCGCTCTCACATTCCCTCGTCTGAGTTCGCGAACGATGGTTTTTATGCTGAGAAACGGTAGCAAAAGGTTGAAGCAGTACCATTGCATAGAGGAGGCATGACGCTTAAAAAAACGTCGCATATTCTGCCCCTTCATGCGGGTGTACTCAGCGGTATAACCGGAGAACCCTGTTTTGGAACCCAGATGAAAAACAACTGCCTCTGGAACAAAGAGAAAAGGGGTGCGACCTGGATTGGCACGTAAAACCATATCGAGATCTTCGTAGCCATAGGGATCAAAGGAGACATCAAATCGCCCTGCCCTGACAAGGGCCTTGCGATGCATTAAGACAGTGGTCGGCACGCAATGAGGAAATTGCTCATGATCATATTGGCCGGTATCGAGCTCTCCATGCCCTCGGGTCTGGGTTGAGCCTGTATAAAAATTAAGTTTTGCACCTCCGGCACAATCTATAATCTTCTCACTTCCCATTTGATACAAGAGAGGTGAGGCAATCTCAACCGATGCATCCGCACACGTTTCAAGACCATTCACCAGCCTGCTCAAGAAATCAGGCATCACCACTATATCATTGTCCATGAACATGATGTAGGTAAAATCCAGCTCCTGCAAGGCATAGTCTATCCCTGTGTTACGCCCACCGGCAGCGCCTAGATTTTTCGCATTGCGTAACACAGTAACATGCGGAAACAGCCTGTTGACTGCAGCCTGGACCCCATCTTCAGATCCATTATCGACAAGAATAATCTGTTTAGGTTCGTAGTGACAGGCAGCAAAACTCTGCAAACAGTCCAAGGTAACCTGTTTCTGGTTACAGGTCAGAATAACAATGACAACAAGAGGAGAATTCATTTCTTACTGCTCCGCCACCAGCTTTTGAAATATTTGCAGGGTTTCCACAGCGCATTTTTCCCAACTGAAAATCTTTGATCGCTCAAAGCCTTTTTGCCGCATTTCCAACTGCAGCCCTTCGTCACTCAATACCTTATGCATAGCCGCGGCAATGGCTTGACTATCAAGGGGGTCAACGGCAAGAGAGACCCCATGGGTAAGTTCTTCCAGCCCGGTGCCATTGGAGGTAACAATAGGACAGCCACAGGCCATGGCTTCTGTGGTAGGGATAGGAAATGCTTCAATGATGGTGGTATAGAGATAGAGTTTTGCCAGGGTGTAAAATACGGGAAGATCCTCCTGGGGAACAAGACCCGTGAAAATAAGATCATCCTCTATCCCCAAGGCTTGCAAATCGTGCTCTTTTCCGTATCGGTCACAATCACGGCCGACCACAACAAATTTTTCTTTGCCACCCATTTTTTTATAGAGGGAATAGGCCTCTGCCATTCCCTTAAAATTTTTGCGCGTATTTCTGGAACCGGGATCATAACGAATGACTGTCAGAATAAATTGTTCAGGCAGCTTATAGTTGCTGCGTACTGTCTCTAACAGCTGTTTATCCTCAATACGCCTGAAAATCTTATTCGGGCCAAAGTAGATGGTTTTAATCTTCTCTTTACACCAGGGAAAGGCATTGACAAAGCCATCGGTTGAATAATCGGAGACCGAACTGATATAATCGGCCTTGCGAAAATAGAGGGGCATGACCCTTTTGATATAAAAATTGTCTATGGTGGTGTACACCTCATCATAGGGTGGGACAAACCAGTCCGCACCATGTACCACCATTACCGTCTTGCAGCGGGTAAAAAGGGGCACAGTAAATTTGGGATTAAAAATCAGATCTATTTTTTCTTTCCTTGCCGCCCTGGGTATGGTGATCTGATCCCATATGGCCTTATTCCCGCCAGGGAGAAATATTTCCTGACAATTGGCAAAACCGGCATAACGGCCAAGGTGTTTATCACTCTTATAGAAAAGGATATATTCATTTTCATGATCGAGCGTCAACAACTCTTCGACGATATTTCTCGCATATACCCCAATTCCACCAGCCTCATCAGCTGATCGCATCATAATTCCTATGCGCATTCCTCAGACTCCTTCCTTTCTACTGCCGGTAACCACCGCTGGAATTCCTTTTGCTATTGAATAGGGGGGCACGGATCTGGTCAAGACTGCCGAGGCGGCGACAACAGATCCAGCACCAATCTGCACCCCCCCAAGAACTGTTACATGGGCGCCGAGCCAGACATCGCTCTCGATTGCAACACCGCCATCATCCTGAATCCCCTGCAGGCGCATGGGGATATCAAGACGATCAATGTTGTAATTCCCCCCTCCAATCACAAAACTCATCTGCCCTATAATCCCGTCTGCACCGATGGAAACAGGACAGTTGCTGGTTGACTGAATAATGGTTCCGGTGTTGATCCCGGTTGCATAGCCTATGGAGATGGTACCGTTTTTGCACGAGAGGACCACGTTATTGGAGAGGATAACCTCATTTCCAAGGACAATGGCCCGATCTGTATCTGGATTTCTCGCATCCAGTATACACCCCTCACTGATCACCACAGAATCACCGAGATGTATCCGTTTCGGGTGTCTGAGCACGATCCCTTTGGCAAAGACGGGTTTCCTGCCGCAGGAACCAAAGAGTCTCGGCCAGAAGAGCTGGCGCAAAAGCATACCCAAGGCACCCGGCACAGCACCGAGCCAGACACACCACTCATAGTAGAAGAGGAACAAAAGCGAGCGATTTCCGACAATAACATCTTGATATTTCGAAATCGGCGAACCTTTCCCGGTAATTGCCTTATGGGTCTTTTCTTGCGCCATCACTTAGTACTCAACACATTTTCAATGAGCTAACCGTTGCAGAAACTGTAAAAGAAATCAGAACGCTGCGTGCCAGCAGGAACAGTCTCTACTCGTTACAAATACCCTTCTTTCCGATACCACTCGCCAGTTCTCTTGAGCCCTTCATCAAGGCCTACCTTGGGATCATATCCAAGATCTCTCTTGGCCTTACTAATATCAAAGGCCCTGTTCTGTCGATACCAGTCAACACGTCGGGGAAAAATCGGTGGTGTAATCTTAAAGGGTTTACAGATCGTTTCAAAAAAATGACCGGCAAGGATCAAGGGCCAGAGAGGGAAATGGGGTATCTTCACTTCAACACCAAGGGCCTTGGCGGTGCGACGCACCAGATCTTCAATCTCCACATACTCTTCATCGGCGATAAGGTATGCCTCGCCATTGCCCTTGTTCTCATCCATGGCAAGGATATGGGCATCAATCAGGCTATCAATATAGAGGGGATGATACAATGTCTTACCACTGCCGAACATGGGGAACATTCCATTGTTGACCCGCTTGAAAATCATAAAAAAACGTTCGGGATCACCAGGCCCATAGATGGCGGCCGGCCGAATAATCGTCGCCTTCATTCCTTTTTTCACATATTCAAGGACAATCGGCTCAGCCTCATACTTGGTCTGTTGATAATAATCAGCGGCATTGATAGGTGCAGTTTCAGGAGCCGGCGGATTTTCCACATTGCCATGCACCCCGCAGGTACTGCAGTAAATAAACTTTTTCACCCTGTTCTTAAAAGCAGATTCCAGGACAATACGTGTTCCACCCACATTAACTTCATCATAGTATGAATTGGGAACATCCATTTCCCGAAAAGCAGCTGCAAGATGCTGAACAACATCAACACCCTGCATACACTCCTCCACGATCTTGGCATCGGTGACCGTGCCAATAACAACCTTCGCTCCCCACTGACGGAGTTCCTCCGTCTTCAGGCCTTCCTGATAATCAAGGGCAACCACCTCATGCCCATCATCCAAAAGTCTCCGTACCAGAGCCTTGCCGGTAAAGCCAGTTCCTCCTGTAACCAGAACTTTCATATCTTACTCCTTCAGTCAAATTGCAGAATAGCTCAGTATAAAAACTCCATGGACAAGACATACAACGTTACCGAACTGGGGCATACCCAGAAGAGGCCACAGGTCAGCAAAGTTACAGTAGCGGAACAGATAAAGGAGTTTTACGATGCCATTATTATTTAAAAAATCGATTGTGCCAGATTGCGATATTAATCAAAGCCCAAAGGACATGATTATGATTGTGCACCATATCGCAATGTTCTTTGATCAAACGGTTCACATAGTCGAGATGCATATTTTCTCGAATTATTGAAGACTCATTCAACAGGGAAACCATATATGATTTCATCTCACCCCGCAGGAGATGTTTGACCGGCAGACTATAGCCCTGCTTCCCCCGATTGACAATATTATCGGGCAACATCCCGTCAAGAACAGAACGGAAAATATGTTTTGTCCGCATCCCCTTCAATTTCCAGTTGCCAGGGAGCGATGCCAAGAATTCGACCAGAACATGATCAAGCAATGGCACCCGTACCTCCAGGGAACTGGCCATACTCATTTTATCGACCTTCATGAGCACGCTGTCGGTCATCATATACCGCATATCCAGATAAATTTCCCTGTTAATTCTGTCAGTCGCCTTGCAACGTCCTGAATAGTCGCGAACGATTCGAAAGGGATCAAAAACAGTCCGACTCTTAAAATGTTCATTAAAGAGCTGACTGTTCTGAGTTTCATTGGCGAAATACTGCCAGCGAAGATGGTGACCTTCAGGAGGAAGATTGGCACCCTCGACAAAACGTTTCAACATATTGATAAGACCTTTCTTCTGGGGTTGATCAGGAAGAGTAGCTATCAATCTGCCCACGATCTGGGTACGGACAGGCGCTGGCAAGATCCGAAAAAAAAGGTTGAGCTTACTGGCCTTGAAGCGGTCATATCCGGCAAAACTCTCATCAGCACCTTCCCCACTCAGACAGACCGTCACGTGTTCTCTGGCCTGTTTACAGAGGAGATACAAGGGGACAGTGGAAAGATCTGTCATCGGTTCATCGAGATGCCAGAGGGCCTTTTCCACGTACTCAGGTTTGATGTCGTCAAGCATAAGGACCTGGTGCTCGGTACCAAAATAGTCTGCAACCTGAGCGGCGTAATCCAACTCGCTGAAGCTTTTATCGTGGTACCCTATGGTAAAGGTCTTGAGAGGACCGGAGATATGACGACGCATCATGGCCACGATTGCACTGGAATCCAGTCCGCCAGAGAGAAAGACTCCGAGGGGCACATCACTTACCAAATGGCTCTTTACCGAATAATCCAGCAACTCACGCAGTCTCTCCACACTGGCATTGTAGGAAAGTCCAACACCTGGTGCGGAAAAATCAAGATCCCAATACTGTTTCACTTCAATCTTTCCTTCGCGACAGAGCAGGTAATGTCCAGCGGGAATCTTATAGATATCTTCAAACATGGTGGCGGGTGCAGGGACAAACTCAAAACCGATGTAGTCGTATAAGGCCTGGTGAGAGAGTTTTCGCTCTATGGACTGATCTTCAAGGATCGCCTTTATTTCCGAGGCAAAGACCAGTTTGTCGTCTTTGTGATAGTAGTACAGCGGTTTGATCCCTATGCGGTCCCTGGCCAAAAAGATCGTTTTCTCCTTGAGGTCATAGAGGGCAAAGGCAAACATGCCCCGGAGTTTCTCAAGAACTCCCATCCCATACTCTTCATAGGCGTGGAGGATCACCTCTGAATCTGAATGGCTGGCAAAGGCATGGCCTTTTTTCTGGAGCTCATCTCGCAGTTCTTGGAAATTATAGATCTCTCCATTAAAGACCAGACAAAGGCTGCCATCCTCGTTGAACATGGGCTGTCTGCCCTGTTCACTGAGATCAATGATACTCAGACGTCTGTGTCCCAGCGAGGCATGCTCACAGCAATAAATCCCATCCTGATCCGGCCCCCGATGAATGATCTGACTGTTCATCCGCCTGATCAACTCTTCATCTTGCCAATTAAAACCGCAAATTCCACACATATCTTCTATCCTTCAGGCGTTACAGACCTGAATCAAGTCTGTCCTGCAACTTTTCGTAAAATGTTTTCAGCTTCCTTTGAAAGGCAGGAAGAGAATACTCCTCCTCCACCCGTATCCTGGCCTTAGCGGCAATACCTTCCCGCAACATCGTATCTTCAGCAAGAGCAAGGATCCCTGCTGCCATACCTGTGGGTGTTGGCTCCACAAGACAGGAAATTTCCTCATCCAAGACCTGGGTATGGGTTGGCAAGTTGGTTGCCAGAACAGGTATCCCGGAATCAAGATAGGAATAAATTTTCATCGGAGTATTATTCCCCTGCGTTCTGGGAGAGACAAGGATATCTGCTTGAGTGAGGTAATACCCCAGTTGATAAACTGGACGCTGGCCGCAAAAAAAGACATTTGCTTCAATGCCCAATTCCTTTGCTCGTTGTCTATAGCACTCAATATCTTCTTTCTTGCCGCCGATCAAGAGAAGAGAGAGATCGGTCTTTGTGGACAGCGCCTCTTTCAGAGCGGCGAGTAACAGATCAATGCCCTGATACTTCTCAAAATTACCTACATACATGATCATGAGACCGCTTATAGCCAGCTCTTCTCGGAGATTCTCCTGCCCCTCACCTCCGCTTGCAAGCAGCGTTATATCCTCAAGCCTGGCAACAAGCTTCCCAGGAGCACATTTTTGAACTATATCCTCAAGGGCTTTACATACGGCAATCACCCCAATACTGCCTGTTATGGCCTTTTTTTCCAGCCATTCCATTATCCGGCGCACCGGTCCTAAAGATGGAAACTTATCTACGAGCTGCACGGACATACAGGAGTCCATGTCATAGACATAGGGCAGCTTGAATATCTTTTTCACCACAAGAGCCATAAAAACAGACTCTTCTACTGCATGAACAAGCTGGAAGTCATGTTTTCGGACCAGCTGAACGCACTTTAAAAAGAGAAAGAAATCACAAATAAGCTTTTTCAGAGACAATCCTGGCTTAATATTGGATATTGCGGGGATTGAGATGTGTCGATGAATGGTGACGTGAGGAAGAGTGATCTCCTCACCTTCGGCAAAGACAAGCAGGTGGACCCGATGTCCCTGCTCGGCGAGGGTCTGAGCCAGGAGTTTTACCGCGATCGGGGTACCCCTTTCCTGATAAAAAGGCTGGGGAGCGAGAAGAAGAATATTCAAAACAATCGATATCCGTAAACGTAACGACTACTTCGCATCACTGCGAACAATAATCGGAGAGCCAAACAGTTTTGTCAATCCAGTCAGGCGAAAAACAGCTTCTACTGATCGGGAAATCACTGGCTTCTTTACTTTTCGATGCACAACCATGGGCATGAAAAATTCAGGTTTGAACTGTGGCGGCTCAAAATGATTTGCACCCAATTCGTGGTGTATTTCTTTTCTGGAAAAAAGTGTATAGGTCCTGGTGTTCCCTTCCATATTTTTTTTCAAATCAAAAAGAAGATCATACAAGATATTTGCGCTTCTCCTGTCCGGATAATCAAAGAGAACAGCCTTGCCGGCAACCCGGCACATCTCTTTGATCAGCTCCTGCCATCTCTCTGCGTGGGGCAAGAGACGAAAGGCCATGACCACATCAAACTGATTATCCGCAAAAGGCAGGTGCAGACTATCACACGTCAGGTAGGTAAAACTTCCTTTCTCACAATACCTGTCCAGTCGCGCCCGACAGCAGTCAGCACTACCGGTAACTGTGACCTTATAGCCCTTTTCTGCCAGAGGTGTAGTCAATTGCGCATGACCACCGCCCACATCAAGCACTGAGGCACCGGCAAAATCACGCAACAGATCAAGCGTTAGCTGCGCCTGAACATCTAAAAAATAGTTGCCTACAGGACCTGCGAAACGAGATGCATAATCATCTGAAGCGGTTTCAATGTCAGCGGTTTCTAGTAACTGTGGTACCAATTGCCTCTCCCCTCTTTCCCAAAAAATATGATGCTGCAGCTAAGACTCTTGCAGAACTAAGGGAGCATAACGACGCAGGACGTCCTCTATTTCTTGTTCTTTTCGTGCCTCGTTCCAAGCAAGCATCCCCCCCATGTAATTCACTAATTTTTCAAGCACCCTGCGCCCAGGATACTCTGCAGTCCCCAGTCCCGTTCTGCGCAAAACGATATCTGCCAGTTTACAAGCCATTTCTTCACTTAGCAGATACTTCACCTCAGCCTTCAACAAGCTTGAAGCTTCGTCAATCCAGATATCAGAATCCTCTTCATTCTCCATAAAAGAAAGGATGTGTACCGCCCTTCGTCCATATTTCCTCTCGAGCAACCCCTTACATTGCAACTGGACAGGGTTCCATTGTGTAGCAATACCGGGAGATTTTTTTGCCGTTACCGTACCAGACTCAGGTTGGATCTGTTTTTGAATAACCTTTAGAATCTCATGGGCTATATGGGGAGCAGTGGTATATTTTACTCCCTTGACGGAAAGTACCCTGCTGAATCCTGGAATTTCAGGGCTAAAAAAAGTCGAATTTTTTTCCATTTGAATAGTATTCTCTTCCGACTGACTCCGCATTGGCAACAAGCCGGCATGAAAAAAAGAGATGTCTTCGTATGTCAGCTGAGCAGAGGGATAGATAGCATTTACCTCCTCCACCATATTCTGGATCATTTCACGTTTCACCTCTAAATCATCCGGATCTGCGATACTTTCCCTATATTCCGTGCCTATCATAGTATGGCCGCGCCAGGGGACAAAAAAGTAAAGCCGTTTCCCCCTTTTTATAATTGCATCCTTGTCTTCATACTTCCCATGTCCTTCCAAGGCCACGGCATACTCTGTAAATATTTTCTTTCTCGAGACAATGTTCAAAGCCAGTGCCCATCTTTGTTTTGTATCCTTTTTCTTAGAAGCCTGAATACTCTGCTCAAGCCATGGCCCTGAGGCATTGACAATAAATCTGCTTTTCAGCTGATGGGTCTCATTGTTTAACCTATCTTGGATGGTCACCTGATAGAGATCGTCGTCTCCTTTTGCAACAGCCTTTGCCTCTGCATAATTGACAGCCATTGCCCCATGGTCGATGCTGCCTAGTATATACTCGAGAATCAATCTTTCCGTATCCACGGCCAGTGCATCATACCAGACACCAGCACCATGCAGATCTTCACTTTCTATATCAGGTATGATTTGCCGACATTGCTTTTCAGAGACAATATGTCCTCTAGGTAAATGAATAGCAGGAGGCAGGTCGTCATTCCGATCCCATCCTATACAATCATTAAGAAACAGTGCCGCCTGCATAACTCTTTTCCCACGCAAGCCCTTTCCATAAAGCGGCATCATACAGGCTAGAGGTTGTACAAGATAGGGGGCAAGCCCCATCATCTCTCGCCTGGCCGTAATGGAATGTCGCATCCTCTTGATATTTAAATGCTGAAGATAGCGAAGGCCTCCATGCAGGATCTTCAGGCTGCTTGCTGACGTGGCACCGCAAAAATCATTTTTCTCTACCAGGGCTGTACGATACCCTGCCTTGGAGACATGATAAGCGATCGTTGCCCCATGAGCGCCCCCCCCTATAACAAGGACATCGAGAATATCTGCGCTGAGTTTTGTAAGATCACGTGTTGGCATGGGTCGATTCCGCTAAAACTTAAATTGAGAGACGAAGACGAAGCTGGTTGAATAGAAACAGACTGTTTTTTTGCATACGGCCAAAAGGGACAGGGCGTATCTCTGACGACAGCAAAGCCTTTTTGAGAAAGAGTGTCGGAGAATCTCCATAAGGAGAATCCCCATGCAGATAAAACCCAAAGCTGCCTATCCGGGCAGCCTCACTGGGAAGGGGAAGGGGATCACTCCCCGGCAAGACGAGGATCTCTTTCTTTTCAGCAAGGTCAAACAGGTCTGGAGTTGACCAGAACTGTGGACGCCCGCCATTATCCCCTAAAAAGAGATTCCCCTTTCTCTGACCCGAGAGAAACTCCTTAAGGATTTCCCCCCTCTTCCCCAGCCACTTACCGGCCCCCCAGGGTAGAACAGGAATGGAATCGGCTTGTCTTATGGCGTCAACGGTCTCAGGCAGAGACATACCACTGCTGAGGCTCTGATTCAGAAAAAGAGCAAGGACCTCTATCTTCTCTCTGGTGATGACTTGCCGACCAGCGACGAGATGTATCTTTTGTTCTGGAGAATCAGGCCGCCAAACCAGCAGAGAATCTGCCTCGCCTGTTCCCATAGCGTACCATTTTTTACCAATTGTCACCTGCCCCTGGCCAGAATCTCTACCAGCAGCCAGCTGTTGCTGAAACCAGTTGTCCTTTTCGCATTCTGTCAAGAGGAGGAGATAGGAGGACGCTTGCGGCTCACTCGTATATTGCCTTGCGGCCTCCTGGAAATTTTTCAAGGCGGAATCGAAGACGAAATCGACATCAAAGCAATCATAGAGATGGACGTGCGAATCAACAAAAATCATGGCAGTCTTACGGGAACCTTCATTATTACACCCTAATGTATCTTCTGTCTCATTTCAAACAGATACGGAAAATTGAACTTCAATGTTATTTTGTAGAGGCCAATGGGAACAAGTAAACCAGCGCTCACCCCAATAACCATATGCAAGAACGGATTTTCAATTGAAAAGAAATTCAGAAGAACTATTCGTACCGCCACCCCTGCTAACATATGGACAAGATAAATCTGCAAAGAATAAGTGCCAAAAACCTTGACCACAGAACAGTACTTTTTCTCTGCAAGATATTGGGCCAGCCCTATACAAAAGCTTATACCGAGACCGGCAAGATAGAGAAAATACAAGGGATGCGAACCATCGGTCAAGCGAGTTGGTTCAATTGCCCTCTCAAAAATGTACCAGCCCGACCCTATCAGAAGGAAAAAAAGAACACAGGTACTCCCTGTCTGTATAGAGTTTTTTGCAAAATTTCCAAGATATTCTTTGGCCAACAAAGCGGATACAAAGAAAATAAACCCTGTGGAGAAACCATGCAAGGCAAGGATCTCTGTATTGATGGGACAAAAAAACAAGACGCCGGCAACAGTAATCATCGCCAGAGGCGCAAATCTGGCAAACTGACTCAGCAGAGCATAGGAAAGAAACATCAAAACAAGGGCGTACAAAAACCAAAATTGGGAAAAAGGCAGATAAGGGATTGCCATTATATCGGCTAACTGCACCCCTCTATGGGACTGGTTTGCAAAAACCAGCTCAATACTGGCCTGCAAAAACGACCATAACAGGTATGGATAGACGATGAATTTTACTTTGTTAACAAGAAAATTCCTGGCCCCTCGTTTCTTGTAACTCTTTTCAGCAAACAGCCCTGCCAGAAAAAAGAAAAGGGGCATATGAAAACTGTAAACGATACTGTCTGAAAGAAAAAAGAAATGCTCTTGAATAGGGAGATGCGCATGAAAGCCGCTACTTAACAGATGAGCATAAACAACCAGTATAATTCCAAGACCTTTCGCGTAATCTACCCAGTCTGTCCTTTGTGCCATAGTAATAGATCACCAGGGAGTGGGAATCGTCTCATCTCAATTTTTTACAATTTCAATGCCATCAAGTTGCAGGCTTACTTTGTCAGTAAAACGCACGTGAAAGCTGAGTTCTTCGTCATACTTTAATGCAAAATCAGTCTCAATGCCTGTAAAAGAGTTTTCATTGAGTTCCCCAACAGTAACATTCCGTTTGCCTAAACGTCTCAAATTCTGCCCATCAGTCACTGATACTATTGCGACCACATCTGATGGATTCAGATGAGTTGCGTCTTTCATTCGCAAGTAAAACCGTGAGGTATAGCGTCCTTTATTGTATATTCTATTGGGACCATAAACTAAATCCCCTTTTGGGCTTTTCTTGGCTATGGCCTCAATAACTTTCCCTCCGGATGCATCCTTTACAAAGACCAACTGTCCGGTCGCACCGACCATCTTTTCAGCCTCAAGAAAAGAAAGTGGTGTTTCACTGCCTGCTTTATATACAGCAATATTTTTTATGCGCACCTGTCCTTTTCCATAATAGAAAACGCGAAATTCCAATTTCTCTTTCTGGGCCAGAGAAAAGTCAAGATACAGCTTACGGTAACGCTTATTCCTAACCAACCCCTTCACTTCTCTCTGAGCAAGAACGACCTGAGCATCGCTCTCTGTAACCCTGGCAACCTCTATCCTGGCTATATTTCCTTCTGTATCTGCTTCTGTATCTGCTTCAGTATTGATTGTGAAATAACAACGATACTCACCTGGTGAATACACATCATACGGCCCATACACCACAAATCCAGCCTTATTTTTGCCTTCACTTGCCTGGAAGACTTTCTTGCCAATTTCTTTATCCGCTACTATCTCTCCTGTTTGCTGATACATATGACTATTCACATCATAAAAATAGGGCATCTCATACCAATAATTGCTGTTTTCATCCTCTGCAGCAGGAATATTTTCTTTGACTTTAAAAAGATAAATATCCTCATTTCGCCAATCAAAGGTCTTAAAATGCATAAAATTATCGATATCAACAAGCTCAAGATAGGGTGATTGAATCAGACGTCTCACCGTGGTTAACGGTCCATAGGCTGTCACCTTTGGGGGGAAGACGTTTTCGTGTTGATGCACAGTCAGAAACTTGACATTCATCTCACGCAGCAACTCATACTGCTGACGATTTAATATTCCAGCATTTATGTCGCTCAAAGGAGCAATAACAGTTTTCAAGTATTCATTCAAAACAAGTGGGCTGTATCCGTTCACTCGCTTCACTCTGTCAAGCATAATATAATGTTGATACAGGGATGATTGGTGTGAATCTCCAGGCCAGAGAGGTACTTCCAGCAACAGCCCATCCCCTATATTCTCTTGCACATAGGTATAAATATCCTGTCCCTTATCAAGTAAGGTTATCCCGATTGGCCTGAACACGTTGTAATCTTTGAGCTGCACACCCATGGCAACAACAAACAGCAAAATCACTAGAACATGAGCCCCACGTTTTTTGCAGCGATCCTCAAGACTCTTGACAAAAAAGGCCACGGCAATAGCTCCAGCAAATAAAACCATCACCATGATACGATTGGAGACCCGCGGGTAATTAAAAAAAGGAAAATAGTGATAAAAGAAGATATAGAGAGAGGACTTACCGAAAGCGACACCAAGGGCCAACACATAGCTGCAAAATGCGACAACGAGATAAAAAAGACGAATTAACTGTGCTTCTCCATCTATCCGTTCATTTTTTTTGTGAAAAACTGCATACCAGAAGACTGTCAGGAACAGACAACTGATCAAGCTAAGCGGAACTATGCCGAAATAGACATGGCTTGTTGAATGAAGGAGATCAGACAACTGGGAGCTAAATAACTCCACATCGCGCAATGTCCGGCCTCCTCCAGCTATTGTAGAGGAAATTTTATCTACTTTACTCGCTATAATCCAGAGGACAACCAGGCCCATGGAAATGATCAAGGGGATAATCGGCAGGACCATGTTTTTTCTAATAAGAATCCCATGCAGCAAAGTCTTGACCATAGAAAGCAGATACTGCCTGAGCAGAACCAGCTTCGCCCCTGCAACCAATAGCAAAAGTGTGACAACAACCAGTGTCGTGTTGACAGGTCGATAAATGAATGTCACTGCCGATAGAAGAAAGAGCAAATAGAGGGGCAACAGGGACGCGGCCTCTACAGCCAAGCCTTGACGAAAACTTAAAGAGCTGAGACGCTGATACACAGAAGCCAGGCAGACAGAAATGAGGATGGGAACGAAGGGATAAATGCCGACCATCCACCAAAAAAATTGCGAGACAACCTTATCGTTATCACGACAAGCAAAAAATATCTGGGTATACCATATTGCCGCTACACCAGCCCCCCATAAAATCAAGAAAGAGCAAGAGGTTGACCATGAAGACAAAGCCCTCCACCTTACCTTGCCAATAGGGTTTTCTTCAACACTTACAACGGGAAAGAGGGCAACAATGCGAACCGGTATAAACACTGCCAGGAACACACAAATATAATAAATCAGATGTGGTTCGAGCATTGCAAGACAGATCAAGCCAAGACTGGACAACAGCCCGTACCTGATTTTTTGTGAGCGGATACCTTTCTCTAAGAAATAGAGAATAAAGGGATATAAAAAAAACAGAAAACCATATCCATGCCCGGACAGCACACCATGAATACGACTGGGAGCAAAAGTGAATATGACTGCCGCCAACAAGGCCCCGGTCCTGCTGCCGCTATAGAGCCGAACCAGAAGATACATAAAGACGCCAGCCAGCACATAAGAACTGAAAACAGTACAGTTATAGGCGGCCACATCCCCAAAGGGACTGAACAACATATAAAGAAAGGCCAGAGGAATAGTATTAAGACCAGATGATATATGAGGGATAACCATATTAAATTCATAAGGATTTGTATCAAATGGTATAGCCCCTATGAAGTTTTCTTTAACAAGCCAGAACCAATACAACAGTTGAAGCATGTCTCCCGTTCTATTCCATCCTAAAGGTCCACCATAGGGTGCATAGGGAATGCCTTGGTCAAAATATTGTACCAGTGGATAGGTAGCAATGATCGCTAAAACGAGCATTAGCAGAGCCACCAGAAAAATTTCTAACGATTTCTTAAACATTCATCCCTCGAATAAACTTACCCAGTTGTAACCGAATAGATTCGGGTAAAAAAACGTTCCTTCTCCTTTTTTGTCCTGAGAAGATCCTGCTTCGCACATCTGGGTCATGCATAAGAATTTTTGCAGTCACTGCCAGTTCCTGACGATCTTTTTTGTCGGTAAACAGCAGGCCGCCTTCTCCTAATGTTTCCGGAACCGCTGAACTTTTATAGGCAAAAACCGGTATATCAAACCACATGGCCTCTATCAGCGGCACACCAAAACCTTCATGCTCACTCATGGACCAGAAGAGATGGGCGCAGCGATAACAGGCATGCAGAGCACTGTCAGGAACTTTTCCAGTAAAAAGGACATCCCCTTCAAGGCCCAGTTTCCTGACCTGGGCTTTTAACGACTGGTAATAGGCCTCCTCTTCGATAAAACCGCCAACCAAGATCAGCCTGCAATTCCCGTACAGCGAAAGATAGGTGGCAAAGACATCAATTAAATCATGCTGACACTTATTGGCTGCCAGTCGTCCGACAAAGAGAATATTGTCTTTCCCGTCCTGAAGCCGCGTCATCATATTAGGTTCAGCCCGAATATTCCATTTTTCGGGGGCGACACAAATGGGGAGTACGGAGGGGGAAGAAAAACCGTTTTTTTCAAGATCAAGGCTGTTAAAACGTGAATCTCCGGCACTGACAGGAAAATGGGGGGCAAGCTGGTGCAGATCGCGAAGGCCCTTCTCCAGCTTTTTTGCCAGCTCCGGGTCCGCATCGCGAACTAACTCAGGTGGGGTAACATTATGATAAATTAGGCTTTTGGGACCCGGATGGTTAATCACAAAATCAGTGAGTCCGGCACCAATGGAATGATGATAAATAAGGCCGACATCTGCCTTTATTCCTTTTCCATTTTTAAACAGACGAGCTTCATGGGTCATGGAAGGGTCAATCTGTTCCGTAAAGATCTCCGAGTGATACCCCTGGCTTCTCAGGATATCACGAATGATGATGGTCTGATTACTGATAGCATCGCCATAGGCGAATCCCGGAACCAACTGATGGATAGTGCGAAGGTCTGATTTCTTAAGGGGCTCCTTTTCCTGTTCCATTTGAGGTGACAGCAGGCCAAGAACCGTCTCATAGCGGTCTATGACCGCATCCCACTCCGCATAGCGACGGGCATACTCCCTGCCTCTTTTGCCAAACTCGAGCAATTCGTCTTCTTTCATCTCGTTCAGACTATGAAAAAGCTGCTCCCACTCTTGACGATCTTCAGCCAGCCAGCCCCCACCTGCAGCCTCAACAGCCATGGCAGTGGCAAGACACTCTCCGTGAGCAGCCACAGGCCTGTTATAGAACCAGGCCTCCATAATAACACGAGAGTAGCTTTCATTCCTGCTGGGTTGAAACAAGGCCGTACAGTTGGAAAGAAGGGCCTCTTTATCAAGCTCCGAGACGAGCCCCAGGTCATGAACGCCCTTTACCGCAACACCAAACGACCCCTCTCCGGGACCGGCAATGAGGAGCTGTAAGGAGCTTTCTGGATGGCTCTTCCGATAGTTCTGAAAGGCCTCTACAAGCATGACAGTATTTTTGGTTTTATCACGTCGCCCCAGGCACAACACATACTTTTCCCGATCCAGCTGGTGTCCAGCCACCTGTTTAGGCAACTCACCGGGGAGCAGATCAAAACTTTCAACGCCTACTCCAACAACCTCTCCTTTCCGCCCAATACCCGGGCCGAACAGATGCTCGGCCAGACATTGTTCGCCCAGCGAGTTATAGAGAATCCCCCGGCATCGGCGCATAACATTCTCGACCTCCGGCAGATAGGCATAGACCTCATCATGGAGGCAGGGCTGGAGCCAGGATTGTTCGGCAACCAGTGGCAGACCATTGAGGACGACCCCGTAGAGATAGGGTAAAAAGACAAAGGCGTGATATTTCTTTTTATGCCACTGCAGATAACGTTCAAGGGCCGAAGAGTTGATATTTTCGGCCACAAATAACTCCCCTGTACCAAAGGTGAAGGGATTGATCCCTGGTCGCAAATCTTGGGGTGGAATTGCCAGGCCATAGGTATTGGCCTGATTAAACAACCCACCATTGCGATTATCAACCTTGAACCTGCGGACAACAAGACCATCGAGATGCTCTACACCTGCAGGTAAATGATTAGTGGACCAGTCGTCGAGAAAAGAAGCGCAGCAGGTCGTCAGGACCTCAATGGTATGGCCTTTTTTTGCCAGACGATTGGAGACCTGCCAGGCTAGCTGTTCCGCTCCGCCTTTGAGGTTCTCACCAAACCAGGGAATGACAAATGCAACCGGTTTCATACCTTATATCCAACAACGGTGTAATCCCTGGCGCAGGAGAGGACCTCATTCAGCCGTGAGGCCAGTTGCGGCGCCTCCTCCTCAGGAAGGCGCTGCTCTCCTTCATGGGGATGGAGAAAAAGAAGATCAACCTTGCAGAAACCGCGATACTCCATAAGAAACTGCTGGGTTTCTGGATACAAAGGACGAAGGTGAGTCGGATCTGCCCAGAAATTACAGCCTCCCACCAGAAGATTCCTGGGATTTGGTGTTTCAAAAAAGGCGACACCACCGGGTTTCAAAACCCGCACGCTCTCATCGAACAGGGCTATTCTCTCATCAAAATCAAGGTGTTCAATGACATGAAATGCAGTGATGGCCCCGAGGCTATTATCGGCCAGGGAACGCAGGTGACTCAGTGCATCCTTCTCTACTACCTCAAATCCCTTTTCGTGACACTCCTGCACCAATACATGATTGAGATCCAGACCGCTTGCCGTAAGACCTTCATCGCGCAAAATTTCGAGCCACTCCCCCCGACCACAACCGATATCAAGGATTTCACGATCGCCTGTCCCTGCGCCGGCTGCACGAATGAGGGGAACATATTCCAGAAGTCTCTCTCTGATTTCTTCACGAGTACCACGAAATTGATTTTCAAAGGCAAGATAGAGAGGATCCAGGATATCCGGTACAGCAAGGCTGGCAGCAAAAGCTTCCTTGCCTTCTCCAACAGTCACCTGACGACGCAGTTCTTCCAGAAGTATAGAAACGCGTCTTTCCTGAGTCACCAGACCGGTCTTCAGGTAGTCGATAAGGGCTGATTTATGCTTGAGCTGTTCTTCGAGTTGCCGCATACGCCTGTCCAAGATGGCTGTATTGCGGTTCATGTCCCGAATACCATCCAGGGTTATGCGCTGGCTATGAAGGATGGAACTGTTGAAATTGCGTTGGGGTATGGTAATGACCCGGCCGAGAAAAATGGTTATTTTACCAAGCAACCTGGCAAATTTACGAACAATACCGCGATAATGGAGCATGGTGGTAACCTCAGCTCCGGCATTGACATTTTGTTCGGCAATATTTAGAGTCGCGCTCAATTGCCCCCAGCTATAGGGATCATTGATGGCAAGGTCCTCAGGAAGAACACCCTCCTGCCTTCCCTGAGCGCCCTTTTGCTGCAGTTTTATCTCTAATCCAATTTTTTCCAGCAGTTGCGTTAAATCAATTTCAGGATTTTGGCTTTCCAGCATAAACAGGTCCTCTCAGACATTGGCAGAATATCCACATCATCTCAGATGCGGAATGGCCTTCATTAGTTATTCGAACGATCCCTGGTGATCTCTACCGTAGCTGGCAAAGCAGCCACCCCGACAAAGGGGCTCCCCTCTCCGGCAATGACCTGAAAGACGAGACACTGATCCCACCAGTCGCAATTTTCAACCAAGTGAGAATCGCCTGCGTGGATGGCCACACAGACCGAGTAATTTCCGGGGCCTATATTTAAGCCGACGGTGAAGATAACCTCAAGGCTATCACCCTTTTTTACTGACAGATCATTGTACCCAAGGTGGCTGGTATTGGTCCCGTACACATCATTGCCCATCCGGTCACGGAGGAGAATGCCAACTATAGGATTGTCCATATCCTTATAAAATTGAGCACTACAGCATAGGTGTACCTGTTCACCAACAAGAAAGGAGCGGACCGAGTGGCCATCAACTTTTGTCATATCCACAACCATGATCCTGGCATTCCCGTTTCCGGATCGGGTCGAGATTCGCCCTTCTTTACCCTCTACCTGATGGATTTCCTCGTCATTCTTTTTTCGGGCGATCACCGAATTATAGTAATCGAGGACACTATCCGGTGCCCCGTCTTTTATGATAGATCCACCATCGAGAAGAATTGCCCGATTGCAGAGTGATTTCACTGCTCCCGGATCATGGGAGACAAAAAGAAGAGTGGTTCCCTGCTCACGATATTCACGAATACGACGTATACATTTATGCTGAAAATAGGCATCACCAACGGACAAGGCCTCGTCCACTATCAGAATTTCAGGACGGGTGACGGTGGCTGCACTGAAGGCCAGACGCACCTGCATGCCGGTGGAATAGACCCTGACGGGTTGATCCAAGTAGTCACCAAGCTCTGAAAATTCCCGTATCTCTTCAATAAGGTCATGCGCCTCTTCGCTGCTGTAGCCCATCATCTGACAGGTCATCAGGGCATTGACGCGACCGGTAAAATCCTGATGGAACCCCATACCCAACTCAAGCAACGCAGAGACTCGGCCAGAGATTTCTACGCTTCCTTCGCTGGGTGCCGAGGTTCTGGTCAAGAGTTTCAGCAATGTTGATTTTCCGGCACCATTGACTCCGATGATGCCAAGGGATTCACCATCCTTTACTTCAAAACTGAGATTACGCAGCACCCAGGTTGCCTTATGTCCCTGGTACTTCCCCCAACTCAGCCACTCGCCGAGACGAGTCCAACGATTGGGATAGCATTTATACTTTTTACCCATGTTATTGACGACGATATGGCCACTCACAGTTCATCCACCATTTCATCTGCCAGTCGATGAAACACAAAAATTCCGCCAAGCAAAGCAATCAGGGCCCCTAGAAAATGAAGCTTAAAATGCATCAAATCAGGCCAGGTCCCATACAATATGATTTTTTGGTAGGCCAAGACAAAGGATGTCATCGGGTTGAAAGGAAGTATCTTTTGAGCCTCTTCCGGTACCATGGTCAAGGCGTAGACAATGGGCGTAAACCAGAACCAGAACTGGATGATGACGCCGACAAATTGACCGATATCCCGAAAAAAGACATTGATACTGCCGAGCATTACGCCAAAGCCAACCACAAACATCTGTTGTATGATAAGGAGTGGGATATATCCCAGCACCACCCAACCGGGAAAACGGCCTGTAAGCAAAAGAAAAAGAAGAAACAGGCTGAAAACGATCAGGAAATTAATCGTCGCCGAGCAGAGAGCAATAACAGGGAGTGTTATTCTCGGGAAACTGACTTTCTTAAGCAGGGCTGCCTGCTCAACAAAGATATTAGGAAAACGGCTGAGGAGCTCAACAAAAAACATCCAGGGCAAGAGGCCCGCACAGACAAAGAGACCATAGGCCATTGAGTCATCGATCCCCGGCAGTTTTGCTCGCATGACTCGGGAAAAAATCACCGTATAGATAAAAATCATGGCCAGAGGATTGAGGATGGACCAGATACTGCCAAGGAGCGAGCCCATATAACGGCTGCGAAATTCCCTGGCGACCATACTGAAAACAAATCCTCTGTAGTGGTACAGGGCAATAAGACGCCCTTTGAAATCACCCATTTTTATACGGACACGTATTGAATACAGGAACTTACAAGAAAGGCAAGACTGCAAGAAGAATTCATGTTCATTTTGTAATACTCTTCAGGCACTCTTCCACCATCATCGTTGCCACTTCTTTCATTCCATACCTGGCCTTCCAGCCCAGCACCCTTTCCGCCTTGCCAGGATCTGCAAGAGACATTTTTATATCGGTGGGGCGCAGCAAGTCAGGATTCAATTCAACATGCTCGTGCCAATCAAGTCCCAGAGAAGCAAAAATGGTCTCAACCATTGATTCCAAACTGTGAGTCTGTCCCGTGGCGACTATAAAATCGCTGGCCTCTTCCTGCTGCAGCATCAGCCACATAGCTTCAACATACTCAGGTGCCCATCCCCAGTCACGCTGAACGGAAATATTGCCAAGCTTCATTTTCTCCTGCAGACCAGATTTAATCCGACAGGCCTCCTGGACTATTTTCTGGGTAACAAAGCGTTCCGGTCGCAGTGGTGATTCATGATTAAATAACAGTCCCGAACAGGCGAAAAGGCCATAGGCCTCACGATAGTTGGCTATCTGCCAGAAAGCAGCCGCTTTGGCAACCGCATATGGGCTGCGCGGACGAAAGGGAGTTTCTTCATCTGCACGTTTCCCATCGGTATTGCCAAAACACTCACTTGAACAGGCATTGTAAAAGCGTACAGGCATATCGAGAATACGTATGGCTTCTAAAAGATTGAGTGTGCCGATACTGATACTCTCAAAGGTTTCCATGGGCTGGCTGAAGGAAAGTCCCACAGAACTCTGACCTGCCAGATTATAAATCTCATCCGGCTCTACCTTTTTCAAGACCTGGAGGACACTACGGAAATCATTGGCCGAGACAGACTCGGTCTGGACCTCCTTTTTTATGCCAAGACGATCAAGATTCACAAAGGAAGACATCTGGGCGTCACGCGATGACCCGACTACCCGATAGCCTTTGCCCAATAGTAATTTGGCGAGATAGGCTCCGTCCTGACCAGAGACTCCTAGAATGAGTGCTTTTTTATTCATAGTAGGAATTGATCCGAAACCCTTCATTCTGACAAAGCTCGTCTCGGCGTGCCTCCTCCATATCATGGTGTATCATTTCGGAAACCAACTCGTTAAAACTGATCTTCGGCACCCATCCCAATTTTTCCTTGGCCATGCTGGCATCTCCGAGCAGAGTTTCAACCTCTGTTGGACGGAAATATCGAGGATCAACTCGGACAATCACATCACCGGGTTTCACATGAACAGTTGCATCAAAGGTCTTTCCTGGAACATTTTCCACATGGTCAACAATACCTTGCTCTTCTACCCCGCTTCCCTGCCACGTTACGTGGATACCTAGTTCTGCGGCTGCAGCATTGACAAAATCACGAACAGAATATTGTTTCCCGGTAGCAATGACAAAATCCTCCGCCTTGTCCTGCTGAAGCATCAACCATTGCATTTCCACATAGTCTTTTGCATGGCCCCAGTCACGCTTGGCATCAAGATTTCCCAGATGAACACATTTTTTCAAACCAAGTACGATTCGACTTAAGGCACGGGTAATTTTTCTGGTAACAAATGTCTCGCCCCGCACAGGTGATTCGTGGTTAAAGAGAATTCCGTTACAGGCATAAATACCGTAAGCTTCACGATAATTTACCGTAATCCAATAGGCATACAGCTTTGCCACGGCATAAGGGGAACGGGGATAGAAAGGAGTTTTCTCAGTCTGAGGGATCTCCTGGACCTTGCCAAACAACTCAGAGGTAGACGCCTGATAATACCTTGTTTTTTTACTAAGACCAATGGTTCGGATCGCTTCAAGTATCCTCAAGGCCCCAAGGGCATCTGAATTGGCTGTGTACTCAGGCTCTTCAAATGAAACCGCGACATGAGACTGAGCAGCCAGGTTGTAAACCTCATCGGGTTGAACCTCTTGGAGGATATGAATCAAACTGCTTGAGTCCGTCATGTCTCCATGGTGCAAGACAAATCGTCGTTTTTCAGAATGTGGTCCCTGATACAGGTGATCAATTCTATCGGTATTGAACATAGAAGTACGGCGTTTAACACCATGCACTTCGTATCCTTTTTTTAATAAAAATTCAGCTAGATAGGCACCATCTTGTCCGGTAACACCGGTGATAAGAGCTTTTTTCATCAAAACATCCTTTGAGGTTATTATTCTACAGGAACAAGCGCGAGAGTATGCTGCCTGAGAAGTATCGATATTATAAAAGAGTAGACTTTAAAATGAAAGTCACCAGAGGTCAACTCATTTGAGTTATCTCCCATTGAGATTCAAATCATAGAGAGTCAACCATCTACACTTAAGGCAACACCGAGTATACGAGAATCATTGTTAAGTCCAACTTTTTTGGGACAAAAGACCTTAGTCACTTCCAAATTCACCTTAATATCCCCTTTGTCCACTGAAGAAAGATCATAACTCAAGGTTTCAGTCCCTCCCTCAACAAAATGAACTTGATCAACAACATGGTCATTTATTGATATAACCAAAGTCAGTCCTTCAGGTTTTTGACTATTAAAGGGTTGTGCCACAACTTTTAAATTCAACTTTTGGGCTGTCTCAGGAAGGTAATATTCTGCCTTTCCTGCCATCCACCTCATGCGTGCACCATGCATTTTTTCAACAGAATACAATCCATATTCAACAGGAATAGTCCATGGTTCTTTCTTATATAAATTTTTAATAAAACCAAAAACAAATAAAGAAAAAACAAAAACAGCAGTTATTTTAAGTATTTTATTTCCAGGACGTTTGAGCTCTTCATTGCCTGAAGTGAGCATATGACCTTTTACAATTATAGCAACAATAGCCCAGAACAAAAATTGTTGAGTGGAAATAAGGAGGGGATGCCCTGTCAGCATAGTAATAAGGTAGGCACTAAGGCCATAAAGAAAGGGCTTTACAGAATCTTTATGTAATAAAGATTCTGTTTTTCCAACTGGTAAGGTGCATTGACGAGAATAGAGAGCAAACAATATAGATAAAAACAATATCAAACCAGGAATCCCAAGCTCTGCTAACAGCTGCAAGTAATAATTATGGGCATTCTCTGAATCCCATTTTCCCAGGGAACTGTCCTTATAATAGACATTATTTCTATAAAAATTACCAAGTCCAACACCGGCAAGAGGATAATCCTTCACCATTTCTATGGAACGATCCCATAACTCAAATCGTATAAGAAGAGATTTTTCCTTGTTAATTTTACTTACATTTAAAAACGATCCCAACCTGGCTAAGGAGGCGTTATTCGATTGAAGCAATTTGGGTGAATACAAGTTCCCAGCAATCAATGCCAGGACCACAAAAAAACCAAGTCCAATGATTAGTTTTCGATTTTTAATGGAGGTAATAACAAGAAAAAAGAGGGTTACTCCCATTGCTATCCATGTTGTTCTGGAAGATGAATAACAACATAAAAAAAAGAAAATAATAGCAAACAAACCATTAGTAACTCTCTTTGACGACATTACATAAAAATGTCCTGCAATTTTCGACAAAAAACAACGCACACCTGCCAAGTTATATTTTATAATTCCCTTATCAGGTTGATCTTCGTTACCTACCAGTTTTGTTGTTATTTTATTCAATAAAAAAGAAGTAAATATAAGTAACAAAAGAACTGCATAGCTCCCATAAGAGTGAATATCATTAAAAGGAAGATACAGTCCCAGATATTCCGATCCTCTTGTTTTAAAATTTATGAATTGAAGCAGTGAAAATCCTACAATAATAACTGCTTGGACATAAATAGTTTTTGTGAAAGTATTCCATTGATGGCGAGAGGTTATCTCAATGACAAGCATTCTAAAGAGAAGCAGACCCTGCAATAGAATTAATGCAGCGTTGATTTGCCACAGATTATCTTTCTGATTCACAAATGGAAAATAAAGAAACCACTCAAACCAAGCATGAGAAGGGATTGGAAATTCTACAATACGTATAAAAACCAGACATACATTTAATACAATAATGGTAACCAACAAATTCACTAAAAAAACGACAGAATTCGGGTACTGAAAGCTTTTATTTTTGCATATGTACTTAGGAAACCAGGCCAAATAGACGCCAACGAATGGCAAAGAAACATCGCCCCACCCTTTCATCACGAAAAAACCATTAATGAATGGAATAGTAGCAACAAAGGCCCATATACCCCAAAATGAACTAAAGAGAGTCGCAAGAAAAAAAATTGTCACCACAGCAAGAGTGAGCACTGGGGCAGATGAATTATGGAATACCGCCACAAATTCAAGCAGCAGCAGGACATAAAATCCAGCGAAAATGACTTTTGAGAAAACTTCAGAAATATTTTTTGGAAAAAGAGTTGTGTTCACTACAGCATTTTCTGGTCATAGGGCACTGAAATCAAGAAATATTTCCTAATTGTTTCCAGTGTTATATTTTGTAGATAGTGACTCAAATAATTGCCACCACCTTTGCCTGTTGAGAAAATGTAATTATACATAATCATGGTATTCGCCTACTATTTTTGCCACGTTCTCCCCTCAGTTCCCTTTCGGGGAATTTCTTAAAAAATCACGGTATGCTTGTTGAATACCCTCAGTAAGGGATATACGCGGACGCCATCCTAAAGAAAAGAGTTTTTCGACATCCAGCAATTTTCTGGGAGTGCCATCCGGCTTTGTTGTATCCCACCCTATATCACCTGTGAATCCAATGAGCTGTCGTACCATATTTGCCAATTCTCTTATGGTAATATCCTCTCCGCAACCTATATTTATAAGAGGCGGAGGGCTGGCAACTGACCTGACGGAAGAATTCAACAACCCAGTGAATTTATTGTCAGGTAAATTCATCAAATAGACACAAGCCTCTGCCATATCATCACTGTACAAAAACTCCCGGCGAGGAGCCCCGCTCCCCCAGACGATTGCTTTCCTGGCCCCCTGTATTTTCGCTTCATGCATTTTACGAATCAAAGCTGGCAAGACATGCGAATTTTCCAGGTCATAATTATCTCCTGGGCCAAATAAATTAGTCGGCATTACGGATAAATATCGTGTTCCATATTGTTCATTATAAGCACGACACATTTCAATACCTGCTATCTTGGCAACAGCATAGGATCGATTTGTTATTTCCAGAGGACCAGTAAGGAGATACTCTTCCTTCATTGGCTGTCTGCAATCTCGGGGATAAATACAGGAAGAACCGAGAAACAGGAGACGATTAACGCCTGTTTTCCACGCCTGATGAATAACGTTTTGCTGGACAGACAGATTATCGTATATGAATGCAGCCGGATAAGCACTATTGGCACCAATCCCACCAACTTTGGCGGCGGCCATAAAGACATATTCCGGCCTTTCCCTTGCAAAAAAGGCCCGGACAGCATCCTGTTCCGTCAACTCAAGTTCTTTATGAGTCCGCAGCACAAAGTTCGTGTAGCCATTTTTCTCAAGGACACGAATAATGGCCGAACCTACGAGCCCCCTATGCCCTGCCACATAAATTTTACTATCCAGTTTCATACATGCTCTAGTTGTTACAGGTTTTCTTTAAAACCTGATTTTTCTATTTAAAACAGCTGGATACTGCGACTTCAATTTCAAAAAAAATAAGATCCCTCTTGGAAGTACGACCAGGGCAACACCCAAAAAATAAAAGATAGGCAAAGGATGGTTCCAGAATAATACAACAGAGGTAACTGATAGACAGTCATCCCAGAACAACAGAGAGGCATGGGGTTTAGCTTTGAGCGAAAATTGAATCCATTCCGGCATCAAGCAACTGTCAACCAAGGCACAACATGATCATCACCCCATCGCGCATGAGCCAGTCCTGGGAGGGAAAACGAACCAAGGCCCTGTTATCATGATCTCCGTCTGAACAAATCTCCAGACAAAGTCAAGCAGGGAACCGGAACACGGAACACTCACCTCCCCTCCCTCAGCCATAGAAAAAAGGAACTGCCCCTCTTCAATCAGTTACCAAACCAATCAAATTGCGAACTGAATTATACAACCTCCGCTCAATAAAATGCCGCATTTCCCATCCTATCTTTCAAAAGGGTTTATTGGCAGACAAATGTATATCTCACGTCTGGAGAAGAGACGCTATCATAGCGATATCGGTCCAAATTGGCAAGGCAAGAGACTTATCTTCAGATTTTTCAGTAGAGTCAAAGAGGCAGATGCCGCAACAAAGCTATCTGCAACCAGAATCCTCTCTGATACATTACACTTTATCCACTTACCATCCCCCTGCTATTGCGGCATAACCATGCCTCTTCCTTAACTGAGCAGGTGATCTTCCTTTTTGTCTTATTGGCGAAATTCTGGAACAATCTCATGCATGATATCCGTCATCTGTTGAACGTTTCTCGAAATTGCTGCCTTATAGAGATTTTCCAACTGCTCTGTCAACACCTGCCACTCTACCTGACGGCTGTGGGCAAGAAACAACTTGCTATGACTGGTATCCTGCAGGGCCTCATTTTTATGCAAGAGTTCTTCAAAGAGTTTCTCACCGGGCCGTAAGCCTATATAAACGATCTTGATATCCTCTCCGACCTTCAGTCCCGAAAGCTGAATCATCTGTTTTGCCAGGTCATTGATAAGAACAGGTTCCCCCATATCCAAGACAAAAATCTCGCCCCCTCTGCCCATAGATCCTGCCTGAAGGATAAGACTGACGGACTCTGGGATAGTCATGAAATATCTTGTGATATCCGGATGGGTAACTGTCACTGGACCACCATTTTCAATCTGCTTTTTAAAAAGTGGGACGACCGAACCGGCAGATCCAAGAACATTACCAAAACGGGTAGTAACAAATCGTGTCTGGGAAAACTGATCAAAATTCTGGCAATACAACTCCCCAATCCGTTTCGTTGTCCCCATGATATTGGTTGGATTCACGGCCTTGTCTGTTGAAATCAGCACAAAACGTTCTGTATGAAAACGATCTGCAGCATCAGCCACCACCTTGGTCCCGAAGACATTGTTACGAACCGCCTCAGCGGGATTAGATTCGAGCATGGGAACATGTTTATATGCAGCAGCATGAAAGACGACATTGGGAGAAAAACTGCTGAATACCCAGGCAACCCGGTCTGCATCTTTTATATCGCCCAGTATGACTTCAATCGGTAACTGCGGAAAATCGCCAAGAAGTTCCTGTTCGATGGAATAAAGATTAAACTCACTGTTTTCAAAGACGATGAGTCGTACCGGTTCTAAGGCAGCAATCTGGCGACACAACTCAGAGCCAATTGATCCACCACCACCGGTTACCAGAACAACCTTTCCAGCAAGATAGGCAGCAATGGCAGTGTAATTCATCTCAATGACTTCTCTACCCAGAAGATCTTCCACCGTCACCGGCCGAAGCTTTTCAACACTGACCTGTCCTTCTGCTATTTCAAAAACCGATGGTAAGGTTTTATAAGGTATTTGAACTCGATTACAATGAGAAACAATCTTCTGCAGGAGCGCCTTGCTAGCCGAGGGAATGGCAATGAGGATCAGTTCGCCTTCCAGATCACGCACTATTTCCTCAAGGTTGTCAATACTTCCAACTACTGGAAGCCCATGAATTTCCCTGTTATGCAGTTTCTCATTATCATCAACAAACGCAACAGGCTGATATTCTTCCAGGTATTGCAGGTCGCGAGCAAGCATCTCACCTGCCCGCCCGGCTCCGACAATCAGGGTGCGGACCCCGGTCCTGGCGCGAAGAGTAAAGTGATGATCCTTATACCATCTATAAGAAATCCTCGACAGAGAGAGACCAGTGGTCAAAAGAAGTGGATAGAGGAGAAAAATGGATCGGGGCACCCCCACCAGTCGGGTGGTAATGGCACAGCCACCGACAAGAAGAAGAGTCCCCAGGCACGAAGCCTTGATGATCCGTACAAGATCAGGAATAGATGCAAACCGCCATAACCCCCTGTAGAGACCAAAATGCCAGAAGATGATGCCTTGGAGAGGAACTGCGACACCAATAAGGACCAGCAGCGAATAACAAAATTGATCGGGTATGGACTCCAAGTTAAACCGCAGCCAATAGGACAGTGCAAGTGCCAAAGGGATCCACAAAAGATCGTGAATCATGGCAGACCACTTATTCAATAAAAAAGATTTAAGAAATTTTTTGGCCATTTCACTGATAATATTCGTTAAAAACGTCTCTGCAAAGAATACATCGTCTTTCCCGCCGGCCACATTTTTTTGTTATTGATGATTGTTTGGAAACAATTTCTTTCAATATCAGTCATTCGTTGTGCCAGCTCCGACGACCATACAAAGAATAGTCAAAAGTGAGTATGAAAAAATGACCAAATAGAGACCAGACTCAGGTCTATACACCGAAAAACAGGCAAGAGGAAAAAGAAACAACCAGTTAATTGCGACATAACAGAGGGTCACCTTAAGATGCGCCCCCATCCTTCTGGCCAGAATCTGATAGGCATGACTCCTGTGGGCCTGGTAAAATTTTTCACCTCGCCAGACACGCACCATCAGGGTAACAGTAGAATCAACGACAAAAGCAGCGAGCAGGAGTAACCAGGTCCAGAGAGTCAAGCCGGTAGATGAGATGGTAAGCAGACAAAGTATCCCAAAACAGAAACCGAGAAAACCGCTGCAGGCATCTCCCATGAATATCTTGGCAGGAGGCCAATTCCATATCAGGAACCCGAGAACAGATGCCGCCAGGATCATGAGGAGAGAAAAATAACTTCCTGTTTCACCACAACAGAAGAGAAGAACTCCCGCCCCCAAAGCTACAGATAACGCCTCTGCACCGGCAAGCCCATCAATTCCATCCATGAAATTAAAAAGATTCAAAAGCCATACAATTCCGACAACGAGAAGGAGTCGAACAAAAATGAGAGGCATTCCGTTGCCTCCTGGTAAAAAAGCTGTGAAACTCGAAATGAAAAAGGTGACTGCCAAAAAAGCACAAAAGAAATGGACAAGGAAGCGCTTGGCTGCAGAAAGATGAAAAAGGTCATCCCCAAGACCGACCATGGCGATGCCAAGACCACATCCGCTCAGCCCGAGAACATGAGGAATATCGATTGTACCGCTGAAAACGAGATAGCCTGTCCCCAGGTAAAAACTGAGCAAGAGAGCAAGCCCCCCTCCATGTGGTGTGGGGTGACTGTGTGAGCTTCGTTGGTTGGGGATATCCAGGAGACTGTAGCGGAGAGCAAGTCTTCTAACTCCCCAGGTCCCGCCACAGGAAAAAAAAAATGAAAAAACATACAAATACAAAGATTCCAGTGACATAGAAATATATCAGGGAGAGTTGTTAAGATCTATCCGTAATGTCAGAATAGTGTGGGTGAAAGGGTCTGGGCCTAAACCCAAAATCGGCTTTCGCTTCTGTGTGATCAAAGTCTTGATCCTTATTCATCCTCACCGCCATCTCTGTTGTCAGTCCCCTGAAGGACGGCACCAGGTTAGCGAAGCGAACTGCCAGGGCAAAAAGCCAAAGCGGGCAGGGAAGAAACAAGGGGTTACGACCAAGGGCTACAAAAATACGTTCCACCATGGCACGGTAAGTCAACACCTCCTGACCAGAAAGGATATAACTTCTTTGTTTCCCAGAGGGCAGCTGCAAGGCAGACAAACAGGCAGCTGCGACGTCATCCACATGCACAGGTTGGCGCAGCCCCCTTCCCTGCCCAAAGAGTGGAAAAAACCTAAAGCGCTGAATAAATTTTCCAATCTCAGCCACATTTTTATCCCTTCCCAGACCATAAATCAAGGTAGGCTGGAGAATAACGAGAGTACAGCCTGCTGAACGAGCCCAATCCAGTACCTGTTCCTCGCCTCTTATTAATTGAGCAGCCAATTCTCGGTCAGACAATGAAGGAGATGTCCTTTTACTGAAACGACTGGTAGAACTCAGGGCCACAAGCCGTTTTCCGCCATGGGGTTCCAGAAGGCGAAGGTGTTCCGGCAAAGTCCAGATCGGTGCCAGGCATATCCAATTTTTTATGGTTCCCACAGACTCTAACGTGGCAGCGGACAAAGATACGGTACCGTTACCACCTTGTCTTGAAAAAGCTGTGACCTGATACCCCTCCTTTTCAAGGAGCAGACGCAACCGTTCCCCTACAAAACTGGCAGCACCTATCAAAGCGACCCTCTTTTCAATCACCTTTTTGCCCTCTCCCGAAAAGCCTTTGCAGGAAATGCTTGGCAAGAAAAAGACCAAAACGGAGCCATATTCCGAGCCAGACAAGCCACAGCATGGGCCACGGATAGTTGTCAGCAAAAAACTTTTTGTAAAAGCGAACCATCCCCTTGTGTTTGGACCATTCAACAAATATCGGTCGGGAAGCAGAGCAACTGCCCTTGCTATGAAACAGTCTGGCCTGGGGAACAAACATAATTTGCCACCCCCGCTGCCCGAACTGCATGCACCAGTCCAGATCTTCACAGTGGAGGAAATAGCCTTCGTCCATGGGGCCAACATCTGTAAAGGCCTTTCTGCTGACCAGCATACAGGCCCCGGAAATAGCATCCACTTGCACGGGAGTATCGGGAAGTGGCTCCCGGTCCAGTCGAAAATCCGAGAAGAACTTTCGATTTAACCTGGCAAGGCGTTTCAAGCCAAAAGAATTAACCAGTGATTTCCATGGCGTCGGAATAGCTCTTCGACATCCCCGCTGTTCAGATCCGTCATGATTCAAAATCAAGCCGCCAGCCATGCCCACCAGAGGATCATTCTCCAGACATTGTAACAGGGTTAACATCGTCGTAGGCTCAACAATACAATCGGGATTGAGATAGAGTAAAAACTCTCCTGTGGCAGCAAGGCTTCCCTGGTTACATGCCACTGCGAACCCCAGATTCTTCTTATTGTGCAAAATACGCAGCGTGTTCTCTCCATGACAGCAAGCACCAAGCTGCTGAATGCTCTTATCCTGCGAATTGTTATCAACAACGATTATCTCTAAATCACTTCCACTCTCAGCGACAGATTGAACACACCTGGCAAGCTCCATGCCTGCATTGTAATTGACGATAATAACAGAAATCCGAGGAGACACTCTTCACCTTGAGAAAAAAAAGAAAACCGAATAGGTTTAACGGGTAATGGTAGAACAAACGTATTCCAATCTGAGAAAATACCATATAAGAGGAGCTGGCAAATGACAATCAATTAAGGCCAGTCAAACAGAAGTTAAAGGAAATTTAAACGAATAGAAGAGCACAATGATGTCAAGACCCCTTATCAGGGCTCTCAACAGTATCAAATGGCGAGAAGCGGCAATGACCTATTGCTACTGCCCCGTTTGCAACGCCAAGCGGATTATCGTCAGACTGCATCACAACGAAATTGCTGTCCGCTGCCTGACCTGTCGGGCAACATCTGTCACCATGTCGCTAGTTGCAGTTTTGCGCCAACTGGTCCCTGACCTCTCTTCCAAAGAAATTTACGAACTCTCCTCTCGAGGACCGCTGGTAACCTTTCTCAACAAAAACTGTAAGAAGCTGACCTGTTCAGAATATTTCGATGCAGTAGCATCTGGAGACTCTTACAACGGCATTCTCTGCCAGGATGTGCAAAAGTTGACCTTTCCCGATAACAGCTTTGACCTCTGTACTTCAACCGAAGTTTTTGAACATGTCCCCAACGATCTGGCAGGATTTGCCGAAATCAGGAGAGTCCTCCGCCCCGGAGGAACTTTCCTCTTCACCGTCCCGCTCTTTCAATCACCTGCTACTGTGGAAAGGGCACGACTTGACTCCAACCAACAGATTGCCCACCTCCTTCCGGCCCATTATCATGGAGATCCCATACGAGAACACCAACCGGTACTGGTGTATAGAGATTACGGCAAAGATATCAGGCAACGCCTGATTAACCAAGGTTTTTCCACTGCCAAACTCCTCAATCCATCATCTCCTATTCCCTGGCATTATGCCCGTGCCATTATCACCGCCGTCAAGTAAAACAGAAGCATCCAGAGACGCTGGCACCTGACCTGGAAAACCAGTCTTTTCAGGTTACAACCGAGTCACTCAAGGGGTTATCTGAAATACTCTCCAGGCAAAACGCGGAAAGACTCTCACATTAACAGAGAATTATTTCAAAACAGTCTTATTCTTTTTTGGCTGCCCCAGCGCCTGAAGTCCGCAAGGTGCATTCTGATTAGCCTTCCGCCACTTAACCGGATTCTGACAAAACTGCTTATATACTGAGAGAACTTCGTCCACCTCTCCATCCATCATCAGTTGCCCCTGTTCAAGCCAGACGACACGAGAACATATCTCACGGAGTTGATCAGGATTATGCGAGACAATAATTACCGTCTTAGTTCTTTCCCGCATTTCCTCCATTCTCTTATTCGCTTTTTTACGGAATGCGGCATCACCGGTAGACATGACTTCATCCAAAATAATAATATCCGGATTCACAACTGTGGATACTGCAAACCCCAGTCGGCTTCGCATTCCGCTGGAGTAGGTTCTTACAGGTTCATCAAAGAAGTCGCCGAGTTCTGCAAACTCTTCTATTTCATCCATCTTTTCTTTGATTACCTTACGAGACAACCCGAGAATACTGGCGCTGATGATCACATTTTCCCGCCCCGTCATAGCTGGTCGAAAGCCAATTCCCAAGGCAAGCAGTTGCACTCTGCCATTCACAGTAACCCTGCCATTATCAGGCTTCAACGATCCACAGATAACCATCGAAACGGTACTTTTTCCTGAACCATTTCTCCCTATCAATCCTACGGTTTCACCTTCGAAAAGAGTAAAGGTTACATCCCGCAAAGCCCAGAACTCTTTACTCCCCCTAAGCTTTTTATTTTTAGAGAGAAAAAAACTGGCACTTCGCCGATAACAAAGACTTACCTCCTCAAGAAGAACAGAAGGTATTGGAGGGGAATATTCTAAAATAGTTGCTGCTTTCCCAGAATTCTGCAATGGGGCAGAATCGCCATTTATATCTATTTCCCTACTCATTGAACTATTCACAATTCCATAACACCTATTAATTACGATAAAAATCCGAAAAACTTTCTTCAATAATCGTCAGACAAGACGCCTTGCCGATCAATACCTAATCATGCCGGACCTGAGCCAACATTCAGAGAATCCGATATCCCTGAAGACAATGACTTATCCGTCGAGAATCCAACAAAATATATTTCTGGATCGAGGCTCCCTCTATTCGCTTACCTCCCCTTTCCCGGTTATGGAAAACGAAGAAAAGCGGTGGCCACTCCCCTCACAAAAGACGCAACAACTCACCTACAGCATTCGCACAATTTGGGAAGAATTCCTCCGCACCCAATAAAGTCCCAATTGGATCAAGACAATAATACAACAGAATAAAATCAGAAAATCTGTAACATTGAAGACTGCTCCGTCCAATAATACAGTCCGGAAAGCATCTATTAAGAATGCCATAGGATTGAGCTGAAATAAGACTTTAACAAATTCCGGGAGTTTCTCGTTCTGCATAACAGCTTCGGCTGGAAACAGAATAGGACTCAAGAAAAACCCCATCCGAAGAATATAATTAAGTATTTGATCCGTATCGCCAAGATAGACATTGAGGACAGACACAAATAACCCCAGCCCATAACTTACCATCCCCGTAAGAAGCATTAGAGGGACCAGCAAAAAAGTATGGAGCCCTATGGCCTTAAAATTCCAAATCACGACTACAGCAAAGCCAATGGCTGCAAAGATCATCTGGACCATGACGGGAATCAAAATTAACATTGGAATAGGAAGAGCAACTTGTTTTATCAGTTGTGTGTTGCTGACAATTACTTTTGTAGTACCCAGGAGGGAAATGCTGAAATATTGCCAGGCAATAAGTCCGGTAAGTACAAAAAGGTGAAAGTTTTCTCCCCCTCTCCCTAAAATAATTCCGACAAAAAAATAGTATATCCCCATCATAACAAGAGGATTGATCACCCACCAGAACCATCCAAGCCGTGTTGCCTCAACGGAAGTTTTCAAATTAGCTTCCGTCAGAGAAATTAATGCAGACTGGTTACCGCGTAATTCGTTTATAAGTTTTTTCACAATTCAAATACATTACTAGAAATATTATGGCTCAACTTTCCGAGTTGATATAACCGACTGACTTATTGTTGCAACGACTGGAAGACACTATGATCTTTATTGACTGTAGCGGCCAACACATCAATGGAAAATTCAGATTTCAACTGAAAGCTGGAACAACGAATTCAAAAATGATTATTTGAAAACAAGCTTGCCCCGACAAGTCGGCAGAGTAACCAACCCGGAAAGTTGAACAAAAATTTCGGGGTTGCAGTTGCTATTCATTGCATAAATCAGATCATGCCACGTCTTCGACCAAGTGGCAACGCAACATAAAAACCTTTTCCTCCGGGATAGAGCTGCAACGTTTTTCTTCGCAAAAATTTTCCTTCGTTTGCTATCGTTTATCACACCCAGATAAAAAGTCCAAGTCACCTTAAACCCCAAAAACCATTACGGAGCCACTGGCCACTAAAATACCACGGATTCAGGAGGGCTGCAAAATCCTTATCGTCTCCTCGGTATTCACCCCTGGACAAGGATATCAAAATTTACTATCAGGACATCTATATAAATATTTTTTTAACCTTTTGGTAAATTCTTCGTCCTTTCCAAAAAAAACCTGCTTTCTTTTCGCCTGGAACAGGCTCTTTTGTTTTTATCAATTCCATACGAAGCAGTTCTATACTTTTCTCTAATTCATTAATTCGTCTATTTCTCCATCTAAATTCAGGATATAGCCAATTGATATGATCCCAAATATCATTCCACCAACCTCCCATTTCTTTCTGTACTTCATGGGAAACGAAGTTTGAACCTTTTAATCTTGAAATAAAAGAATAAGACTTCCTTACACAGGAATTAATCAAAACAATATTGTTAGTTGTTGATCTGTTGAGACTTTTATCAACAGTATTAAATATATCCAATTCGCCTAATTGACAATCGACACCAATGTAATCCAACAACAAAGCTGCCTGCTTTTGTGGATCAACAAACCAATCTTCATAATGAACCACAAATAATTCTGAATCAGTAAAATAAAAAGAGGAAACTGTTCTATAATACCAAGCCCATTCAAGAACTTCTTGAGCAACTTTATCTTCTAATATTTTTATATTCGAATCAATAAAGGCACCAGGATTTCTGCAGGCAAAAATGTAAACAGGCTCAAGCCCGCACTCATAAAAAATCTTTTTCCAGATTGGAAAGAGTAAAGTAATTTTTGGATCTTTTATGGCGAACAAGCCTGCACTGTTATCAAGGCTCTTAAGAAGGATTTCTTTGATTCGACTTTTCAGACAAAGAGCGTCTTCACGCTCAAAGTCTTCAACAGGAATGGGTAAGTGGGCAGGTTTCTTTTTTTCCAGAAACTCACGTTCCAAGTTAACGATTTCTCTATCTTCCCAAAACCCTTTGGGATTGCTGTTGTTGCTCTCAATTTGACGAGTTGTGGTACTGATATTACAGCTCGCAAGAAACTGCATGATTAAAGATGTGCCACTTCTGCCCGGCCCTATAACTACAATTATCTTTTTATTCATTACCCCTATCTATTACCCGAATCAATGGTCGTAACCTGAAACAGTCTCTATACTCAACCTAAATCTGTGACGATAGAGTTGGATCCCCCCATAACGAAGACTATCACACTGAGACTCTTGCTAAATAAATAAAAAACTGTCACCCCACTTATATGTCTGAAACGAATTAGCTTCACGGCATGTTATGGTATTGCTTTGAACCATTTAAAGCAATACCGAGGAGAATGCCCATGAATCTCAAAACCAAGATATCATGGTTAACGGGTCGTGTCCAAAAAAGTTTATCCCCGCACACCTGAACGCACGCCCTGACACCCCAATCAGCGAGCAGGAAGAACGACTGGTATCAATTTTTGAGATTATCCAGGTTGAGTACTATTTTTGGCATTGGCCAACGAACCACTTGCCGATGACCTGCCTGGACATATCAGCCGGGATTCTACAACCATCGTTGCCAGGGGGAAACCTGTAAAAAAGGTGAAAGTTCCCAAGAAGCTTCGGAAGAGAGGCCGCCCCGCCAAGGGCGAAAAACGGGAACCGGCTCCAGTAAAACGACTAGACCGTCAAGGTTGCTATGTTTGGACAAGAAGCGGTCCTGGAACAGTCGATCAGTACCCCTGTTCCTTCTCCGTCAGTACATGACAGACAGGCTGCTATTCCGTTGATCAAGCAAACCAGCAGTAAAGCCGATGATCTTGATCATCTGCTGATTGTACAGAGGACGCCAAACGGAACAACACAACAGGCAGGCAGATTGGCCCATGTGCACATCATTAACGAGCATGCTCGGGGAACAGAAGTCATTTCAATGGCATCCCATGAAGCGAGCACTACAAAATCAGACCATCTCTTGAATAGAAAAACAGCAGATCGAAAGAAAATTTTGATACCAGCAACATCATGGTAAAAGGGCACTGCTAGTGAAATCAACAGGTTATGTTCTGGGTGAGCATCTCAGTCGGCTCAAGCCCAGCACTCTTGTATTTCGTTACGTCTTAACTTGATCATTTTGCAACAGGCTGATAGGATTCCTTTTTCAACCCACCATCAATGTTATCGTTGTGTTCCGTAGAGGAAAGTTCTTGTACAAAATGGACCGAACTACAGCAAAAATCACTTCTCCAGGTTCCTCTTGATAACTTTACGGTAAAAACGCTTAACTACAAGGCATATCAGATCTTTTGTATGCGTATTATGTATTGAGTGTGTCAATGCATTTTTTGTTTTCTCTTTTTCCAACACAATAGTTTTCCTGGCCTTTGTAAGTTGCCACTTTGGAACCAACATTGGTTGACTGTCATCATCTATATTATATAGTGGTCCAATGACAGGTCGATTTACCGTGGCGCAATAAAAGAAACTGAGATTCAGTTGATCTTTTTCATCACCTTCAGAACCAAGGAGCCCAACACATTGAACCCTTGCCTGTTGATAGTCATCATCTCGTATGAGCCTGCCTTTCCCGAACAAAACGACCTCCATCAAAGAATGCCGGAGGAGAAAACCATGGAGAATTGCAGCATCAAAAGCACCCGGATCCTTACGTTCAGCTTCATCTAAGGAGGTGATAGTTTGAAATCCTGTGAACAACTTACTGGAAAGAGCTTTGAGATCCTTCTGGGCAAGCATCAGCTGGATGCCCCAACTGATACTTTCCGCCATCAGGGGAAGATTGGGAGGCAATAAAATCAATTTTGTCACCAAAAGGGAGCCGCCAGTGTCCACATCAGCAAGACTGTGAGCACCTGCAGACTGCCATGCATAGTTTTCCAACTCTGCAGGTGCAACAAACAAGGACAGTCCTTGATTCACCACATGAAATGTACCTGCTTCACTTTGCCAATTCATCGCGTAACGAACAAGACCACTGACGATATCAGCATTGGTTTCATTTAAGTGCCTGATAGCAACACTGAGACCAACGGCACGTGAGAACCCCCCTCGACGTGGCCAGAAGGCCACATACTCCAGCCTATCATCAAACTTTTTCAGCGCAGCAGGCAAGTCAAAAGTCGTTCTAATATCCTGGGTGAAAAGAATCATGGCGCCACGCTCGGCAGCATATCGATTCAGTTCGGCATCAAACGACGAGTCCATCAACAGGACCAGAACGGTCTGAACATCATCCAGTGCTGGCAATGTCGTTACTGCCGATAGCACCTCTTCTGTACTGCAACAGCGTATTATCACAGCAACATGTGTTTTACTCACCGCTAAACTTCTCCTTCACATTCTTGATCAGCTCATAGTCTTCTGCGAATTTACCCTGAAACATCTCAAAAGGTTCTTGCTCAAGGGAAAGATCTGCGCTAGACCACTTTGACTTATTCAGCCTTCGGCCATCAAAGTGATAATCAGCTGGCGCCCCGATAAGGTTAGCCACATGATTGAGAGATGCAGACAATGTTTCTACCATACCGATATAATCGTAATCAATACGGTCAACAAACAACGAATGGGATTGATAATACCAATGCCTGTCCATTTCGTATGGGTGCTGCTGACAGATAAAGCGGATAAAATCTTCAAGGGTTACCTTTTCGCTGATTGCGCGTTGATAGGTAATACGTGTCCCATATTTATGGGCAAGTATCTTCTGCCGGTTCACTATCCATTCAGTTCGCGTATTGAAAATGATGTCGTATGGCTCCATCCCCAGAGAGCCGAGACGATTTCTGTAACAAGAGACCACACGCTTAAACGGGTCACGGACAAAACCTATTTTTGGAACAGAATGATCTCTGAGAAGATCATAGAAACGTTGCTCCGGCATATCCGCCGGACTCACAAAACCGGTGGCAAGACGATTATGTGGTGTTTGATATTTTGGATATGGAGAACCATGTTCTATTCGATACAGCTCTGACTTTATCAAAGAACAGGCATTTTTAGAACAAGCAACGTAGATACAATTAGTCTTCGGCAAATACAATATCTCGTTATTAACAAGACCTGGATGAAAGTTACGCGATCGCAACTCTTGGAAGAAATTTATAGCCGACATTTAAGGCTGTCTCCAGAACAACTTACCTGAACGGTGCATCGATTTATCCTGTTGCAAAAATTCATTACGTTTTCCATAAAAATGCATTTGCCTGATGTGCATCGATTGCATGGCGGCTACCAACCCTATATCCCGATCTCGCAGCTGGGCAAAACGTTGATTACTACGGCGATGGTGTTGGGTAACAAGCAAGTTTGTATAACAGACTTTCAACTTCTCCCCTATTATCGTATGGTAGTCTGCATAAAACTTTTCATGTTCCCCTGTGATTTTGCACTGCGGCTCCCAGCGCAATCCATAATCCGCAAAAATCTCTCGCCTGAAAAGAGTAAAGTTATTGACCGTATCCATTTGTTGAATATAAAAACAGGGTGTTATAAACTGTCGAGGTATGTCAATATATTCAGCCGGAAGATATTTTTGCACCTCTCCTTCCCGCCATGTCAGATGGTTGAAACAGGTAACAACCGCTGGACTTATTAACTTGTCGGAATCGTCGTAGGTATAATTTTCAAATAAACCGCCAAGTACACCAATATCCTGACGCAGACTCATCAACTCAATGGCCTGCTTAAAATGCAGACGATCATCAAAAATGAAATCATCATCGCAAAGAAAAACAAGAGGTCGCTCGGCAGCTGCTACCAACAAGTTACGACTGGCCCCAAGCCCATAGTCATTCCCTACCCGTGTCACCTTACAGCCATACTCAACCTCAGCCTGTTCATATTCTGGTTCGGCATCCCCCTGTGCAACAAAATGGATAGCAACATCATTTCCCAACTGCTGCCGAACTGATTTGATAAATTTGATACAGCTCTTTGGGCGAGCAATGGTAGTAAAGACGAGTTCCACATCTTGTGGGGTGAAAACGTGCTCTGGTGCCTGAGGAGAGGTTACCCATAATGCTTGTTCCGGTAACTCCCGTCTCATCAAGGCACCAAGCAAACAGTTGCTGTTTAAGAGTTGCCGACGAGTTGTGATCTTATTACTCGCAGTGAACCTTTTATTATAAAGCATTACAACTTTAACATTTGCAGGGATAAGTTCGTCGAGATCTAAGCGATCAGTACGCTTCCAGAATATGTCAGAATCTTCAAAGTGTATGGGGTGAATAATTTTCTCAGGTTCGAAATAGCAGACATCTTTATGTTCAAAAGCTATCGGCGTCAACATGCTGGCCCCAATTTCGCTCCAACTGAAGCTTTCACCGCAGGCAAGTTTATTCTGAATAAGATCCGTCATTACTTGTAGATATTGACTGATAACGATTCCATGTGGGCGCGAAGCCATAAAGCCATTGCTAACGACATTATTTGTTTCTGTTTTATGCATTGAGTAAAAATCATACTCGGAAAGTATGTCAGTCACCAATGGACCCAAATCGGTAAGCACAAGACAGTCTATGTCCATCCAGATACCACCATATTTTTCTAACAGGGCAACTCTAATATAGTCAGCTGCAAGGGCAATTGGGGGGACCGAATCGGAGTGTAGTCGAATTGCATCCAGATCAAATGGAATATTGGGGAGGAAGTTACAGAGTATTTCCGGTGTGACAAGAACCACATCACACTCAGGGCAATTCTTCACCATCACTTCATAACACATCTTCAGGTATACCGGCATTTGGGATCCGGGAAGGTTTTTCCAGTACAACCATAGCGTTGTTTGTTTGCTGCGTTCCATCTGTTTCCTCTATTAATCACCCAAACAGCAAATCAGGTTTCCGGTGCACCATAAATCTACTGCAATGCAATCAGTTGGACCCCCAACCACGGTGACCTGTTTACAGAATTGCAAGCACTACGCCCACAACCAGATCAACAACAATCCAGTCATTTGTTCCGTAGCGGCCTGTTGACAATAAGCTATATCCATGACGTAGCGAAACAGGCGTGGTCGTACTCTGCCGAACTTAGCCCGTTCAGTTCAGCACTATAAAAGAGGCAATAGCTAGAGTACCCAGCGTTAGAGGGTCATCATTTATCACTACGAAAAAGTCAGAAAGAGACACCCAAAAAACTACAACTCTGAGCAAGGCAGGCAACTGTGTACCGCAGAAAGACAGCCATCTTCTTTTAAATAGCATCTACGTTTTTCAAGTAAATTCTGTTCTGCAGTCGCTATACTCCTTGTTGCTTCCTCTAGGAGCCTGTCGGACTTAGACATAAATCTGCTGCAAATTTGACAAATCGGCCCATATTTCCATAGATTTTCGTTAAATAGGCCTGCTATTCGCCTCAAATCCATGAAAATCTGGTCTCGATTTCTCTAATTTTCGC
>JAHIUA010000094.1 GCA_018817385.1 Pseudomonadota bacterium
AGACATAAATCTGCTGCAAATTTGACAAATCGGCCCATATTTCCATAGATTTTCGTTAAATAGGCCTGCTATTCGCCTCAAATCCATGAAAATCTGGTCTCGATTTCTCTAATTTTCGCTACGATTCTCTAAATCCGACAGGCTCCTAGGAAAAAGAGAATCAGCAGAGATCAGAAGTGGCGCCGTTCACAGTGATCACTCAAAAAACAGGGAAAAATGATTACCCCTGACATGCTACTCCCTCCACAATCTCTGATGCAGGTATTTTTCAATATGCGTTATTGACAGAGCGACTTGATTCCAATAGGATACGATATTGTAGAATCCTCGTTTGCCAATGATACCCGGCGGACACTTTTTTTGAGAAATACCAAGTTCTGTTAGTACAATATGAACAAATCCAAACCTCCACCTCAGGGGATCCGTAGTTACGACCATACCTTGTACACCTCTGCAGTTTTCTCACTTTTTCTTTTTCTTGTCCTCCTTTTCATCCATATTCCACAAGCCTTCTGCCAAGAAAATACTCTTCAAACAAATAAAATAACCGCTGCTGTTCTCAAGGACTTCCCTCCTCTCTATCATCTTGACAATACTGGTGAACCAACAGGTTTTGCCATTGACATACTAACCAGAGTCGCCCAACAAACTGGATCACAGATTCATTACCTGATCGTAGAAAATTGGGCTGCTGCCATGGAGGCCATACGAACTGGTGAGGCAGATTTAATCCCGGGAATCGGCATCAGTGATCCACGCTCGACGGAGTTTGTTTTTTCTGATGAAATTGAAACAATTCCTGTTTCCTGTTTTGTCCGCGCAAAAAATTACTCAATAGATAGCCTCAAGGCCCTCAAGAATCAACGGGTGGCAGTGATAGAAAAGAGTGCGGCAGAGACAACGCTCAGATATCGCGATGATATCAAACTGATTCCTTTCCCGAATATTGACACTGCCCTCATCCAACTTCTCTCAGGAGACGTGGATGCCTTTGTCTTTCCTGAGCCTGTTCTCTGGAAAAAGGCTCAGATTGCAGGAGTGGCTGACAAAATCAAAGTCGTGGGTTTCCCCCTGATGGAATTAAAAAGGGGATTTCTCCTCCGCAAAACGGACACTGAGCTGCTCAAAAAAATAAACCTTGGTATTCAAGAGTATATCCAGTCAGGGAATTACCTGACGGACTATGCCAAGTGGTATGGCAGGCCTGATCCTTTCTGGAATCTGCAAAGGACTTTTTTCGGAATGTCCGGGATAATCATTCTCGTTATTCTCACTATGGCCGCATGGCGTTACTACTCTGTGGTCCAATTCAGCCGCCAATTAAGTACCAACATCGCCATCCGAATCGAAGCCGAAAAGGCCCTCCAGAAAGCCTATGACAATCTGGACCAGACCGTTGCGGCACGAACAAATGAATTAAAAGAAGAAAAGGAAAAGGCCCAGAAGTATTTAAATATTGCCGGAGTGATGATAGGTGTTTTCGACACTGCCGGCAGAGTAATATTAATGAATCAAAAAGGGTGTCAGATATTAAACGTACCTGAAGATGAAATTATCGGCAAAAACTGGTTTGACCATTACCTGCCCACAAGAATCATTCGTGACATGAAGGAAGTATTCAACAAACTGATGGCGGGCAAGACTGAGCTGGTGGAATATTATGAAAATCCCATCCTCACAAGTAATGGCAAGGAACGAATCATCGCTTTTCATAATACGCTCTTGCTTGATGAAAGGGAACACGTCAAAGGGGTTCTTTTTTCAGGTCTGGACATCACCGAACGTAAAAAGGCTGAAGCAGATAAGGCAAGAATGGAAGTACAACTTTGGCAAGCTCAGAAAATGGAAGCCATTGGCACCCTGGCCGGTGGAATCGCACACGATTTTAACAATATTCTCACGGCGATCATTGGCTATAGTGAAATCGCAGCGAGAGATCTTCCTCCGGATTCAAGAACGGCCAGGAATGTTGGCGAGGTTCTTAAGGCAGGGTTCAGAGCAAGAGATCTGGTAAAACAAATCCTCGCCTTCAGCCGCCAGGCAAACATTACTCCGATCCATATTCACCCGGCAACTATCATCAAAGAGGGGATAAAACTGCTCAGATCTTCAATCCCGTCCACCATTATTATTCATGAAGACATTGACCCAACGACAGGCACGATCCTTGCCGACCCCACCCAGGTCCATCAAATTTTAATGAATCTGTGCACCAATGCCTTCCATGCCATGGAAAACATTGGTGGAAGGCTGGATATATCCTTGAGAGAAATTAAACTCGATACGGAAGACTTAAGCGGCATAACCGGTGTGGCAGCCGGAACTTTTGCCCAATTAACTGTGCACGACAGCGGCACCGGCATTGACCCGGCCATAAAAAACAACATCTTTGACCCTTATTTCACCACCAAGGAAACGGGGAAAGGCACAGGGATGGGATTGGCCATCATCCATGGTATCGTCAAAAACTATGGTGGATTCATCTCCTGTGAAAGTGAACGTGGCACAGGAACAACATTCAAGGTGTTATTGCCTGTAGTCAATGAAGACATTCCAGCCACAGAAGAAACTCTCAACGACATTCCGAACGGTACTGAAGAGATTCTTTTTGTTGATGATGAAGCACAGATCACTGAAATGGCACAGGAAATCCTTGAAAATCTGGGTTATACCGTCACAGCCAGAAAAAGCAGTTTTGCAGCACTTGAGTCTTTCCAGAATCAGCCTGATAAATTTGATCTTGTCATCACTGACCAGACAATGCCTGACATGACAGGTACGGCACTCTCCAGGCGCCTCCTGCAGATCCGTCCTGACCTCCCTATTATTCTCTGCACCGGCTATAGCTCAACTGTTTCGGAAACTGAGGCCAAATGTTATGGCATTAAAGAATTTGTTTATAAGCCCATTTCAATCAACCATCTTGGCCGACTCATACGTAAAGTATTAGACGAATAGGCGGACAATGGTCAGAAGACAGGTTCATGGTTATGACAAACTTTGGCCCCTGCATTTTCAGCAGAAAATCGTACAACAGCCCTTCAGCAACTCCCTAAAAGAGACGCACCACCTCTTTGCCGCTCTTCGCGCAATCCACAATGTCGCTCAATGCAAACACCAGGACGGCAAAGTGCATCTGAGATGACCAAGAGTTTTATTCTTCCCCTGAACCAAGGAAAGAAGGAATCAGAAAATCAGTTTCCACTGCGAAACCAATTAGTTTCATTTTTCCTACCATAAAGGAACAACAACTGGTAAAATATATAGAAGTACAGTTTCACACAACCTGTCAATCATACGAAACGACAAAGGAGGCTTGGTATGCAAAAATGGGAATGCCCCTGTGGCTACATCTATGACCCCGAAGAAGGTGACTATGAACATGGTGTTGAACCTGGAACCCCTTGGGAAGAAGTACCGGAAAGCTGGGTTTGTCCAAAGTGTGGCGCAGAAAAAGAATCTTTCTGGAAAGTCGACTAGGATCCTGTCCTCCACATGCATCGGCAGTGCAGCCTTTTCTGAGAAAGGCACTCAAAAAAGGGGAGATTCAATCAGTTGAATCTTCCCTTTTTCACAATCTCAACGCCCCCTTCAACCAGGAAAAACTCCCGCCATAAGGTATTCCTTTTACAAGCCCGTGACTTGGTCAGACAAAGCAAGCCGTTCTGGTCGGGAGGTACCCCCTTCCACATTCCCCGCTTTCCTTTTTTGGACCTGCAAGAGTCTCTTACAGAGACTCTTTGATGCACAGCCACAACTCAGCCAGTATCCAGACCAACATGCCTGGACTCTTTCCCCGGAAATCTGCCCCTACTTCTTTTGAGGGATGACATGAATCTGGACCTCAACATCCGGCCAGCGACGCTCAAGACTCTGGACACCGGCGGGAACTATGACCTTGCAATAAACCGTTGCGTCCTCCTTGATGCCGTGCAGATAGATCGGGGTGGTAAGCAGCGAACTAGGCATCTGCATGGATGCCCTCTCTGTGGGCATGAGGACCTGGACACTCGGCGGATTAACACTTACTGAGGAAATCTTCATTCCCTCCTGCAATTTGCCAAGGAGCTGTGGTTTGATTGGCAGGGTCGTTTCATGCAGTGCCTTCACCGAGATTTTCAGAGAAGAAGGATTGATATCTGTCACCGTTACTCGCCTTGGAACCACTACATTCTGGGCGGTCAGGGCCACGACCTGGTCCCCTTCCGTCACTTCAGTGAGGTTGACCTGGACCCGCAACTGGGAAAGATCCATGGTGGAAAGCAGGGAGGAAGACCCCTCAAGGTAGAGCTTCACCTCCGTGGGTATCTCCCTTCCCAGGACCAGATTCTCCTGCAGACCAACATATTGAATGGGAACGGTGAAAATCATTTCCCGGTTCTCAGTCTTGCCCATGATAACCAGGGTCCAAAACAGAGTGGCCACCATGAGGCTTGCCCCGATTTCCAGGAAAAGAGACCAGAACCTTTTTCCATACCCGAATCGGACGCTCGGCATGTTTGGTCCAGAATTCTTGCTGTAAGCCAGGATCTGAGCGACCACCTCCCCCTTTTCCTTTATCGGCACCATTTCTCCATGACAAAACAGAGAAATTTCACCCCGTTCTTCAGAAACGGTCAGGACCAGGGCATCGGTTTTTTCAGCCAGGCCCAAGGAAGCATGATGGCGAGTACCAAAGGCATCGGAAAGCTTCTTGCTCTCCGACAGCGGCAGGTGCACACCTATTCGGGAAATGCGATTCTCCTCAACAATCATTGCCCCGTCATGACCGGGAGAAGTGGGATCAAAGATGCTGAGTAACATGGGAAAACTGGGGACGGCATCAACCCTGACGCCCTCGGTTATCCACTGCCGGATGGGATCATTGCCGGGGAGAACAATGATAGCCCCCCATTTGCGGCCGGCAAGTTCAAAAAGTACTTTTTCAATAAGGTCCGGCAGGCCCTGGAGATCGGCCTGGCTCTGATTACCAAAGAGAGTCGTCGTCCGTTCAAGAATTTTACGAAGTTCCGGCTGAAAGAGAACAATAAGAACAATCAGGGCAAACTGACTCAGATTAGAAAAGATCCATTCCACTCCGCGCAGACCACTCATTGTCGCCAACATGGCCAGTACGCCGGCAACAATGAGGCCCACGGCGATCTTCCAGGTCCCTGTCGCCCTCAAGGTTCGTGATAAATAAAAGATTGCCAGGGCAAAAATTAAAATATCAAGCAATACCTGCCAATGGCCAAGATGATTAAGCAAGTCGAAAAAATGTCCAGGCAGGATCATAACGGGATCTCACTAACAGGTTCCAGGAAACAAAAGTTTTGATCTGTATACGTTAACTCGGTTTACTACTTCGTTTCACCAGCAGAATAAGACCTGAAATGCTTTTTTGACTCTATCCTGTATGGCAAAACCAATGGCGATGATGCCAACAAACAACACCCGTTGTAAAAAGTCCACTACTGTTCCTGCCGATGGCCTGCCAGGCAATGCCAGGACCGACCACGAAGAACCGTATAATCAATGAGACGGAGAACAGGAGCACGAGTCCCTCAACATCCCCCCTGACAGAATGGGCTCTCCATCAAAATCAAAACGTACCACCTTTAGCGGATGCAGAATAGAAATATTATCGCATCACCAAACAATCAACTGCCAGGATCATCAAGTCAAGCAATTGGCCCATCTCACATAGACCAGTTAGGTCTTGTTTTTTCGTGACTATTCAGGTAATGGCAAATAATTGACAACCAACCACTCTGTAACCGGTTAGCAGTGTTTTATATCGGTTCAGTCAGGGATGCAAAGCATACTCGTGCTATTCGAGAAGCCCTCAATGGATGAAGATGAAGTGCTGCTGAAGCGTTACGTTTTTTTCGAGAATAAATTGCTTACATATCATAAAGATTTGCAGTCAGCCAGCATAACCGACTACAAGCTGTGAAACCTTTCAAGTCTGCCTTGAGGAAATGTATCCCATGAAAACACCCCTCGATATTCCCGACACGACTCTTAGCGAAACAGAAGGCTCCATGTTCCGGATTCTCAAGACATCATCGCTCAAATCGGGCCTGCCGCCTGGCACCCCGATCCATGTCGGTCAGCAGCAAAGCGAAGATATTAACATCAGGGTCATAGATTACGACCAGACATCCTACAACACCATAACCCCTGACAATCCGGAAGAATGCGCAATCTATCAGGGAAAGCAGACAGTCACCTGGATCAACGTCGATGGCCTGCATCAGGTCGATATCATCGAGAAACTCTGTTCCTGCTTCAAACTCCACTCGCTCACCGTGGAAGATATCCTCAACACCACTCAGCGTCCCAAGCTTGATGTCTTCGACGAGTATCTGTTTCTGGTACTGAAGATGCAGACCTACAATACTGAAACCCAACGGGTCGATATGGAACAGGTCAGTTTTGTGCTCGGTAAAAACTACCTGCTTTCCTTTCAAGAAAAAACAGGAGACACCTTTGACGGAGTACGCACCCGGATCAGTAACAACAAAGGTCGTATCCGCAAGATGAAGACAGACTATCTCCTTTATGCCCTGCTGGACTCCATCATTGACAACTACTTTTCAGTACTTGAGAAGATCGGTGAAGAGATCGAGTTCATAGAAGAAGAACTTGTTACCAACCCACTTCCCGAGACCTTGGGCAAAATCCATATATTGAAGCGGGAGATGATCCTCCTCAGAAGGTCGGTTTGGCCGCTGCGCGAGGTGATCAACAGCCTGGTGCGTGACGAAGAAATTGACCTGATCAGCGAGGCCATCTACTTTTACATGAAAGATCTTTACGACCACACTATCCAGATTATTGAAACCATTGAAACCTTCCGTGATATCATTTCCGGCATGCTGGATATTTATCTCTCTTCGATCAGCAACCGCATGAACGAGGTCATGAAGGTTCTGACTATTTTTGCCGCCATCTTTATCCCTCTCACCTTCATCGCAGGCCTCTACGGCATGAACTTCAACACAGTCACAAGTCCCCTGAATATGCCGGAACTCAGCTGGTACTATGGGTATCCTTTCGCTATTGGCATAATGCTGGCAACCGCTGGCGTAATGATCCTCTTCTTTAAAAAGAAAAAATGGTTTTAAGGAGTTTCCGATAACGGGGCCGGTTGCCCTAAGCAAGAAATTAGGGCAACCGGGTTCACGATTTTCTCTGAAAGATATCCCCCAAAGAGAGACTGACCTGTCCCCCCCAGGAAGAGAATACCATGCGACAGAGTCTTCCAGAGCAAAAAGTTATCAGGAGCATTTTTGGCCTTTTACTCCAGGCCCTACTTTCGCATACTGAGAGTTAAGCGGGCAAATAATGTCCCTTTCGAGATCGGGGCTGAATAGGTTTCATTGACGTAACGCATGTCTTCAATGGTATAAAAGGCATTAGGATTATAGTGTTTGATGATAGAGATGATCTTTCTAATATTTTTCCGCTTGGCAATACTAAAGATCAATTTGACTGGCCCGGTTTCACCCTGTGCATCAACACTGGTCACTCCATATCCTGCAGCCCAGAGCACTTTAACCAGTTCATCCGCCTCCCCTCGGGTGATGACTCTGATCAGCATATTACCCAGAGCAATTTTTTCTTCAAGAACTACACCCACATAGTTGCCTGCCGCGAATCCAAAGGCAAAGGCGATATAGGTCTGCCATGAATTAAGATTCTGCATGACCTGAGCCACTGCCAGCAACCAGATTAAAGATTCAAAAAAGCCAAGCAGGGCCGCCAAGTATTTCAATCCTTTAGAGACAAAGATAATTCGCAGTGTGCCGATGGAGACATCAAGAATCCGAGCGCAAAAAACCAGCAGTGGGAGAATGATAACGATAAAGATCGGATTTTCCGGGAGTAATAATGTCATGTTGGTCCTTTCTTTGAAGATCATGAAGAAGTAATCGGTATGCCCTGCAATATCACCTCGATATGAATAGTTCAGGTATAGAATTAGCGCCTGTCCGGAAACGAGAGCCTTCTTTCTCTAATCAAGACACTCAATAAATGCAACCGTTGGTTTCCCCCCAAGGAATCATCCTAACTACGGGTATAAGCGCCCTTGGGGGCCATGGAGGTTGAACTTCTGAAAATTAATTTTTAAGAGCGGCAAGATCAGAGGAGACCGCCGAGGATCTCAGGGAAAATGAGGCAATTATGGACAGGCAGCTATTAGCCTCTGCCACGAGTTTTGGTCTTTCCTGGTTCGGCATTTTTCTCAATAAATTCGATTACAATACCTGCTACATCCAGCTCGGTTGCTTTTTCAATACCTTCCAGGCCAGGTGAAGAGTTCACCTCCATGACAACCGGACCATGATTTGAGCGTAAGATATCCACCCCAGCCACGTTCAGGCCCATAATTTTAGCAGCACGAACAGCTGTGGAGCGTTCTTCCGGGGTGATTTTCACTTTCTCAGCCTTTCCTCCCCGATGGATATTAGAGCGGAAATCTCCCTCCTTACCGATGCGCATCATTGCTGCCACAACCTTCCCCCCAACCACAAAACAGCGGACATCTTTGGAATCCGCCTCCTTGATAAATTCCTGGACCAGTATATTCTGTTTCAATCCCCGAAACGCCTCAATAACACTAACAGCCGCGTTATTGGTCTCGGCTAGGACAACACCTACCCCTTGGGTCCCTTCTAACAATTTTATCACCAATGGTGCACCACCAACAAGGTCGATCAAGTCCTGGGTATACAGGGTTGCATGGGAGAAACCGGTTACCGGCAGGCCTATTCCCCTGCGAGCCAGAAGTTGCAAAGAACGGAGTTTATCTCGAGAACGGGAAATGGCCACCGATTCATTGACGGAATAGACGCCTATCATTTCGAACTGCCTGACAACAGCAGTTCCATAAAAAGTAATCGAAGCGCCTATTCGTGGAATAACCGCACTAAATCCGTCTAAGGGTTCTCCCTTAAAATGGATTGAAGGTTTATGAGAGGTGATATTCATGTAGCAGCGCAACGGATCAACAACCTGCACTTCATGCCCCCGTCTTTCGGCACTTTCAACAAGTCTGGCCGTAGAGTAAAGCTCTTTATTCCTTGATAAAATACAAATTTTCACTTTATCTTCCTTCTTTGTAAATAGTAGGGGACTTCCGTCCTGCCAAGTAAGCAGCAGCAGGGTCAACGCAATAGCTACCAGCTATGGCACTCCGCGCCCCAGGAGCATCCGAAACAACACGGTACCCCCTGCCAGTCAGTGTCATTTCTACCCGAGTACGGACAGTGCCCAAAACAAGGATGGTGTTAATGACATAGCGCATTTCTTTGTAGCCGCCGGAGTCGCTGACCATACGACGATCAGCAATGGGTGCCTGGCATGCCAGGACAATGCCTGTTTGTTTCTGTAAGGGGTGAATCTCAAAACGAATTTTTGCTATTCCATCTTCCTCAAAAGGTTCCACTGCAAAGGCATGGAGGGCAGAGTTTTTGCCCCTGGGTCGACCTTGGCCTTGATGGCCGGGATACCAATATTAGGAAGTGAAAGCCATTCCCGCCACCCCAGCAGCTGTTTGTCTTTCCTGGCTGCACTCCCCCGCCCAACTCCTTTACTCCTTGAGCACATTCATCTTATGGGCAGCAGCATTTTCACTGCTCTCCTGCTGCGGGGATCGAGTTTATAGACTCAATTTCTGAAACTGTCCACACCTTATTTGCTTTCATCGACCATGCGGAACGTGCAACTCATTTTTTAAGCCACCCTTCTCTCAGCAAACTGTCTCCATTTGGCTGCAAGCAAAAAAACAGGAAGAATAAGTTCCGACTAGTGCATATTGAGAACATTGAGTTCTTAATATACTATTTGCACGTAATTCTAATTACTAACAAACTATAGAAACATTTTTTTTTTGGGCAAACCGGGCATGGTCTAGAAAAAAGAACTCTGAGTTCTTTTTTCTTCAATTCATGTCATGGCTACCCTATTGGAGTGCCTGTAACAAAAAAAGCAGTTAAGGGGTCTGAGAACAAGAGCAAAGAGAGAACAAAACAATATATTTTCAACATGTTAAAAAACATCCCTTCATCTCGTCTCAACTTTTGCCCCTCCTGTTTACGGAAATAGCTACAGATTGGCATTTCTCTTGCTAATAATCGACAGGAAAGAGTTTTGACAACGGCAGAAAAGGACGATTCCACTGTCCGTTACCCAGCGTTATGCATGGCACGGGTGAAGGCGTTTATGAAAATTAGAATCGCAATGTTCAATACCCTGTTTCTGACAATCGCCCTCTGCTCCACGGCGCAGCAAGGAACAGCAATGGTTGTTCCTGATGACATAAGCAACAAGGAAGAACAAAACCTGGAGGAAGAACCTTACACTAAGCAGGGCCTGGCAAAAATCAACGACCAAGCCGAACAAAAAGAAATCATCCCTGCGCAACCTGACACGACAGCGAAAAGTGAAGAAATTGAGATCGAAGGGGAATTCTTTGGAGAAAGTTTTTTCGAAAAGGAGCCATCAGAACAAATGTTTAAGTTTAACCTAGAGTAACTAACTGCAAAAGATAAGGATTAAAATTATGAAAGCCCGAAAATGCCCCATATGTATGGGTGAAATCAAAATTTTCCATGATGATGAGCCTGGTGATGTGATTTTTTGTGATGTCTGTGGGGGGGAATACGAACTGTATTCCACCAACCCACTTCGACTCAGGCCTTTAACTTTTGATGGTGAATATGGACATTACGATGAGTTCGAGTTGAACGAAGGGTACGACCCTTATTAACCTCTTACCCGGCAAACGCTTACCTGCGGGAAAGAAAACGATTCAGCGGCATTGTATGTCTTAAACTCTTTTCAGTTGTATCGTATTATATGGTGCGGTATCTTGCCGCAATTGTCGTTATGCTGTTTCAAAAAAGGATCTTAACATGTTTGATCAAACAGGAAAATCAGGAAGCCGAGGAAAACGAATCAGATCGTTTAACCACCAGTTTCGGAGTTGTAAACTCTGCGGAAGCGCCGATGGACTTGAAATTTCCAGTTACAACCGAAAGAATGACATTGTATTCTGCCAGGTGTGTGGTGTGAAATATATTTTACAAAGTGTACAACCAGTCAAGCTCCAGCTTCAGGACGCCCATGCTGCGCAAGACTATTCGATTATGGCCGAGTATTAGGAGGTCATTGAAAAAAGTGACGCTTAAGGAAACTGAGCTCAAACGTGCCTCTCCACACAGTGGAATAGCGAACTATTTTCTCATAACAACTCGTTAACGGGCTGGAATCCAACCGGAGTCACGAGAAACAGTAATCCAAGCTGAGTTTTAACTATAACCATTTTGGAGAACATCCTTTTTCCTCCATTCTTGTTTCTTACAACAAGAATGGAGGAAATTTTTTTTCTACAGCTTACCCGCAAGGGTATCGCAAATGCAGACCTTATCTGAAGAGGAGATCCTTCTCCGTATTGAACGAAAGGAATCCGTTACAGCAGTTGTCGACACGGGTGCCTTCAGCATCAAGATCGATAGATATGTTCCTGCGGTCTGCACAGCAATTCACGCTGGTCATACTCTTCGTAGGCAAATAGCCGGGAATTTGCTGCTGGATGAGGGAAAAAGACAATATGAGGAAGATCCTTATACCGGCGTTATGCTGGCCTCATTTCCCATTGTCCTCCAGGGCCTTGACTCACGATATCTCTATGATCTGAACCGTCCGCCCGGGGAATCCACGCCCAAAGAGTCCTCTGGGAAAACTGTTTGGAACAATTCTCTCTCTGTCAAAGAACAGAAGGAAAACATTTCCCGGCATGACAGCTACTACAGAGTACTGCATGCCCTTCTCACAGTCCTTGAAGAGATTTTTTCCCGCTGCGTCATCTATGATCTGCACTCCTACAACTACAAGCGCATCACAACGACTACACCACTCTTTAATGTTGGCACCTATTACATTGATCAAAAAACATACCAGCCAGTAGTCAACCATCTAAAAAGACGGCTCCTGGGAACAGAATTTCCGAATATCAAGAACAGAGCGGCCTGTGATGAAGTCTTTCCCGGCAAGGGCTATCAAGCCTTTTTTATTCATAAGAATCACCCCCAGAGCCTTTGCATCCCTCTGGCAATAAAAAAAGTGTATATGAATGAACTCTCTGGAGTAGCGTACCCGCTGATCCTGGAGGCAGTTATTGAAAGCCTAAAACAGGCACTGAGTTACAATGCAGCCTACTTCAGCAGAAGATTTGCCGGTAAAAGAATACAGCGCTCACTGTTTTTTGCCGAGGAGAGCAGCAAGGTTATCAGGAGGATAGATGCGGCCCTCTATAAGATGGCAAAAGGTGTTGACACCCTGCGCTATATCAATCCCGTCAATCTTACCCATGAACGTAACCTTTTTTTTGCAAAACAGTGCAACTATACCCCCCGCTTTTACTACCGACAATTAAAGATTGATCCTTTTGTCTTTCGTAAACGACTCTATGCCATTCCAGTAGACAATATCCAGGACGTCAGTATTCGGCAGCTCTACCGCAACACCATTGACATGCTTGCCCAGAAAATCGACCTACTGACCACCATTGGCACTGAACATTTTCTCTACAATTCTCTACGATTCCATGGAGAGCCAAGGGAAGGAGACATTCAATTGGCCCGTTTTTTTATCGCTGCCCCCCCTATTGAAGAGGAAAATGAGGCGCAGCAATTCAATGCCAGAAAGTGCGCCAATGCATTCCAAAAGGCAATAAACAAATATGGCTTTCACTGTCAGGTAGAGTTGAGTAGTCGTATGGTGGCCAGGGCCACGGTCAGCAGTGGGCGACGCAAGGTTCTGATTAATCGCTCTGCCCACTTTACGGAAACGGAAATTCAGGCCCTGATCCACCATGAGCTGGGGGTTCACATGGTGACCACCATCAATTCCAACACACAGGGTCTGAAGATATTCAAGCTTGGCTTGGCAGGGAATACAGAAACCCAGGAAGGTCTGGCCATCCTCAGTGAGTATTTGTCCGGCAATCTGACTCTGGAGCGGATAAAAACATTGGCCCATCGGGTGATGGCTGTCCATATGATGGTCCAAAACTACGATTTCAGCAAGACCTACAAGGCTCTGGCTGATGATTTCGGCATGTCAAAAGAAGACGCCTTCAGTATGAGTGTACGGGTATATCGAGGGGGCGGACTTACCAAGGATTATCTCTACCTGACAGGACTGCGTAAACTTTTACAGCTCTACCACTCGGGTACGGACCTGCAACCCCTCTTTATCGGGAAGACCTCCATTGCCTTTCTCGACACCCTGAAAGAGATGCTCGACCGAAAAGTGGTGACCAGTCCGGTTCACCTCCCCCTGGCCTGGAAAATGAAGGTGGAGAGTAATCCCATTCTGACATATCTCCTCCGTTCCGTAATCTGAAGGGCTTGTCCAGCCCCCCCTTTCCCCACGTTCAGGACGGGAAACATCATAGCTTTTCAGGCTCGCTCTCTGTTTCGTCCACGACCTTCTTTTCCTCTGTTTTGGGGAAATCATGTTTAATATGGACGTCACGCTGGGGAAAGGGAATTGCAATCCCATGGGTACGAAAAGCCTGATCAATGGCAAAATGCATATCACTGCGCACATCAATACGTTTATCAACATCCCGTAGATGGCAGAATAGTTCAAAATCCAGGGAAGATTCACCAAAGGCCTGAAAGCGGACAACAGGATAGGGGGCGGTGCCATTGTTGATCACCTCCGGATGATTCTTCGCCACTTCGAGGAGAAGTTCTTTGACCAGTGCGGTATTGCTGCCATAGGCGACTCCCACCGCCACCCGAACCCTGCCCCGAGTGTCCTGAAGCATCATATTCGTCACCTGGCTGGAGATCAACTCCGAGTTGGGAACAATGACGTCAGATCGGTCAAATGTCTGGATAATGGTGGACCGCACACTGATTTTTTTTACATATCCTTCCGTGGTCCCGACACTGATCCAATCCCCGCGTTTGATAGGCCGTTCAAAGAGAAGAATGAGGCCGGAAACGAGATTGTTGACTATATTCTGAAGACCGAAGCCGATACCGACGGACAGGGCACCGGCAACCATTGCCAGGCCGGAAAAATCAATGCCGGCAGTACTGAGAGAAACGAGAATAGTAATACTGTAAGCGATATACCCAAGAACGGTGGTAAAGGCATCCTGCACACCGGGCGCCAGTTCGGATTCAGTCATCCAGGGGCGAACAATGTTGTCTTTAGCAAGAGAAACAAGGGTCCAACCCAAGGCGAAAATCAAAAAACCAATTCCCACTCGTGATGGGACGATGGTTACCGTGCCAAAACTGAATCCTTGCACCAGCCAGCTGTAATAGGTTGAAGCATATACCCTGGATATGCTCCATAAGCGGATAAGATTGTGAATAAAAGCAAAAACAAGTAAGAGCTTGAACATACTGTTTATCCAGAGGACCCCTCTGAGGACTTCAGTTTGTTTAATGCCCGCTTTTTGGCGAATGGTTTTCTGCCAGCCATACTTGCCTCTGCCAAAACCACCTATAACCTCGCTACTCAAATGCTTGCCGATAACAAAGATGAGGATGAGAGCTATGGTACCAGAGGTTCCGACCAGCAGATAGGTGGCAAGAGCTCGATAACCGCCAAGTTCGGCCAGTACGACACTACCAAGGACCAGGACCAGAACGATACGTATCGTTCGCCTCCATGTCTCCAATCTGGAAAAAGTGCAGGACATCCAAAATGACCAGAGCAAAGCTCCATACCAGAGCACTACAATCAAGGCACGCAGGAGATAAAAAGTTACCTCTGGTAAAAAATTCTGGAGGGGACTTGCAAAGACAAACCATAATATTCCAGAAAACAGGGCCAGTAAATGGAGACGCAAGAGATCGGAGGCAGAGAGCTTCCTCTCCTCTGCCCCTGTTCCTCCACTGTCAGTGAGGATAAGCCCGTAGACCTTACCAAAGATTGAAAAAAAGAGTGCGAACAGCAAAGCATCCACAGCGCTTGGCAAATAGGGCAGCGGCCGCAGGCCTGCCATGAAAAAATGTACAGCAAGGGATGCACCACCCAGGGCCGTAAGCAGGGGAAAAGTGCTTTTCTGTTGCCCGATTGTCCGCCAGAAATCGAAGAAAAGTCCTTCTTGGGTGATTTTACCCACGTGGTAAATAAAAAGATCATCCATTTTAGTGCCGACAAAATAACCGAAACCCGCCAGAAAAAGTATGGGGATAAGATGCCATGGCACCAGGGAAGTAAGCCCACTTCCTGTGATAAGAAATTTACCGGTTACCAGCAACCAGTCTAAAGATCGTAATTCTGGATGGAGAACGATGGTCAGAATATTAGGACCTTCAGCAAAAAGGTCTCTGGTAAAACTCTCTTTTTGATTCTTTTTCAGTTTTTCTTCAAGAGCCGTGGCCTTGTAGTTCAACAGACGGCATTGGGCGAGACGCACCTCAACCCCACTTCTCTGGGTCACCAGACCACTTCTTTCTTTGGCAATATCCTTTGGTTCACCAGTTACTTTTTCGCCAAGCGAGGCAAAGGCCTTGTCAATCTGTTCCATTTCCTGCTGCGTGGTCGATGTACAGTATTGCGCCTGTTTAAGATACACCTGCAACTGCTGCATCAAGAGGTCTACCTGCGCGAACGAAGTGCTTTCCAGATCAAGCTGAGCAATTTTATCGAGTTCTTGTTGGGCAGCGGTAAAATCATACGAATCCAGATCAGCAGAAACAGAGAAAACCGGAGATGACCAGAGAAGAATGGCGATAACAGTCAGTAAAATTGTCCCTAATTTCATTCCCCACCCCAACAACAAGATTCTCAATGGCTTATGCAAGCAATCGAGTGTCCCTTGGCCCTATTCTCATCAGAGATGATTCTTACTCATTTTTCAGATATAGGACCGAACAAAACCAGCCTACACGAAATGCCCAGAACATATTGACATCACGCCACAGAAGATAATCAAAGGCTGTATGTTACCATGAGAAGTCGCAATTCGCACCATGGACGTATAATAAAGCAGTTCTTTGACAAGACGAAATAAAACAGCAGCCCTTGGCGCCCCATGGGATGGCTCCGAGAAGAACCATCCCGATCCAGTTTGGATATGGAGATTCCGAATTCTGCCAATCCTGCCCCGGCAGAAAACAAAAAAAGGGTATAAGGCTAGGATCCTGTCCGAGAAAAGGCATTCTCGGACAGGATTCTAACGCTCTCCCACACTATCCATTCAACAGATGTTTACAATAAACAACCTTGCCATCACCAGGGGCATAAAAATCAGGAAAAACGTTTTGCTGGCCATAGCCATTCTGTTCATAGAAGGCACGGGTACCTGCATACTGCCGGCGCTGGGAGGTATCCACATAAATACGTTCTCCTCCACCACTCTTGATGGCACGCTCGGTCTCCTCCAGGAGTGCTTTACCGATGCCCCTTCCTTGATAATCGGGATGTACAGCTATCCAATACAGGTCATATCCGCTCTGGGTGCAGGGTATGGGGCCGTAGCAACTGTATGCCGCAAGGCGACCATAATGTTCTGCCATGATAAAATGATACCCACTCGAATCGCCTTTTTCCAATCTCTCTTTGACCAGCTCCTCGGCCACATCGATCTCTTCTGGAGAAAAAAATCCGGTTAGGGACACGAGCTTGGCCACCCGCTCCGAATCAGCCTCTTCTACCTCACACCTGTAGGTGACGCCATGGATCTTATTTTTTGCCGGATGTCGCTTATCAGCCCAATCCTGAACAGCATAGGCGAGTCCTTTGAAAAAACGCATGGCATTGGTGCCCAAGGTGCGGGTCCGATAGCCTCCCTCCTGAATCACAACCGTGGGCAGGCCAAGGGCGCCTATCATTCTACCATTTTCTTCAAAATCTTTCGCCAGCAGACTCCAGGTACCTGTTGGATCACCTTTGGCCGGATCAAGGCCGAGGGCAACAATAAGAAAAGCAGGGTTGAAGGACTCGATTTTGTTCAGGGCCTTACTCAGCGCCTCGCGGTACTGCGGACCGTCAACACTCTCCGGCAAAGGCAGATTAAGATTGAAGCCATCGCCTTCAACTTCGCCACACTCCTCCTCAAACCCGCTGAAATAGGGGTAGGCAAAACTCGGATGACCATGAATGGAGATAGTGAGGACATCACCGCGCCGGTAAAAAATTTCCTGGGTCCCGTTGCCGTGATGGTAATCGATATCAAGAACTACGGTCTTCCCGAAACCGCTCAGATAATGGGCCGCTACAGCACTGTTATTGAAATAACAAAATCCTCCAAACACTCTGCTTTCGGCGTGATGGCCCGGTGGTCTGACCAGGGCATAAGCTATTCGCCGACCATTCAGGACCTCGATTGCGGAGGTCAGAGCACAGTCCACTGCGCGGCGAGCTGCAGGATAGGCATTTCTGTTGATGGGAGTGAAGGTGTCAATACAGTAATAGCCGGCAAGCACCGCCGGTTCCTTGGGCGGCCTCGTTTTGTTGCGTATGGGAAAGATATAGGGATAAAGAGACTTCCCTTCATCCATTTCAGCACAGGCATGTTTCAGGTAGTTGACCAGCTCGGGAGCATGCACCGGGTACAGGTGACGGTCCCCAAAAGGCCGGGGCTTTATCTGCACAAACAGACCGCTTTCTTCCAACTTTTTGAGAATGGACTTGACGCGCACCGGCGATTCTACGTAGCCACGGTCACGGACATGATGAATATCATGACGGTCATTGACCACCACGGCAATCTGTTCAGTGGTTCGACTGTCCACCTTGCTGCTGGCGACTTCAGGCTTCACATACATGAATGGGCGCAGCTGCAGAGGATTGTCTTTGCACGAGCCCACCACCTTTTCCACATACTCCTGCGGACAGAGGTTGGCATACTTGCGTTCAAGTACGGCCCGTACTACCTTGCGGACAAATACCCGGCCTGGTGGTTTTCCTGCATCCAGTCCATCATAAACCAGGTGCGGCATACAGCTGTCACCGGGGTTAACCGGCGATTCGTAGGCGGTATTGATAATGGGCCGGGCACCGTACTGTTCATAAAACCTCAAGCGGGCAATGTTCTCCTTGAGAATGGCCTTGTCAGTACACAACTCTTCGTTATCCGGCAGACATTCAAAAAAGAGACCTTTGACCTTCAGGGCAGCCGACTCCTGGCGCACTCTTTCGTACAGAGCACTGCCGATGCCAGAACCAGCACGTTTGGCTGTGATAGCAATCCAGTCAAGATAGGTAAAAGCGAGCACTGGTTCATGAAGGAGAATGGCAAAACCATTCACGCGCCCCTTGGCGTTGTCCGCCACAAAGAGAATGGTGCGAAAGCGTTGCTTGAAGGGATTGCGCAGTTTTTCACCAATAGATTCGACCTCCTCCTCATCTATTTCGCTGAATCGCGTCCGGAGGATATCTTTTACCTGGTGGAGTTCTTCCTTGTTAATTGGTATTGCATCATCATAGATACGGCGTATTCGCAGCATATCACTATTCCTTTCAGGCGTGGGGTGGGAGGAGACTATCTTCCAGTATACGACCAACCGCCTCGGTAAAGGAAAGGCCGGCCTGGTCAAGGGCAGCTGCAAATCCAGCATCCGGCGAAAGGCAGGGGTTGGTATTGACTTCAAGAATCCAGGGCTGGCCATCACGATCAACCCGAAAATCAACCCGGGCGTAGCCTTTTAAGTTAAAGAGATGCCAACACTGTTTCGAGAGTTGCACCAGCTTCTCAAGCAACGGCCTCTCATCTTCGCTAAAATCATAACGACGGGGGGTATGGCCATAGGCAAAGGATGTCTCATCCCACTTGGCGCTGTAATCGACTATGCGCGGCATATGAGTGGAAAAATCATCAAACAGAATCTCAGCCGCAGGCAAAACTTCCACTTCATTTTTAGCGGCCAGCAAAGCAATATTGAATTCTCGACCATCAATGAACTGTTCACCGAAACAGCTGCCGCCAAGGCTGCCCGCTCGCTGCTCAAGAATGCTGAAAAGAGCTGCCGCCGACTCAGGCTGGAGCACCGATTCTGCATCCATCCCAAGCGAGGCATGTTCCCACTGCGATTTAACGATCCACACCCCATCGACAGGGGTTCCCCCTGTTTTTCCCCCCCTGCCGACCATTGGCCCGATCCAGGCAGGAGTGGGCAATCCGGCATGGCGGAGAACCTCTTTGGCCTCCGTCTTATTGGAAGTCGTAGCAATGGCCGCAGCCGATGAACCGGTGTAGGGAAGACGCAGAGCTTCCAGGAGGGCTGGAAAAAGGTGAATCAGGCGCCCATGCCCGTCAAGGGACTCCACCAGATTGAACACCATCTCTGTCCTCGTCTCCCTGAGACGGGCAACGATCTGCTCCAGGTTGAGAGAACAGGGAAGTACTTCCACACTGTGCCCCGATTGAACAAGTGCATCACGGACCACTGCAACCTGGGCCAGTACATCCTTGGCATCCGGTCCCTCATCCTCTGTTATGCTGTTATGAACAATAGCAACATTCATAGCTTAATCCTGCTGGTGGCCGAGTCCAGAATCATTTGAATAAGAGCAAGATAGGCAATACCTAGCTTGCTACAGAGAATCGGCAGATCTGAGTGTTGCGGATGAATACCCGCCAGAGGATTTACCTCCATAAACAGTGGTCGGCCCGACTCATCGCAGCGCAGGTCGGCACGGCCGCCATCCCGGCAGCCAAGAACACGCCAGGCAGCAAGGGCAGTCGCCTCAGCCTCCTGGACAACGGGATCCCGGCTGCTGTCAGCAAGTCGGTATTCAACCCGTTCTTCGCATTCTTCCTTGTTGATATAGGAATAGAGCCCCTCTTCAGCGCTTTGGAGGAGAATAACTTCCATGGTCCCGATAGCTTTGGCCCCCTTCCCTGTGCCGACAATACCGACAGTAAATTCACGACCCGGGAGATAGGGTTCCACCAGCACCGCCTGGTGAAAATTCTGAACCAGGCGATCGACTGCATCGGCCAACTGTCCTCCGTCACGAACGATGGAGTCAGGGTCTATCCCCTTGCCCGTTCCCTCGGCCACCGGTTTGATAAAATATGGAGGAGCAAAGGATATTCCCACCGTATCTGAACCGCTTTCCGCAACCAGAAAATCGCTCACCGCCACCTGTGCATCCCGCAGCACCCGTTTTGTCATTCCCTTGTGCAGAGTCAGGCTCATGACCAAGGGATCCGAAAAGGTGTATGGAATGTTATATACGTCTAGAATAGCCGGGATCTGTGCCTCACGGCCAATGCCGTACATGCCCTCGGCAATGTTAAATACCAGATCCCAGCGCCTGCCCTCTGCCAGGGCCTGGATGAGCTGCCTGGCATGGCCAATGCGCTCACACTGATGCCCCAGCGTGGTCAAGGCGGATTCTATGGCCTCAATGGTGTCGTCTCGATCGAATTCAGCAGTTTCCAGCTCGGAAAATCCCATTTCAAGATAGGCAGAGCGCAGATCGTATGTTAACCCTATTTTCATTTTTTTTGTGTCTTCCAAAAAGGATGTATGGAGTATGCGCGGCCGAGGCCGCGCATCAATGGTTCTTCCGCGCTCAGATCACGTCGGGATAGCGAAACAATCTATCTTCATAGTTGCGCAGGAGAAGGTCAGTACCCTGCTTTCCGACAACTGATTCCGGCAGGAGTGGAATCTTTCCTCCTCCTCCGGGGGCGTCGATAACATAGGTGGGAACGGCATAGCCGCTGGTGAAGCCCCGCAAGCCCTGAATAACTTCCAGACCTTTTTCCACCGGAGTCCGAAAATGGGCCGAGCCGGTGATCGGATCGCACTGGTACAGATAATAGGGGCGAACACGCATACGCATAAGACTGTGCGTCAGGTTCTTCATGGTCTCCACATTATCATTAATACCACGCAACAGCACGGTCTGGGAACCGAGAGGAATTCCAGCATCAGCAAGCCTTGTACATGCCTTGACAGTCTCCGTTGTACACTCATCCGGATGGATGAAATGGAGACTCATCCACAGAGGATGATAACGCCTTAATATTTTTACCAGTTGTGGTGTAATACGCTGCGGCAGTACGGCAGGGACCTTGGTGCCGATACGAATGATCTCGACATGGGGGATCTGCCGCAGATTCTTCAGCAGCCATTCCAGACGTTCATCAGCAAGGAGCAAGGGATCACCGCCGGAAAGCAGGACGTCACGGATGGATTTTGTGCGGCGGATATAGTCCAGCATCTGCTCAAAGCGAGCCTTGCTTGCACGTACGGCTCCATGTCCCACCACCCGAGAGCGGGTACAGTACCGGCAGTACGTTGAGCAGAAATCATGGACCAGAAAAAGTGCCCGATCGGGATAGCGGTGCACAAGTCCGGGAACCGGACTCTGATTTTCCTCGCCCAAAGGATCATCCGCCTCGCCAGGCCCTCTGACGAGCTCGCTGGTTGTGGGTACCACAGTGCGGCGCAGAGGCTGCAGGGGATTGGCAGGATCGAGGAGGCTCAGGTAATAGGGAGTAATGGCCAGGGGCAATTTAATGTCAGGACCATTAGCCGCCATTTGTTCTTCCGGGGAAAGCTGCAAAAATTTGCCAAGCCGTTCTCCTCCGCGGATGCGGTTGGCCACCTGCCAGTGCCAGCTGTTCCATTCTTTGGCGGTGACATGAGGAAAGAAGGTGCGACGAAATTTTTTTCTCTGTACTGTGGATAGGGAAAATTCTTCAACAAGCGAAGGAAAGGGAATAATTGTGGCGGGAGAATTACGAAGACAATCGAGTGTGCCTAACGCGTTAACAGCCTTACCTGGAGGTTCTCCATCCTCCTCCAGAAATGAGCTGGATATTCCTGAAATATGATCTGAAAAAGCGGGGACTTCGATTTGCGCCTGCATGAAAACTCCTTTTTATATTTGGCAATTTTTTCAATAAGTTACGACTAAAGCACCATTTACATCTCTTTAATCGCTATTTACGTCCTGCATAAAAGAAAGTCAACGAAAAACCAATCGGTTTTTTTTATTTTTTTAACAATATTTTTAACCATTGAGGCAATGGCCAATAATTGGCAGACAACCGCTCTATAACTGCTTAGCAGTAGGAGCATCTCATAAAACCAACAGGAAAGAATTCTTGAGAATATGCCCGTAAAAGAGCTTTCCGTCACATCCAATCCCGGAAAAAGAAAAAAGAGTATTTTTCCACCCAGTTGAGAATCGTGACAGGTTCTCTTCTGTAGTCGCATAGAATATCATAACGATATCTTGACAAAAATAAAGTATCTTTTATTCATCCAATAAAAACATCTATCCTTTTTTTCACAATCTGATTTCATGACAAGATGAATGCCCCATGCCCGACAAGACATTCAAGGATGCGGCATCATGCTCCTTTAAGATCAACATTTCAAGAGGTTATCGATGGATAAGCTAACTCCCCCCTGGAAAACAATCAGTGAACTCATCACTGCTGAAAACAGCCTTGCCCTGACCGATTTCATTAATGCCCTCAGCCCCTCCGAAACGGCAAGATCCATCTCACGTCTGACAGAGGGAGAACAGCTTCGACTGCTCGGCATGCTCAGTCCTGAGGATGCCGCCGATGTAATCGAGGATATCTCGGAAGCCCAGGCAGCAGATATGGTGGAAGATATGCCATCGGAGCAGGCAGCAGCCATCATGGAGGAGCTCTCCAGTGATCATCTTGTTGATGTCTTAGGCGAGATGGATGATGACGCCAGTGAGGCAATCCTTGCCAAGATGGACAAAGAAGATGCCAAGGAAGCGAGGATGTTTCTCGAGTACGCACCGGACTGCGCCGGTGGACTGATGATTTCCGAATTCCTTGCCTATAAGACCGATGATACCATAGAGGATGTACTCACTGATCTCCAGAAAAATCGCAGTGAATACAGTGATTACCATGTACAGTACTTTTATGTCGTTGACGAGGAAGAGAGACTGGCCGGTGTGTTGCGTCTTCACGATCTTCTTTTCCCTTCCCATAAAACTCCCCTGGCAAAGATTATGCTGACATCGCCTCTCAATGTTCCGGACAAGGCATCATTAGTCGAGCTGGAGGGATTTTTTGAGGAGCATCACCTCTTTGGCGTACCTGTGGTAGACGAGAAAAAAAGGTTGGTCGGAGTCGTGCTCCCGGATGCTATTGAGGAAGCAATCAACAAAAGAAAAACGAAAACCTTTCTCCGACTGAGCGGGATCATCGGCGGCGAGGAGTTTCGGACCATGCCTCTGCTTTCCCGTTCCGGACGCCGTCTTTCCTGGCTGAGTATGAACATAGTCCTCAATATCATTGCCGCAAGTGTTATTGCCCTGTATCAGGATACCTTGGCGGCTGCCATCACCCTGGCCGTCTTCCTGCCAATGGTAAGTGACATGAGCGGCTGTTCCGGCAATCAGGCAGTGGCTGTTTCCATGCGTGAACTTTCCCTGGGCCTTGTTCGGCCAAAGGAGCTGATTTGGGTCCTGGCAAAAGAAGCAAAAGTCGGTATCATAAACGGAATAATCCTTGGAGCTATCCTCTTCGGGGTCGCATATGTCTGGCAGGGAAATCCCTGGCTCGGAATTGTGGTCGGTAGCGCCCTGGCAGCCAACACCTTGGTATCAGTGACCCTCGGCGGAATTCTGCCTCTTCTTCTTAAACGTTTCAAACTGGATCCGGCCCTGGTTTCCGGCCCTCTACTGACAACGGTCACAGACATGTGTGGGTTCTTTTTTGTATTGAGTTTTGCCTCACTGGTACTCCCCAAACTTGTTACCCCATAATTGAGAGCGGAAAAATATCGTATGCAGACAAGAGGGTGGGTATACGCTTTCACGATTCTTCGGACAGATGCCAGCCTGGTAGGCTTGCTGTTCATCCAACTGCCCTGTTTTACTTGGGGGGGAGAGATCGTAAGCGACCTCTTCATCGATCCCAATCTGTTACCCTTCTCTGCCGTCAGTTTTTTTACTCCCGTCATCTGAGTTTGAAAGATATTTCTTCTAATCTGGTGTACTATGCAACTCTATGTTGATTTCTGACAGAAGATGGAGATTTTCCAGATAGATTATAAGTTGTTGTTGATACACTCTTGAGATTAATTCCTTATCATTCCATATGGAGATTGCAATGACTACCCTCAAGCAACCACTCCTTTTTTTTATTTTTTATTCTATACTTTCTGCTTGGGGGCTGACAATTGCCCAGGCAGCTCCCCTGAACGATAATTTTGCTGCTGCAACTGTCCTCTCGGAGGCCACAGGAATAACAACCGCAAGCAATATTGCAGCAACTGCTGAGACAGGAGAGCCAAATCATGGCGATACCGGCACCACTGCCTACGCATCAATCTGGTTCAAATGGACAGCGCCCTCTTCCGGCCAGATCTTTGTCCATACCTTTGGAAGTACTTTTGATACCACCCTGGCTGCCTATACCGGCACAGCAGTGGGCGACCTTACCCAACTGACTGAAAATGATGATTTTGGCCCGGACGTCCAGAGCCTCATTGGGTTTTTCGCAGTGGCAGGAACCACCTACTATATTGCTGTGGACGGCTACGATATTGAGGAACAGGGCACTGTGCTCCTGAATTGGATGCCTGCACCTGGTAATGATAATTACATTGACGCCATTCTCCTCTCCGGCTCTGCCGGAACCATAAATGGAAGCAATATAGGGGCAACGGCCGAACCAGGCGAACCCAACCATGGAGACGGCGGGGCCACCGCCTACGCATCAATCTGGTTCAGCTGGACAGCACCCTCTTCCGGCCAAATCTATATGAATACCTTGGGCAGTGATTTTGATACCACCCTGGCGGCCTATACCGGCACAGCAGTGGATGGCCTCATCAAAATCACTGACAACGACGATTTTGGGACGGATTATCAGAGCCAGATTGATTTTGCCGCTGTGGCAGGAACCACCTATTCTATTGCTGTGGACGGCTGCGATACAGAGGAACAGGGCACTGTGGTCCTGAATTGGCTGCCTGCTGCAGCAAACGATGATTTTGTTGACGCCGCTGTAATTCCCGGATCGGCCAAAACCATAACTGGAATCAACATCGGGGCAACGGCTGAATCAGGCGAACCCAATCATGGCGATGGCGGAACCACCGCCTACGTCTCAATCTGGTTCAGCTGGACAGCACCCTCCTCCGCTCAAATCAATTTCGATACCTTTGGCAGTGATTTTGATACCACCTTGGCGGCCTATACCGGCACAGCAGTGAACAGCCTCAGCAAAATCACCGAGAACGACGATTTTGGCGCTGACACTCAGAGTCATATCGATTTTTTCGCAGTGGCAGGAACCACCTATTCTATTGCTGTGGATGGCTGGGATGAGACGGAACAGGGCACTGTGCTCTTGAATGTGACACCGGCACCTGGTAACGACAATTTTGCTGCCGCAACTCGCCTCTCCGGCTCTGCCGGAACCATGACTGGAGTCAATATCGGGGCAACAGCCGAACCAGGCGAACCCAACCATGGAGATGGCGGAACCACCGCCTACGCATCAATCTGGTTCAGCTGGACAGCGCCCTCTTCCGGTCAGATTGTTATTGATACCTTTACAAGCACTTTTGATACGACCCTGGCGGTCTATACCGGCACAACAGTTGAGACCCTCACCAAAATCACTGATAACGACGACCATGAACTCAGCTATCAGAGTCAGATTGTTTTTTCTGCAGTTGGAGGAGTCACCTATTATATTGCTGTGGACGGCTACGACGAGGAGGAAAAGGGAGATGTGGCCTTACACTTTAATGGTATAAAAAATTTTCCATGGTCAACTTTCCTGCCATCCCTTTTCAGGAAGGCAACCCCTGATTGAGAAATAATCCCCAGCAACCGTATGTTTTATCCAGGAGCTTGTCCGAGACTAGGCATTGTATGCAACATCGAGGTATTTCTAAAAAACCATGGCAGCCGTCTAGTGTCAATATTGCGACCAGTATTTTTGAGAAATAAGGACGCGTCTGGGAAAAAGGGCCTTCTCGAACAGGCTCCTGGTGAACTTGGGATAACGTTCAGCACCGATTAGCAGATTCACTGAGTAAAAAACCTGGCCTGTCCCAGTTTTTCCACAATTCTTTTTTACCAAAAGCCAAGCGTATCGCGTGGAGGACTGGGTAACTGATTAAAGTTTTTTCAAATAACAGAAGGAGAAAAAAATGAAAAAGAAGGTGTTAATATTCCTTAGTTTGTGCCTGCTTGTGGCATGCTCGTCGTCTGCTTTTGCAGCCGTAACCCTCAAACATCTTGGGGCCCATCCTTTTTCGAAACTGGCCATTACCTCTGAGGCAGACATTCGGATCCTGGTCGAAAAACACAGCGCTGACCTGGAGGACGGATTTACCAAAGCCGGTAATCCAGAACTGTTTCCGGAATTCAAGGCTCAGTTTCCAGCTGCACAAATTGATGCCATCCAAGTTGCCCCGGGGGAACGATTCGACTGGATGCTCTTCCGAAAGAAAAGTTCCGGCCAGGTCAAGGCGATCAAGGATGTAACCTGGGGTGGCGAAGAGTCTTTTGCTGCCTTCAGGTTCTATATTGACAAAAATGAACAGCGTTATGAGTTCATTGTTCCAGCTGCCTGCGGCAACCTGAGCCTGAGGAATGTCATCATACCTCCTCCTCTGAACCAGGATCCAGTCTGCAACATGACCCTGTCCAGCTCAGAGATCACGTGTGGCCAGGTCATAGTTGTTGACGCAACAGGATCAACAGATCCTGATGGCACCATCTCCGAGGTGGTCTTCAAATTGCTGGATGCCTCCAATCAGGTCGTAGTTGAGGAAAGTGTCACTGAAGCCCCATTTATCCAGAAGCTTACTGTCCCCTGTCAGTCTTCCCAGTACACTGTCAAAACGGTGGTGATCGACAACAAGGGTGCCCAGTCCAGTCCTGCCGATTGTACCCAGACGATAACGGTTGCCCAACACAAGGGTGGACCAGTAGCCGATATTGGTTTTGCCCATCAGTTCGACCCGGCCAGCTATATCTTTGCCCGTGTTGGTTATGAGATCCCCTTGACTGAAAAGCTCTACGCAATGGGTCTTGCCGGTGGTTTTGCCCGTGTGGGTGGTTATGATGGCGGGAGCGCTTTCACTGTTGATGCCTTGCTCCATTACTACCTGACTGAGAAAATGTCTGTTGCTGCCGGCGCCGGGTTCTGGGTCGGACAGGATGAGAATATTGATCTGATTGTCAATGTGGGATATCTCATCTATGAACAACCGGAAAAGATGAAGACCTCACTCTTTATCGAAGGACGTTGCGAAGCTGATGATTTGATTTCCAGTAAGGCAACACGCCTTGGCTTGGGGTTGCGTTTCCAGTTTTAGATAAATGCAAAGCGCGCTAAGGGAGAAGACATAAAGAATGGCCCATCCACTGTCCAAGCTGGATGGGCCATTCTTTTTGGTTCTGCTTACTAACAGATCTGTTGCGCTGCCATGTACCACCGGATGCATCAAGTCATGGAACAATGGAGGAACACGCCGACAACAGGAAAGCCACTTTTTTTCATCGGAAAACCGATGAAAAAAAGTGGCAAGGGATTAACTCATTATTTGTGACATGCTCCACAGTCACGTGCTGCAAAGGTTTCTGTTTCGTGGTGCACGTTAGTTGTAGCAGGCCCCCCTTCAATCGCTGATACTTCATGACATCCTAGACAGTTGCCAGAATAGCTGACGACATCAGCTTCAAGAATGTCACTCCAGATCAATGAATGACAATAAAGACAATCTGAAGCTATATCCGAAGACAGTGCATGATGTCTATCCGGGTTTGACGCCAACAACATGGGAAAAGCGTCGAGGTTATCATGACACATTCGACAATCTGCCTCAGTAGGTTCTCCTTCATAAATAGACATTCCCCCATCTGTAGCTACACCGGCATTTTTGGCGTTTACCTGTGGAACGACAGTCCACAGGACAAACAGACAGGCGACAGCGAGTAACCAATTCGTTTTACCCCTTTTCTTCATTTTTTTTCCTCCTTTAATTATTCCTCATTTCGGCTGATGATTCTTTTCATCAAACCGGCCATCCTTGCAATACAAGCAGGTTCCACGGCAGAAATTCGAATTTAAAACGCAATAACGTCAAAGACGGGTGAAAAGGAGCACATCTGGCGTATTACCATGTAAAACTGCACGGGAAAGTAACTGTTGGTCAAATAGAAAACAAAACCCATAACACCAGGCCAGGGAAACATGCTCCAAGCGCCACATGATGAGCCGGACTGCCCGCCCTGCAATGACCAACCACCTTTGAGGAGAGCAATTTTAGGCGTAATTCCAGATATTGTTACTGCCCGCGAGTCCACGTTTAATAATTGGTGGGCGCCCAGCATGGATAAGAACTGATGGGACCAAATCCCTCTTTGTGTGATCCTGCGTTAAGTCGTACAGTTAACACACAATACTAACTAACAGCAAGAGTATTAATACCAGCTCATGTTTGAAAAAAAAAAAACAGATGGTAAAGATAGGGCCTAAAGTTTATCCCGGATTGTTTCGGAGAACAGAAACGTCAGGAAAGGTCCAGTTTTTGCTTGACTCAACCAGGAAAGACTCAAACAAAAACTTGGCTCTTGGTTTTTCATTTTACCTGAGGAGAAAGAACACCCCATTTACGATGGGCCAGAACAAAACAGCGCCGGTGCAGACAATGCAGATCATACTTAAAAACTTATGACCTGTTTTTTCCCGGGAACGCTCCCGGTAACCGAGAATGAAACCGACAAGCGCACCAACAAGCATCCCCCCGGCATGGCCCCAATTATTGATTCCCGGAATCATGAAACCAAAAAGAAATATGCCCAAAGCCCAGCCACCAATCTGACTGTAGACCGCATTACCGTATGCCCCTCCCCGGCTTTTGCCATAATAGAGCGCAGCACCTATCAATCCGCAGACGGCAGCTGAAGCACCAATGGTCAAACGCACCCCAAAGATGACGGAAATAAGATATCCGCCAATTCCGCTCAAGGTATATATGGCAATCATTCTGCTCGTTCCATACTCCCGTAGGAGTAGAGGACCTATCTGATAGAGTGCGATCATATTGAAGACTATGTGCATCAGACTGCCATGCAGATAACTTGCCGAGATAAGCGACCACCAGCGATTAAACTGGAATAGCGGTATTGTTCCGGTAGAGCCCAGTACAAAAAGACTGTTATTGCTCGGTGAGAGGAAATTAAAAGGGCTGGCAGAAAAGGATGAGGTCCGTGGGTCAAGAGCAAGTGAGAGCATAAACATTGCGATATTCACCACAATAATCACCTTCAGGATTCCATCTTCCCCGCCAAGACCCCGGGTAAATATATTGTCATTCCACAATGAGCCCGGGTTTTTCAGACCACAAGCAGGGCAGACCGATTCGGATCGACTGACTAACCTTCTGCAATTTGGACAGAGAAACGAGTTTCTTTTTTTTGATAACGTCATAATGTTATTAGAATGTTAGATTACGAAAACGTCGGCTCCTGACAGTTCGACTGAAAAGAAGATCCCGCAGCTCCTGATAAGTTTCTGACAATCTTTATTGATGTTCAGAAAAGTGGAGAAGACACTATCATTACCTACTTTTCTAAACGATAGCATATCACAATCTTCCCTCCTACCATAAGATAGCAGAAAAAAATGATTCCTTTTACAAAAAGGATATCGCAGCAGGGATACCGGTGAGCCAGCCACTGCCCAGAGCCAGGCTTTGTTGACTCGCCGAACAAACGTCATCGACCGTATCACCTTGACTGCTCCACTATGCAGTCAGCACCTCATACGGGTAATTTGGGAGCTCAATGACCGGCCTGCACTTCCCCTGTCACCTGCTTTCGCTGCAACTCACGGCCTCCCCGCACATGGCTCGGAACCATCATAGAACAGCTGTTCCTCTCATGCAGGGCTCTTTCATCCCCCTGTTCTCTACCGATTTATTCCGGCGTTTTCTGGACATCCCCGGAATTTCTTTATCGCCCCCTGCCTCTGCCAGTATTTCGGTTAATTGATTCTGTAACAACTTTCTGACTTATTGCTCATAAACGATCTTTTATTGTGGCTGATATTGTGAGCTGAATGGCTTTGGCGGAAAAAGAGACAACAAGCGATGCCGTTCTTTGGAGAAGTGAATGGAACGAATATTTTCTTTTAAAAACAATGAAATTACTTGAACAACGACCGAATAGCAGGCCCATAACTGTAGGGATTAAAATACTGATTGGGGTTACCATCGCCTCCAAAAGCTTGCAGAGCACAAGGCGAATCAACCAGGAATCGTCAAAAGACCTGGAGATGACAAATGAAGTGGTGCCCAATGGCATTTCCAAGGTGAAGATGCCGTTCTGGTAAAGGTGGAACCGTTGCTTTCGATAATTCCAGATGGGCAGGAACTGTTGGCAAGCGACCTGTCCAGTTTAACTACCTGATTACAGTGCCTTCCCTAATTCACTTATCAAAATATTCTTTTTGTTTTGACTGCCAGGCAACAGCAATGGATATTGAAAATCCACGGAGAATCAGAAAAATATTCAATTCAGGGTACTCTGAACAATTCGAACTTTCGTTCAAAATCGAGGCATGCGAAAAATGTTACCGCAGGTGCCCGGCAGGAAATGCTCTTGGGTACATAGTAGTGGACATTCCAAGAACACACTTTATCGTATACTGAAGAGATCGGGAAAAAAGACATTAAATCAACGAGCGCATCCAAAGGAGAATAACCACCATGGACGGAACACGATTCATACTCGCCGGAAGCCTTATCGACGGCAATGGCGCCGATGTGCGTAGGAATGTCTTTCTGACAGTGAAGGACACCATTATTACCGCCATTGGCTCCAGCACAGACCTTCCCCGCACTAACGGGGCTGCACTCGATGATTTTTCTCACTGCACCATTGTGCCGCCGCTGGTTGACTGCAGCGTCTCCCTGTTGCGATCACCGTCCGTGGACAGAGAGGTGCAGTTATCCACTGAAGAGGCCGACATTGCGAAACAGACAGCCATGTTGGAGCGGCATATCAGCTACTGTCATGGACACGGAGTACTGGGAGTAGCCGACAGCGGTGATCTAACCGACCTGGTGCAGGGGTATCAAGAGCGGGGGGGACGGAGCAGTATAGTTGACATCCGCTCATCCGGCCTTCTTTGCCGAAGCAGGCAGGATTGGCCAGCCGGTGACCCGGCAGACCGTGATTTTATCAAGATCGCTTATTCCTGCAACATCGAAGACGAGGAAGCCTCACATCCTCGCCTTGCCAATGAAGACCTGTGCCGCATTCTCCAGCAAAGAGGTGGAAGAAAGGCGGTGGTGGTGGCCAATGGCCGGCAGCAGATAGATGAGGCGCTTGAGGCGGGCTGCGATGCCATTGAGCAGGGGTACGCCATGGACGAGGACAATCTCCAAAAAATGGTAAAAAAGGATGTGCTGTGGATTCCCAGTCTGATACGGGCCAAGAATGGTTTGGACAGTGCAGCCTCCGGCGGGTCTGTGTGCTGCCGATTCTCAACGCGCTATGTGGCCCCGGGGAAACCGCTTCCCGGAGCGGAGGCATTTTGGAAAAAGATGCTCGCCGAACACCTTGCCCAACTGCGTCTTGCCAGAAAGTTGGGCGTAAAAACGGCTGTGGGAACCGGTGCCGGCAGTGTCGGCATACTTCATGGCGAGTCGATGGTCGAGGAAATAAAATTGTTCATGAAGGCCGGCTATTCACTGGCAGAGGCCATCCGCTGCGCCTCGGATATCGGGGCCGGATTCTTCGGTATGGAAAAGCTGGGAGCACTCAGTGTGGGGCGGAAAGCAACATTTCTGGTGTCCAGGGGCACTGTGCAACAGCTGCCAAGAAAACTCTCCTATCTGGAAGGCATCTATGTTGATGGCGCCCCCAGCGTCGCATATCGAAAAAATCCTGTGAAAACCGTAGGAAAGAAGCGACTCACCCATCCCACCGTCTAACGGCACCTGATGGTTGGCTCGGTTCGCCTCTGTGTTTGGCAGCAGAGAATAAAGCGGGTGCATTAAAGATCCAAAGACAGGACACATTATATCAGAGAGCTATCCCGATTCTCTTCTTTGGCCGTACAGATACTCTTGATAACTCTAATTGCTCCATTCTTCCTCCACCTCCTTGGATTCAGTCGGTACCTCAGGTGTAAGGATTCTCAAGAGTACGGCATCGCTGTCATAGGCATCAAATGTTTTTCGCGCATTCCACACATCAAGATTGCGCTGGCCATTATGGATCTTCAAAACCCCATGCAGCCCATGGTAGCGCACGTAGAAGACGCCATCGCGTTCATCCTCAGTAATTACCCCTTTCGCTCCAATATCGATCTTGTTACTCCCGGCAAATGCATAAGGAATAAGGATACGGTTTTGGGACACATCAATGATTGCTTTTCCGGCAACATCATCAATGGTCAGCGCCTTCTTGAGCCAGCTTTTTGTACCACGCTGGTTGGCAATCATTGCAACAATGGGTTTTGAATTCGTCATTTGCAGAGCACTTTCAAGATGGACCATGACAGGTTTTTTCCAGATGGAGCGGGCTTTCGTAAATTTGAGATCTGCCGACCAGTCTTCTTCCGTATGGCTCACCTCATCTCCTGTCACCTTGACATTGTGCAGACGTAAGGATGATCCTGAAATATCAAAGTCCATATTCTCAGGCACACCATCAATGAGCAAGATATCGACCGTTAACTCCCCCTCCACCGCCTGTTGATCGACATTGGCCGACAATCCCGTTGTCCTCATTTTCACATAACCGTTAGCACTCTCTGGTGTCATCCTGATGTCAGATGAAAGATGTGCTTTTCCACCTGTAAAATGTAGAGGTGAATCTACTGGCAGATACTGGTTATAGACCGACATGTCACGTACTTTTGCACTGGGGATCTGTAGATGTAAACTCATATCCTTGACCTTATTCCCTATTGTAACCTTGCGTGCCAGCGCCTCCAAACTGATAGTGACATCTTCGATGAACGTCTTCTCTTCATCTTTGCGCCGCATACCTGCATTGTTCAATAAGATGTTGAGTAACATATCCGGTTTTTCACCGCCGTTTTCAATCAGGAGGCTGACTTCGCCTTCTCCAACTGCAGTGTAATCAAGCACTTCCACACCGAGCACCTGCGGATGAATAGCAAGCCTGCTTCCCTTTGCCAGCCAACCTTGACTCAAAAAAACATCAGCACTTACCTTACCGGCTCCGGTTACAGCCAATCCGTAGCTGTTGTTGAGTAAAATACTCAACAACATCAGGTCAGAAATGGAGGCAGTAATCTGTAGCCCTTCATCACCAGAATCAAGCGTGGTCAAAAGACCTTTTCTCTTCAATCGCTGGTAGAGTTCTCTGAAACCAGTTTCTTCAACCATCCCTCCAGGCAAGAGTATTTTAAGTTTGCCTTTCAGGATATCCACATCAATATCCAAGGGTTCTGATCTGTGTTGCATCTCATTACTGAGTTGTGCCCCCTGCAGGTGTACATAGGTTCCGCTGATATCAAGTTCTGAGGCAATTGCCGGACTCGTAACCTTGAGCAATACATCCAGATTGGAATGAAAGCGATAGGCTTTAAAACCAACATCGGCGGCCTTGGAACTGAGCCGCAGATCAGTGGTAATACCGGTCTGGGTAACTTCTGCAAATCCCTGCAACCTTCCCTGACCTCCATACAAATGAAGTGCTAATTGTTCTGGGATATAGGCCTGGTAGACACTAATATCTGGAATTTCAACAGCAGGAATTGTGACACGCAGTTTTTGTCCTTGAAAAGGTTTGTTCTTTCCAGGAAGAATGGAACGATTTGCCTGACCGGTAACACTCACTCCGTTGCCCAGAAACAGCAAAACTTTCTGATCAGTATCAAAAGCTTCAAGCGTGCTGAATGTAATTAAAAAATGTGTCTCATCTTTATTATCAGCCGCCTTGATAGTAATTCGACCATCGCCTTTAAGGTGTTTATCAAGGATATCCAATGAAAGTTTTCGTGCTGATACATTAAGATCAGTGCCTGGCAACAATTCTCCCCTCTGCAGATGGATACGTCCCTCTACGAGACCTCTTCCATCAACTGCCAACCCTTCAAAATTTGTGAGATAGATATTGAGGAAAGTCAGATTTTCAGTTTCGGTATGTACTTCAGCATCGACATTTAAAAACTCCAGGATATCATGCTCTTCAGCTTTCTCCGTCAAAAAAGGGAGAAAGCTTACAGTACCTTTGATAGATCCGTCCCGTATGACCTGACGATCACCATTGAGAGTCAATGACTGAAAGTTGATATCAATGTTACCATTTTCTAATGAGAAGCCCCCCTCGCCACCATCAAAGTGCAAGTCGCTTCGGTATTCTCCCTTCAGCTTTCCATGAATTTGATCCAGCCGGAACGCATGGCTGCCGTGGGCATGGATGTTGGTTATACTCACGCTCCAAGGGGTACGGGTTTGCTGCAAAGAAGGTTCGGTCTCTTCGGTCTCTTCGGCCTCTTCGAGTATCCGCTCTTTGCTGGGTGGGAAAGAGGTGCCAATCGGATCATAAGTATTGTCAGTTTCGCCAAGAGTCCGTTGGGAATACGCCACATCTTTGACCGTAACAGCACTCAGCCTTACTGAGTGCCATAGCAGGGAGGGCAAGGAAATTGAGGCGCTTACTGTTGATGTCCCTACCTGCCACTGCAGTGTATCTGTTTGGCCATGGACCAGAAGGGCCTGAGCATATATGCGAAAGGGGTACGGTGACCAGGCATGTTTCCAGGAGACGACAAGTGTCTCTGGATTGATTCGATTGATAAGTGTTTGGGATAGAGACAGGTTCAGGACTGTATTTATCAGTATAAGATAGATGATTTCCAGGATGAGGATTGTTTTAGCTATGCGAACCAGTAAGGAATTCAAGAGGTACCTTCTGCTATCAGTTTCAGTTCCAGGAAAACATCACTTTGTAACAAACGGCCACTACTCCATTTAAGCATATTTACCTTTTTTGTGATAGAAACTTCGGAAAATTATCCAGGAGAACTCTCTGGGTAAAATTCATCTGTTCAGGAACACTGCAGGGTGCACGTTTACCTGAATATGGAGAACGATGCTGCAAAAGATCCTTAGCCTCTGTCCCAATTCTCCTGACTACCAGAACCAACATCTTGCCAACAATCCAGACCATAAAACAAGAGTTATCTTGATTTGCGATTTTCGCTTTGTTCCATGAGCCAAAAACCAACTTGTCCCCTGCATCTCCCTCCCTGTATGCCAAACGAGAAAAGGACATCAGCCCAAACAAGGGGACAGGCCAACATGAGAACATTCAAACAGCCACCTGTATATTTGAGAAACCTTATTCCTGGTGAGGTCAGGGGAAGAGTCAAACACTGATTCAGTGGAGGTTCCCTCAGTAAAGATGCATTCGAGTTGGACCTGCACCTCCCATGAAGACAGTTGGAAAGTGCCTGATGATCCAGAGCAAAACCTTCGTCAGGGAAACATGGTCAGGGCTTTTCTATTTGAGACGCCTTGTTTGTTCTTGTTTACTTGCTTTTACAGCACTATTTTGATAGTGCTTCTATTTGCCAAGAAAAATCCAACAAGAAAGGCTCAGGACAACAGTGAATGATTTCCCTTTAAAAAACAACTCGTTTGAGACCGGAGTAAGTGGCATCAGAGAGGTATTCAACTACCTGAAGCGCTACAGGAAGAAGACCTTTGTGCTGAAGATAGAGGACAGCCTGCTCCTTAATCCCCTGTTTCCCATGCTCATGAAGGATATCATCCATCTCCATGACATTGGAATCAACATTGTCATCATTCCCGGGATCCGCACCACCATTGAGGAAAAACTTTCCAGAGCCAACATATCCACCCGGTTTGTCAACGGAATGCGGATCACCCCTGCCGAGGCCCTTCCCTTTGTAAAACTTGCAGCCATGGAGGTTGCCGAGACCATTATCTCCCACCTTGCCGCAGGAGGTGCCAACGGCATCATGGGCAACTGGATCAGGGCCAGGGCCATAGGGGTGAGCCAGGGGGTGGACTACGAATTTACCGGATGTATCGAAAAGATACGGTCAGACATCGTCAGTCAGCTCCTTGAGCAGAATTTTATTCCGGTGATATATAACATCGGATTCAATTCCACAGGCAAGAGTTACAATGTCAACTCCAGCCACATCACCTGCAGGCTCTGCCAGGACCTTGACGTGATCAAGCTCTTTTTCATCGGCAGGGATGAGGGGATTCCCGTTGCAAACCTTCAGTGCCCCGAGGGGATCGAAACCCATCCCTCCGGCATTTTTTCCAACCTTGATCTGGCCCAGGTTGATTATCTGCTCAAACACAACAGGGACGTGCTGGAACTGGACTATCGCGAATATCTGGAAAATGCCCTTGAGGCGACCCGGGCTCAGAACGGGGTCAACCGGGTACATATCATCTGCGGAACGAGGGAGGGTTCCCTGTTGCAGGAGGTCTTCTCCAGCATGGGACTTGGTACCATGATCTATAGGAACAAGTATGCCCATATCAGGGTTGCCACCTGTGAAGATGTTCCCGAGATTCTCCATCTCATGGACGGTTATGTCAAAAAGGGCAATCTGGTATTACGTTCCGAGGCCGAGCTCAACGAGCAGATCACGGATTATTACATCTACGAGGTGGACATGTCCGTGTATGGCTGCGGTGCCCTCTACCGCCAGGATGACGAAACTGGCGAAATAGGAGCCATCAGCGTCAATCCATCCTATAAATCCAAGGGGGTCGGCAGGGGGATCATGGAATTTCTCATCGACCTTGGACGCAAAAGAGGACTCAAGCGGTTGTTTGTTTTGACCACCCAGACTTCGGACTGGTTTTATAACTTCGGTTTTATCCAGGGAACTCCTGCCGATCTGCCCCAGGGCAGAAAGGCAAGGTACAACAACGAACGAAACTCACGGGTACTGCTGCTTGATCTTTAGGTGGCCTTTAGTCAACGCGGACACCCATGCAGTTATCGACATCTCCATTTTGCCTCTTTTTATCGCTGGGTTGGGTACTAAACGTTCACCTTTCAGCGCGAAAAACAGGAGACGGGTGGCGCCTTGCCTCTTGCTCGTTTGAGTCAAGCAACGGCTTGCCCCCTCTCCCCTCAAAACGCTCTTTTTTATTGTGCCCAATTGCCAGCGTATCAACAAAAAGCATAGCTGCCCCAGCAGAAGTTTTTCTTAAAATAAAACGAGTCAGATAAGCCTGGATAACGACCGGCAAGTGTGAAAAGATGAAAAACTTGTGGATATCAGAGGAGATAATGGGGCCGAGAGCATGGAGACTCTGAACCAATGAGATCTTTCGTTTTTAAACAATAGTGACATAAAAACGAAACTTCTTAATATTACACAAAAATACAGAGAAGGTTGTTCATTTTATATTGCCACCAGCCCCGACAGGAGTACTGAGTAATGATGAGTTAGACAAAACCAGTGGGGGAGTTGATAGATTAATACCGCCTGAACTTGCAGGTCCATGAGTATATCAGTACCTTAGAGACTCTTTTCGTGATTTTTTGAAAAGAATTCCGTGAAGGTCCTTTCACCCAAGGGGGATCTGTACTGAGTACCGGCTTACCGTTCATCACCGGTGTTCGAATGATATGGTTCTGTCCAAGTTTGTTGTATCATGTTTGTTTCCTTCAGCCTAACGTGAAAATCACTGAATCATCCAGTGCATTTTTTCGTCAAAAACAAGCAAAGAGCCAAGCCAATACTCGCCCCCTTCTTAAGTCATCATAAATGGTGAAGGCGGTGGGAGTTAACCCAGCAGCCAACCTATAAACATGGGCCTTGGCGCGTTTCCGGGTAAGAAGCAGGAAAACAACGAATAAGTCATTACTGTTCATTCTTCTCTCAAGAGTCCCAATGAATTGATGCTCAGAAATTACCTCTGATATGAGAACCATCCTTTTAAATTATATTTATGAAAAAACGATAACATGTTAAGATGATGAGTTGCTTATAAACTTACCTGCATTTACGTTTTAATGGCTACAGAAAGAATAATAAAAAAGATTATTCTTTCTGTCCTGATGGCTCATTAACTAACCGAATTACAACTTCATCAGCAAATATTGTTTCAGGGGGAAGAGCTATGAATGGAAGAATTATTTTTGGGATTAATTCCTCAATTATTGTTCTTGTTGCAATGACATTTTCATCTTCTCCAGCTGCCACCTTTCAGGTGAGCAATTCAAGCCAGCTACAATCTGCACTGTTGAACGCCCTGAACAATGGTCAGAATGACACCATTCGCCTTGCCCAGGGGGTATATACGGGCAATTTTATTTACTCGGGCCATGTAGCTGGAGATCTGATTATCGAAGGAGGTTGGCGAAATGATTTTACTGGCAGAGTGATCAACGCCGATAATACTGTTTTGGATGGCAATCAACAAGGGAGTGTTTTTATATATTCCTGTGACCGACCAGGAAACCTGATGCTAGACGGTATTACCTTCCAGAATGGTAAGCACTCAAACGATGGGGTAGGGATATATATTCACCATCTTTATGACAATTGGAATCAGGTGCAAAATAAGACAACAATTACAAACAGCACAATAAAAAATAACTCTGCGACTGAAGACAATGATGGGGTTCGAGGGATAGGACTGTATATCTGGACATATACTGAAATAGCCATCACCAACAATATTTTCACAGGAAACCATCCTCTAGAGCAAAATTATGCCAGCTTCGCTGGTGGTGCTATGTATTTGGAGACCAACAATAAACTGGATATTATAACCAATCATATTTACAACAATAAAGCTAACACCGGAGGAGGAATATACCTCGACGTAAATTCCCAGCAGGTTCGTATCATTGGCAACACTATAAACGATAATGAGGCAACTCAACCTGACCATATATCTGGTTCTGGTGGAGGTATCAATGCATCGAATTGGGTTCTGGAAACACCATCGATTATATCTCAAAATATTATTTCTCATAACAAATCAGGACAGTATGGTGGCGGTATTATATGGAGTTCAGGCGGTGGAGATGTAATCTTTACCAACAACCTGATTACAGGTAATACGGCAACGTTGTCAGGAGGTGGTGTTACAATCTGGGCCCGCTCTGACTACGTCAGAACCATAGATTTTACAAACAACACGGTGGCGTCAAATCAGGCAGGCAGGCATGGTGGCGGCTTAGATTTATGGATGTTATACGATGGTGCAACAGCGAATGTATACAACAACATCTTCTGGGGAAACGTATCGGATGATCCCGGCTATGACATGTACCTAGATAACGATTACGACGACAACTATCTTGCAAGTGTTTGCAATTTATACAATAATAACTTTAACCAGAGCGATTGGGGAATATTTATGGATATTCCTTTTTCCATTCACTCAAGTAACCTGAATCACAAAGACCCCCTGTTTGCTGATCCATTAGAGGGAAATTATAAGCTAGCCTATGGATCTCCCAGTCTAAATACTGGAAACAATAATGCCCCAAGCCTTCCCTCAACAGATCTTTTAGGAAATTTACGTATTCAAAATGGGATTGTCGATATGGGTGCCTACGAAGGAGCAGGCACTCTTGTTTCCGTAAAACCAGTATTGTCACATCTGATCCTGCTTCTAAAAGAATAGACGATAGGAAATCTCAGGAAATTTTCATAGAAGCCCCTTTGAAAGCACGAAAGGAGACTTCTATAGACAAAAAACGTCCACTCCCAGAGCTTTTATACCATGATAACTCATGGTTAACTTGGTCCGAGCCCGTATTGGGCGTATTTGGGCCGTATTTGCCGTAGTGTCCCTGCAAATGCCGTTTTTGGACAAAGAGTTGCCACCCACGCCTGGCTCTTATGTTCCTTGTTGAGCCGCTCCGACTTACTTTCATAATTCTCAATTTTTTCATGTTCCCTTGTGGGAACTCCATCACCACAGGCTCAACAGCGTGTTCAATTTTGTCGATCCACTTCTCCCCAGAATAGCAATGCAACCTGTCGAATTCCGATAGAGAATTTTTTTCTCCAGTTTTAGTTTCCATATTTCTTTCATATTTGGTGCACATTTTAAGATTACCTTTATAGCTAACCACATAACGATAAAACAACTCTCAGGAATGTAAGTACAAAACAGACAACTATTCAGAATAAAACAAAATAGACATGACACGAGTAAAAGAAATAAAACGCTGACAATGCCTGTAGCCCTGAGAATCTAGTTCGTGGTGGTGGATAATCGCTTTTATCAGTGAAATGAGCAGGAACCGCCATCCTCACTCCCTGCCACCAGAAGTGAGATACGTGTTTGATTATACTCCAAACATAGCTTTCAGAGCTGCTAGAATGACGCTCTAAAGATGAAAGAACCTGAAGACAGTTCATACGCTGTCACATCACAATAGTGTATCACATTGCAGCCAGTCACTTAAAAAGGAGATTAATTATGCACCTCATGAGAAAGTTAACTATTACACTTGTTATACTGACAATAAATTTGTCGAGTATATTCGCAAGTGACTCATCTGAAGCAGGTTCAACGGAGTTACAGGGGAATGCATTGTTAATCCCAACAATCTGCTCGTTGTTACTTCCAGATAATGAAGAAACTGAAGAGTATACTGATACCGACTTTGACACTGTCGACTGGGACGAGACAACACACAGCAAAAGTGCCGATCCAGATTTCGATGAAGTATTTGATAGCGCACAGGTTAAGCGCCTTGATTTTGTCATCACAGCTAAACGCTGGCAGAGTATGCTGGATAATATGACAGACCTGTATGGTGAGTTTGGTCAAGGGCCCAGCCAAGGTTTTCTTGAAGATGTAGAGGATCCGATCTTTGTTCCTGCAGAAGTTTTCTACAACGACACAGAGTGGTACCGGGTCGGAATTCGCTTTAAGGGAAATTCAAGCCTGCAAAGCAGCTGGCAAATGGGAATTTTGAAGCTATCTTTCAAGCTTGATTTTGACGAGTTTGAAGATTACTACCCTCAGATCGATAATCAACGTTTTTATGGATTCAAGAAATTGAGCCTGAAAAACAATTACCAAGATAAATCACTATTACGGGAGAAGGTTGCGGCAGACGTTTTCGCAAGTGCAGGTCTTGCCGTGTCCCACACGGCTTTCTATGCACTGTACATCGATCACGGAGATGGTTCTGAGTATTTCGGACTGTACACACTGGTTGAAGAAGTTGATGACACCGTCCTTGATACTCAGTTCGCCAGCGATGATGGCAACCTCTATAAACCTGAGGATGGCAGTGCCAATTTTGTAGAAGGAACATTCAATGAAGAAGATTTCGTAAAAAAGACCAACGAAGACGAGGAAGACTGGACTGATATTGAGGATCTCTTTAGCGCCTTACATAGTGCCGAACGCCTCAGTGCCCCTGGAAACTGGAGAACAGAACTGGAATCCGTCTTTAATGTTGATCTCTTCCTGAAATATCTGGCGGTAAATGGAATCATACAAAACTGGGATTCTTACGGCAGGATGAGTCACAACTTCTTCTTGTATAATGACCCAGACTCCGAGATCACATGGATCCCCTGGGATCACAATGAAACCCTGCAGGAAGGGCAAATGGGCGGTGCGCTGGCTCTAGATTTTTCAAACATTGAAATCGGCGGCTGGCCGCTGATCGAAAAGATCTATGCCGATGCAACCTACAAGGATCAATATGACAAGTATGTCTTAGAGGTCATTCAAAATGGCTTTAAAACCGAGACAATTCAGGCCCTTTACGACACCTATTCGGAATTGGTAGAGCCTTATGCTTTGATAGAAAGAGAGGGGTATTCCTTCCTGCGTGACCCATTTGAATTTTACCAAGCGATCGTTATGCTAAAACAACATGCTGTTGCTCGTGCAGCTGCTGTCGACGCCTATTTGCCTGATGATCTATAGATGACAGGTAGGCGGCAACTAAGCGACTAGAGAAGTTTGACAGATCTGTTTTTTCAAACAGAGGGCAGACAACCGGGCCCTGCCCTAAATACATATTCCAGACGATTGCGAACAGTGATTCCGACCGAATCCGGACAACAGTTTTAGAGCATAGCGGCGCATAGAACAATCCGGCAGATAAAACCTTGTTGAATCAATTTTTCAATGAGGTCTTATCATGCCGAGAAAAAGGGTATCTATGCGTAAGATACGAGAGATATTACGTCTCAAATACAGGTGCGGTTGCAGCCTTTCTGAGATCAGCAAGAGTTGCTGTATAGGCAGGGGGGACGGTTAGCGACTACCTCCAACGTGCCAAGGCGGGAGGGTTAAGATGACCGCTGCCTATATTTCGATCCATTGACCCTGCCTCCAATGGTTACCATTTGCCCAGTGGTTCAAGGACCAACTCGTCAGGGCCTCTTTATAAAACATCGCAGGCTGCAACTCATGCAAATCCCTGAAGATTCTGATAAGCACTTTTTCAAGACCAACGAATTATGTTTCTTGACTCTGGGACATCCCCAGAGCTGTTATATCAGGACAACTCATGGTTAGCTTGATCCGACCCCGTACTTGGCCGTATTTGTTCAAGGGGAAAGCCGATGCTAATTTTGGACATTTACATAGTCAAATAAATCAGTTGCCTTGCTCCAACCCTTCGGGCCAACGTATATATCTCCTTGAGAGAATGACACCCACCAACCGGAGGAATAATTACCGATGCCAGTAGTGCTTGTCATGTAAGTGGTGTCTTCAACATCAAATTTTGGATCGATACTCGGTCCCATGCGGGTGTAGTCAACGATACTTTGCATTTCATTGATACTTGGCAACCGCCAGTCATTATGGCCTCTCAAAGAACTCGTACTGCAATAGGCCAATGCTTCTTGCCAAGTTCGTCTAATCCTATCGTCCATTCGCTGCCACGTTAGCTTGGTGGAGCTGTCATAAACCATATCGGGGCCATCTAATACAAAAGCACGGCTCGATGTAGTGCCACGAACGCAGCGAGCATAAAAGCTATTTGTTTGGGCTTGTTGCGTTATTGAGCCATTATAAAAATCAACGCCCCAGGCACTGACAGTCGGAATATCTACACGAGGGACGCGTGACCAGTAGTTGTCCCTCTTTGCGGAAAAAATGGCATTAATTGCCGGAGAATTATTTATCCTGCTGGCCAGGAGAAACAGTTCATGGATGTCTGGTAAGCGCCAATCATCATGGTCGCCATCTGTGCATGCAGTGCAATAGTCGATAGCGGCTTGCCATTGGCGCTGGATTCCGTCGTCACTTTGCTGCTACATGAGGCCGGTAATGTTATCGGTGACAGTAACGTTGCCATTATAAGTGTAAAATGGCTGAATATTTGAGGGATTAAATTGGGCATCTTGGCCATAGGAAGGCTGTCCTTCGGTCTACATCTACCTCCTCCCCTTTGATATCCCGCATGGTTCGATTCACCTTGATATTGGATCGTGGTGAAAGCGTTACTCATCCGAGGCGATGTGCTCGCGAATCGGGGACATCTTGAAAATCACCGGGTTATCCAACGCATTATTCTTATTAGATTGCCGCTTTTGGCCCTGAAAAGTCGCTGTTAAGCACCAAAAAGACCCGCTTTCAAGCTGTCTATTTCGTAAAACCAGCATGTTGACTTGGTCCGAGCCCGTGTCACCCTGTCTTTCCGTGTCGTTGTGTAATCTCCAATTTTTCGTTTTACTGTGGTGAAGAACACAGCTTAGTTTTTTTTATGTAGCCTTCCCGATCAACAAATGAAAATAGTACCTTTCTAACAATTCTTGAATACCTTTTTCATTCCTCTCCGTTGCTCTCTTTAGGAGGCAATTATTATGGGAATATTGATCAGGCCATTAAGCAGTCTGTGATTTCAACGTGTTCAACCTGCTGGGATTTCAATAAATAACTAATCGTGAGTTACAATGCATCAATGTAACTCAAACTGGTTTATTTTCCAATAAATTCAGTGAGAGGAAGACAACAGAACTAACTGGAACAACGGCTATTTCTGTTAGAGAGGGGGACAAACAGGAGAATCAATATCATCGCAAGCAGTGCGAATAGTATCAACACGTACTGGAGTGGAAGGGCTGGGTGCACTCCTGAGGGAGTGATATCCGAGTACTGAAACCTGATTTTTTTCTAGTTCAGCATAGCGAGAAGACCATGGACAAGTCTCAACAAGAACTACCTGCCAAGCAGCCCTCGTACAAACATCGGCAAGGTCACAGCAACATCTCCGCGAAAGAAATAATCCGTCCGCCGGGAAGACCTTGAATCATCTGCACTCAGCGCTGTAGATTCTTTATTAAACTCATAGAGCAGACCACCATTGCGTTTCACGACCAAGGGCAGCTCTGCAGCTGGATAGACCTGCGCTGAGGTGCCAATGACCAGCAGCAGGTCACAAGAGAAAATAAGATCATAGATTTCCCCCAGACTTCGAACGGCCTCACCAAACAGGACAATATTTGGTTTCAAGGGAAAAGCACAACTGCTGCATAGCGGAATATCCCCTGACTTATAATGCTCGTTAGCTACCGGTAGCACGCTCTCACACTGGATACATTGCAGGTGCTGATGATCACCGTGTATCTCGAGCACATTTTTATTCCCGGCAAGTTGGTGGAGATTGTCTACATTCTGGGTGATGATGCTGTTTAGGAGGCCGGCATCTTCCATTTCGGCCAAGGCGTGATGGGCTGGATTAGGTTTTTTACCGAGAAGAATCTTCCCCATGGCACGGTACAGCTGCCATGCCTTTGCCGGTGCCCGCATAAAGACGTCAAGGGTGGCATACTCATCGGGTGAGTAAACCGTCCAGAGGCCATCAGCACTGCGAAAATCAGGGATGCCACTGCCAACTGAGACCCCAGCCCCGGTCAAGGCCACAGGGTTTGAGGCGGCCTTAAAGCGGGCAACCGCTTCCCCAAGATGGTGCTCATCTTCATTTGCCACAATCGTTTTCATCATAGAGACCAATACGAATCAAAAAATCCCACAAAAAAGGGGGTTAAGCCATAAAATGACTTAACCCTCTTACAAGCTATGTGGTGCCGGGATCAGGAATCGAACCAGGGACACACGGATTTTCAGTCCGTTATCGCTCGCACTTTATTGTATTGTAATTAATATATATTTTATTAATCATACCACCTTTTGTTCCAATTTTGCTCCACTTTAAAAAAAGATCGCCTTATTATCGATCCTTTCCCAATGCGTCCCGGATAACTTCAAGTAGGCCTCTTTTCAATTTTTCTCATTGCCCACAACTTCACTTCATAACGCCCATGAGCTAATAAATATGCTTTTACAAATCACATTATAAAGTATAATGATCTATAAAAGGAGGTTTTATAGATCATGACACGAAGAAAATGGAACTGGCAAAAAGATGATTGGGGGAATTTTACCTATGATAACAGTGAAATAGAGAAATTAGAACGAGAATATTCAAGGCAATCCGGTTTTTCGCTCGGCATAGCCAGGTATCTTTCACGTGAAGACCAAAACGACTTAATCGTTGAACTTGTATGTAATGAAGCCATTAAAACCTCTGAAATTGAGGGGGAATTTTTAGACAGGGAAAGCCTGCAGTCCTCTATCAGGAGAGAATTCGGTTTGGGAATAGCCGATCATCACAGGGTAAAACCGGCGGAAGCCGGGATCGCTGAAATGATGAAAGATATATTCACCAATTATGACTCACCATTGACAAAAAAGACTCTCTGCAATTGGCATGAAATGTTGATGTCCGGTAGAAGAAATATAGAGATAGGAAAATATAGAACCCACAAAGAGGCAATGCAGGTTGTGTCGGGGCGATACGATAAACCAAAAGTCCATTTTGAAGCTCCCCCATCTGCCGATGTTCCAAAGGAAATGGAGAAATTCATAGATTGGTTCAACAAATCGGCCCCTGGCGGGAAAGAACCTTTGACCCCATTGGTTCGGGCAGGGATTGCTCATATCTATTTTGTTTCAATACATCCTTTCGAGGACGGAAACGGACGGATCGGGCGGGGCATAGTTGAAAAATCATTGGCGCAAAATATGGGTCAACCAACACTCATCGCGCTTTCTTCAACCATTGACGACAGGAAAAGAGAATATTACGAGGAGCTGGCAGCCCAGAGTACAGGAAATGAAGTGACACACTGGCTAATTTATTTTGGGAAAACCATTATCAGCGCTCAACAACTAACCATCAGGCAAGTTGATTTCATAATAACCAAAGCAAAGTTTTTCGATACTCACAAAGATAATATCAACCCTCGCCAATTAAAAGTGATCAACCGGATACTACTGGAGGGACCGAAAGGCTTTCAAGGTGGATTCAGTGCCAAAAATTACCGAGCTATAACAAAATCTCCCTCAGCAACAGCGACAAGAGATTTACAAGACCTGGTAGGCAAAGGGATCTTTACAAAAACCGGTCAGCTAAAAAGCACCCGTTATACTCTGGATCTTTCCCCCTTCCAGGGCAAGCAAGATAAAGAAAGCATGACTTGAACATACCCTGGATTTAGCGACTAGTGTCATGTCAACATTGAAAAGTCGTAGATAAATGTTATAATTTGTTCATACTCAACCATGGAGGTTAGACTATGAACAAATACATTGTGACACTCACCAAGGAAGAACGTGAACTGTTGAGTGGCCTTGCATCCAAAGGGGAACACAAATCACAAAAAATTCTCAATG
>JAHIUA010000095.1 GCA_018817385.1 Pseudomonadota bacterium
AGACATAAATCTGCTGCAAATTTGACAAATCGGCCCATATTTCCATAGATTTTCGTTAAATAGGCCTGCTATTCGCCTCAAATCCATGAAAATCTGGTCTCGATTTCTCTAATTTTCGCTACGATTCTCTAAATCCGACAGCCTCCTAGGAGTTGGCAATATCCATTGAAGTCTTTTCTCTCTGATATTATTGACCATCCGCCACAACATATCAAAAATCGCCAGGATCTTCACCTTTATATCTTATTATTTTTTTATTTCAACGAACATTACGTCCAAAAATAACATTTTTCATGAACGGAAAAAGAGAGTAAAGAGTCGGACGTTGTCGTAGACTGGCGCCTTCGAAATTGACAAACAATATACTTGCTGCCGCCATGGACAGGAGTAAAAGAGGATGATAATCCGACTGCAGCACCAGGTCATATCTATTTCGTAATTTAAGGTAACTGTACAGACGTCTCATTTTCCCGGAAGGCACATAAATTGACCCGGCCCCCGGAAGCTGACAGCGCAGACCATCCTTTATATATGGTGGTGGCACGAGATAATCCACTTGCAGCTCTGGTCGCGCCTTCATGACCTTCACTAAGGTTCGTTGCAGATCAACAGCTTGCAGATTGACCGTCCAGGGAATCAAAATCCGACGTGTCTCTTGCCGTTGCAGTAGCGCCTCTATCCGGGAAAGAGGAACATAACAATCGTCAAGGTCAATATCACACTTTCCAGTTTTTCCTTTCTCATAATCAGCAACAGCTTCCAGGTGCAACCTTGCCAGATCACTTTTCCCCAACAGGGCATAATAAAGACTTTTTTTCTGAATCCAGCGTCGTGCTCCCTGAATAACAGCAGGTCCAGCATGTTTTTCCAGCATGTACAGAACATTTCGGTTGTCATAATAGAGGATCCAGCTAGGCACTTTATATTCTGCCGGAAGATGCCAGATCAGAGAACGTGCCGACACCACTATCCTATGTCCCATTCGGGCAATACGAAGACACCACTCCACATCGTCAAAATGAATAAAGTAGTCATCCCAGAGCCCTGCTTCTTTAGCAACCGATGCACGAATGACCAGAGAGGCGGCAGCAACATAATCAACATCCATACAAGGCCTGCAGTCTTTCAGGTGCTCACTCAGATCGATAGAACTTTCATGGAGCTCCTGTAACGATTTTCCTTGTAACCCCGCAACATCCTCTTGGTATCTGTTCAGGAGCAGAGTCCCCCTGCCTAGCTCGACAAAGGCCCCCATCTCATTAATGCGCGAGGGGGTAGTCAGCTGCATCATTGTAGATCCGGCAATGGCAACATCCTGTTCAGATTCGAGAATAGCAATCAGTTCAGATAAGGCCTTATGGTGTACCTGGACATCATTATCAAGCAGCCACAGATACTCATATTGTCCCTCTGGTTGAGCAAATGCATAGGCAAGTCCAGTATTAAAGCCTCCCGTACCTCCAACATTTTCTTGATTTTCTATGAGATGCACATGGGGAAAGTCGCTTTTAAGAATTTCGACGGTATCATCGGTGCTGGCATTATCGACAACAACAACATCCATCTTTTCCCCTGGATACTCCAATCTCTGGAGAGAATTGAGCAAATCGACCACAAAAGACTGTTTGTTCCAGGTAACTATTAGAATAAGAACTGTTGGAAAATGACTCATGTCCACTTGAAGAGTTGATGAAAGATGGAGTTTTGGCGCCAGAACGGCGCAGTGACGGACCGAATTTCAGGTGTCAACAGATGCTTTGAGACTGGCTCAGCAAAGGCATCTCGGATCGCCTGCCAAAAGGTTGGCAACTGACGTAAATACGCGGCTCTGCCAAGTCCTATCAGGATGCGGGAGAAAAGCATATAGGAGGCCATGGGTTGAGGGTAGTATTCCTGGATCAACCAGATCGTGTTCCTGGTGGGATAATAGACACAACGCCACCCGGGCCTCTCACTGGGAATGCCACGATGAATGACCCGACAGTCAGGATGATAGTAAATTTCATAGCCCCGTTGCCTGACCTTAAAACTGACATCTATTTCATTTTGATAGATAAAAAATTTACCCGGATACCAGCCAATCTGTTCAAACAGTTCGCGGCGAATTGCAAAGCCGCAACCGACAAAAAAAGGGGAAACTCCAAAACGATAGTCGTGGGGCAAATGCCACTTCCACTGCGGCTCGCCTTCTGGTGTTTCTATATGACAGGCAACAACTCCTGTTCCGGGATTTTTATCCAGCAAGGTTATGAGAAGACCCAGCGTTTTTGCATCGGCAGGACAAGAATCATCATCAAGGACAAGAACATATTCCCCGACTGCCTTTTTAAAACCTTCATTGTATCCGGCAATACCATCGTTTGTCTTGAGAAGTATAGCCTGTACGCCCTTCTGATTCTGTAAATATTCTGCAGTGCCGTCTTCTGAATTATTGTCCACCGCAATGATTTCCACATCAGATCTGGCGGAGACCATCTGCAACAGCATCTCAACCGTATGTCGGGTTTCTTCAATACGGTTAAAATTAAGAAAAACAATACTTAATTTGATCGGATAGGGAGTTGTCATAGGATGACAGATCAGGCGAATTTACTCTGGTAGACTTCCAGTGCCCGTGCGACGATATCATCCATGTCATAATAACGGTACTCGGCAAGGCGACCTACCAGAGTAATATGAAAAAACTGAGCAGCAAAATCCTGGTATTGCCTGCAACGATTGATGTTCTCATCTTTGAACACAGGATAACAGGGAGTGTCTGTCTCACTCTCAACTCCCAAATAATCTCGAGGATACTCCCTCAATATGGTCGTGTTCTTGAGTTGTTGATTATGAATACGTTTAAATTCAGTAATACGGGTAAAGTCATAATTGTTCGGATAATTTACCGTAGCAACTTCCTGAAAATATTCCTGCTCAAGTGTTTCAAATTGAAAATCCAGCGAACGATAGGGTAAGCGTCCAAAACGGAAATCAAAGAGTTCATCAATCATTCCGGTAAAGATGAACTCTCCCCTATAGGGGACGCCAAAAAGACTGAGTTGACCACTGTCCGCATCCAGAGAGACAACATCTTTATAATCAGTATTCAACAATGGGTGAATATTTGGATGATCAAGAATATTCTCAAACATCTTTGTATACCCGTCTTTTGGCACAGCCTGATAGATATCCTGAAAATAACGGTCATCCCTTGACACAAAGACTGGAACCCTTCCCATCACTTCAGGAGCGATATCCTGAGGGCTACAGCCCCACTGTTTTGCCGTATAGTTGACAAAAATTTTCTCATAAATGAAATCTGCCAACTCTTTCAATTGAGGATCATCAGCCTTGATCAATTCCAGGATAGGAACCTTCACGCCAAAGCCAAAATGGTCTATAAGCTTTTTTTCCAGGGATTCGGCCATACTTTTGGGAAAAAGCATCTCCAGAGCATTCAAATTAAATGGGAGTGGAACCGTTTGTCCATCGACAACCGCCAAAACACGATGCTGATACTCACTCCACTCGGTGAATTGTCCCAGGTAATGAAAGACATCTTTATTTGAGGTATGGAAAAGGTGAGGCCCGTACTCATGCACCAACACCCCATGTTTATTGAAATAATCGTAGCAATTTCCAGCAATGTGCCTACGTTTTTCAATAAGCAATATTTGCTTATCTTTCTGTGAGGCCAGCTGCCGTGCCAAAACCGAACCAGCAAAACCGGCCCCAACAATTACCACATCAAACATCCTGGATCACCTACGATTCAAAAATAACATACCATGGCAGTCCCCCCCCGAAGAAGAGACGGATTCACACATAGTTGCAAACGAGTTGGAAATTGGAAAAAATTTATGACCTTATCATGACAGACGCCATGAAGAGAAAGCTATTTTCTGATTATTCTCCCCCTAACGCCGTTTCCTGATCCAACAGAAAATGAAACTATTCTATTCGATGTGTCTTTTATTACAAGATAATATTTTGATCAATCCACTGCCCCCAATAAGCGTATATTGGAATTCCAAAACAAACTGCGGCAGAGCTCAGCAATCCACTCATTTGTAGCCGGGAATACTTGGAACGAAGGGAAGTTCCTGAGATTACCGCCAAGAGAAGTCACAAGAAGGAAAACGAGGAATATTCGAAGTGTTAGATGAGCAGGACACAACAACTCACAAACAGGGCAGCCACACAAATAGAACTCAGCTGGTTATCAAGCCCCCGATACAACCCAAATCAGGACAAACGAAAAAGCTGCAAGAGCGCCCCACCGGACTCACAGGTTACCTCACCAAGAGGTAGACTGCAGGCAGTGCCTTGCCGCCGCCCTTTGCTGATAAAGAAACAGGGAGGTCTTCTGCCAAAGCGGCTATATTATATTTGCGGAAATAGAGCTTCGCATCAACAAAATCGCCAAGAGCAAGAAAAAACAGGTAGTTCCCATAGATACATAATTTTGCTCTCCCCTCCAACGAAAAAGGGTCAACCTGCGCTTTCGGCTCCCAATCCCCATTAGCCCCACTCCTTGCCAAGGCTATATTTCCTCTCTCACCACGAAAATCATCATCCTGTGGATAATCTGGGGAATAATCCCAGGCGCCGAAATAATCACCACTTCCATTGACTACCAATCCGACTCCCATGCCCTCCCTGGAATCCGGATAGGACGTATCGGTAATACCTTTTTGCAGCCAAGTACTCCCATTCCATTTGTAGGAAACCGCTGAAGTCCCGGTATTGTACTTATTTCCATACTCAGCATATTTATACATGCCAATAACTGGTTTTCCACCATCCAACACCATCGTGGTCCAAAATTCCATCTCATAGAGCGTATGTGAAGAATCAATCGTATGTTCGATCCAGCTCACTCCATCCTCTGATGTTGCATAATGAAAGTCGTGAAAAACTCCCATGACACGAGCTGTCATCCATTTTCCGTTCCAAACTTCGTAGCTGTAACGTGAATCGCCATAAGTCACATGGTAAGCACCATTTTCAACAACAAAATCGGCAATCCGAAACCTGGTCACATCAGCCAAAGGCAGAGGAGACGAGTCCCACGTTTCCCCGTCCTGGCTTGTCAGAAGAATCAGCTTACTCACTTGTTCCGGCCATGTCTCACCTTCACGCACAAAGACAGGACGACCATTGCTATCGAGTTGCATGCGGGAATGCCAACCTCCATTAGCAACAAGAAGCTCAGGCGTTGTCACTCCATTATTTACAGTGCGATAATACAAAGCAGCAGTAGTTCCTCCCACATCTTTCAGGTAGGATACATGGATACGATTATCAGTTCCGACAACCAGATTCGTTGAAATACTTGCCCGAAATCCACTCGAAGACAATAGCATTGGAGCTTGCCACACCCCAGCCACCTGACGAATATAAAAGATTTCTGCTGTTCGATCTCCAAGGGGCTTGGAATAAATAATATGAACATTACTTTGTGAATCTACTCCCATATCATAGGAGTAGATACGACGGTCAGAAGGTTCTTCTGAATCCGAGATAACTTTCGATTCCGCTGTATCCAGTGCTGCGTCAACTCTGCTCGAAGAAGTGCCAATAAACAAAAAACTACAAAACAACAAAAAACTTACATACCATACACGGGTTATCACTAAAGACATAGCAACCTCTGTTAAGGATAATTATTCTATTCATTTCTATTTATAATAATACGTAGCAATCAAACGATATGTCAAGGCACCACACAAAGAAATCGAGGAACCTGTCAGGGGATCCCCCTATCTCATTGCACTCTGGATCGGTGAACCGTATATCGAGAATGTTTTGGCGCCTGTAACCGTAGGAGAGGCGGTGTTTACTAGGCTTCGCAGTAGATTTGAAAAAAAATGCGGACAAAAAGCTACAGATGTATAGAGAACCAATTTGAGTTAACTGTTTCCGTGCTTTTTGATCATCCGTCTGTAAATCTTATCTAAAAAATTAGATATTTTCTTTTTGAAAATCGAAATCCTCTGGTTTTCATTTCTCAGTCTTGAGATTTCAAATGACATCATTCCTATTACAGGCATGGCATAGTCTAAAACATCTTCCGGCGTTAATCCTGTCCAGGTTTCTGGACAGTTAAGATACTCCCTGACCGGCTCCTCAAAAAGAACACCATTCTCTCTATTGAGATATTCCCTTGCCACTCTTTCATTTGAACTACCATACTCTCTAAGGATTCTCTCACGCTCGGCTCGTCCAAAATATTTTGTATCCGTAAGAGTAGCACCACTTTTTAAAAGATATCCGCATAGCGCTTTCTCATGAAAATCTACACCCTTCATATTCAGATATCGAAAAAACTCCGTCACCTCTCTGGGTGGTGAGTTATGCGCCTGTATTTTTTCGAGAGGAAATTCATCAAATATTTTTGTAGGAAGACCAGCGAGGTTGAAAAAATACGTTAACGGATCTGGCACGACAGTTTGACGTTCAAAGGGAGCAACAAGTATGTTTTCCTTACCGAATTCAGCGGCCCACCAATCAAGAATCAAAGCATAATCTGCGCGTTTTTTTATCCCTGGATGTGATAAAAACGCATCGAGATTTTTGGTGTCTCGTGTAACACTCTGCTTAACCACTTGTGAATGAAACGATTCAAAAAAATAGTCTTGCCGCCTGACATAGGCAACAATCTTTATCTCATCAAAATATTCCTTGTATCGACCCATTAATTTGGATATTCCCGGATTCTCCATACTGAATCCTTCCTCGCTCAAAACTGCCCAACGACACTTTGAATCATTTATTTCCTTTACTGACAATTCAAACAACTCGCTGAAAGGACGAATAGCAGATCGCTTATATCTCGGGTGTAGTTCGTTAAACACAGACACCAAAAGATCTGAATGTTTTATACGACCATAACCAGTTTGATTATCGATAGCAGGATAACATATATCATATTTTCTTAGTTTTTCCCGACAATTAGCCAAATACAACTGTATTACTGTTGTGGCTGTTTTATGCCAGCCAATATGTATAATTAATGTTTTTTTCATCGCGATGCCTAGCTGTTTGATTCTTTGGAAAAATATGAAAAAAAATACTGCTTAATTTAAAAAAGTTAAAAACCTTCCTCAATTAAGGCAGCACACTTCTTATTCAATGTTAGATACTCAGACTTCAAACTTAATGTGCCTGTAGCAAATAATTGTGGTAAACAATTATCAGCTTAGCTGAATAATTGTATCAGGGGCAAACAAGAACTCCCTGCCTAATACTCTTACAGGAGTCGCCAGCATTGACCTGATAAGGCTACCCTTTTCTTGACAACCGATTATTGGTGATTTCCCCATGCAAAGCAACTCATTGATTTATGAAGCACACACAGAACATAATATTTTATCTTTTAAAATCAGTTATTTTCCTAAAATTCACACAGTTTTCTTGCAGGAAAATTAAAAACAGTAGTATATTCAGTTCATACCTTCAATCACTTCCTTCAACAAAACAAATATCTACTCCTGTGTATCCACCAACATATAACGTGCCGACGGCCGACGAGAAGCTCCTTCAGACCGCCAGGTTAACACCAGCAGTACCCATGAGCATTTCCGCTCTTGAACATTTTATCCCTTTGCAAGGAAACGAGATAAAGGCGCAGATTGCAACTCATAGTCCCGAAAAACACAATGACGGCGAAGCAATCACATCCCCCCTTGCCAATAACTGTGCCTCGGCAAAAGATCACTTCAGCCTGATCCTAGATCAGGAAACCCTTAACAGAGATGCTCCTATCCGGTTGAGCAATTGCAAACACTTCACCATCCGCAGCTCTATTTCTTCCATAACACCACCACATCACAATAAATTTTTCATCGAAATTGTAGACTGTGAGCATTTCTCCATTGATGGGATCAACTGTTCCACAGGGAGAAATATGCTCTTTATTACCGACTCATCGAGCTTTACAGTGAGTAACTGTCGATGTTCGGGTGCAGAAGGTTCTGGTGTCATCATCAACAATGGACATAACTTCAGGATAGCAGGATGTCTTTTTTCTAATAATTTAGCTGCTGGTATTCTCGTTATCGGCCATTCTTACAACGGAGAAATACGGGATTGCACCTGCTCCAGATCACGAGGGCATTTCAACCATGATGCCGGTATCAACCTCTGCAGCACTTCACAGCAGGTGACCCCCTCACACATCCCTGAACGCTATCATGAGCCACTTCCCATCAGCAGCAAGCAGCAACGTCCTCATCATATTCTGATTAAAAATTGCATCATAACTCATTGCCGCGCACAGGGAATTTATCTGGAAGGGGCCGTTAACTGCCTTATCGAAGATACAGTTTTGGTAAACAATAATAAGGAGGGAATCTGCTTTGACTGGGGAAGCTGCCATAATATTTTTCACCGGAATATTGTCTCCCTGAATGGAAAGCGCAGCAACCTCTCACCAAAGGAAATTCGAACCGATTTTATTTCAGAGTATCCCCTGCTTGAAGACGGATCCTCCAGTATGAAATTACCCGGAATATCAATGGATAACGGCTGCATGAACCTCATCCATGAAAACAAGATCACAAACAACTATGGCGGCGGAATAAAAATGATCCGCACAGCACTCTTCAACAACATCACCCACAATCAGATCCTCTACAATGCCATCGGGGCAAACCCATACGTCCCATATTTCCACGGTATTACCGCGTTGGGACTTGGAGCAATCAATAACGAGTTTGACACTACCCGACCGCCCCTTCTTGATTTCATGCCATCGGTTCTGAACTCCATTACGGACAACACCATTGTGGAACACTGGCAACCAATATTTTACGACAGGCTCTCATCCAACAATTTTGCCTCCGGCAACATCAGCCCCCAACGGGAGCAGAGACATTCTCGCCTGGCAACCACATATACCCGAGCGAAAGGGTTCGTAAAAAGATTTTCCGCCAAACTGACCCGGGGATAAAACAATAATCAATACCCCTGAGCAATTTCAGCTCTCATCACTATGCATAGCCTTTTTCGAAAAATAGTACGTACAGCCAGCTGCAATATATTCCGCCACGTTACAAAACAGCATTGGAGTTTGTTGCGATACTATCCTCCTGTTATCCCCGATGATGCAATACTGCAGCGCTGGCAGCTCAGTGAATGGCCACAATACAAGGACTGGATCGATCGCCATTCCCTCTTAACGAGTAACCAGTGGCAGGAGCAGTATACTGTCGCCAGAAAGGCCAGCGGAAAAGTCAAAATCACCATTGTCACACCTGTATACAACACCGATCCAAGCATTCTCGAAGAATGCATCCTTTCTGTACGGACGCAGACTTCCCCCTTCTGGGAACTCATTCTGGTTGATGACGGATCAACAAACACGGAAACCCATTCCGTTCTCCAATCAAAATTCTGTAGAGATCCCCGCATTCGAGTCATCTATTCCACCAAGGACTCTCTCTCAGGTATTTCAGCTGCCACCAACCGGGGAATAGAAGCAGCACGTGGAGAATATATCGTTTTTCTCGATCATGACGATCGCATTGCCCCGGAAGCAATGCAATTGCTTATTTCGACCATCGAGAAAGATCCGGACCTGGCCATCATCTATTCAGATCGAGACATGCTCTCCCCAGGGGGGAAGCGCTTTATGCATTTGATGAAGCCGGATTGGTCTCCGGAAAATCTCTATGGGGGCAACTATATCTTCCACCTCATGTGTTACCGGCGTGATCTGATTGTCCAGGCAGGAAAACTTCGTTCTGAATTCGATGGGTCACAAGACTATGATCTTATTTTACGCTGCATGGAACTCGACCCCAAAATAAAACATCTCCCTCAGGTCCTGTACCACTGGCGTCAACATGCAGAATCGGTGTCTATGGATGATGGTGCAAAAAATTATGCCTTCGAAGCCGGCATGGCCGCCCTGCGCGATGCCCTGCGAAGAAGAAAGATACAGGCAACAGTCAAAGAAAACAAATCACTATGGCGAGGAAACTATCAGGTGGACCTGCCGCTTCCTCCACAAAATGAGATCGGCCACATTATTCTCCCGACACACCTTGCACCTGACCAATATGCCGCAACCATCCTGGCAAGTCCTGTTTTAAAAGACCCTCCTCCCTATATCTTTATTCAATGGGAAGGATATATAGACAAAGAGGATCACGGTGCCAGAATCCTCGCCTCCTGGCTTGATCTCGAACATATCGGAATGGCTTCGGGATGTCTGACCAATGAAGAAGAAAAATTTATTTACGCAGGCATGATCTATAATGAAGAAGGAAAACCTACTGCTCCCTACGCCGGATATGATTCGACAGAACCTGGGTACATGGCCGCAACCAAGACTGCCAGGAATATCAGCGCCCCTAATCCGTACTCGGTGATGATCAAAAGAGAATTGTGGCAACAGCTGAATGGCTTTGACGCACAATTCCTCGGTGCCTATGCCCTTCTCGATTTTGCCCTCTCTGCCCTGCAGATACAATGGCGTGTCCTTTACACTCCTCTGGCCGCCTTCACCTGCAAGTCTTCTCCTCTAATAGCCAGCTGTTTCCTGACAGAACAGAAAGCCTTCTCCCATAAATGGAAAAAGTGGTTGCAACAGGGAGATCCTTACTACAGCGCCAACCTAAAAAAGAGCAGTGATAATTACGAACTCACTTGAATACGGTATGCAGAATACTTATAGTCAGGTACTATGGAATATAATTTGTTATAATTGTTTCTTTAAGTCCACGGTAATGGAACTCGTCGCAGTCAAAATAATTTTCCAATCAGGTCTCCCATGATACGTTCATTTCTTCTAGCATTCTTTTCTCTTACGATCATCACTTCGCCTTTCCTCTTTCCAGGCCCTGGAACGGCAACTTGCGATTTTGGAAAGACTCCCATCACTCTTAAGGCAGTTAACAAACCGGTAACCGAAATTTTAAAGGATATTGAGAAACAGACACAATACACCATTGAAGTTCACAACGCTAAAACCCTGGACAACAAAAAGTCCATTGAAGTTAACCAGGCCCCACTCAACCTCACACTCAACCGTCTCTTGAAGGATCTCAGCTACTCAATCATCTGTAATGATGAGCAAAAAACTCTGGGCCTTGTTTTTCTCGATAATAGTGGACCTTCCTCTCCCACATCCAGACGCACAGCTGCAAATGAATCCCAGACGAATAGCATGGCAGACCTCTCAGCAGCCTTTGATGATTACAGAAACAACAGGCGGGAGACGCCATCTTCCCCCCAAGAAGATCCCGAAGAGATGCGAGGGATAGAATCTGCCATGCAAGACTATAAAAACAACAAAAACAAAAATGCTCTTTCCCCTCTGCCCAGCAGGCAAAAAACATCTATGGACGCGGTAACAACTGCTCTCGACGAGCACAAGTTCAACAAACAAAGTGTTGAAGACATGTCCTCCCCGCAAGAAGATATTAACAGTGATGAGATGGACGACCTCACCGCTGCCTTCGAAGAATTTCAACAGCTTGACATTGCTGAACAATCCCTCCCCCAGACAGAGAATTCTACGACAATGGATGGGGCCGAGACAGCCATGGAAGAATACAAGAAACAACAGCAAAACAACTGAAGTTTTTTTTTTCACTTCCCATAAAAGGTTGCTTTTAACGGCTCTATGGATTAGTTATATAGATGATGAGATGGTAACCCACTAATTTTACAACCAATGGAGATAGCGTTGATTTTTGATCAACATACCATCCTAAATGGCTCATCGGGATAAACGTACCAAAATATAACAAATCCCTTGTTATATTTTTGATCCTGTCTTACTATAAATAGACAAGCGATTTTCTAGACGCAACAACGAAAAATTAACAACTCAAATTAGGAGATGCCATGAAACTCAGAAAACTAGCATATACTCTTGTTGGAATAGCTATGTCTTGTACCCTTTTTGCGGGAAATTCCTTCGCTGCAGAGACGTGGGCAGCCTGTACCCCAGCAAAGATCGGCCCTAAAGGAGCTATTGTCCGCATTCAGGTTACAGGATGTAATATTGACCCCTCTGCCGGAAACAGTGGCTGGATGACCCTCAATACTACCGGTACTGATCAGATGATGGCTACTATCCTCACAGCAATGTCATTAACAAAACCTGTTGCAATAGCTTTTGATGGTACCAAAGACGCTGAAGGTTACAATTACGCAACAGCTGTAATTTTCAATAATCTGTAATTCCCTAGCGATTCATTGTTTTTTTAAAGGCGGTCATTTTGTCAAAAGTGACCGCCTTTTTTTTGTATTTATTCTTCCCCCCCGATTTTCCATTAAAATCGACTCCAACATCAAGTACTCCCCCCCTGCCATGTATCCCAGAAATATCTCTCCCTATCGAACCATCAACACCTGCCAGTCAAAAAACCCTCAATGGGAGTCAACTCAGTATGCCATCCTTCAGCTTCTAAAATCCAAATTCACTCAAGACAGCAAAGACCTGTTCCCTTACATTCGACACATGCTTGACCAATTTGAAAAAATTCGGCAAGGAATGAATTATATCAACGAAAAAGCTACCCATCACCACGGAGACGATACACATACTGCAGGATGGGCCGGAATTGGCATGATCCCTATCGCAATCTACCTCTATTATTTAAAAAGCTATGGAATCCGAGGAAAAGTTCTCGAATGTGGTGTATTCAAAGGTGGATCCACCTGTTGTCTGAGTCATATTTGTGATTATCTCGGACTGGAACTTATAGCCGCTGACTCTTTTGAAGGGTTACCAACTGATGACGACTATTACAGGAAAGGAGATTTCAGGGGAAGTTTTCAAGAAGTTCAAAACAATATTGAACGACTGGGAAAACCAAAGGCAGTTACTTATAGGAAAGGCTGGTTCAGTGAATCATTACAAAATTTTTGTCAAGACCTCATGCTTATCTGGTTGGATGTCGATCTGAAACAGTCGGTGGATGACGTATTAACGAATACGTTCCATTGCCTGACCGAAAACGGTGTGATTTTTTGTGATGGACTGGGAAAAGAACGTGATTTTCAAGATGACCACCTCATTCCGGCAAGCTCCGAGTCAACAGGAGTCCTTGACTACTTTTCGAGGCATCACATAACCCACAAAGCTATTTACAGTGGTTACGGCCATATGGGCTTGATTATTCCCCATACCCAGGAAGACGAGCAGCTCATATACAGCTCACAACTAATCAACAGAATGATTTTCGCATCTCTTCCATTTTCACAACAACTCGATATAGTACGAAACAAAATAAGAAATATTCGAGCAGGTTCCGATTAATGAACTTTCAACAACTACTTTTTCTCCCTTCACTCACCTGAGACTGACATGCCCACAAGAACAAAAAGATGGCAGAGATACAGATCAGGTCTTTCCTTCTTTTCCCGTTTTATCTTGTCATGTACCATTGACAAATTATATGACATACGTGACGATCTTGCCACCCGATATCTCACAGGGAAAGGATATGAGATCGGTGCTCAAAAATCTCCCCTGAACTGCAGAAACGCCGAAAAAGTTATCTATATTGACTATCTGAGCAAGGAAGAATCATCCCAAAAATACCATATACCTCTACATGAATGCGTTGATGTCGATATTATTGCCGATGCAAATAATCTAATCGACATTCCTTCCGACTCTGCCTCCTTTGTTATTGCCAATCATGTTCTGGAACACAGCCCCGATCCCGTCAGCACACTATTCGGCTGGTTGCGCATTCTCCAAACCGGGGGATTACTCTTTCTGACGCTCCCGAACTACCGGTCAAATGAATTTGACTTTGAAAAGACCCCGGCAACACTCTCTCACCTTACAAGAGATTACGAGGGTAACAAAAACAATGAGGATATCACCACTGAACACATCTTAGAACATATTCGTTTGATTGATGAAGTAAACCCAGCAAACGGAACACTCTTTCAACAGAGATATAAAGAAATTGTAGACAGCAACCTGCATACCCACTACCACGTGTACAACAGAGAAAACGTCATCTCCCTTCTCAGTTTCACTCATCAACAAATCCCGATTCAGGTGAAAAATGTCTTATCTTTTACCAATAGCTTTGAGTTACTTTTTATCATAGAAAAAATCGAGTCTGACTTCCAGCACCCCATGAGCATCAAACAAGACCGTTTATTCAACTTTGTCATTGTCCTGAAACACAGTATGACCTTCCTCTTCAATAGAGTTTTCTTAAAACGGCTATCTCACCAATAAGCATATGAATATCTTTGAAAAACAAATCGAAACGAGCAGGAAGTATATTCCCTTCGTTGAGGAAGCCTTACTGAGCACATATTTCAGCAACTATGACCAAAAGTTTCTCGAGACAGATGAAGGGAAAATTGATATAGAAAACAACGTCTTTAGAAGATATGACCACTCATTACGCCATGTTGTTCCTTGGCTCTGCAGACATATCGACCTGAAAGGAAAAAAAGTTCTCGAAATAGGATGCGGTACCGGCTCTAGCACTGCGGCCCTGGCCCATTACGTTCAACAAATAGAAGGATACGACATTCATTCCCTTGCAGTTCAAGGTGCCACTAAACGAATGAAAATCATGGGACTGGACAATGTCCACCTGCACACCATCGATGAAAATTCGTTAATTGCACGTCTCACCGAAGACGCTGAAAGCAAATACGATATCATCCTTCTCTTTGCCGTTCTCGAACACCAGACTGTTAGCGAGAGACACCACACGTTGCAAACATGTTGGGACTTACTTGCAGGAGATGGAATAATGGCAGTAATTGATACCCCGAACATCCTGCACTACTTTGATATCCACACCTCGAAACTTCCTTTTTTACATATGCTGCCCAGCAGACTCTATGCAAAATATGCGGCGAATTCCCCTCGATCCCCTTTTGTAGCTTCTTTTGCCGATGAACAGGAGAAGTCTGACAGCCAACTTGATCTTGATATTGCCAGATGGGGCCGGGGCGCAAGTTACCATGATTTTGAACTTGCCCTGGGAAAGGATTATAAAAACTTTATTGTGGCAGAAGGATTTGAACCTGAAATACTCGATTGGTTTACCTGTACGCCTGAAGAGGAAATTCTGCGTTGGTATGTTCAATTCAAACAGTTTGATATTCCTCTTGGTTTTACTCGCTGTGTTCTAAATCTTATTTTTAAAAAATCCCCTCATCCGGGAAACCCTTCTCAGGATAGCACCAGACATTTCCCTCCCCCTCCTTTTAGACACTTTTCTCCTGCCCTCATAGAGGGCAACAAACGTCTTCAGGACATGGAAAAAGCTCTACAAGAAAAAAACAGCATTATCGAACAAATATACCGTTCAAAAACCTGGCGTACAGGGAACATAATAGCTGGCACATACAGAAAAATCAGTAAAATGTTAACGAGATGAATGGCTTATATTTGGCAATTCGTTACTCACAAGATTAAGTAGATTTACGATTCCAAAACCGACACGCTCTCTTCAATCGTCAAGATATTTCAATCAAATTCAATTTGGACCAAAAATTGATTCCCAACAGCCGACCGACTTTTTTAGGAATTGGTGCTCAGAGAGCTGGAACGAGTTGGCTCTATAGCCAGCTGCTCAAGCATCCGAAGATATACATGCCGCCTGTCAAAGAGATACATTTTTTTGACAGGTCTGAAGATTATCCCAGCCCAAATGACCTGACGACGTCATCTTGCCTTTCCCGGATTATGGGATCAAACCCCTGGCAACGCCCAAGAATGATTGCCGGCATAAAAACAATTTCCAGGCATATAATGAAGGGTAATCTTCTACAGGCAATTTGGTGGAGCAAATGGATTCTTGGGTATTACGATGAGACTTGGTATTGCGGACTCTTTTCGCAACCACCAATGGATATGATATGCGGCGAGATCACCCCTTCCTACTCAATACTGAAGAGTCAGGATGTCGCCCGAATAAAAGCCGTCAATTCTGAAATGAAATGTATCTATATAATCCGTAATCCAATCGAAAGAGCATGGTCCGCCATCCGTTTTCATGCCCACAGTGGTGTAACTATAAACTTAGATTCTGCAGAGGAAATAATAGCTGTGCTTAAACACCCCGGAATGCTTTTGCGTAATGATTATGAACGTACTATTGATACATATCTCAAGCACTTTGACCGTTCACAAATTCTACTCTGTTTTTATGATGCAATCAAATGTGACCCGTTAGGTCTTATGGCATCCATAACCAACTTTCTTGCCATTCAACCTTTTAATGATTCCCTCATTGACAGTAAGGTTCTGGTAAATCCCTCCCCAAAGCATTCCATGCCCATCAACGTTCAAGATTATCTTTTAGAAACGTACTCACCAATGATCAACCGAATTGCTCAAACCCTAGGCAGTTATGCAAGAACCTGGTCCTCCACTGAAACGAACAGTACTCCGCTATCACCGGAAAAAAATTCTCCCCATCTCCCCCCTCCTGCACTCCACCCTTCATGAGTCAGTCTTGAAAATATCTTTTGAACTCTGCAGTAAAAAGGGCTTTCTTTGAAATTGATAACTTCTGCATACTTTGCTGGGATGCTGAACTCACCTGGACAGGAGTGACCTGTGATGATCTATTTATGAGACGAGTCATCGTTACGATATTGTCATACAAATCAGTTCTCAGATTTTCGTACAATACATAATTGGGAACAACGCCGCACTTTTCAAAAAGAGTTTCCCAAAATTCATACCCATGACAGGTAAAATCATACCATTTCAAAATTTCTTTTTGATTATACTCTATATTGTCATACGTCTTGGCTTTGTTACTGTCAGCCTGATAAGAATGTGCAATTCCCGTTTGCGCCATAAAGTAATGAGAAACCGCTTGAGCAGCCAGATCTTCTCTTTTGAGCATAAATATAACTGGATAACCAAAGGCCTTATATAAATTCTTAAAAACATCAACAGGTGAGAACCCTGTCAAATCAGCAATATTTTTCATCTGACTAGATTGTACAGCTAACCCTAAGGGGACAGACAAACCTGACTTCTCAATGGTAAGTTCTTCCACAAAATCATATATTCCTGAAAAATCTCCCCCGGCCAGGGCCTTTTTAAGAGAATCCCCCTCCCCAAATCGTTTCTTCAGCACCGAAAGTTTTAAATATTCTTCCGGAACGCCATAATGTTGCAAACGACTTAAAATATTACAGAGCCAGCTCTTACCACTCCGCTGCACAGTGCATATAAAATAATTATTAGAACCAGGTTGGTCTTTCATGTGTTGATCCAAAATCAATTTTCATAAAAAAACGCCTCTCAGCCAAGGTCACAATACCGTGTAATTCAGCCATGTGGCATAAGCAAAAAGGTTCATTCAAGTGATCGACAAATCAGCGAACCGCTTTCTTAAGTTATCTAAAAAATATTCTTCTTCCTTCGTTAAGGGTTCAAATCCGATGCTGTTCTTATCATGATACTCTTGAAGATTTTGACTATGTCGTAACGCATATTCCTGTTTAAAAGGCAAATGAACTATTGAAAAAACATTGCGTAACTGCTCGTGCAAATCACGACACAAGGCCTCATACTTTACTCGATAAATCCTCTCTCCATGACGCTGCAAGGCTCGTCGCAATCCATTGTTATATAATTCAAAATGGTTACAAAAATCTTCTAAACTGGAATTCCTTTTTTTGTGGGACCGCCACAAACTTTCAACCTCTTTTTCGATGACCAAACATGGAACAAAATCTGGAAGCTTATCCAATACAACATCAAGACAGCTCAGATACCGGGGTGTTTTATCACAAACCTGTTGCTGACGTTCCTGATCAAAAACAGGTGAATAGTTTAAGAGCCTTCGGTACGCCTCCTCCCAGGTCTTTGAAGCACAAATACTCTCCAAATGCTTTCCACTGACACCCCACTGATGAGCCGAGACGGGCTCCTGCATCCATTCATACCAAGGATGAACATCCCTGAACTGACGAGGACAGTCAGCCAACAGAAAACCACATTCGAATCCACTACTTAAACGTAAATCTTGCTTCACTAAAGTAGAGAGCAACGTTGTTCCGGAATGTTCTATACCGGTAATAACAACCCTCACAGGAAAGGTGTCTATTGACCACTTACGAAACCCTAAGAGATTAGTTACCTTCTCTCCAAAAGGATTTATTGTTGATTGTACCAGTTGTTTGAGCTTGGATGATTTCCCCTTCTCTTCCATCATTCTCCACACTTTCTGTGTTATTATCATCTAAGTTTGGATTTTCAAAATAACATGCCTGGAGAACCGTCCCCAAAACACTGCCAACCTGTTTTCTGTTACCTCTGAATCCCAGTCAGTTTTGGGAACAGAATGACTCTAAGACTACCTGTCTTTGTTGCTGTCTCCACACACACCACCATCCAACAAAGGAAGTATAACGACAGGCAAGAATAGAATTCCATTTCCAACAACTTTCAGTTTGAAAAATATATTCTCTGGGCATGGTGCCGAAGACCTCTATCATCTAAACCGTTGCCTGTAGCGACCATATAAGGATGGCTGAAAAAAGTAATTATTTTTCTTTTCCGACAGATTGAAAAAGCCATTTCTTCATGTTGCCTAACTGATGAAATACACCACAGTATCGTGATCGAAGCAAACACTGGGGCCAACCGCTTTTTTCCAGATCAGCGAGAAATCGTTCCCGTCGTTTTTCAGAAATATACGTCAGCAGTCGGTCACTGAGACGAAATGAACACTCTCCAGGAAAGATGGTCCGCGCCATCCCAAAGGTATCATCCTGCTTGAGTGCATTAAAGGCCCTGCACATCACCATCGGGGGATTTGTCAGGAAGCGAGCGGCAAGAATACCTGCTTCGGTTCGTAACTCCTGAATACTGATTCCATGTTGGGCAACAGTCCTGCAGACCTGATCGACTCCTTCCACCACCCCTTCCTGAAAATAATGGATCCGTTCATTGTGGATCCGGTCTTCCTCGGGATCACATTGAAACTCGGGTACCATCTTTCCTGAACTTTCCCGCCGATACCCTATGGCACTCCCCCCGGTACTGAAGCAGAGCATCTCAAAGGGCATCACATGTTTCAGCATCACATGATCTTCTCCCCTGTTCTTATCAGCTATGTACCCATATTTCCGTGCATTATCTGGCTGACGATTAAAAAACTTCTGTAACCCCAGATAACAGCCCTCAATGGTTACCTCCGGGAAGATCAGCGCCAAGTTGTCCTGGATGGTTCCACGCCAGCCGATATCAACAACAAAGGCCTTCCCGTCATGGCCAAATTGGCAATCATGAAAAAACTCGATGAGATTTTCCCGCCTTCCCCTATATTCTTCTCTTAGATGAGCAAGAAAATTTCTGTCTGCAAGCAAGCCCTTAAACCGTTCATCCTGCCACGGTGAATGGATCATCTCCTCAGGATCAACGCCACTTTTCCAAATAAGGGTCCGGAAATCCTCGGCAGTTACCCCCAGCGATCTCAAAAAAGAATTAACAGACTGGGTATGATACTGGGACCAGAGACGCATCAGTTCCCCGGAGGTCAGTTCCTGAAGAGATGGAAAAAAGGTTGCCAGACGACTGACAGGTAACAACTGGCTGCCAATGTGACCCATACCAAACAGGCCATGTGCCTGCACCCGCTCGAAGACTTTCTGAAAAAACTTTCCTTCGCGGGTAAAAAAATGGACCCGATCATGACCACTTCTTGCGCAACGCTCCTGAATATAGAGGGAAAAACCAGTAAAGAGCGGACTCATATAATGACCATACCTGCGGAGTCTCTCCCTCTCGTCCTCCCTCTCGATAAAAGAGAGAGGGGAACCATATTCCCGGCTCAACAGTAGTGTATCAGCACGCGCACTCCTCTCCTGACGAAGAATGAAAAAATCTAAATTCTGCTGCCGTGTTCCCCTTTCTGTGCTGCCGGCAAAATACTTGGTCTTCAATCCACTCTTTGCAGCCATCTCCACATCAGCAAACTGATTATCTCCAATATGGAGGAGCGATCCAGGCTCTATACCAAGCGTTGAACAGACATGCTGAAAAAGCCGGCCACTCCGCTTGTTTAATTTACTGTCACAAGAAAGAAAAAAACTGTCTATCGGAAAAGGAAAAGAATGCGCCTGAAAAATGGTCCGGACCTTGTCAGCAGACATATAAAAATCCGAGACAATATGCAGTTGCACAAAAGTATAGGAAGCGAGCAGAGTGATCAAATCCTCATCCAGATACGTCACAGCGATTTCCTGCTCAATCTCGCCTTGGACTAGCATATCGGTGAGTGCCGTCAGCTCCTCTTCTTCCACTGTCATCTCTGCCAAATCGAGGATACAGCACTTCAGAACTTCTTCAATTTCATACTCGTCATCAAAGCCTTCTTCTCGCTGACGAGCCCCAATCTCTGCTTCAATCCGCTGCCTTCTTCTCAGCAGCTCCAAAGTCCCTGGAAAATCTTTTTTTAAATAAGGATGCAAGAGATAGAGCATCCGTTGTGCCGTATGGAGCTTTACCTCGTCAGGATGACATCGCCTTCTCAAAATGGTATCCCAGAGATCAAGACTAATGTGCAATATGTCAGAATGTACTGCTGGTATCATGGGAAGGGATAAATTTTTTTCAGAGCCTGGCGGACCTGCTTACAGAAGATGGCGAATCTGGATTTTTGGAATCCAGACAGACAAGTATCATTACCTACTGCCAATTGTTCAGCAAGTTTTTTGTTTTCTCTTGTTAACCGACAGACCTCTTGGTCTCTTTCCAACAAGATGGGTACCAGATGGTTTTTATAAAATCGATGATGTTTTCGAATCAAGCTCTCCAATATCTGTGGTCGTACTTCATCGGACCGGGTCACCATAGAGTAATCTTTCTGTCGATAATAAATAAGGGGCTCTTCAAGACAGAACCACTCATAGCCCAACTCGAGCATCTTTAACCAGAAATCCCAATCCTCATAGCCCAAAGTCATCGATTCATCAAAACCACCAATCTTCTCCCAGCATATTCTCCGGAACATAGTGGCTGACTGGAGGTTATTGCGGATTCCCTGCAGAAATGGCGCAAAGCCTTCACTGTTACTCCCTATGGTTTTCCACAGAGCATCACTACTGCCAAAAAATTGGACCCATGCCGCTACGGCTCCATATTTTTGTTTTTCATCGTCATCCAATACGGAAATCGCCTTTCTGAAATAGTCGGGATGATATTTGTCATCAGCATCAAGACAGCAGATATAATCCCCTTCCGTGGCTCTGATGCCGTTGTTTCTAGCCGCTGGCAACCCCTGATTGTCAGTATGCAGTACCCGACATTTGAGCTTATCAAAAGACAGCAACACCTCATTGGTGTATGGGTCGGTGGATCCATCATTGACAATGACAATCTCGAAGTGTTGATAACTTTGAGCCAGCACACTTTCCACTGCCTCTTCAAGATAGGCCCCATGATTATAACAGGGAATCACAACACTAATCAGCTTCATCTTGATCCGGTTTCCAGGTTTTTCTCTAATAATATCCGTTCCAAAGGACTTTTAATACACGACCGATACGATTCTGACATAAACGCTGAAACAACCCCACCTGGGCAGGATGGGCACAGTCAGAGGATGGAGAAAGGGCTGATGAGGGCACTGGCGGAACCGGCAGGTCAGTAGAAAAAGGAGCGCTTCGATATAAAGGAGTAAGTGTTCTTTCCAGTGTAGTCCCACCTGCTAGAATCGTTTCAATTCGAGTCGCAGACTGTTCAAACTCAAGATCGGCATGCCGATCTTGCATAAAACTGAGGCCATGGTGATGCATCTCTTTCTGGAGAGCTGGTGATTGCAGAATTTTTATAATGGCACCGGCCAAGGAAGAAGGATTTCGTTCCGCCAAGAGACAACCATGCGCAGGCATATCATAGATTGTATTCTCTCCATAAAAATCCACTGCAGGCAAGCCTGCGGCCATCATTTCAAAAGGAACTCTGGATGGGTTACTGGAACTCAGACATAACCCAACGGCACAACGGTTATAAAGAAGATTACACTCCTCCAGACTCAGGACACCAAGATGAGTATGATCAAAATAAAAATCAGGAGCCGCCTTACTGCCATAGGTATAAATGGTTACCTCAGGACAATGATGTTTGACAATAGCGAGAGTGTCCCTGCCAATCAATGGGCAACGTCTGGGTTTTTCCGGCTGATAGACAAAACAGACAGCTTGTTCTTGAACCACAGACTCCAGTGGAAAATACACCGAGCGGTCTGCAGTAAATTCAAAAAAATTTTCACTGCTGCCATAACGCTCATGGAGTAAATGAGACAACCAGCGCCCGATGGTGAGAGGAGTGAGCCCCTGCTGATAGGAGTTTTCTGCCTTGAGGTAAAAATCCCCCATGGGATTAAACCAAGGCTCAAAATCCTGGACAAAATAAAGCTTATGTTCAGCCACAACTTCCTTGGCTACAATCTCCGCTGTCCACCAGGCGGTTGCCACGGCGAGATCAAAAGGCTCTGCAACACGATATCCACTGTGAATCTGAGCAAAGCAAGGTCCGAAAAATTGTTCTACAACCTCTCGTAAGACCTCTTCTTCCATGCTCTGCTGAGAATCTGCACCAATATACACATGACACTCGTGTCCCCTGGCAACCAGATTGCGAATGTGAGAAAAAATAGTCCTATGACCACCAGACCCCTCTATCGGATAGGGGACCAGCCAGGCGATTCTACCTTTCATACTCTCTCGTTATTCTTTTTTCCACATTGCAGTTTAGATCAAAAAAAGGACCAACAACTTGATTATTCAGCAACATTTTTCACCTAAAACAGGCTGACACTATAGCACAACGACAGGACAAATGATTGGATTTAGTTTTCCGTTTTCCATGTGATAGCACGCCTTCTCTCTTACGAAAAAAGGTTACAACATCCACTCACGAAATAGTTTGTCATCCAGAGGGTGAGCTATCACTTCTCGCCTCCCCGTCTGTCCGCAAATCACAACCTCAGCCCCAGGATCATGGCCATTGATCTTCTTCCCATAGCGAACAACCAGGCCAGCGGCCATCTGCAACGCTTCTCCAACATCATCCAAATCAGCAGGCAGCTGTTTTGGACCACGGAGAAGAGCAGTGGGTCCGGGCCGCTCCGGCATATACAATACGGTATCAGTATCCTCCGCCAGGGCTTCGATCTTCACATTCTCTTTTTCATTTCTCCCCAGAATCAACCAGAAGCCACCGGGCAAAAGAAACTGTCTCCCCACAAGCAGAAAACAGATATCTGTGACAGTAAGGTCCTCAGCCTTGACGACAAATTCTCCCCTGTAAATTCGGGCAATTCTGGGGCTGAGAATAGGATCGGTGAGGACACAGCCGCCGGCAGGGGCAGGAAAGTCTGTTATGCCGTACTGCTTTGCGAGCTCGATTTGTCTGGAACGGCCTCGGCCATAGATATTGAGAAGTTTCTCACGATCTATCCAACCTTCTGTTTCAGGCTTGGTAGGAGACATGAGCTTTGCCGAAAGAGGGCGCAACAGGAGACCGTCATTGTCGGAATCACGTTCAATGACTCGTAGCGTGTCACGGCGCTGCGACATGGGGCGTTGGCCGAGGACTTCGCCACTGATCAGGAAGGATGCATGGTACCTGGTCATCAACTCCTTGGCCCGTGAACACATCAATATTTTACAGTCTATGCAGGGATTAAAATTTTTGCCAAAACCATGGGCCGGTTTGCGGAGCAGATCAAGGTAGGTATCACTGAGATCATACAGCACCACCTCCAGGCCGTATTTTTCCAAAACCTCCTGTTCATACTTTTCGGGATCTGCCAGTAATTCATAATCAAAAAATGGAGTTACAAACTTTACTGCCAGCACCTTCACCCCTAAGGATGCGACCAGCCTCGCAGCAAGAATAGAGTCCAGGCCTCCGGAAAAAAGGGCCAATGCTTTCACTTGCTTCATAGTCCACCTCTTCCCTTGGCCAAGAGCTCTTCTGCCCAGGCCCTGGTCTGCTCCGAGACAGATTCACCAGCCAACATGCGGCTCACCTCATCCAGGCGCTGGTCAGGATCAAGCAATTTAATGCCGGACTGGGTACGGCCCTCTTCCACTCCCTTTTCCACAAGAAAATGAGTGGTCCCCCGGGCTGCTATCTGTGGGAGATGAGTAATACAGATGACCTGATGATGGCCTGCCAATTCCTGGATTTTCCTGGCTACAGCCTCTGCAGCCTCCCCCCCGATACCCGCATCCACCTCATCGAAAATAACAGTCTCCACCATATCCTTTTTGGCAAGCAGACACTTAAAGGCCAGCATGAGTCGGGAAAGCTCTCCTCCGGACGCCACCTTTGCCAGAGGACGCGGCGGCTCCCCTGGATTTGCCGAGAAAAAGAATTCAACTCGATCCCAGCCGCCCTGACGCAGAGACTCCACTCCCGCTTGATGCTCACCGAAATGGACTTCCAGAGCAGACTGGTGGAAGGCCAGTGAAGCAAGCTCGTCTGCCATGGCCTTCTCAAGTTTTTCAGCGGTTTTCTTTCGCCTTTCGGAAAGCAAGACAGCCTGAGAGCAGAGATCTGCCCCCAATTGCGCCACCTTAGCTTCACACTCAGTAACAGCCTTGTCAAGAGTCTCTATCTGCTCCAACTCAAGTTTAGCCTCTTGAGCATAAGCAATGACCTCTCCCAGGGTATTTCCATATTTCCTTTTTAATCCCTGCAGTTCATTCAACCGTTCATTCACAGTCTCCAGCCGGTATGGATCATTAACAAGCGAGTCTCTATAACTCCGCAACTTGATGACAAGGTCTTCGACATGGTAACTGACCCCCCCCAGCTCTGCAGCCAATTCCTCGGCATCCTGATCCAGCTCAGCAACCTGGGCCATATCTTTTCGGATCTGGGTCAAACCATCCAATAAAGCATTTGCCAAAAGACTATGTGAGTTGCGACTGATCTGAATCAGGAGCTCAGCACTCTTCAACTTTTTCCGCTCCTCAGCAAGCCCCTCATCCTCAGCTAATTCTGGGGCAACATTCTCGATTTCCTGCAACTGAAACTGGAGAAAATCTTTGCGTTGCTCTTTTTCCCGCTCCTGTCGTCGCAACTGTTCCAAGGCATTTCGTTGTTCCTGCCAATGCAAAAAAAGCTTGTCAAACTCCTTTCTCTGGGGCCAGATTCCACCCATGGTATCGATAAAGTCCAGATGAAAATGAGGTTGAAGAAGCTGCTGATGATCATGTTGACTGGCAACATTAAGCAGATTTATCGCCAGCTCCGAAGCCATTTTAGCGGTTGCTGGAGAGCCATTGATATACATCCGACTTCTTCCATTCCTGTTTAATACCCGCTTCATGACCAGGGAATCTTCTCCCTCCATCCCCTGCTCCTCAACGATGGCACGCAACAGATCATTGCCAGAAGCTATTTCAAAAAGTGCCTCAACAGTACAGCTGACCTCTCCATTGCGGATCCATTCTGCGGTTCCTCGACCACCGGTGAGGAGATGGATAGCACGAAGCATGATAGACTTACCGGCACCAGTCTCCCCGGTCATCACCACCAAGCCGTTGCCGCCATTTTCACAGAGGTCCAGGTGCAGGGTCTCAATCAAAGCTAGATTGGAAATTTTCAATTCACAGAGCATTGGTTATTCCACACATATACACACATTATTTTCAGACAAGCTTGACGTAGCACGAAAACAAGGGTAATTTTACAAGCATAGTTAGTTTCCAACCACCTCTCCCTGGAGCCAACCATGCCCAGCAAGTCCATTGACCTCAGTGCCAGCCAGGAAGATTATATTGAGGCTATCTACCATATCATTGTCAAAAAGCAGGTTGCACGCAGCAAGGATATTGCCACCCGCCTTAAGGTCAGCAGGGCTTCTGTTACCGAAGCACTGCGAGCCCTTGCCAAAAAAGACCTCATCAATTACGCCCCTTACGAGCCTATCACCCTGACCAACAGCGGAAAAAAGATAGCTGAAGATGTGATTTTCCGCCATGATGCCTTAAAACGCTTTTTCACCGAGGTCCTGGGCATTAACAATAAAACAGCAGAAGAAGGGGCCTGCAAGGTGGAACACGCTGCTCCTCCAGAGGTCATCGCCCGTATGATCTCTTTCATTGACTTTCTTCAGATCTGTCCCCGAGGCGGCAATGATCTGCTCCAGGGTTTTGCTGATTATTGTAAACAGGGTAAAACGAGAAGCAACTGCAACAAATGCATTTCTTCCTGCCAGTACCCCGTCCCACCCTCCAAAAAAAGCTGAGTAAAAGGTAGTCTTTTATCCGCAACTATTCAGATAGGTAGAAAACAGGCTACTGAGGAAAGGGGACAATTTCAAGGAAGCGATAGACGAACTGTTTATTTTTACCTTCATCTTGATTCTTCGTTTCAGCCTTCAATCCCTTATACGTCTGATAAGGTCGCTGATCTCTCCATCATTGGGAAAACGATTGAGTGCCTTTTTGGAAAATATATTTTTCCCGTCAAGGACAATTTCAAAGACTCCACCCGATGAAGCAATCAGTTCAACTTCTATATCAAGTTCCTCTTTCAACTCCTCTTCCAACCTGGAAGCATGAGGTTTGTAGTTTCAACGGCTGCAATATTCTATGGAAACCTTCATAATACCAAATCCTTTTTTATCCCTTTTATGCTTAGTCCTGCATCATTCTCATTGCAGGTAGCCTTTCACTCAAAACCCTCATCGTCACTCCCTAGCTCATCCAAGATGAGCCATGGAGGCCACCGGAAACAGCCTTTGTTTTCGAAAGAGAGCTATCTTATCTGTTTGTAACAGAAAAAACAGATCTCAACTCTTTTCCACCATTGTCGCAGATGGCAACACACTCCTCTCAACCTCTCCTGTTTCCACCGGAACCAACCAGAACTGTTGCGGTGTCTCCCGGATGACAATCTCGAGCGTCTTTCCCAACCAGTGTGAATCCTCAACAAGATTGTAAAAAAACGAATCTATGCCAACAAAGCCGTCTAACATATGGGTCAGGATATGTAACAATTTACTGGGATAGCCAAGGGGAATAGTCAGCAGATCTACCACCTCATGGACACCGTTTTTTTGCAACTCTTCTAATATCTGTCGACTGAAAGCCTTGTTTTTCTCCACACCCTGGCTAAGCGTTTGCCAAAAAACATCACTGTCGCCAACCAGCACCGCAGTCTCATCTACATTGAGCTGGCCATAGGAAATAAGATCAGTTGTCTGTAAAAAATGAATGACCTGATACACGGCATCTTGCCTGTTCTCCGCCTGAACCAAAAAAACATGTCGTGACTCTATTTCCATACTCATTCACTCTACAAAATTAAACAACCAGCATCCACTTCCTCTTCCCCAGCAGGAGCCCAAAATAAAAATACAGATCTCCACCAATCCCGATACCCTGATCAGAAAGAGCAATCTAGCTGGCATTTCAGATAAAATTATTCGTACCGATAGTAGCATACTCTTCCTTGAAGATGACAGTTTTTTCTTACTCTTGGTTAAAACTCTGACTGGGGGAAAGGTTAGGCAGCCTCGGTTTACATTTATGCCACCATTTTTTTGCTAGAACGTGCTTTTTTTTACCGAAACTGGTATGTTTCATATTTTTTGACCTAAAGATCTTTTCTTTTAATTGGTGACACCTTAATACCACAGCATGATACAGGCAGCAATTTCACAGGCAAACCTTCTTCCCACTCTGGCCCATCTTAATGCGCTTGAAGAAGAAAGACTCTCTCCTGCAGCAACCCTCAGCGCAAAAGCTCTGCGCAGGAAAGAAGAAAAACGTATCGGCTACCGACAGAGCTTTGCCCTTGATGCAGATCGCATTATCCACTCCAGAGCCTATACCCGCTATATTGACAAAACCCAGGTCTTTTGCCTGATCGCCAACGACCACATTACCCACCGGGTACTCCATGTCCAACTCGTTTCGAGAATCGCCCGCACCATCGGTCGATTCCTTGCTCTGAACGAAGACCTGATCGAGGCCATCGCCTTAGGTCACGACATCGGCCATCCACCTTTTGGCCATGATGGCGAGAGTTTTCTTGCCGAACTCTGCACCCAACACAACCTCCCACCTTTCCAGCACAACATCCAGTCCGTTCGTTTTCTCGATCGTCTGGAACGAAAAGGCAGGGGATGGAATCTCAGCCTGCAGACCCTTGACGGTATCCTCTGTCACGACGGTGAAATCCATGCAAACAGACTTTCTCCCACTCCCGACAAAGACTTTGCAGCCCTGGATCTGGACTTGGAAAGAAAAAAGCTGGACCCAAAATGCAGACTAGCCCCCATGAGCCTGGAAGGATGCGTTGTCCGGATGGCTGACACTGTTGCCTACATTGGCAGAGATATTGAAGATGCAATCCTCCTTGGTCTGATTGATCGTAAAAATATTCCTGCGGTATGCAGAAAACAGCTCGGCAGCACCAACGGAGAGATCGTCTACACCCTGGTAACCGACCTTATCGCAAACAGTTTCATTCCTTCTACCACTGAAAAAGAAAAAGGCTATATCGGCTTCAGCGATCAGGTGGCAGCACTCCTCAAGGAACTGAAAGATTTCAACTACACCAACATTTATCTCCATCCCCTCACCAAAAAAAACCTGCCTCTTATCCAAAACTGTTACGAGACACTATTTACCCGTTACTTAGCCATGTTGGAAAACAGAGAAGCCATCGGACCCGTTGACCTCATGACCGACATGGACCCGTCTTACCTTGCCACTCATACACCTGCAGCTATGGTCTGTGATTTTATTGCCGGAATGACGGACAACTTTTTTCTGATGCAGGCCGCGAACGCAGGTTGCAAGGTACCTGAAAAACAATGAGAAAGAATCTACGTAAATTAATACCTGGCGAGAACACCCACATGATGCTCATCGCCACCTTTATCGGACTCATGGCCGGAGCGTGCAATATCCTTTTTCGCACCGTAGTTCAATGGGTCCACACCATCTTTTTTGTTGGCGGCAAAGAACTCCTTATGATTGATTCAGGGGACTGGCACATCCTTCTCCTCCCCCTGATTCCAATCAGCGGCATGATCCTGCTCATCCCCCTTTCACTCCTCTTTCCAGGAGAAATCAATGGCTACGGGTTCACTAAATTATTGCGCAAAGTAAACCTCGAGGGCGGCTATATGAAAGCCAGGACCATCGTCCTCAAAATCCTCTCCACAGCACTTACCATCGGCACCGGCAACTCAGCAGGGGTGGAAGGCCCGATTGCCCATATTGGTGGAGCCATGGGCTCTCAGCTGGGCCAGTTTTTCCGGGTCTCCGGCAGTCGGATGAAGGTCTATATTGCAGCAGGGGCAGCGGGTGGAATTGCTGGAATGTTCAATGCCCCCATTGCCGGAATCTTTTTTGCCTCGGAAATCGTGCTCCTTGGTACCTTTG
>JAHIUA010000096.1 GCA_018817385.1 Pseudomonadota bacterium
CTGTGCCTTATATCTATGTTGGGATGCTCTGCCATCCAGCTTTCGGATTTGTAATTATCAACACCTCTGGGGGGAGGACGGTTGCCGGGTTCAAACCCTATGTATCTGTTGAAGCCTTCCTTCTCGACCTTCGCCACCCTTGCCTTGTAGTGTTTCAACAACACTTCCCGGTAGGCGCAAAGACCCGAAACCTGTTGAGTATAAAAGAATAAAGCCTGCCCTGTCATTGCGTCCACCTTCCAAGTGTTTTGATTGTAATAGAACTTGTCTTTATCGGGCGGGATGAAATCAAAATGGCTCGGATGGTACACTACGTCATGCTCAACGAAAAAGAGTATGTCAGACTTCGATTCTTCAATGCCTCTCAATATCTGCTTGAACATCGAAAGTGGGGAACTCTTTAACGGCATGACAATGTTATATCCGAAATCTATTGGATATTGAGATATTGAAACGATAGGATATTCGTTAAACTTTGAGCCGTTTGGATTTGCACATCTCTCTAACTGGTTTCTTACGATTGATAGAATGCGTTCCTCGCATTGGTTGTTCGTGTAATATACTATTCCCTTCGTTAGTGTGTCTGTTTGAACATCTGAAGTTGCAGGTAAGATGTCGGATTCATCGGAGATATTTTCTTTCCGTTTAGTTGCCCAATAATCTTTTACTCCTTGTGATATTTTTTTTCTGGTTTCATCTGAAAATTGTTTATTTTTAAATATTTCACTTAATTTAGCTTTTGTTTCATCAGAATGATGCTGACCTTTAAATCCAACATGGTTTTCCCTGAGTTTTGCTTTTGATTCCTCTGAAAAAATTCTCCCCCTGGATGCATCACTTAATTTTTTTCGTGTTTCTTCAGAAACAACTCTGCCAGAATTTGCATTTCCTATCTTTGCTTTTGTCTCTTCAGTGTGTGGAATGCCTTTATTCCATGCCTTTTGACCAAGTGAAGATTGCCTCATTTTTTCTTTTGATTCTTCAGAATGTTTCTTGCCATAAAATGAATTGTTTTCACCTTGCTTTGACTCACTCATTTTAGCTTTTGTTTCTTCGGTAACAACACCCCCAAGTCTTGAACTTGCTGATGGATTCATATTGAACATCATTCTCCATCCAAGGTCTTTTTTGCATTCATCAATAAAAACCTGTTCGTGTTCTAAAAGATTTTTTTCTTCACAAAACATTAAGATATCAAGAGAAAAGTTTTCCTCTCCATATTTATCCCATGATCTTTGCAAGTGATTATTTTCATGGTCATTTCTTTTGAGCATACGTAAGTGTTCTGAAAATCGTCGAGAAAAATTAGCAGCAGAACCGATATATACTTTCCCGTTTTTATTATTTTTTATACGATATACTCCTGATCTTGTACTTTCCATTTCACTTGTCTTTAGATTTTTTAAATCCTCATCCGTCCAATCAGGAATAGGCCAATATTTTTCTATCATCATAGATAATGGGTATATCTGTTTATCCCAGTTGTTCCCGAGCCATAAATGTTTAGATCGTTCTCTTGCACGACCCACTTGTTTTCCAGATATTTTATATGGAAATCCAAATCCCTTTGCGGAGCTTGTACGAAACATGTGGGCGAAAGCCACAGTTCGATTTACAACATGTCTTCCACCTGATGTAAAACTTTTTACCGAAATTTCTGTCCCAAATTGACCCCACGATCCATGTTCCTCATCCATGCCGCCCAAATCCCAGAACCGTTCACGATGCATGAAAAAGCAAGCCCCGATTGCCGACATTAAATCACAAATATCTCCCTGTGCTTCGGGTCTGTCCTTGTACTCTCTCCAATACTGGAACTTCATGTTACTGTCGAAACGCATAAAATCAGAGGTCGGGTTTTTCTTTGCTTTCCAAACGATCTTCTTTTTGAACTTATCAGTAGAACCGCAATCCTCACACTTGTCTGGTTTTCCTTCAGCCTGATACGTTCTCTTCCCACACTTCCGGCACTTCCAGTCAAACGCCCACAGGTTATACATCCGAGGTATAACCGTCCAATCATACTCACAGTCTTTCATAAGTTTAAGATCAAAAGCCTTGTCAACAGCACAGTGAGCGTCCAGTTTCATTATGTACTTGGCTTCGCTTATTCTTGCCCCTTCATTGACCGCCGCCCTCTGACCAATCGATTCCTCATGATGAACTACCGTAACTTTAGGATGGATTTTAATACCCTTCTCGGGCCAGTATCCGTCTAAGATAACGATAATCTCGGTGTCGGCTCTCATGTTTTTGAGAACGCTATCAATGGTGTTCTGTAGAAATTCCTCATTTCTGGCGGCAATGATTACACTCAGATCCATTACGCTCCTTTTAAAAACTTCATTCTAAAATAGGCAGACAGGTTTGGGTTATTTGTTTTGCAACAATCTGTTATTTGCGACTATACACTCGATTGTTTTGCCGCTATCGTTGAGAATGTAGGCCGTTGTATCGAATATAACGCTAATCTCTGATCCATCGTTTTTGACACAAGCCAATTTTATCATTGTGGATAGTGGATCGCAATCTTGCACCAGGACATCATTTGGCCCTAATGGGCCGTTATATTTTGTAAATGCCTTGTGTAGTGTTTGAATGTTATCAACCAACAGAAAATCCTCTTTGTCGTCATACCTTTTGATTTTTACTATCATGTCTATTTCCTTTCTGTCTTTCCTGTCTGCCTACTCTTACATCCTTTATTTTATTGGCGTTCCTTTGGGATATCGTTTAAGGTTGTGAAACACTCCAAGCGGGTCAAGTGGTAAGCCGGGATAGGTGAGTATCTGCGGCCCCACCACTTCCGGCTTGCACTTACCATCTAAGAAATGCTTTTTATATTGGTTGTAAAAACTCCTGTCGCCCTTGTTCCCGCCCTTGGGTCTGTTGCAAAACCTTTCAGGATAACCGACTATTTCAAAATAAATTGTCCTTCTCATTGCAAATGTGTTCGTGTGTCGTATTGTTGATAACCCGTTTCTTTTATAGTGTTGCCTGCTTAAACCGTATCTAAATAAAGTTTTGGGCTTTTGATTGATCTTTCCGTTTCTGTCGAGTACGCCATACGCTCTGGAAAACCGCATCTTATCGCCGTCAAAGTTTTCTACCGCTTCGATAGCTTCTCTTGTGAGGATGTGATCTATGTCGGTCATAAGTAGAAACTCGCCCTCTGCTATCTTTGCGCCCAGGTTTCTCGCACACGC
>JAHIUA010000097.1 GCA_018817385.1 Pseudomonadota bacterium
AGTTATATGCATTGGCATATTGCCGGATTTCAAGTTACTTGCAAACCATGGCCAGTCAAGGAGTCAATCCGCTTGTTGCTATTCAGATAGCTTTGACAGGTAAGGCTTTGGAAGTTGAATCGGATAGGGGTGAGTAGTTACAAACCATATTAAAATGGGGTCAAGTCTTCCTTTGACCTTTGTTAAGTTTGATATCAATCCTGGACACCTTTTTTTTCAATTGCCGATCTGTTACCAGTCGCAACTTTGTTCTCTTAAACGCTCTGCTTACACTGCTATAACTGGCGATATGACACCCCTTGCCTAACTCAGCAAGGGGTTGACTGTCGTTATCCACAACCACAGCTTGAAACGATAGCGAAACGACTACCCTTCATTTTTGTGCGCTCGTTGAGATGAACCATTTCAACAGGTTCTTTCAGGACGGCGATGAAAAATTCATAGTCCTGGGACGAGAAGAATATCTTCTCTCTTCGCCTGCCCCGGTTCATCACATGACACCAGGCACCCGGATATTCCATGCGTAGTGGCATGGACATGTTTTTTTATCCCCCCACTCACAACATAAGTCAAAAGGAGACTTGACCCCATTCCTGTGACCCCATTCCTGACGAGAAATTTATATCAAGCAAAGGAGTGATGTTTTTTTTAGAACGCCGTCAGTTATTCGTTTTTATCGCCGTTAAGCATCGCCGGAACGAACATCAGTATTGACCTACTGGGTATCACCTCAGCTGCTTCTATTTTGATTGAGTACAAAATTGGCTTTTCCCCTCCATTCACACGCACTCCATAAATTCCTCGTTCCATCGCCTGGATTTCTATCCGCTTCCGCACATCAAGAGTATTGTCTGCAGGCATACTAAGAGGCATCGGAATATCAGTGGCTTCGGCAAGGGTAGCTCCGTTATGATCAATCAGTGTAAAGCTCATATCCTGCGAAGAGCCCGTATACCTAATCTCCATGACAAAGTCTCTTTTTTGCAACCAGTTCAACACCATCATTTCAGTAGGTATTTCGACCGGTGAATTTCCTTCTGCAATATCCTTGGCTATGGCAGGGTCGGATGGGTATGGGAAATCAAAGGCAAGTCCCTCAAGCGCCAGCTCAGGGATATGAATAAAAAACAAATCACTCGGGTCAGGCATCCATGAAGGGATATCAGGAAAGGCAAAAGTTTCAGGTTCGGCAATACCCCGAACATACTGGTCGTAACCGATAAGTATTCGATAGTTATTTCTACGGCCCATTCGGTCTTCGACAAGAAAACGGATTCTACCGGTTGTAAAGGTTCCTCTCACATTTTCAATTGTCGTTGCCGAACCGGCAGTGGCTGGGATCGACGCTCCGGCTGCATCATATAAAAAGAGATTAAAGCTCGAGCTATAACCGTCCTCGGCAGGTTCAACCCAGATGGTTATTCGATCAGTATATAACAGGCTGGGTAATGACGGGAGAGCCAGATCAAAATAATCAGGGTCGCCACTGACATGAAAGTTGAGACTATCTATGGTCCAGATACGTCCTATTTGATTGCCGGGCAAAGTCAATTCTGCGGCTGTAGCCAAGGTATCATTAACCTCGAATCGATCAGGAGTCATGGTGCTGGGAGCATCTATGACAAGATCAAATTCATAAAATGCCGCACCAGGAGTAGTCTTAGTAAAACGCAGGTAATAACTACCAGGGATAAGCTCTCCATTAAACGGCAGAGCCAGTTCAGAATCAAGAGCGAAGCCATTTAAGGTTGCGGTGTAGTTTCCCAACAACAGACTGCTCTCTTGGACCTGTACCGGTCGAATATCATCAACCCAGAACCAATAGCCATCCTCTGTGTCTCCATCATAAAGATTAGCGCAATAGGAACCAGGGCTAATATTCCTAAAATCTCGGTGATCATTGGGCTCCAGAGTATCGGCAGGCGGATCAATCGCTCCAGCGTGAGATGCAGCCCTGTGCACAGCGTCAAAGACATTCAAATACCCGGAAGCAACCCGTGGATCAGTACTGGCCATATTACTGAGATCCACCATGTCATGCACTTCTGACACAGTAAGAGTAGGTGCCAAAGCCTTCATCAGGGCAACTACTCCGGCAGTATAGGCACTGGCACCGCTTGTTCTACCAATGGTTGAAATCGTAGTATCAGACGGAGTAGGAGTGGATAAAATCCTAGGCCATACCGCTATCCAGGTATCCAGTGCTGAACCAAAACTGGACCCCCAACCATGGGTTGCCGTTTGAATAGAATCTTTGGTGGCCAGATCAAGAGCACCTACAACAATATTGCCCTTGTCGGCTGCACCACCTTCTGAGGGTAAGTCGTATATATCGTCTAGATTATCTTCACTATTTCCTGCAGCGGCGACCGTCACCACACCATTGTCAAAGGCCTCGTCCAGAGCTTCATTCAAGGCATTTTCTCCGGATAAGCCTCCAAAAGTATCGCACCACCAATCACAGGTCCCTCCCCAACTATTATTTATGACCTCCGCACCCCAACTGGTAGCGGTGCGAATTGCCCTGGCACCTTGCGAATATGTCAAATCGAAGCGAAAAGGCATTGGCAGGGCCACAGGTCCTCCGGTTCCTGCAGAGCCAAACTGGTCATCAAGTCTGGCGCTTGCCACACTGAGGGTCCGGGTACCATGATATCCTGCCTCGTCTGCATCTACATTGCGATCATCATCGACAAAATCATACGGTGAAAACACGGGAAAATCGTCAGTTAGGGTGAATCCGCTGTCAATAACACAGAGAGGAACTGCTCCCGGACCAACACCAAAGAGTTCAGTCAGTTGCCAGGCCTGGGTCACTGAGATATTCGGATCGTTATAATTGGCGATAGTAAAGGCATCCATATAGCCGTCATTAACCAAGGTAGGATTGGGCGCAGATGGATCGACAGCATACTCTTGGGTATTGGTTTTATAGCAATCCCGGAGTGTGAACACACCATTAAGATCCAGCCCCATGATATTATTCACTCGCTCTTCTAAAAATAAGGCAAAGAGTTGCAGCATCGCCAGAGATGAACATTTATACATTCCATCAAGGCCTAGTGCTGTTCCATTAGCAATTATTTGCTGGGTATCAACCAGGCTAGAATTCACACGAATTCGCAGATAACCATTTGACTCGGGAATAGTGCGCTGCAGATGCATAAACTCCTGCGATGGGGCCGGAATAGTTCCATCACTGAGGATTACGCCTTGCCATTTCTGTAAAAATTGACCACTTTCATTAACATCTTTTGACTTTAAAATAACCTCGCCTTCAACAAACTGATCCGTTCGTCCAAATGGATCCATTATGACTCCTACAACTTTATAGACTTGTTGACCAGGACCAGGGATTGTCTCAGGATCACCTTTTAAATTTGTATCGACAACAACCGTAAATGCAGCCATGGTCGAAAGTGGAAGTATCAGCGCTGAGCCTAACACAAGAAAAATAAAGAATAATACTGTAGATAAACGGTTCATAACTCCTCCTTTCAGATAGGTAAGATGATAAGAAATCGTTTTATCGGGAGGAAGCTGCAAGAAAACAAAAACGTATCCTCAGCCCCCATTCCGTACCGCAATCAAGCCCGGCCGGCTCTCTTCCTGCTATTCCTCCTGGAAAAAACGGTACTGCCAGACGCGGTAGTCATCGACCAGCCCTCCAGCCCAAGCCATAAAAATAACACTACAATACAACAAGTTAAAAAACAACATCGGGTCAATCTGAATTTCTCGACAACACACTGTTGTATAAAAGTTTCGGGCTAAAGCCCCTGTAGTTTCATCACCGTCGGCTTTAGTCTTACCCGCACCAAGGACTGACGCGGACGGTGACAAAGGCGCACAAGCGCCCTACCAGCTTTTGAGACCGAGGTTGAGGTGAAAAACACTGCAGTTTTGGAGAGCTGTAATCCTTCGGTCACAAAATGAAAGCATGTTCCGAACACTACTCAACCAAGGATGTGAACATTCATACCCCACCAAGCCATATAAGGCGATCTTTGTCGACGGCAACCCGGTGCATAAGACCGCCCAGAAACCGATAGTACAAAAGCTCGAACAGAAAGTCGATTACCAGGAAGATTCTTCATTTTGAAAATATTCCTATCACAAAGGAGAAACCATACGAAGCCATAATTTCTCCGGTATTTAATGATTAGATTGCCTAAATCCATGGATAAGTGATAAGATAACAAAATACACCTCCGCAAGGCGATCGGGTATTGGGACGCTTCAGAAAAAGCTTACAACCCAGTACCGCGGCAACAAAAAGCCGGGATGATTGAGGCTACTGGAACCAGATAGAAGAATATCTAAGAGAAGACACAGGAGCGGAGTCCAGTCAGAGTTTGTGTCACGATTGCATGGAAAAGTTATACGGCAATGAAGACTGGTACAGGAAGTCAGGCAACTCTTGTCTAACAAAAGTTGTTAAGAGCGTTGTCCCCACATGCCTCCTTATCATCCGGTATGGCACTGACAGTATCTATAAATCAGTTCGATTCCATAGGATCTAACCAATCCAGTCCCTCACGAAATCACGGGGTCTCCCTTCTCAACAGGTCCTTTCGGAAACAATTCGCCAACACTGTGCAACTACAGTGTACCGGATTAAAAAACGTATCAAAAATACGTAAAATCGAACAGAAACTCATCCGGTACATTTATTGCTTTGCATCAGTAAGAAGCTTCAATATGTTTTTGTAGACATGATGCTCTCGATGAACGAGAGAACAGACTGCAAAACAATAAAAACCACTATCTTATGCATCTGCAAACCAGCTGTGATTTAACATTTATTATTACAGTACCGACGCCTTTCGTTTTTATGCTAAGACCCCGCAGTGGTGTTCAACAATGGGTCTCATGTGAAAAATATGTCCTCCATCCGCCCACCTATGTTAATGAATTTACTGACCATTATGGGAATCTCTGTCAAAGACTCCTTGCCCAACCTGGAGACCTCTCCATAATGACCAGAGCAGAAGTAATCGTCGCCGATGGTGTCGATAGAGCCCCTGGCGGGCCATTTATAGAGATACCCAATTTACCCGACTATGTTTTAAGTTTTCTGCTCCCCAGTCGATATTGCGAATCAGAGCATTTTGGCCAGATGGCGGCAGACATAACAGCCGGATATTCCTGTGGGTACGATCAGGTAGCGGCAATCGAATCCTGGATTCGGTCGACTATCCGTTATGAATGCGGGATGAGTGATATCCCGGTATCTGCAAGCGAAGTAAATTCCAGACAATGGGGAGTGTGCCGTGATCTCGCACATTTAGGAATTACTCTATGCCGTGCTTTATGCATCCCGGCACGCATGGTCGTCGGATATCTGCATGAATTGCAACCGATGGATATGCATGCATGGTTTGAGGCATATGTGGCAGATCGCTGGTACACTTTCGACCCTACGCAAACTGGATCTGCAGGGGGATATGTCGTACTCGGCTACGGCCGCGATGCTGCCGACGTTGCTGTCTATAACCAGTTTGGTCCTGCTGTATTTCCAGCCACCAAAGAAGTTAGTGTGGAACGTAAGGATTAATACTCCATCAATAAAAGTTGTCTTTTCTATCCCATGGCCAGGAAAGTACATTTTGGTAACATTTGACCGATGCATGTTACAAAAATCACTTAAAGAACACAACAGTGAGGTTTCATGAACACATTTACAAATTATGACACTGAAGGATTTTACGATGAGTTAATCGACGAGGCTGGTAATCCCCGTCCTGGAGTTCAATTACTCGTAGATAAGATCGAATCCCTGCCCAAAGGGGACCTGCAACTGAGGCAAAAAGAAGCAGAAGCTCTTCTCCTCAAAATGGGTATTACGTTTAATGTGTATGGTCAGGAGCAGGGTACAGAGAAAATTTTCCCGTTCGATCTCATCCCGAGAATTATTCCAAATAAAGATTGGCAGCAGATAGAAACGGGACTTAAACAAAGAATTTATGCTCTCAACGAATTCCTTCAAGATATTTACAATGACAAGAAAATTTTGAAGGATAAAATTTTTCCAAAAGAGCTTATCCATAGCTCCAAAACCTACAGACCGGAATGTGAAGGTTTTACTCCACCGAAAAAAATCTGGTGTCATGTTACCGGCTCCGATCTTATTCGCGGGACTGATGGCCATTTCCATGTACTGGAAGACAATCTAAGATGTCCTTCCGGTGTTTCATATGTACTGGAGAACAGGCAGGTTCTAAAACGCACATTCCCATCTGTTTTCGAAAAATCCAGAGTTCGTCCGGTGGATGACTATCCAGGAAAGTTACTGGAAATGCTTGAGTATCTGGCACCAGATGGAGTGCAGTCGCCGACCATTGGGGTGCTGACTCCAGGAATTTACAATAGTGCTTACTTTGAACATTCATTTTTATCACAGCAAATGGGGGTAGAGCTCGTCGAAGGTCAGGATCTTATCGTCTCCGATGGCTATGTGCATATGCTCACCACCAAAGGACTTAAACGAATCGATGTCCTGTATAGAAGAATTGATGATGACTTCATCGACCCGACCGTATTTCGGCCCGACTCACTCCTGGGGGTAAAGGGATTGATTGATGTTTATAAAAAAGGTCGAATTGCCATGGCAAACGCTCCTGGGACCGGCATTGCCGATGACAAAGTCGTCTATGCTTATGTCCCAAAGATTATAAAATATTACACTGGTGAAGATGCTATCCTTCCAAATATTCCCACATATATATGTGAAGAAAAGAAAGACAGAGACTACGTCCTCTCACACCTGGACGAACTCGTAATCAAAGCCGCCAATGAATCAGGAGGCTACGGAATGCTGATCGGACCCCATTCTACCAAAGAGGAACAAGAAATCTTTGCCCAAAAAATATCTGAAGAGCCACGTAACTACATTGCCCAGCCAACGATTTCACTCTCTCGCGTGCCGACCATTGTTAATGAACACATTGAGGGGCGCCACGTAGACTTAAGGCCCTATGTAGTATTTGGCGAAGACATCTACGTTCAGCCCGGAGGCTTAACCAGAGTCGCACTAAAAAAAGGGTCTTTAGTCGTAAATTCTTCACAGGGCGGCGGAAGCAAAGATACCTGGGTACTGTTGCCAAGCCAAGAGGAGGAGAAGAAAAATGCTTAGTCGTGTCGCCAATTCAATCTACTGGATGTGTCGCTATATTGAACGGGCAGAAAACGTGGCCCGTTTTATTGATGTAAATCTCAATCTTTTACTTGATCTTCCTGCTGATGACAAAGAGCAATGGTCTCCACTTATTATGACTACAGGTGACCAGGAACTCTACGAAAAGAAGGAACAAGCATATAATCAGGAAGAGGTCATCTGGTTTCTCACCTTTGACAGGCAATACCCTAACTCCATTCTCAGCTGTGTATCTGCAGCCAGAGAAAATGCAAGGTCTATTCGAGAAATAATATCTTCGGAAATGTGGGAGCACCTGAACAACTTCTATCTCGAATTGATAAGAGAAGAGTCTATAACAATGGCGATTCAGGACCCAAATCGCTTTTTCCGTATTATCAAAATGCGCAGTCATCTCTTTACAGGTCTTTTGGATTCGACAATGAGTCATGGCGAGGCATGGAATTTTGCCCGGATCGGCATGATGATAGAACGCGCCGACAAAACATCACGAATACTTGATGTAAAATATTTCATGCTGCTTCCTCAGGCGAATCTGATTAACACCCCCATTGATAATATTCAGTGGATATCTGTACTGCGATCCACCAGCGCCTTTGAAATGTATAGAAAAGAATTTCATCAAGTCATCCCCGGGAATGTAGCAAGTTTTCTTATTTTTGACCGCTTATTCCCTCGTTCTATTTACCATTGCATAGACAAGGCTCAAATAAGTCTCCATCGAATAACAGGGTCTCAAATGGGATCTGCTACAAATCCAGCAGAGAAAATGCTAGGACGCATTAAGGCGGATCTTGAGTATACTGATATTGCCGAGGTCATTGAAGGTGGGTTGCATGAATTCCTCGACGATCTTCAGACAAAGCTGAATCGTCTGGGTGGGGTCATCGGGGAGACCTTTTTCAATTTGAAATTGGCCAACCAGTCCAATACCGATGAGCAGTGATCCTCTTAAAAACAAACACAGCCTATCTATACCGGATCAATTTGCCTTAGAGTCGATATGCTTGATGAATTTTAGCACATAATTATAATTAGATAAGTCGAAAACAAGATACTAAGTGTAGCAACGGGTAAGGTTAAAACGACCATCTAGAGACAAGCATTAGACAACAAACTATCAACTCACAGAGGAACACCATTGGGAATACATATAGCCTTAAATCATAAAACCACTTACAAGTACGATCGGTTGATCAACCTTGCTCCCCAAATTGTCAGATTGCGCCCCGCTCCTCATTGCAGGACCCCGATTCTGAGTTACTCAATGCGAGTAACTCCCAAAAATCATTTTATTAATTGGCAGCAGGACCCCTTTAGCAACTATTTGGGCAGGCTTGTGTTTCTCGAAAAAACGACCGAGTTCGAGGTTGAAATTGATCTGATAGCTGACATGATCATTATCAACCCCTTCGACTATTTTCTGGAACCGGATGCCGAAGAGTTCCCTTTCGCCTACGAAAAGACATCCAAAACAGAGCTACAGCCTTACCTGATCAAGGGCCAACTCGACAAAATATTCCAAGAGTATGTGGCTGGAATCGATACCACCCCGAGACGTACCATCGATTTCCTTGTCGATCTGAACACAAGGTTGAGCAATGATATCAGCTACCTCATTCGCATGGAACCTAATGTTCAGACCTGTGTAGAGACCCTTACCAAAAGAAGTGGCTCCTGCAGGGATTCAGCATGGTTACTGGTTAATATCCTTCGTTATTTTGGTCTTGCAGCACGCTTTGTCTCAGGGTATCTCGTCCAACTCAGACAGGACATAAAATCTCTTGATGGTCCATCTGGACCGGAGAACGACTTTACCGATTTGCACGCCTGGACAGAAGTCTATTTACCCGGTGCCGGCTGGATCGGCATGGACCCAACCTCGGGTCTTTTTGCCGGTGAAGGTCATATACCACTGGCATGCTCGCCTGAACCTCAAAGTGCTGCCCCTATCACAGGAGCTCTTGATAAGTGTGAGGTTGAATTCTACCACACCATGTCAGTTAAACGCATTCGTGAAGATCCCAGGTCCACAAGACCCTACCCTGAACCGGTATGGTCTCAGATTCTTGAGTTAGGCGACAAGGTTGACGAGGAATTAACAGCACAGGATGTTCGACTCAGCATGGGAGGCGAACCGACCTTTGTTTCCATCGATGATATGGAGGGCGCCCAGTGGAACACGGAAGCGCTCGGCGAAGAAAAGCTTGCACTTTCCGAAGCTCTTATAAAAAAGTTATGGAAACAGTGGGCTCCAGGAGGTTTTCTCCACTACGGTCAGGGCAAATGGTACCCAGGTGAATCTCTTCCCAGGTGGGCTCTTGGTTGTTACTGGCGTAAGGACGGTGTTCCTGTCTGGCAGGATGAACAATGGCTGGCCGATGTTTCCATTGATTACGGTTTTGGTATCGCAGAAGCTGACATATTTATTAAAACATTAGCCGACACCCTTGAAGTAAACAAAGACTACATACTTGAAAGTTATGAAGATATTCTTCATAACCTTATTAAAGAACAACAGCTGCCGGTCAACGTCAGCCCCACTGACCCAAAACTCGACGACCCCGAAGAGAGAAAGCGCATGATCAGGGCTTTTCAGCGCGGCCTTGGTTCAGTGGTTGGTTATGTTCTACCACTGCAGTACGGCTCATGGAAAAGTGGTCCCTGGATCTTTAGAAGCGAACATATGTATCTCTTACCAGGCGATTCTCCAGCAGGTTTACGGCTTCCTCTTGACTCCCTGCCCTGGATTGCCCCTGAAGATTTACCAATCGACGACTCTCTTGATCCAATGGTATCAAGGGAAACTTTGCCCGATCTCAATGACCGTCTAAGAGTTGATGCGAAAGAATCTACAGAGAGAGTCAAAACAACACGAGATACTATTCAGCAACAACCCGATCCTGAAAAAGATCCGCAACCTGTAGAAGGAAAATCTGCGGCATGGCTCGTACGAACCGCCCTTTGCGTCCAACCCCGGGATGGACGATTGTATGTCTTCATGCCTCCTATCACCTCCCTTGAAGGTTACCTCGAACTCATCCATTGTATAGAACTAACTGCTGAAAAAACCGGTTTACCTATCGTTATTGAGGGCTATACACCGCCATCAGACTATCGTCTTGAATGTTTAAAAGTCACTCCGGATCCAGGTGTTATCGAGGTCAATATTCAACCCATGCATAGCTGGAAGGAGATGGTTGATCGTACCACCACACTCTATACTCTTGCTCGGGAAACCCGGCTTGGAACGGAAAAATTCATGGTCGATGGACGACACACCGGAACAGGAGGCGGCAATCATATTGTTATTGGTGGAGCCACTCCTGCGGACAGTCCTTTTTTACGTCGCCCGGACCTGCTTCGCAGTTTTGTAACCTTCTGGAATAATCACCCTTCGTTGTCATTTCTGTTCTCCGGGCTTTTCATGGGACCGACAAGCCAACAGCCCCGTATAGATGAGGCAAGACACGACAGCCTCTACGAGCTCGAAATAGCCTTTGCTGAACAGGACAGACAAACGACTGCAGATGCACCCTGTCCACCGTGGCTTGTCGACAGATTGTATCGAAACCTGCTGGTGGATGTTTCCGGTAACACGCATAGAGCCGAATTCTGCATAGACAAACTGTATTCCCCAGACAGCTCCAGCGGACGTCTTGGCCTCCTTGAATTCCGAGCGTTTGAAATGCCACCCCACGCTCGAATGAGCCTTGCTCAGCAACTCCTTCTGCGTACCTTTGTCAGCTGGTTCTGGAGAACGCCATATAGACAAGAACTGGTACGCTGGGGAACACGACTCCATGATCGGTTTATGCTTCCACAGCTTGTGCGTGACGATTTCATGGACGTGTTAACTATTCTTAACAACGCTGGCTATAATTTCTCCATGGACTTTTTTCACCCTCATTTTGAATTTCGATTTCCTATTTATGGTAGAATAACGTACCAGGGCATGGAACTCGAACTTCGTCAGGCCCTGGAACCCTGGCATGTGCTTGGCGAAGAAGCGGGTGGCGGAGGCACGGCCCGATATGTGGATTCATCCGTGGAAAGGGTTCAGGTAAAAGTTTCTGGAATGACGGAAGAACGTTACATAATCACATGTAATGGACGAAGAGTTCCTCTGCAGCCGACCTTGGAAGAAGGTGTTTTTGTCGCAGGCGTGCGTTACCGCGCCTGGCAGCCTCCCTCTTGCCTCCACCCCACCATAGGCGTACATGCGCCCCTGGTTATAGATCTCTTTGATACCTGGACGGGGCGCGCTGTTGGCGGTTGCACATATTATGTCGGCCATCCGGGCGGGCGCAGCTATGATATTTTTCCCGTCAATTCATACGAGGCAGAGGGAAGACGCAATTCTCGGTTTATTCCCGGGGGTCACACTCCAGGGGAGCAACTGACGGCAGCGGCTAAAGAGATTAATCGCTATTTTCCTTATACCCTTGATTTGAGAACCTGAACTGAGTAAACAGGCGGCAGTGGAACCAATTTCGCTTCCACTGCCCTTAAATTATATCTGTTATTTTTTTTTATGAGCGACACAGTTTTTAACAGCCCTCCTGAAGCTTCAAAGTCCTTCCCGTCAATCTTTAAGACACTTTCATGTCCTCCAGACTCATATTGTGAATCTTTTGACTCACAGGGTTCTCCCAGACCTCACTGGCAAAATCTTCTGAACACATTTGATAAAAGAGGCATGACTGCTCTTGAGTCAGACCATGAACGCGTCGAACGCATGCGCCACGAGGATGGTGCAACGATTAATCCTTATGATAATCTGACAGAGCAAACAACGGCCTGGGCACTGGATATGATTCCACTCTCTCTTGCCACACAGGAATGGACCCAGATCGAAGCAGGGATTAAACAGAGAATGGGTCTCCTGGAAAAGGTGCTGGAAGACACATATGGCCCTCAGGATCTCTTGAAAAATGGAACTATTCCCTCTGAACTTATTTATGCAAACCCGCATTTCCTGCATGCTTGCCATGGTATCAAGCCATCCGGAAACCGTTACCTGACATTTTACGCTGCTGATTTATACAGAGGACCTGATGGACAGTTTCGTGTCCTCCGTGATTACGGCGCGAGTCCTGCCGGTCTTGGTTATGCACTGGAAAACAGGATTGTGATGTCCAGGGTTTTCTCCAGCTTATACCAGAAAACCCAGATTCGACGGCTGGCACCTTTTTTCAAAATATTCCAGCGATCAGTTGTTGAACGCTCATCGCTACGTAAAAATGATCCAGGTATTGTCTTATGTTCTTCGGGCCCAGACAGTAGTCTGTATTTTGAACATGCCCTGCTGTCGAGATATCTGGGCTACCCTCTCGTTGAGGGGCAGGACCTCACTGTTCGGAACGGGAAGTTATTCTTAAAAAAGCTGGCAGACCTTGAGCCGGTCGAGGCTATCTTTCGATTTGTAGACGACCAAAACAGTGACCCCTTCGCTTTACGCCGCAAAGATACAACGGGAATCGCCGGTCTTATTCAGGTTTGTCGTGAAAGGAATGTCGACATTGTCAATCCAATTGGCTGCGGCTTTATTGAGACACCATGTCTTCAAAGTTTTCTGTCGAATTTGTGCAAAAAATTACTCGGCGAAGAGCTCCTGCTTGCAAACCACCCTACATGGTGGTGTGGTAACAAAGAATTTCTTGGTTATGTGCAAAACAATTTGGATACCCTCACAATCCATCAGGCTTTTGAGAGGCCTGGCCTATCCGTGCAATCCGCTAATCTTCTTGCAGAGATACAATCAACACCATTCAACTATGTCGCGTCTTCACCGGTTATTCCTTCGACGGCCCCTGCCTGGGAGGGATCAGGTGTTGCAAGCAGCTACAATCTCATTCGAGTTTTTGCATGTGCGACAGAACATGGATTTTCTGTTATGCCCGGTGGCTTAGCCATATCTGCCAGTAACATCGACACCCTTTTGGCACAGCAACCGGAGAGTCAGAAAAGCAAAGATATCTGGATACTCTCAGATGAACCGGTTGAACTTGTCACCTTAATGTCCGGCTTGACCAGTATCCCCGAATTTAAAAGGACAAGTGACCTTCCAAACAGGGTTGCTGACAATCTTCTCTGGTTAGGGCGTTACCTGGAACGGGCCGAAGGACTGGTCCGCATTCTGCGTGCAATCTATAAAAGGTTATCAGGAGAAGACAAACCGGAAAATGTACCTGAGCTAAACTTTCTCCTCAATATCCTCAAGGCAAAACATGTCATTCCCGGCAGCACAGACCAGTTGATACCCAAAGCAACTAACATAAGTCAACAGCTCAGCGACGCTTTGTATAAAAAAGACAGCCCGGAAAGTGTCATTACTATTCTTAGACGCGTCCAGGAAACTGCACGAAATGTTCGGGACCGACTTTCCACAGATTGCACCCGAACACTCAATCGAATGGATAACTTCAGATTGACACCAAATAATGATCCTCTTGAACTCCTGGATATAACATTATTTACCTTAAGCGCCTTTAGTGGACTGGCGATGGAGAGCATGAACCGGGGAACGGGCTGGAGTTTCATGGACATGGGCCGCAGGATAGAACGGGCCATGAACCAAGCGGTACTCATCCGTATCGCCATCCCCCAGGTATGCAACGATAGTCACAACACCCTTCAGGCTCTGCTTGAAGTCTGTGATAGTATAATGACATATCGAGGCAGATACAGGTCCTCTTTCCAGTTAGCCCCTGTTCTCGACCTGCTCCTTGCTGACGAAGGAAACCCTAAATCCATGGCATTCCAGTTTAATCAAATTTCAGCCCACGTCGAACAGCTTCCCCGAAAAAATGAAAAAAAATTTTCAAGCAAAGAGGAATGCATTGCTCTTGACCTCTTAACGGGAATTCGCCTGCTCGACTTGACCAGAATAGATTGTGGCATTAATTCAGATGAGACGGAAACGGTGATCGAGTTTTTGACCAATACCGAACGAAAGCTGAAAGAACTCGGTCAGGAGGTGAGTGCCCATTATCTTACCAGGATTCCTTCAACCCCTCATTTTTCCATCTCTTCCGGTAATCATTCAATATGATTTATCGAATAACACATACGACCAGCTATCAATATTCAGCGCCGGCATCACTCTCACAAAACGAGCTTTTTCTGTCTCCAAGGAACACCCAGTCTCAGGAGTTGTTGAGCAGTCAGTTGTATATTGAGCCCAAGCCACAATATCTCCAGGAACGAAAGGACTATTTTGGAAACACTGCCCACGTTTTCATGGTACAGCACCCGCACAATGAACTTGCTATTACCATGAGGAACCTTGTTAAAACCTCAAATCCTGTCACCCCAAAGGCCAATACAACAATGGCATGGGAGCATGTCGCTCAGCGTCTTGCTGAACATAAAAACCCACTGGATCTTGACGCGCATCAGTTCATTTTTGCAAGCCCTCTCGTACCGTTGCTTTCTGCTTCGCATTCCTATGCTGCACCATCATTTTTACCGGGTACACCACTACTTATTGGCGCAATAGATCTGATTCGAAGAATATTTACAGAGTTTACTTATGATAAACTGGCAAGCAACGTTGAAACCACCGTTGAACTGGCTCTCATGAATAAAAAAGGAGTTTGTCAGGATTTTGCACTCGTGGCAATCAGCTGTTTGCGAACCCTTGGCCTCGCAGCCAGATATGTGAGTGGCTATCTGGAGACAATCCCTCCACCGGGCAAGGAAAAACTCATTGGGGCGGATGCTTCCCACGCCTGGATCTCAATCTTTTTGCCCGATTTTGGCTGGGTGGATTTAGATCCCACAAACAACCTCTTTGCCAATGAAACGTATATCACAGTTGCCTGGGGCCGGGATTACGGCGATGTTTCGCCTGTTAAAGGGGTCGTGATGGGTGGTGGAACGCACACCTTATCTGTAACAGTCGATGTATCAGCTCAGAGCTGATGTGACAATATTACCCACCATAGCCAACACCATATAAGCAGGAAAGGTGATTGCTGGGATAATGCCGTAGCAGAACGTTTCTTTGCTACACGTAACATGGAGTTGGTGTTCCGGGAAAAATAGAGAACACGACTTCATGCCAAGGCAAGTATCATTGATTATAGTGAGATGTGTTACAACAGTAACCGACGCCACTCCTGTTTGGTCAACAGGACTCCTATGGACGTGAGGGTGAGTAGCTTTTGTTAAAAGTCGCTTAATAACATGTCCACTTGTGCTTGATCACGTCACTTTCGACCTGCCCCCCATTTTTTTTTCACTTCTCTTCCATTACTCGTTATCGCAACGGGATTTGGCGCCACATCCTGCAAAAAAAACAGCGCTCTCCTCTTGGGCCTTTGCCATATAGTCGGATAACACCCACTTCCAGTACCGCCTGCAAAAGTGTCATCATCCTCTGTTTCAAGTCCGAAGTAAGATCGAATTCCAAAAACAAAGAACTATTAAATAATAATTATTTCCAACTACCTTGCAATTAATGAACCCCACGTATAAACTTTTCTTAAAACGTTTAAGGGGGCACTCGTTTTAGCTTGACGAAATCGCTCCCAGCATTTTTCAGAAACGCTCTTGGTTATGTTCGGCAACGATGGTCCAGCCCTGATAAATCATCACTCACCACACTGATATCATTGTTGTATTTAGAAGAGAGGCTTTATTGTGATCAAGATAAGGTTCCAGAAAATATGCGCCAGTCTATTTCTTTGTTTTCTAAGATCGGCATTATTCATAGTGTTCAACAACAATTATAATTTCCAGCCAGCGACAACGACCAGTTCCATCACCCTGTCTCACAGGTCATAGAGACAAAGAAAACTAACAACGGTGAGAAACGATTAGAACGGCACTCAGTACAGTAGCCCCTTGAGTGGTAAAAGTATCTTCACGAAATTCTTTTCAACAAAAAAAGAAAAGAATTTCGTGAAGATACGCAACAGGAACAGTTACCGACTGACAGCAAGTAAAAAATGGCATAATAATAGGTTAACATGAACATAAAATGCGCGATCACTGTTTCCAGGAAACTGCTCTTTTCAGTTTTTCTGATCCTTGTATCTTCCTATGTCTCTGCAGGAGGGCTTGATGCACCTCACAACCAAACAAACAATATTGGCTGTGAATCCTGTCATGATGTTAGCGCTGGAGATCAGCCTGATCTGATGCCGCTCTGGACGGTTCACCCCCCCCAGGATATCGATGACACCCAGTTCAACACCCTTTGCTGGAGCTGCCATAACGACCTTCCTACCTCCTACTACCCGACCCACTCCAGCAAAAATGCCACTACCAGATATGGCAATTGGACGGTTGAATGCTGGGTCTGTCACAACCAACATACCCAGGAACAAAACATCATTCACGGAAGCAGTTACGGAAAATTAATCCGAACAACCATACAACTCGATAATATCACCGGGGCCATTCCCCCTAAAACCGGTTCCAAAAATGTTAAATTCATTGGGGCCACAGGAGCCAATTCCTTTGCTGACGGTGACGGAACCTATGACGGTATCTGTGAGGTCTGTCATACCAAGACCAAATATTTTCGTAATAATGGTACTGGAATAGACCAGAACCATGGTGGCAAAAATGGAACAAACTGTATAACTTGTCACAACCATGCCAATGGGTTCCTTCATGGCGGCGGTGGTGGCAACGGCTGTGAGTCCTGTCATGGCCATGATTCCGGATATGAGTATTCCCCTGGCCTGTTCAGTCAAGGAGCAGGAACAACCGGCAGCCACTCCACCCATACGGAAAATGATACTGACGATCTGAAAGGGCCAAACGTCGCCTGTAATAAATGCCATGACACCGGAAATTTCCCCTATTTTCTGTCAGGGACCGACGACGACGGTGACGGTAAATACAGCCTTGCTGAGACCGACGTCTGTGACGCCTGTCACAGCCCGGAGGGCCCTCTGGATGGCGTGAAAGATGCGATGATCGGCGCCAAGAACAATTGGAGTAACGGCGTTTATTCCGGCAACACACTGACCACTGGCAAAGAACAATGGTGCGTGGGATGCCATGATTCAGGCATTTCACTGATTGGCGGCAGACAAGCACCGAATGTGGCTGGCGACAACAGCAATTACGGATATTATAAATCGGGGCATGGCGCTTTTTTCACTGAATGCGGAGAGTGCCATGGGCTGGGCATGGACCACAACTTTGATGGCCGGAAGACCTATGTGAGTGCAAACGCAAACTATAAACAGGGATTCAGGCTTAGTGATATAGACGGCGGTGAGCCAATGGTTATCCCATCGCCTAACGACGGTTGCGGATATACCTCTGCAGAATATCGACTTTGTTTTTCCTGCCATAGTGAACAGAAGCTGCTTCAGGACACCCGGAGCGTCGGGCGTTTTAATGGATGTACCACCAATCCTTACGGCGGAGCAGCTTCCACCACCACCGGTTTCAGAACAGACAGCGGTGCCGGTAGTCCAACAAATATCCACTGGGAGCACCTGGTTGACACAAACGCGCTTCTAGGTGGTAACTTCTGCGATTCAGATGGTGACGGGAATGCGGATTCCGGAGCCAATTGCATGACCTGCCACAACCCGCACGGTCCTTCCATGGCTGACAACACACCGACGGTCAGGATGACCTTGCGTAGCCTAGATATTAGCTCAGGCACAGATGTGGTCGGCGATTACGGCCTGCTTGGCCCAGCTACCACCCATCCATGCGGTATATGTCACCCCGGCGGCAACCGAAAATATTACCGAACTGCCCCACCAATTTCGAATCCTACGCGTCCAGACACTCCGGTCAATGCTACGCCTCTAGATGGCGCAACGGGTCTTCTCCAGCCCCCGACCGTTACCGCATCGGTTTTTTCTGACGTGGATGTGAGTGATACTCACCAGAAGAGCCAGTGGCTGATCAGTTCTGCCTCTGGTGGAGATTTTGCAACCAACCAGCTGTATGACAGCGGCGCTGTTGCCGCTAGAACCAGCCATACCGCTTCCATTCCCTGGATTTCCGGAGCCACCTATTATTGGAAGGTTCGCTATCAAGACAACCATGGGATATGGTCTGAATACTCTGCCGACACCGGCTTTACTGTCATGGTTAATACGTTGCCGGATCAGCCGATGCATGTGTCGCCGGAGCAAGGTGCCAGGAATGTAGATCGCCAACCGCTACTCGTCGCTTCGGACTTTTTTGACGCTGACACAGGCGACACTCATCAGGCTAGCGTGTGGCAAATAAGCACCGCCGGAGGAACAGGATTTTCTGCTGGACTAGTGTACACCAGCGGTCACATTGCACCGACAACCAGCTTCGCCGTGCCTGTTCGGCTGGATGCAAATCGCCTCTATTATTGGCGGACCCGCTATCAAGACAGTAAGGGACAATGGTCTGAGATCTCACCAGTTACCTCGTTTACAACGAGTAGCTTGATCAGTATGTTTCACTTTGAAGAAGGCAGCGGCACCACCGCTTATGATTCAGTAGAAAACAATAACGGCTCGGTGCGTAATGGTGCCACCTGGACCACCGGCTTTTCCGGTCAGGGTCTGATTTTTGACGGCGTCGATGATGATATGCTCTGGAGCTACGCTGACGGCGTTCCTACCGACACCTTCACCATTGAAGCGATGGTCAAGGCATCCACCACGCATCAAATCGATGTTGAAGCCACCTCCGGGACCACTGGTACCAGCGGTCAGAAATATCTGTTCGGCGCCAACATTATCGGCGGCTCCCAAGCAGGTGCCGGAGTTTCGCTGGGAACCAATGGAATTTCCGTGTATGAACACAGCGGCGGGTATATGCCGGCAATTGCCGTCTACAACCCTGCTGCCAAAAGCCCGGTACAACCGCAGCTGGGAACAGGATGGAATCACGTGGTGGTCACCTATACTGAGACTCAACCGCGAATTTACCTGAATGGCCACCTGGTTCACACCGGCTTGATGTCTCCAATGTACGATGTGTTTGCTCCAACCCAACTGGCTCGCGGCTCGTATGGAGCCTTTGCCGGAACCATTGATGAGGTGGCGATCTACGATAAGGCTCTGACGCGAACAGAGATCCTGCAGCGTTGTCTGGATCTGGGTCAATGTGTTTCCGCAGATGTTGATAATGACGGAGTGACAGATAGCGTCGATAACTGCCCGTTCGAGTATAATCCGGATCAGGCTGATCTTTACGCAAATGGCATTGGCAATGTCTGTGATTACCTTGGCTTCTGGAAGTTGAATGAGGGCAGTGGATACATCACAACAGATGAAGCTGGAAAGAACCATGTTCGAATTGCTACCTATGAACAATGGACCACAGGAGTTGCTGGCGGCAGCGCATTTGCAGGTAACAGCTACAACAATGTCGCAATCGAAAACATGCTGGACAATCACAAAGGAGACTTCAGCCTCTCCATCTGGCTCAAATTCCCAACCGGTACCACTAACCCCAAATGGAGTTTAGGTAAAGGCGATGCCTACAATGACATTGGCTTCGGTATCGCCCACTGGGTGGAGACTGATACGCCAATTCCACCCGGTCTTTTCCTCAATGACGGAACCGAAGGTGCTGCACACCGTATATCGCTGTACGCAAGCAGCGTTCCACGTGATACCTGGGCCCATTTCGTCTGGACCATCGATCGAACGAACAACATTATGAAGGTCTATAAAAATGGCCAGTATGAAAACCAGCTCGATATTTCGATTTTAGGGACTAATGCGATCACCGGAAGCGGTGTCCTTGATTTCGCGACTCCCACCCATATGTTTACAGGCGCATTGGACAATGTTGCCGTGTATGATTTTGTTCTGCAACCCGGTGACGTTCAGGCCCGTTGCGAAACCGATTCCGGTATAGGTACTTGCCCATAGGAAGTATTTATTTGCAACATACAAAGGGCTCATGACGTTTCCACCTGGAATATTGGAGGATCAATTAGCTATTTCCCGAAACTCACCATTTTAAGACCAAGGCACGTCTCAAGCTCCTTATGAGACGCGCCTTTCCTATACAATGATCGGTACTGTGATACGAGTTTTGCTGGGGGAGGGTAAATCAGCAGGAGCGGTATTTTGGAACTCAGGGTTTTTCTGTTGCTAACGAAATTCAGTGCGCCCTGGATCATTTGCAAAAGTTGCAAGTTTTGACCTGCAGCAGCCAGATTCCTCCAAGTCTTGTATTGTCAGCTTCTAAACTGGCTGAGTTATCCACATTGAACCAAGAGGGATTGTTCCATTTTTATCAGCAGGGCGATAACTGTGGACACAGAGTAGACGCCGAAACGCGGCAACCAGACAAAATCAGGAAAAATGAAGACAAAAGAAAACCCCAAATCACTAAGTTTTTCTAGTAATTCAGGGTTATTATTTGGTACCCGCGGTTGGAATCAAACCAACGACTCCAGGATCAGGAATCCTGAGACTAATATGTTATATCAATACATTATATACCTTAGGCGTAATTTTGATCGTAATAGCTTAACTTAACTGGGTCTGCTTAATAATGTCATCATTCGTAAGAGGTCTTCCCTGAAGCACTCAACCGGTAATATGCCCCATGGTTCTGAAAAAGATAGAGCCTGCACTGTGCATGGAGCAGGGAGACATATAGAGAAAACTTTTATTGATTCAGCCTTGCTTGCCAATGAATGGGATCGCGTTTCATGTGCATAATAGCGATAACGAGAATGGTATCGTCACAAACCTGATAAAGGACGCCAAAGGGAAATTTATTGGTGAGGCAACGTCTCGTTCTTGGAGAAATCTTTGTCCATGCCTTTGGGAATCTGACAATTCTTTACATGGTACTACTTATTTCAGCAGCAAATTCATACCCTAATCCCTGGCATTGCTCATTGTAATAATCGACCGCCTCAACAAATTCCTGTTCAGCAACTGAAAGGACTTTTATCCTCATCTGTTATTTAGATCGTGGAGAACTCCCTCAAAAGGGCGAGCTGATATTTTTCCTGCCTCGTAGGCATCAATACGAGATTCTGCTTCTGTGGCCCATGCCTGATCCACTGCTTTTTGGTTTTTCTGGTCAAAGCTTTGAAAAAGCTTTTCAATAAGAACGGCTCTCTCAATGGGAGACATGGCAAGAGCCTGATCAAACACCCGTGTGTTATCTTCCATAAAATCCTCCATCAGTATTTAATCTACTTTCCATTAGTATACTCATTAATTGAAAAAAAGAAAATATGAGATAGACGGAGCTGAGAACCACGATTTCTTTTTGGAGTTAATATGGATTACCTGGTCAAACATATCCACCAAAGATGTTATTTGTTAACGGCAATCCTAACCATTCAAATAAAACTTTTTGTATCATCTATTCTTTTTTCAAGGTTAGCCATCTTAACCTCCAGACCTTTCAGTCGATTTCGCAACAGAAAATTTTCCTCTTTCGTACTGATTACTTCATGAAAAGTATCAATCAGACCAGCCAGGAGATCACCATAGCTGGTACCAGAATCGAGGATTTTTTTTACTTTCAAGATCTTACTTGAGAACCCTGATGGCAATTCTTTAATTTTTTTATGATTTTTGAAAGCTATGATCTCCTTTTCTTGCCCGGCAAGTTGCGGACTCTCTACCTTCAATGCTCCCAGAAGGTTCTTTACGTCTAACGCTTGCTCCCCTCCCCCCTCCAAAATTCGACGGCCAAGAGCAAGCATATCCTCATAAGCCATATTGAAATGGGCGGCGATTTTAGCCCGTATATTGTCAGAAACGGGTTTTCTGCCTTTGACAATAGCATGCAGATAGCCACGGTCAATTCTTTGTTCATTGGCCAGACGAGTTTGCGCTCCTCTACCTTCTTGAACCAACACTGCACGAAATTGATTGGAAACTAATTGAGCCATAGGTCAACAATAGAGCAATAGCTCTATAACTGAAAAAAAAACGACACTTTTTGCCCATATGGTCAATTTTACATTGACATTAAATAAATTTCTAACCATAAAATGGACTATAGGTACCACAAAAAAGAGAACTACACAGAAAGCGATCGCAAGATCTGTTCAAATTGATCCTGATTTTCTATGTCACATTATTCGTGGTCGGCGGCCTTGCCCTCCGGCTGTTGCGGTGCGCCTGGAAGAAGTGACTAACATCAGCAAGGTTACCTGGGTTTGGGAAACTCCCTCCGAAATCAGGGCAGCCGTCGAAAAGGCATGTGGAAAATGATACGAGATAAGCTCATAACAATGGATGAGGCAGCAGGATTAGCCAAATGCAGTTATCACACCATCCACCGTGCCATCAAAAAAGAAGACTTTGTCGCCTAAAGGAGCAGTATCTCTAAACAAAGATCTGCTGTTGGAAATGCCATATCCTTCAGTAAAGAGATAAGTTCGCTTGTGCGATGAAACTGTCTTTTACAGATAGAATAAGGCGTTTGGGATGTTCCAAGGGTAATCTGTTGAATGCATCGTTAATGAATGACAGCAAACAAAAGCACCCAGCTAGGAGTCTGTCGGATTTAGAGAATCGTAGTGAAAATTAGAGAAATCGAGACCAGATTTTCATGGATTTGAGGCGAATAGCAGGCCTATTTAACGAAAATCTATGGAAATATGGGCCGATTTGTCAAATTTGCAGCAGATTTATGTCTAAGTCCGACAGCCTCCTAGTTCCCTGCAAATACGGATTACTTGTGTAACACAAGTAGAATATTGCTAATATAGCTACATTCAGTTATAAAAAAAACAAGAGAAAATATTCCCTGTCCCGTGAGCAGCTTTCAACAAAAGGACATATGGATTGTTTTGCCGGTCATTAACCCATGACAATCAGGTAGAGTAAAAAGCTAGTGAAAAAATGTTGACTTTTAATAGCTCTGTCCCAGTTTTTAGTATTTCCACGAATATTTTGAGACAGCAGTGAATCAAAACGAACCTGACGTGGTTTCTAAGTAAGCAACATGAATTTTATTACCAGCAAATTTTGGGAAGATCTAAAAGATTCGATATTTACCCCAAAAGCATGCGGCGTAGACGCCAAAATAAACGAGGTTAGGCAGCGCTTGCCGATTCCAGTTTTTTGGTTATTAGGTAAAACGCAA
>JAHIUA010000002.1 GCA_018817385.1 Pseudomonadota bacterium
TCGGAACTTAGTTCTACCTGGGAGCTCCGCCCGGACATTTCACCAGCAGATTTATTGACAACACCAATTTCACCATCGATCGCCTCAATCGATCCGACACAGTGTTTCACTGCTGTATTCACCTGTGCAGCACCTTGCAATTCTCAGACAACATTTTCTTAGAAGGGTCTTTTTGGTACCGAAAAGGGCCTTCTAAGGGCGAAAAATTGCCGTTTCATGATTCTTTGTTTTATAATAACAGACAATTAGCATGGTCAGACCCCATGTGTTGGCAATGTGTTGGACCCCATGTGTTGATGTCCAACCCCATGTGTTGATGCCTAGAAAATGGGGTCAAAAAGAGTGACCCCTTATCTTCACTTAATATCCATTTCCGGATAATGTTTTTTTAGGCACTTGTCACAAATGCCGTGGCTAAATTGGGCCTCAGAATGTTCTGTAATGTATTTTTCAATTTTGTTCCAATACCCTTGATCGTCCCTTATTTCTTTGCAATGCATACAGATTGGAATAATGCCCTTTAAGGTTTTAATTTCTTCAAACGATTTTTGAAGTTTTTTGATGAGATTCTCTTGCTCCTTTTCAGCCTTTTTTCGCAGAGTGACATCACGAATCAGTGCGATAAGACATTTTTTTCCTTTATAATCAACGACAGAGCCTCTTACCTCAGTACTTATTGTTGACCCATCCTTTCGGATGTCAGTTGTTTCTCCTGAAAATACCCCTGTTTTCTTCAAGTTTTTAAGGTAATCGTCAAAAACATGATGAGAATCCGGTGAAATAAGTGCCATCGCATGAAGATTTTTAAATTCAGCCAGTGAGTATCCATAGGTCTGACAAGCAGCAGGGTTCGCATCCATTATATTTCCTTCAAAATCGGCAATAAAAAGACAATCTGAAATTGTTTCATAAATCTTCCTATAACGAGATTCACTCTCCCGAAGCGTCCTTTGGCTTTCTTTCAGAGTATCGGCCATATCGTGGAAAGCCTTGGTTAATTCCCCCAACTCTCCTGACTTGTCTGTGGATTCACTTCGTGAGTTAAAGTCCCCCTGGGCAAATCTGCGTGTCAAGGCTACAAGCCTTTGTGCAGGTGCAATTATTGTTCTCTTGCCTACCATTCTGGCAAGAAAAAGAGAGATTATTGTGACCAGGATCATGAACAACATATTCCTGACCAGAATCGCGTTGGCAGGTCGAAGGATATGCGTTTCAGGAATGCCGGCCCACACATACACATATGGTGTACCTCCATTGTTAAGGCGAACTTGTTCAAACGCAAATATCCGTCTCAGTCCGTCTGAGCCTCTATTGATGAATATTCCCGGCTCTTGCGTTTTACTAGCCATTTCCCAATTCATGCTTTTTATCGGTTTGCCGATGGGATTGGTTCCTTCCTGGGCAGGATAGTATGATAGCCGTATTCCTTTGTGGTCGGTTAGGGCCACAAAAGATTTCTCAGGTAGGTTTGAGAAATCATGGAAGCTGGAAAAGCTGTCCAATCTAATGACAGCAGTCAAAACACCCTTGAGTAGTCCCTCTTTGCTGAGTACTGGGTAGGCAAAGGCAAAGACAGGCACCTTAACCCCAACCCTGGAGATGATATATTCACCAACAGCAAATTTTTTCTGCTCCAGCGCTTCTCTCACATGTTTACGATCCGCCAAATTTGTTCCAGAAAAGGGTCTGCCAGAAGCTAAAACGTCCCCGTTAAGATCAACTAACGCCATATTGTTGTATGTGGTATTTTGTTCTATCAGCGAATGCAAGATTGCGCTGCTTGCCCGTGGATCCATTTCCTGAATTGCAGGCAGTCGGGAAAGAGTGGAGAGAATTTGCTCGGTGGCGCGGGTAGTTTCGTTTTGCGTTTCGGCCATGGTGTGGGTCAGCAGCATGACTTCTCGTTTGGTGTTTTCTATGGACTGCCGCCGTTGCTCTATGCCAGAATACAAAAGAATCACCAAGGCAGGCAGAACCGCAACAATAATTAATAGAGATAGTTTATTACTTATTGAATCCAAATTTAAAATTTTCACATTTACACTCATAACAAACTGTAATCATTATTATTTCCTTACTGGTCATTATATTGCTATTCTTTGTTCAGTTCACAGCCGTACTACTAAGAGCGTTTTATCATTTGTCCTGCCCTGGAATACCCCAAGTGTCCTTATTTTCTCAAAACTGTGTCGCTTTTTCCCAAAGTCGGCAGGAGGAGCGGGATGATTGATAAAATGTAGTTGGACTGAGCCGTGGGTTCCAGAGTAATCGGTTATTTATTTCTATGGGGTTTACTTATAACCTTCTGAAACTCCAAAGTAAA
>JAHIUA010000017.1 GCA_018817385.1 Pseudomonadota bacterium
CTCGGCCATTTTTTCTGTTAAGAACCAGAGCGCCTGGTTCAGCTTGATGTTGCGATCAAGTGCCTTGACCGGTCGTGTAGTTGTTCTTCTCAATCGTCCGCTGCTGCCTCTTGTTGTCCCTTTGAGACCACCTCGTACGATATTTTCCTGGACTTATGTTGAGTCTTCATTTATGTGGAGTAACCATGGAATAACCCGTATATTCGACGGGTTTCCTTCCGGTTACTCCACATTTTTTTTATAGACGGCGTAACCATCTTTCGAGTTCACTCCCGTCTAAACGAACATGGCCAGCCTTGGGTGTACCCAGTGTTTCTGGAAAAACTTGGGATAAAGCCTGACGTTTGAGGTCAAGATCTGCCCTTGCGTAACGCATGGTAGTCTGGAGGCTTGCATGTCCCAGCCATTGGCTGATCGTTGCGAAATCCACACCAGCCTTCAGCAAGTGAATTGCAGTTGAGTGTCGAATTGAATGCGGATGAATACGTTTGCCAGGCACTCCTACTCCTTGCTTCAGCGACGGTGGTAGATATTTGCGCAGCAGATAGCGAACACCAAAGCGAGTTAAATTTCCGCCTCGTTGGTTTCGGAACAAAGGATCTTCCCCCTCTACTCCAATCGCAGTTTGGGTGTTGTGAGACGTATTCACCAGTTTCCAAAGAAGTTTTGCTGTAGAAGGCCAGATTGGGCAAAGCCTTATTTTGCCACCTTTTCCCTGCAACCGCACCTGATGTGGAGGATCAAACCGCACATCACGTATTTTTAGATTTACGATTTCCTGCACGCGTGCGCCAGTATTGAACATTAGAGCAAAGAGAGCATAGTCTCGTTGCCCTGCCCAGTTTGACCGGTCAATTCCGGCAAGGAGTTCTTCCATCTCGGTGTATTCCAGATATTCAATGGGGTGCTTGATTTCACCTCGTTTGAATTCAATCCCCAGAATGTCCTGCAATGGAGCAATGAGTTCAGGATTCCCGCTGATCAGAAAACGCGCCAAGGTGTGAATTGCAGCGAGTCTGGCATTTCGTGTGGCGATGCAATTCCCTCGATGGGATTCAAGATAATTCAAAAACTGCACAATTCGTGCTGCGGTAAAATCCGCAAGCTGCAGCTTTTCGATTTTTCTGCCGGTGTCGATGGAAAAGAAGTGCAACATCAGAAGAATGGAATCACGGTAGCTGCGAATAGTGTTTACACTCATACCTCGTTGTGCGGGTAAATATTCCTGAAAAAATCGAGATATAGCCTTGCCGAAGTCTGTTGATTTCCGATTATTCATTCCTCTCCTCCTTCCACTATATTACCGAAGTGCTCCTCGAAACGTTTGCTTGCAAGAGAACGAAGCGTAGGTACCCATTTGAGATAATAGGCGGTGGATTCTATCGAAACATGACCCATGTAGAGAGCAAGTTTCGGTAAATTGGTCTGTACATCTTCGTCATTTTTGTACCAGCGGATAAGTGCCTGTATGGCAAAACTGTGGCGTAAATCGTGAAGCCGTGGTCTGCGTCTCTGGAAATCATGAACTCCGGCAATATCAAAAAGATTTCTGATTGCAGCCTGTATTCCAGGACGGCTGTAGCCACGCATTTTGCTTTTGTTGTTGTACAAAAGCGGGGCATCGGAATAGACAGGAAAAACAGAATTACGGACATCCAGATACCTCTGTAGTTCCACTCCTGCACTCGGTGAAAGAGGCACGAGACGGGTCTTGTGAAATTTTGTTTCACGAATTCGCAGGATACTGTTGTTATTTTCCAGATCCCCGAGGGTAAGATGTAATAGTTCACCAAGCCGTAACCCTGCTGTGTACAGTAATACTGTGGCAAGGCGCAGTACCGGCCCCCGTAACGGTGATTGTTTTCCCGGAGGAAGGCTTGAAGCGACGTAGAGCATTTGTGCAATCTGCTCTGGTTCAACTATGGCCGGTGTTACGTATGGCGCGGGTTTGGTCTGTGTTTCGTACTGTGGGATAAAACACTCCGGCTCCGTTCTTTTGCGGTATAGACAGAAATTACGCACAATTTGTTGCCACTTCCGGCGCGTGTTGGGATGATGGTCCTGCAGGCTTTTACACCAGGCTTCATAGGAAAAGTGGTCAAGGTCATCCGCACCTGCATCTTTGAGGAAATTCACAAGTTTCTTCAACAACCAACTTACCTGGCGATATACATTGCCGAGTGTCCGTTTATGCCTGATATAACGACTAATAATCTGTTCAAGATCCAGAGGTGTTGTGTTTTTCATGCACCACCTCCTGCAGTTTCATCTACACCGGGAACAGGGAGAGCCACATCCCGCAGCATTTCAGTATGTAACCGGAGATAAATGGCCGTGCTGGTAATGCTGTTATGCCCCATCAAATCGCCAATCGCCTTGATTCCAACACCGCGATCGAGCAAGCGCATTGCGAAGGTATGCCTCAAGCAATAGGTTGTGGAGTGTGCTATGGGAAGACCGCTTTTTCGAGCACGTATCTTGAATACCTGCGCAATGGCAAAATTGGTAATGGGACGATCTGGAGGGAATGCACAAAGAAACAACTCTCTGTGTTTGCTTTTCGAGCGGCCTACGCGAAGATAGCGTTTCAGAAGATCGACGGTTCGATTGAAAAGAGGCAGAATCAACGTAGAACAGGTTTTCGATTGCAGCACCAACATTGTTTTGGCCTCCCAATCGATTGAATCGAGAGAAAGACGTGCAACCTCCCCCGGCCGTAAGCCGTAATAGGTCATAAGGTACAACATCATATAATCCCGCCAACCCGTTCTGCTGCGACGATCGATGGAACGTAGAAACTCCTGCACCTGTTCCCAGTCAAGTGCCCGCGGAGGCAGGGCAGCACGAAGGCCGACAGGACGATCTATTGTATCCAGCCGGGATGAGATCAAATTGTTCTTGTAGCAGTAACGGAGAAAGGCTTGGAGATATATTACCATCGTTTGCAACGTCCTTCTTGTAAGTTCACGTGAACGTATTTCAATATGGCGTTCGATGATTCTTACTGTTAGAGATGAAAGAGGTTGACCTTCGGGAAGTTCTCGTTTCATAAAGGTTCCAACTGCCCAATCATGCAATTTTATTGTCTGACGAGCAAGGCCTCGACGATCTGACAAATAGCGCAGATATTCCTCACGCAATAAGGTATGCGGGGCGGTTGACGTATCAATTTTCAACCTGTTCTCTGATGCCAAAAAGCGTTTAAAGGAACTCCGCGCATGATTGTAATATTTTTGCTGAGCAGAATGACGAAAAGCCCGGGTAAGATCAGCCTCGGCGAATGTGCCGCCAGGTACGGCAGCAAATCTTTCAAGAGATTGCTTTGCACGATAGACTATCCGTTGGGCGTAACGGAGTGAGTATCCCTCTTGATCCAGCCAATATGCGAAAGAGCCAAGCTCTTCAGCATAAGGCGAGCATTCATATCGGGCATAAACTCGAACAAACATTTGTCGTAGCATAATTTCCTCCTTGGTTGAGGTGAAAAGGTTATGATGCTTGCAAATGTTATGTTGAGTTGTAACGAGCGAAATTGTCCAGAGAAAGCAAAGATGAGTGGAAAGGTGTCGGATTTACGCTACAAATAAAAAAGAGGCCTGCCGGAAAGGCAGACCTCTGCACATAAATGAGTACTCAACATAAATCCAGTTATGTAGAGCTCAACATAACTGAACCACGTTAAAGGTCGTCCACAGGTCATTCCCTTTGTCGTCATAGCGACGTTCGGAAAGCAACTGTTCCGATGGGATTGGTGACGCCTCGGGTTCATCGTAAACCAGGTTGTGCGCAGCGCGAGCGTAAATGGTCCGTTCATCCGGGGTCATTTCAATAACCCTCATATCATCAACCCGTTCGGCTATAATTCCGGCAGCAGAAGCTATCTCTCCTGCCGAGTGAATGA
>JAHIUA010000098.1 GCA_018817385.1 Pseudomonadota bacterium
CACCTCACAGATGTGTACCTTTGCGCCACATACCGGACGCCCGCTGTCGGCCTTGATCACCCGGCCTTTTACCCAGCATGAGCAGAGTAACCATTTTATCATGATCATGTCGGGTACACGAATGGTGTCGACCAGGCTGTCGCCCTTCCGCAGAACGGGCGAGTAAGCACCGAGACGGGTCATGGATTTGAGAGTGGGACGCTGTCCCTCAAGGTCTTTGTCTGAGATCGGTGCAATGAACAGTCGGTTTCGAGACAAGGCCTGTAGTGAGCTTGCCAGGATCACTTTTCCATCCTTGACCAGGGCCTGCTCCAACAGGTTGCCGGTCGAGTCGAAAACGAATGCCGCCAGCTGTCCCTTAAAGTCAGGTTGTTCAAGGTCTATCGTCAGTGTGGTACGTACTCTTTTCGGATCTTTTTGCTGGTTAGCCATCTGATCTTCCTCCTCATTGCAGTAGGTGGGTTTTCCTTCGTGCGATTGTTGGTCTAAGAAGAGAAGAAATCGCTTTTCAGGCCAACGATCTTGTTGGGCACGAAAAAGCCAGTTGCGTAACGTATAAGCTTTGTTTGAATCTTATTGTCTGTGAGGTAACAAAATGGTAACAGTTTGAAAAAATATGGGTATTGGTCGGATTGTTTAAAAAAACAATAACGTTTTCAAGAGGATGGGTAGAAAGAGTTGTTTGGATATCTGCAGGTAATGGGGAGAGGTGGGGGGCTGCTCTCAGTCAAGAGGACAAAGGGGCCTTTTAATGGGTGACCCCTTTGTTTTGTTCATTCTAAAAAATTCAGGAGAGTACCAGCAAGGGCAACCGAGGTTAACAGACATTGTTTGTAGTCATCGCTGGAATCCTCATTTTTGAGGCACGACTCATCCTTCTGTTTTTTCACTGTATTTCCTTTATTTCCCTAAAGTGAATCACCATTCATTTAATCATGGATGGGAGATTTTTCCTATAGGTATAACTACCCATTTTTATATTAATTATGGAAAAAGTCGAAATGTGAATCCAGTGCTCAGGTAAAGCAATGGCCGAGAGTGAGGAGCCAGAGATTGTGTCTCATTCCGGGAACCTGGGCCATTGGTCAAATTTGCAGGCAAATTGACCTGAAGGTGGCCATAGTTTGGCAGAGCTTCTCTGGCACATCATAGGTGAACGTTTGCTTGTCTGTATTCGAGATGTTGCTTGAGTATCAGCTTTGCTGACACTTTTTTTGACTGAATGGACCAAGCAGATCTGAACGACCCCAGCCTATGACCATGCAGTTGAGAGGGCCGCTAATGCGTAGGCGGCGCAGGCCATGAGCATGACAGCTGAAAAACCGAGTTCGACGGCGACAATGGTGGCCAGGCCGGTGCTTACCACTGAGACACAGCCGTTAATACCCCAGGCCCAGGCGGCCTGGCTTTTGCTGTGATTGGCCAGTTGGCTCAGGCCGAGGGGGAAGGGCATGCCCATGGCCAGGCCCGGTGGGGCAATAAGGAGGAGAAAAAAGAGGGTCTTCCACATTGGCGGCAGGGTGATGGCCAGTTGTAACAAGGGCGGCAGGATAAAGAAGTAGAGAAGGAGGAGCAGGGCCACCAGCGCCGCCGCCTGGCCATGGTTTGCAGGGCGGGGCAGGGAATGGCCGGAAAGAAGGCTGCCCAGGCCGGAAAAAATAAGCAGTCCGCTTATTCCTGCGGCAGCGGCAAAGATGGGGTGACCGAAGAAGAGGACCAACTTGTGGATCAGCATGATCTCAAAAAACATGTAGCCAAGTCCCAGGCCGCCGAAAAAGGGAATGGTCCATCTTTGCAGTCCGCTGCGTCCGGGCAGGCCAAGGCGGAGGAGGGGAAGGAGGATGAGGAGGACAGCTGCCAGGGTGATCTGGCAGAAACTGACCAGGACAATGAGATAGCCCAGCTCCAGAAAGGGCAGGGCTCGTTCACCGAAGAGTTGGAGGAGATGGGCGAGGGACTGCCAGCGGAGAAACTGGGAAAAGAAGGGATGGTTGTCGCTGACCGGAGCCAGATTGAAAGGATAGCTGCTGGAGAGTTCACTGCGGCTGGCCGGCGAAAAGAGGCTGTCGAGATTGGCCAAAAAATGTGGATCAGCAGGAGCGTGGGAGCGTATCCGTTCCTGGGCCTGCAGGCCAGGCAGGAGGGTCGGGTCAAACTGCAGGCGCTGACAAAAGCTGCGGACCGCGGTGATGTCGTCGTTGCTGAGTGGTGAACGTTTGAGGATAAAGGTGATCATATTCCAGCCGCGTACTGCGGCCACATGCTGGTGCGCGTCCACACCTACCTCTTCCAGCGTCTCGGCAAGGGTGGCTGCCAGGCGCAGGGAGTTGCGGGCAGGAGAGTCCAGCCAGGCTGAAACCTGCAATACGCCATCAGGGGATAGGTGGCGCCATAGTTCGAGGAAGGCCTCCCGGGTCAGGAGATACTCCTCTTGGAGGGCAAAGAGGCCGGAGGCACCGCCAAAGCTGCCCACAGTGGGCAGGGTGATCAAGTCATAGGCTTGCCGGTGCAGGGCAAGCCAGGTTCGAGGGGTCAGCGAGGAACGCTGGACCAGGCGATGGTCCAGGGGGGTGGTTGGAGGATGAAGGTCAGTGCTGATCGCTGTTGCCTGTTGCTGTGGCTCCACGGCCATGATCTCTTGCGCCCCGTTCTCCAGGGCCAGGATGATATCTGTACCTGTTCCGGCCTGGAGGACAAGCACCCGATCTCGTTTAGCCATGGCATAGGGCAGGGCGGTTAAGGTTGCCTGGAGAAAGGATGCTTGGCCGCTGCTCACTGCTCCGAACCAGTCGCCATTGGTGAAAACAGCCCCCCTGACTGTCGGCACCTCCTGTTCATAGGTCAGGCTGAGTCCGGGGGCGTAACGCAGGGCCGGGGCCGTTACCAGCTCTATCAGGCCATAGGGGCTGGGCTGGCTGGCGGCAATTTTACTGCCGGGGAGATCCAGGGTGCGGCTGATGTCTTTATACTGTGAAGGCCGGATGGGGGGAGGCTGGAAGAGTACGGCTGTAATAACCGCCAGGGTGAGAGCTGCCAAAACAAGGAGGGGCATACGTCTGGGGCGGGCTATGACAAGGATGCCGGCAGCCCATGGCAGGAGGGCGGTCAGGGCGGGGAGCTGTTGCGGCAGGAGGAAATACATGAGGGCAACCGCGCCGAGACCGCCGATGCCGGAACCCATCAGGTTGGCGCAGTAGAGACTGTTGATCCGATGGCTGAGGCCGATAAAGACCAGGCCCAGAGGCAGGGCGCCAAGGAAGAAAACCAGCAGGTAAATACTCTGGCTCAGGAGGAGCAGGGGCGTCTGGCCTGCTTCGACAAAGAGCAGGCAGACATCAAAACGACTGCTTATCCCCTGGGAGAGGGGCAGGGCCAGGGCCATGGTGATGGCGCAGGCAAACATCAAAACAGGCAGCAGCCACTCCATATGGCGGAGGAGGCTGCTGCGATAGAGGGCGATAAGGGTGCCGCTGGCGCCAAAACCGAGCAGGGCAACTGAAATGATCAGGTAGGCAAAATGATGCCACTGGATAAGGGCCAGGAGCTGCATCTGCTCCAGCTGAAAAGCGATCAGGGCGGCGGAGAGGAGGATGAGGGCCAGATGAAGTTGCAGGGGGGGGAGGGGAGCCCGTTTCACTGTGATCTCCGGAAGGGAACAAAACGTACCGGGATCAGGCTGTGGGTGGTGATATTACCCCCTTTCTTTTCCACCAGCATGAGATGCTGCACATAAAAAGGGGAGCCGACCGGGATGATCATCCGTCCCCCCGCTTTGAGCTGCTGGAGGAGGGGAGGGGGAATGAATTCCGCTGCTGCGGTGACCATGATGGCATCAAAGGGGGCTGCCTCGGGCCAGCCGTGGTAGCCGTCACCCTGCCTGACCGTCACCTTGGTATAGCCTGTCTCTTTGAGTCTCTTGCCGGCACTGGCGGCCAGTTCCGGGATAATCTCCATGGTGTATACCTGGTCGCTCAGTTCGGCGAGGACTGCTGCCTGATATCCTGAGCCGGTACCGATCTCCAACACCTTGTGCTGCGGATTGATCTGTAATATCTCAGTCATGTAGGCGACGATATAAGGCTGAGAAATGGTCTGTCCATGACCGATGGGGAGTGGGCCGTCTCTATAGGCCTGTTGTCTGAGATGATCGGGAACAAAAAGATGGCGTGGGACTGTGGACATGGCACGAAGGATCTTGGGGTCTGTTATGCCCCGGTTCTTGAGTTGGCCGTTGATCATCTGCAACCGTTGTTTTGCAAGGTTGCTCGAGTCATCCCACCATGAGGCAGAAAGGGTCTCTGCTCCATGGCCAAGACAAAAGAGGATTACAAAAAACAGTGCCCCTCTTCGCAGGCCAGAGGGGGAGAAATGACCTGCATTGCTTTTTGCTATTGTTTCCTGCTGCTTGATTCCCATACTCTCTCTGGTGATCAAAAAAAGATATTTGGTAGAGTTGCATTGATTCTCTATTATACACCTTGTTTCGTTCTGCCTGGTAATAAAAAAAATCTTCGGCCTGTTCCCGGTAATTCTCTTTTGGGTTCATCTGCTTTGACTCTTTTCCCTTATCTGTGATATATAATCACAGCAGACACCTTTGAAAGACTCCTGTAACTGAGGGAAGAGGCAATACAGGTCTGGGCCGTAAAGACGGTGAAAAAACGGGAATCAGGGGCTCCCCGGTTCTTCCGAGGTGTTTTCGGTCCATTCACTCGTAATTCAAGTGTATCTTCGGGGGGGCCGGGTAGAAATTTGAGGGGGATAACAGGACAGGCCTCAAGCAGATCTTCTGGTTGCCCTGTTCTTACATGGAAAGATGTTACAGGCTACATAGAGAAAAAATCATGCCCATGTGTCGTTACAGTTTGCTCGTCCTTCTTGTGGCTCTGCTATTGGGGGGCTGTTCATCTCACTACGCGGGCATGAAAATCGTTGATTCCCTGGGACAAAAAGACAGGGCTCAGGTGATAGAGGGGCTCTATGCCCAGCTTGAAAAGTGGCATAGGGTGCCTTACCGGCTGGGTGGGTTAAGTAAACGCGGCATTGACTGTTCCGGCCTTGTCTATCTGACCTATAAGAATCGTTTTGGAATCGAATTGCCCAGGTCTGCCGGAGAGCAGGCGAAATCAGGTCAAGTGGTCAATCTAAATGGGTTACAGGCAGGAGATCTGGTGTTTTTTAAAACTGGAATACTGGGGAAACATGTGGGAATTTATGTTCAAGGTGGTGAATTTCTGCATGCTTCAACCACTAAAGGGGTCATGGTATCCAACCTCTCTGATCCCTACTGGTCATCTCATTACTGGAAAACTGTCAGAATTCGTAACTAGTAAGCAGCCCTCCATCTTCGTTCATTCAGGTCTTCTCGAATAGCTCCCGGGGTGCTTCGAAGTCCTGACTGAACAAAAAAAGCACTGCTAAACAGCCACAGGGAGCAGTTGTTTGCCAATGATTAGCATTCCCTGAATTGGTATCAGAATTCCACGATCCGCTCTGGGGAAGAAAAAAGGACCAGACTGTTGCAGATGGACAAGTCGATCTACTCAGCACTCTCTTGCAGTGGTTCTCCGGTTCCTTTCTTTTTGATGAGTTCTTCGAGATAACTGCCCTCGATTTTTTCCTTTTCCATCAGTTCCGCCACCGCCTCTTCCAGAATATCTCTTTTCTCGTCCAGAAGCTTCATCGCCACTGCATACTGCTGATCTATGATGTTGCGCACCTCCTCATCAATGACCTGGGCCGTCTTTTCACTATAGTTTCCCGAAACATTTCGTCTCTGTTCCAGCTGGAGAAACATGGCCTGCGGTTCCTGCTTATAGTAGACCTGTCCGGCTCTTTCGCCCATTCCATATTCAGTGACCATGCTGCGGGCTATGTCGGTGGCCTTGGACAGATCATTATGGGCGCCGGTGGAGATATCTGTGAAAATAATTTCTTCGGCAGCCCTGCCGCCAAGGAGTGAGGCAATTTTTCCCAGCAGCTCGGTTTTGGTCATCAGAAAACGATCTTCGGTGGGGACCTGCATGGTGTAGCCGAGGGCTGCAATGCCACGGGGGACAATGGTTATTTTTTTCACCGGGTCGGTGCCAGGTAAGGAAAGGGCAACGAGGGCGTGACCCAATTCGTGATAGGCGACTATTTTTCGTTCCTTGGGATTGATCAGCCGGTTCTTTTTTTCAAGCCCGGCCACCAGACGCTCAACGGCCTCCTCGAACTGCTCTTTTTCCACCGTTTTTTTGCGGGCCCGCACTGTTAAGAGCGTGGCCTCATTGACCAGGTTGGCAAGATCGGCACCCACCATACCGGGAGTCATATTGGCCAGATCTTCGACATTAATGTTCCCCAGTTTTTTGATTTTTTTGAGGTGCACCTCTAAGATTGCAATGCGGCCCTGTTTGTCGGGCCGGTCAACGAGAACCTGGCGGTCGAAGCGACCCGGGCGCAGGAGAGCAGGGTCCAGTACTTCGGGGCGGTTGGTGGCAGCCATCAGGATCACCCCGACATTGGGATCAAAACCGTCCATTTCCACAAGGAGCTGGTTGAGGGTCTGCTCCCGTTCATCATGACCGCCGGCTCCACCAAAGCCGCGGGCCTTGCCGAGGGCGTCCAGCTCGTCGATAAAGACGATGCAGGGTGCATTGGCATTGGCCTGATCAAAGAGATCACGCACCCGGGCGGCTCCCATCCCGACAAATAATTCAACAAATTCTGAGCCGCTGATGCTGAAAAAGGGAACCTGACTTTCCCCGGCAACGGCCTTGGCGAGCAGGGTCTTGCCGGTGCCGGGAGGGCCGACCAGGAGAAGACCTTTGGGCAGGGAGCCGCCGAATGAAATGTATTTGTCGGGATTCTTGAGGAAATCAATTACTTCTGCAAGCTCTGCCACGGCCTCGTCCACTCCGGCCACATCTTCAAATCTGACGCCCACGTCCTCCTGTTTATGGACCTTGGCCTTATTTTTGCCAAGGCTCATAAAACCGGGCTGTTGGGCGGCAAGGCGTTTCATGAGAAAGAACCAGACTCCTACGAAAAGCAACACCGGTATGACCCAGGACAGGATATCTCGAAAAAATGTCGATTCAATGGAGGCAGAATAGTTGACCTGGTATTTGTCTAACAACTCGGAGGTGTCAGGGTCAACCCGTATCGTACGGAAATAGGTCTTCTCGTCAGATGTTGCTTCCGGTTGCATCAGGCCCTGGATTTGCTTTTCCGTAATATTGACCTCAACAATCTTCCCTTCTTTGAGCTTCTGCAGAAACTGACTGTAAGGTATTGTCTTCACAGAATATGTTGATGCCAGGTAACTTTGCAGGATCAGGACGATCCAGATGCCTATGACGAAATACCAGATTGAAACCTTATGGTGCTTTTCCATGTCCATTTTTCACCCCGGAATATTTTTAAAAGCTATATTTTTAAGTTTATCGAACTGTTTGAAAAAACGCAATTTTAAGATAGGTATTATGTCGTTTTGGGCAAGGGGTTGCCGCTAAAGGCAACTGTCGTCTCTGGAAAAATGGCCGTGTTTCAGGGAGTTGTTGCTCCAGAGGAAGGATAGGACTTTTGTTCATTAGATAGATTTTATATGCGGAAAGCGGCAATTGAATGCAATATTATTGGAGGGGAGAGGGACAAGGCGTTGGGCTTTCTTGGTGGCAGCCGATTTGATTGCCAACAGGGCTTGATGCGCTGCCCCTTCCTGCTTGAGTCTGGAGGGGGCTGCTTGGGAGGAAGGTGCTCTGGTACCTCTTATTTGCTGACATAATCTAATGATACCATTATCATTTTCCAGACCGTTTTGCGGACTTATCTTGACAAGCATGTTCTACGACTGTTAAAATTCAGCCATGATAATGCGATATGTATGGATGGTCGTTTTTCTTGCTCTTTTGTCAATCCTGAGTGGTTGTGCCAGGATGGTAGTCGGCTCAGTCATGGGCCCGACGCTGACCAATCTGCAGCGCCAGACGGATGTTGATCTCGTTTGTGAAGGAACACCTGCCTTTCTCCTGATGCTTGACAGTATGATCGCATCGGCTCCCGATGACAAAAAACTGCTGCTGACCGCCACCCAGGCATTTAGTGGCTATGCCGCCGCCCTTGATTCCTGCAGCAAGCCGGAACGGGCAGCTGCGGTAAGCGTCAAGGCCAGGTTGTATGGTATGTCTCTGTTGTGGAACTGTGATAATCTGCACGGAAACTGTACCCTGCCCTTATCCGATCTGGAACAGACCCTGGCTCAGCTGGATCGGGATGACGTCGACCTGTTGTTCTGGGCCGCTAACGGCTGGGCGACCTGGATTCGTCACCAGCAAGGATCGCCGGAATCGCTGGCCCAGCTGGTCCGAGTGGAACAGATGATGCTGCGGGTACTTGAACTGGATGAGACATACTACCACGGTGGGGCTCATCTCTTTCTTGGTGTATACCATGGTTCCAAACCTGCCCTTCTCGGAGGCAACCCCGAGTTGGCCCGCCGCCACTTTGAACAGGCCCTTGCCATCAGCAACAGACAGTTCCTGCCGGCCCTTGTCCTCTACGCCGAGACCTATGCCCGGATGGCCTTTGACCGTGAGCTCTTTGTCGCTCTGCTGCAGGAGGTCATTGACTTCCCCCTGGAAAGCCAGCCGGATATTTCCCTTGCCAATCAGGTGGCCAAACGGGATGCTATCCGCCTGCTCGGGCAGGCGGATCAGTTCTTTTAGGAGAAAAACGTCTATGACTTGTAAGCGATATGTCCAACTGCTGATCCTCCTCTTCGTCGCCCTGTGCCTTTCCAGTTCGGCGCAGGCCAAAAATAAATATCTGTTCAAGGTGGCGACCATAGCCCCGGAAGGCAGTGTCTGGACCAATCACTTTAACGATTTTGTTGCAGAGGTGGGGGAGAAGAGTAACGGTGAGGTGGGGTTCAAGGTCTACCCTGGAGGCATAATGGGGGATGACCGGGCCATGTTCCGTAAGATGCAGATAGGTCAACTGCATGGCGGTGGCTTTACCATGACCGGTATCGGAACCATGGTCCCGGATTTCCGGGTCATGGGTATTCCCTTTCTCTTTGGCTCGTACGGGGAGGTCGATTATGTGACGGAAGGGCTGTGGCCCTTTTTCAGCACCGCCTTTGCCGAAAACGGCTTTGAACTTCTTGCCATGACCGAGGTGGGGTTCGTCTACTCCATGTCCACTTCACCCATATCCACCCTCACTGCGCTGAAAAAAAGCAAGGTCTGGGCACCGGAAGATGATCCCATCAGTATCGCCTATCTGCAAACCCTGGGGATCACTCCGCTGCCCTTGACCATTCCTGATGTTCTCACCTCCCTGCAGACCGGTATGGTGGAAACGGTATTTAATTCCCTCTATGGCGCCATTGTCCTGCAGTGGTTCACCAAAACAAAATACATCTCAGACATTCCCTTTGGCTACGCCTATGGAGCCCTGCTCCTGGATCGTAAGAAATTCACCAGCCTGCCTGCATCCTACCAGGCGTTGATCAGGGACTCTGCCAAAAAGCATTTCAAGCTGCTTCTCGATGATACCAGAAAAAGCAACAATGACTCCAGGCAGGTGCTCCGCGATAACGGAGTTTCCATGGTCATTCCTGATCCGAAAGATATTCAATCGCTGAGTGAGATGCGTGATGAAACGGTGCAGCGCGTGCAAGGCACAGCCTTCAGTCCGCAAATTTATAAGGTAACTACACAATTGTTGGATGACTACAGGAACCGGTCCCAGAAGTAGCGGGCAGGGATACCAGCAGCAGATTTCATAATCCAAACCTGAAGCATGCCATGATCATCAGACAGGTTGGCCGTCATGTTTTGACCTTTGAAAAGCGACTGACAGATGGTTTGCTTTGTCTGCTGCTTGTGACGATGATAGTGCTTGCCTGTCTGCAGATCGGTCTGCGCACATTTTTTTCCGGTGGCCTGCTCTGGGCCGACCCGCTGCTGCGCTACCTTGTCTTGTGGAGTGGTATGCTCGGGGCAGTGGTGGCCACCAGGGAAAAAAAACATATTGGCATTGATGTGGTTGGGTATCTGGCGCCGGAGAGGATGAAACCATGGATAGGCCTGGGGATTGATCTCTTTTCCGCCTCTGTTTCCGTCGTCCTCACCTGGGCCGCTGTCATCTTTATCGGCAACGAACGACTCTATGGCAGTTCCTTTCTCCTCACCATTCCTTCCTGGATCTGGAATCTTATTTTCCCCCTGGCCTTCGGCCTGATCAGCATACACTTTATTCTGGCAATCGCAGCAGATATCAGGATACTTGTTTCCCGAGTCGGGGAGAACGAAAGAGGAAGTGGCTCGTGAACAGTCTCAGGCTCCTCACGCTGGTCCTGGCCCTTTTGGGCAGTCCCCTGTTTGTTGTTATAGCAGCCGTCGCCCTGCTCTCATTCTTCAGTGTCGGTATTGATATCTCGGTGGTCATCATTGAGATGTCGCGTCTGGCGGATACTCCCCTCCTCCTGGCTCTGCCCCTCTTTATTTTTGCCGGTACCATCCTTTCTGAAAGTGGAACGCCCAAGCGCCTGCTCAGGCTGTCCCACCTCTTGCTGGGATGGTTGCCCGGTGGTCTGGCCGTAGTCTCCCTGCTGGTTTGCGCAGTTTTCACGGCCTTTACCGGGGCCTCGGGAGTGACCATTTTTGCCTTGGGCGGTCTGCTCTTTCCGGCACTTATCAAGGATCATTACTCGGAAAAATTTTCCCTGGGGCTGATTACCTCGTCTGGCAGTCTTGGTCTGTTGTTTCCGCCCAGTCTGCCGCTTATCCTCTATGGCGTCATTGCCGAGGTCCGTATTGACCACCTCTTTCTGGCTGGTATCCTGCCGGGGATCTTTATGCTCATCCTCCTGGTGGCCTATTCCATGTACAGGAGTCCGCGCAAAAGGGAAAAACAGAAACAGGTCAGTGGCCAGGAGATAGTCGCTGGCCTCAAAGAGACTGCCTGGGAACTGCCCCTGCCTTTTATTGTCCTGGGCGGGATTTACGGTGGTTATCTGGTGGCCGGAGAGGCGGCAGCCATAACTGCCCTCTATGTCTTGGTGGTCGAGGTGTTTGTTTATCGTGATATCCACCTGCGGCAACTGCCCGAGTTCATGGTCAAGTCCATGATGCTCTTTGGTGGTATCCTGGTGATTCTCGCCGCCTCCATGGCTGCCACTAATTTTCTGGTGGATCAGGAGGTGCCCATGCGTCTCTTTGACTTTATTCGCCAGTATATCTCCAGCAAATATACCTTTCTCCTCCTCCTGAACATCTTCCTCCTCATCGTCGGCTCCATGCTGGATATTTTTTCCGCCCTGGTGCTGGTGGTGCCGCTTATAGTCCCCATTGCCAGAGGGTATGAGGTCGACCTGATCCACCTGGGTATAATCTTTCTCACCAACCTCCAGATCGGCTACTGTACGCCGCCGGTGGGACTCAATCTCTTTTTGGCCAGCTACCGATTTGAACGGCCGGTGATCCAGCTCTACAGCGCGACTATGCCTTTTCTCGGGTTGTTGCTGGTCACTCTTGTCATTATCACCTATTTTCCCCTCTTGAGTCTCTTTCTGGTCAATCTCCTGGGGGGGTGAAAGGACCATGAAACTGTAGACCTGGGGCACCCCCCCCTGTGAGGTGTTGAATGCGAAGGACCATCAAGAGCGAAAAAAAACCGATTAAGCTCTGGCTGGAAGATATGGACAGCGGGGCCATGGAGCAGGCCAGAAATCTTGCAAATCTGCCCTTTGTCCACAGTCATATCGCCATCATGCCGGATGCCCACCTTGGCTATGGTATGCCCATCGGCGGGGTCCTGGCCACCGAGGGGGTGGTCATTCCCAACGCCGTGGGTGTTGATATCGGCTGCGGGATGTGCGCCCAGCAGACCTCACTTCACTCTTTGGACAGCGAGCAATTGAAAGCCTTGCTTGCCCATATCAGAAAAACCATCCCCCTGGGATTTAAACATCATAAACAGGCACAGGATTCTCGCTTGATGCCAAGGCCGAAGGGAGGGCTTCCTGTCGACAACCTCCAGATCGTCTCCCGGCAGTATGAAAGCGGTCGTAGCCAGCTCGGGACGCTGGGCGGGGGCAATCATTTTATTGAAATCCAGAAGGGGAGTGACGGCTTTATCTGGATCATGATCCATTCCGGCAGCAGAAATCTTGGCTTTCAAGTGGCCAACTTTTATAACAAGCTGGCCAACAGGTTGAGCGGACGCTTTGGCTCAACTGTCCCCAAGAACTGGCAGCTTGCCTTTCTGCCGGTGGAGAGTAAAGAGGGGCAGCAGTATCTGCTGGAGATGGAGTACTGTGTTGATTTTGCCTATGCCAACCGAAAACTGATGATGGAACGGGTAAAAGAGGGGCTGCTGCTGGTTGCGCCCCCGGTGCAATTCGGTCAGTTTGTCAATATTGCTCATAATTACGCCAGCCTTGAGACCCATTTTCATGAGGATGTTCTGGTCCACCGCAAGGGCGCTACCAGGGCAAGGGAGGGAGAAATAGGCATTATTCCGGGCTCCCAGGGAACGCCAAGTTATCTGGTCCGGGGTAAGGGAAACCGGGAGAGTTTCCAGTCCTGTTCCCACGGGGCGGGGAGAAAGATGGGGCGTAAGCAGGCCCAGCGCAGTCTGGACCTCCATGAAGAACAGAAGAAACTCGAAGATCAGGGCATACTGCACGCCATCCGCAGCAGGCGTGATCTTGATGAGGCTGCCGGAGCCTATAAAGATATAGATGAGGTTGTGGAAAACCAGCTGGATCTGGTGGAGGTCATTGTCACCCTCAAACCCCTGGCAGTGATCAAGGGGTGAAGACGACGAAACCTCCTCGTTCCAGTTGTACCGGCAAAACTCTGTTCACCTCAGTCAAACAGGGTCATGGCCTCGGCAAGATCATCATGAAATTCACTCACGGTTTCGTAAAAGACCTCGGTCCCATGGGAGAAGTGGAGGAGGATGTTATTTAAGCGATGCGGAATATAAGGAAAGAGTTTTCTGAGGTTGACGATTCTATTCTGTGAGAGTACGGACAGGTCGCCGGGGACTATGGTGTCGAGGACAGGTTGTCCCATTTTCGGGTGCTTGAGGATATCCTGCTGTTGGAACCTCCCCCGTGCCGTGAGATAGGTCAGGATATTCCCCAGTTCATAGAGATCCAGGGCAAAGGGACGTTCCGGCATATAGAAGTCGTAATCAAAGTCTATCCAGCGAAAGCAGCCGGTATCCCGTTCGACGAAGATGTGATCGCGGCGGATATCGCCGTGGCGAAGACCGTTTTCATGGAGAAATTGAATTCCTTTGACACACTCAAGAAACTGTTGAATGATCTCCGGAAACTTCTGAAATAAGTAGTCCTGGTGGGGGAGTCCGTCCCGATGGATATACTTGTCCAGACGACTGCCGTCGATGATGTCGAGGATGCGTACCAGGTTGTTGGCCTCGTCCAGAACACTGCGACCATGCATAAAATGCGGGTGGCCTTGGACAAGTTCAAGGACACGGGCCTCCTTTTCCGGGTTGCGGTAGCAGTTGATGGTAAACTGACCGAACTGCATTTCAAAGGTTTCATGGAAGACGAGCTTGAGGATGAACTTTTCTTCACTCTCCAGGTCCTCGGTGCGAGGGACCCAGGGTTTGACCTGCTCCTCCACTCCGAACCGGCCCTCTCTGGTATAACCGGTGACCAGAAGGAATCGATTGTCGACAGCAATGATGTCGCCATAATCGATGGCCGTGAAATTGCTGGTGTCTGTGAAATAACGGGGGGGCCTGCGAAGGCTGCGGGTAACTCGGTGGTGTCTGAGCTTGCCCTGCAGATGCTGAGGAAGGATATCCAGTGCGTATTGCATACCCTAACCGACAACCCAAACAGTGAAATCGTTGCAGTGGTGGACGATACCATTGGAGATAGATCCGAAGAGGAACTCCTCGGCCTTTGATACGCCGCGCTTGCCAACCACCACCGTGCCGAATTCTCCTTCTTCCTGAACATCGAGAACGGCCTGGCTGATGGTGATCTTATCCGCCATTCTACAGCGGGTTTTCACATTTCCTTTTAGACCGCACTTCTCAAGCAACTCCATCGAGGTCTGGAATATCCCCTCTGCGCTGGCTGTTTTTTCCTGTTGATAATTGGCCAACGAGCCACCGCTGCTGTAGTAGTTGGGCGGCGGTTCCGGATAGATGTAGAGCAGGCAGAGCTCGGCATCGGGGAGATTACTGATGATGCCTGCGGTATAGCTGAGTGCCTTTCTTGAAGTTTCGGTTTGATCGACTGCGATCAGAATCTTTTTCCAGTCATTCATAGGTATACCTCGTCAGGTTTTGCGCAAAACGAGACAGTAGGACATTACGATTTTGATTGATGGTGTTCAATTAATTTAACCAGCTCCACCATGGTCTGTTGGGTGGGCGTTTTCACCCCGACCTCTTCGCCAAAGGCAACAAGGGCTCCGCACTGGGCATCAATCTCGGTTCTTTTTTTATTGAGAATATCCTGGAACATGGAGGAAAGATTGTCCGAGGATTTTCTGCAGGTATCAAAGAGAAGTTCGTAAAGATCGGGAAAAACCAGATCGATGGCTTGGGCTTGGGCCACTTTTTCCCCCTCATCAATAAGACGTTTGAGGAGGGTGATGGATTCCAGATGTTGAAGAAGCTCTCCATTGCGGACCCGAAGGATGGCGGTAACCGCGTTGATGGCCGAATAGACAATGACCTTGCACCAGAGACGGCCGATGACCCTCTTGACCGTGGTGCAGGGCAACGAACACTGGTTCAGTAATGTGTTCAGTCTCTTGACCCGCTCAGTCACCCTTCCGTCAAGCTCACCGATGTAGGTTTTGCCGGCCCCGCCATTTCGGACAACACTGGGCCCCAGGGAGGTGCCGGACATAAAGGTAAAGCCGCCGATGATATTTTGGCGTCCGACAACCCGTTCCATCAGTTCCAGATTCCCGAGCCCGGTCTGCAGGCTCAGGAGCGGTGAATGGTCGGTCACCAGATGACTTACCTGTTGCACAGCCTGGAGGGTATCAAAGGATTTTACAGCCAGGATGACCAGGTCACAACTTGTCAGCTCGCTGCCATCAGTGACGGCCCGAATAGGGCTGTAAGACGGAGCGTCAGGGCTGGTGGCATCGAACTCGAGGAGGCCGACCCCTTGTTCATTGAGGGCCTGTGCCACTTCTGGGTTAGGCTCGACCAGGGTGACGCTGTTGCCCCCTTTGCCGATGTAAGCCCCTAACAACCTGCCTATTGATCCCCCACCGACGATGACGACGTTCATCATAACATGCTCCTCGTAAGTTTCAGAATTCGCTCCTCGAAAACTCCATATCTTATTGTAACACCGCAAGGTTAAGACAGCAAATGTTTTCAGGTAGAGATGACAAATAATAGTGTCAGGCAGGATCAGCTTCGGGGAGTGAGCAGGGGGGGGGCTGATTTTCTGGCAGGGTTATTTCCTGTAGGCCCCGAACGTATAGACTTCCAATGTCCTCTTGGCGATAGTTAAAAGATTAGGTCGCTCGCAGCCTGCTAACCAGTTGGAGAGCGGTTGTTAGCCAATTATTGGCCAGTACCTGAATAGGGTCATTGATTTTTTGATTCTGTTTTTCCCATGGGGGGGCCAGGGCCCAGGTCGAGATATCGTCTTTGCCTATTAGGTCGATAACTGGGACTTGAATTCAATTCGGGCCTCCTCGATACTGTTGAGGATCTCCTCCTTGAATGTGTTACGGCTCAGGGCTTCTTCGAGGCTGAGGAACATGGTGTCAATTGTTATCCCAGCTCCCACAGCGCCAATAACACCGCCGACAACAGCCCCGGTCGCCGTTCCCACAACGGGCAGCAGTGAACCGATTGCTGCCCCGGCTGCCATTCCGGCAGTTGTACCTCCTGCCGAGGCCGTTGTTTTGGAGAGGACAATTTTACTGAGGGCCTTGGCCGCAATTTTTATGGTATTTTTAGCAACTATCTTGGTGCAGATCTTTTTGACCACTATCCCACTCAGTATTCCTGTCCCAGCGCTGCCCATGGCTCCAAAGAGCATTCTGTTTTGCAGATTGATACTGTCTTTATGAACCGGTACTGACAGGGCATCTGCCATGGACATCTTCCGGATGACGGTTCGCTCTGGAGGCAACTGCCGGACCTGGTTCTGGGCAAAGATTTCCCCTATTGCTTCTCTGTATTCCTGTTCTCCGGCCGCCTTAAGCTGAAAGACCTGGTTGAGGGCCTGTTCCACTTTCCTGAAGGCATCTTCCTGGAGCAGGGAGGTCTCCAGGCGGACCATCATGTACTCTTCAAGATCTCCCGTCAGGATTTTACTTATCCGGGTATACTCACCTGTCAGACTGTAATACCAGTCCAGGTAGTCATCTACACCCCATGTCATCCGCGCAAAGGCCAGATCGATTTTTTCCTGGAGCAGGGCGAGTGAAATGTCTGCCTTGTGCAATGCCTTCAGCTTGGCAGTCTGGATTCGGGCAATGGTTCCTTCCTTGAAGAATTGGTCATCAATCTGTTCAAGCCTGGGGATGAGGCCTGCCTCGATCTGTTTTCTGACCTCCACTACCTGGGGGTTCTGCAGTATGCCGGACTCGAGGTGGGCCATGATGGGGACATAGATAAAGAGGATAACGAAGGTGAAAATTCCCGTTGACCAGGCAATCTGGCGGGGGGAGGCCGGCAGCGGGATTTCGATATCGGAAATGGGGTTGAAGAGACGTCGATATTCTCTTCTGGGGATGAGAAAACAGGAGAGCGACAGGCAGCTGTTGTAAAAAACGATGAAAGATCCCATGCCGGTAATGAGCAGGGACCAGAGGCTATCCTGCCGGCCAAGGTGTCCCAGGGCAAAAATTTTAACTCCATTATACCAGGCCAGATATTGAGAGACCTCAAAGATGAAGGCAGATCCAGTCATGTCGGAGACCGTATCTTTTTGAGCATAGACGGCTTGGAGAGAGGACTCATAGGGGGGGATATCGACAACCGCATATTGAAACAAGTGAAAAAAAAGCAGCATGGACAAGGGACAGAGCCATCGAGCCCAGCAGAGGCTGGTGTTTGTTACCAGAAGAGGGTGTAATTCTGTGGAGTTGAAGTGTTCGAGTGCGACAAAAATGATCCAGAAGAGAGGGATGACAGCAAAGAAAACAGTCCATTCCAGGGGACTGTAGGTATGGAACTGGAGGAGCATGAAAAACGCACTGCATAAGGCCAGAGCTATGGAAAAAACGAGTTTTAGAAACCACCCGGACCAGAGGCGGAAATACCACCCCTCCCTGCAATACCCCCATAAACGTTTTGTCTGTTGGATGGTGGCAGAATAGAGGTAGCAGACAAAAATGGGCAGGCTGAGGAGTAAAATGGAAAGAACAGCGAGCCAGAATTTTCCCCTGCCAAAGTGGCTGGCCAGGAAAAAAATGGTTATGCCCCATAAGCTGGATTGGAGCAGAAAAAGGAAAAAGGAAGTCCAGTCTCTGCGAAGACGGGGGAGATCCCGGGCCTGATTCGCAGGACCCCTGTGGTGTTCAGATCTATTCATGGATCAGTGTTGTGCTTGCCAATATGGCAGCTCTTCAGATAAAGGCCAATAGTTGGCAAACAACCACTCTCTCACTGGTTAGCAGTACTTCATCTGTTGGATTGGTGAGGTTCCCATAAAGATGTTATTTTATCTCTTGGCTGATCTGCTGTCTCTCTTTTTCAGTAAGCTGTTTCTCGTTGCTCAGTCCCTCTAGTTGTAAATGCGCCCCCGCGGTCGCTGAGAAAAGGCATTATGGTGCATTGACCATTTTTCATGCTGACACGGAAAGGGCGCATCTGCAAGGTATAATAAGAGTATGAACGGAAGTGTTTTTTTGCTAACATTCAAAGAGAGGAGTTTACTCCTCCAGTTTCCCTGTGGCGGTTGTTTGCCAAAATTAGTGGGCCTTACCTGAATAGTTACCCAAAATGGAGGGAAAGGCTGTGGGCTAACACCTCTTCTGTGCCAGCAGAGAGGAGGTGATCTGCCATCGAACAAAAGGAGTATTGTCAATGCCATTGGATCATAAAAAATTGGCAGTCATTCATATTGTCAAGAGCGAGTTGGGCCTGTCCGATGACGAATATCGGGATCTCTTGCAGCGTGAAACCGGTGTCCGTTCAGCAAAAGATCTGGATGAGACGGGATTCAGGCGTCTTATGCGCTTCTTCGCGGCAAGTAGCCACTACCGTATCAACCGGTATGGTCTGACTTTTCGGCAGAAACTGTTTGTCCGTCACCTGGTTGACGACCTTGGTTGGGACGCAGACCATTTTAAAAATTTCCTCAACAAGTATTATCACAAGACTGAGGTTGATGAACTGACAAAGGGGGAGGCAAGCAAGGTGATTGTATCGCTGAAAAATATACTCATGCATGAACGATCAAGCCATGCCTGAGCGGGCAATATCCAGCAAGCTGTGCTGTGTTAAAAAAGACTCTGATCAGGAGCAATTCCATTCGCTTTCTGTCCCATTATTTGAAAAAAGTTACCCCTTTCATGGGTCATCGGATTTATCCGGTTGAGTTTTAATAAGTTACCCTTATGTAACAATTTCTGCTGACCCTTTAATCCTAACCAGAAAAGTGATAAGCTAGACATAAGCTAGACATAGTTTCAAGGGAATGTCCTGTATGTTTCAATTCGCTGCCAACCCATAGGGTCAGGAAGATTATGAATTCCGATTCCAACTCCCGGTCGTTACGTTCTGTTGGGAATGAAGAAACGCTCCTGCAACTCATCGGGCAATTGATGGATGAGTTGCATCCAGATAAGCACCTCTCCCAGCCTCTTAGTCTGGATAGCTCACTGGATCGTGATCTGGGCCTTGACAGCCTGGCCAGGGTAGAGCTTTTTGCCCGCCTTGAACAGAGATTTGATCTTTCCCTGTCCGAACAGTTACTGGCAACGGTGGAGAGTCCGAGAGACCTGCTGAGACATCTGGGAACATCGGAAAGGACAACTTTGGTTCAACAGGCCAGGCAAACCGTTTTGCCTGATGCTGAAGACGAAACCGATCTGGCACCTTATGCAGCAGATACGCTCCTGGCAGTACTTGACAGTCATGTCCAGTCCAGTCCGGATCGAATTCATCTCATCCTTGAACGGCATGCTGAGGAGGCAATACAGCTTAGCTATGCAGATCTCAAAACAGGTGCTCTGAAGCTGGCTGCCGGGCTGCAGCACCATAATCTGGAAGCGGGCAATACCGTTGCCATCATGCTGCCCACCGGAGTGGACTATTTTTTCAGTTTTTGGGCGGTCCTGCTCGCCGGGGGGATTCCAGTCCCCCTCTATCCTCCGGCGCGGCCGACTCAGATTGAAGAACATCTGAGGAGGCACCGGGGGATTTTAGAGAATGCCGGGGCCAAAATCCTGATCACCATGGCCGAGGTCAAACCAATTGCCAGACTGTTGCGGGCCCAGGTGGAGACCCTGGAGCAGGTTGATACTGTGGATGCATTTTCCGGGCAAGCCCAGGAGTTTATTCCCATACCTGTATCTGGAGGTGATATTGCCTTTATCCAGTACACCTCCGGTTCCACCGGTGACCCCAAGGGGGTGGTCCTCAGCCATGCCAATCTGCTGGCCAATATCCGGGCCATGGGCCAGGCAACTGCGGTCACAGCTGCTGATGTCTTTGTCAGCTGGCTGCCGCTGTATCACGATATGGGATTGATCGGGGCATGGCTGGGAAGTCTCTACTACGGCTGCCGTCTTGTTATCATGCAGCCCCTCTCTTTTCTTGCCAGGCCGGAGCGTTGGTTGTGGGCCATCCACAACTATCGGGGGACCCTGTCGGCCTCCCCCAATTTTGGCTATGAATTCTGTTGCCGACGACTGAACGATGACGTATTGCAAGGGCTTGATCTCAGTTCCTGGCGTCTGGCCTTCAACGGTGCGGAGCCGGTCAGTCCGGAGACGATAATAAGCTTTGGCAAGCGCTTTACCCCCTATGGCTTTCGTCCTGAAGCCGCCGCTCCGGTCTACGGCCTTGCCGAGTCCTCGGTTGGTCTTGCCTTTCCACCGCTTGGGCGGGAGCCTGTAATCGATCGGGTCAAGCGTGCTCCCCTCGTCGAATCCGGCCGGGCAGTGGTGGCGGCAGCAGACGATGACAACGCTCTTCGTTTCGTGGCCTGTGGTCGGCCCCTGCCAGGTCACCAGATCAGGATCGTTGACGAGAGTGGCAGAGAGTTGCCTGATCGCCACCAGGGCGAGCTGCAGTTCAAGGGGCCATCGGTCACCAGCGGTTACTTTCACAATCTGGAGAAGAGTCGCAGTCTGTTTCGGGGCGAGTGGCTGGATTCCGGTGATCTTGCCTATATTGCCGAAGGTGACGTCTTCATTACCAGTCGGATCAAGGATATTATCATTCGCGGCGGCAGGAATCTGTATCCCCACGAACTGGAAGAGGCGGTGGGCAACGTTGTGGGTATTCGTAAGGGCTGTGTTGCCGTGTTTGCCAGTCAGGACCGGGATTCCGGTACCGAACGTCTGATTGTGCTGGCGGAATCGAGGTTAAAGGACAGGGAAGCGAAAGAACAGCTGCATCAGCAGATTATCAATACGGCAGTCGACCTCTTAGGGATGCCGCCGGATGAGGTGGTGCTCGCTCCACCAGGGACGGTGCTGAAGACTTCAAGTGGCAAGATCAGACGGGCAGCCAGCCGAGAACTCTATGAAAGAGGGGAAATCGGTAAGGGAAAACGGCCGTTGTGGCTGCAGCTTGTTCGCCTCTCCCTTGCCGCCATTGTGCCGCAGATTCGGAGGCTGCTGCGTCAGGCAGGAGCGTCTCTCTATGCCTCCTTCTGCTGGCTGTTGTTTGTTCTCATCGGACTGTCGCTCTGGCTGCTTGTTGCCGTGTTGCCCTCCGTCAACTTACGCTGGTGGTTTGTCCGCCGGGCCCTGCGTTTACTGGCCTTCCTGTCAGGGACGACGATGACCATACGCGGTCTTGCTCATATTGCCGGCAAGCAACCGATGATTCTGACCTCTAATCACGCCAGTTATCTGGACAGCCTTGTCCTTGCTGCTGTTCTCCCTGTTACCTGTAACTTTGTGGCAAAGGCTGAGCTGGCAGAAAATTTTTTCTCTCGAGTGATGCTGTCTCGTCTGGAGGTGATCTTTGTTGAGCGCTTCGATGTGAGAAAAGGGCTGGAAGGTGCGCGCAGGATTGGTCGCCAAGCGGTTTCAGGGAAGCGACCACTATTCTTTGCCGAGGGAACTCTGCAGCGCATGACCGGTCTGCTGCCCTTTCAGATGGGCGCCTTTGTCACTGCGGCTCAGTCTGGAATTCCTGTGATTCCGGTGACGATCCGGGGGACTCGAAACAAGCTCCGCGGCGGGACCTGGTTTCCTCGCAAAGGCGCGGTCACTGTTATTATAGGCAAACCAGTTCTGGCCACGGGAAGCGATTGGAATGCTGCTGTTACCCTGCGTGACAAGGTACGTGCAGAGATACTGCATCACTGCGGTGAGCCTGATTTGGCGGGTGTGTACAGCTCGCTTTCGCAGATGGAAATTAAACGACCTGATTTATCGAAGAGGGAGGAGTGATGAAGCATGCTGCTATATCAACTGTAATCCCGGAGAGTATTTCAGCTGCCGAGGCGGGTACCCTGCCTGGCCTGCTCAAACGGAGGATTGAACGGACACCGGAGCTGCCAGCCTATCAGCAATATGAGAGAAAAGAGAACAGATGGGTCACCTATTGCTGGCAGGATATCGGCAAGTGTGTGGCGAGATGGCAGATGGGATTGAAAAAAGAGTCTCTGGAACCGGGAGATCGAGTGGCGATCATGGTTCACAACTCCATAGAATGGGTCTGTTTTGAGCAGGCCGCCCTTGCCCTCGGCCTGGTCGTGGTCCCACTCTATACCTGGGACAGTTCTGAAAATCTAATGTATCTCCTCAAAGATTCGGGAAGCAGGTTGCTCCTCATTGAGAAGGCCGAACAATGGCTGAATCTGGTTCCTCATGCCTCCTCCTTCCCCGAACTCGACACGGTGATTTGCCTGGAGAACAAACCTCTGGCCATGTCTCCTCATATCGCTATCGCCACCATGAGTACATGGTTGCCTGATGATGGCGGAGAGATAAGCCTTCATGGCGATGACCCCGATTCCCTGGCCACAATCGTCTACACTTCGGGAACCACCGGCCCAGCCAAGGGGGTGATGCTCTCCCATAAAAATATACTCTGGAACGCGGAGGCTATCCTGAAGGTGATCCCCTGTCATCCCTCTGATGTCCTCCTCTCTTTTCTTCCTCTCTCCCATACCTTTGAACGTACTGCAGGCTATTATACGCCGATGATGGCGGGCAGTTCGGTGGCCTATTCCCGTTCCATGGAGAGCCTGGGGGAAGATCTGCGGACCATACGGCCGACGATTATTATTTCCGTTCCCCGCATCTATGAAAAAGTCTATACCAAAGTCTGGTCGCAGTTGCAGAAAAAGAACCCCTTTGTCCGCTGGCTCTTTCAGCTCACTCTTGCCACCGGCTGGCACCATTTTGAAGCTGAACAGGGACGAGCTGCAGCTCTTCCTTTCTGGGAACAGCTCCTTTGGCCTCTGCTCCAACGCCTTGTGGCGGCTAAAATCATGGAGCGGCTTGGCGGCAGAATCCGACTTGCTGTGAGCGGCGGTGCTCCTCTGCAGGAGGTTGTTTCCAGGTTTTTTCTCAGTCTCGGTCTTCCCTTGATCCAGGGCTATGGACTGACAGAAGCGGCGCCGGTGGTCAGTGCCAACACCCTGGAGCGCAACATCCCGGCCTCGGTGGGGCCTCCTCTCCCCGATGTCCAATGTCGTATCGGTCATGATAGCGAGCTGCTGGTGAAAAGCCCTGGCCTCATGTCAGGATACTGGAATCAGCCGGATAAATCCAAAGAAGTCATTGACAGCGAGGGCTGGCTCTCCACCGGTGACGTGGTGGAAATAAAGAGCCGCGACATCTATATCCGGGGGCGGCTCAAAGAGATCATCGTCACTTCAACCGGTGAAAAAATTCCTCCGGCAGACTTGGAAATGACCATTGCCGGCGATCCCCTTTTTGATCATGTGATGGTGGTTGGCGAGGGGATGCCCTATCTGGCCGCATTGCTGGTCTTACACCGTTCCCAATGGAACGAACTGGCCAGGAAATGCGGCCTGGATCCAACTGATGGGGCGTCACTGCATGCACCAGTTGCCAGGCGGGTCGTTGTCAAAAAAATCCAGGCCCTGCTCCATGAATTTCCCAGTACTGCCCGCATTCGCAGGGTCGGTTTGCTCCTGGATGAGTGGAGCATTAAAAACGGGCTCTTGACGCCGACCTTGAAGTTGAAACGAGAAGAAATAGAAAGCCGTTATGCGGAAACCATCAACGAGCTGTACAAGGGGCATGATGTGCCGCTATAATTTGTGTCTGGCCGTACCTAGCTGTTTTTCCACGACTATTCCTTGATCTTGAAATATATTCATCGCAATTGCAATGAGATGCCCAGACGTTGATTCGTCGAGCCTCTGGATTTTTTAAAAAACTATCGCATCTCTGGACAGACATGAATGAGTATCTGCCCGGAAAAGGAAACCATGGTCACTTCTGCGGTCATCAGAAATTATGCTTACTGTCTGGTCCATGTTCCTGATCTTGTCCAGTATGGCTCAAAGCCACGACGGGAAATAGGTCAACATTCAAGCATTCGAGAATCCATTGTCCAGGCGCTTCGTTCCTATGACAAGGCCCTCTCCTATCCTCCCAATCAGACCTTTATCGGCAACCTTTCTCCCGGTGAACTGAAGAACATTGCAAGGCCTTGGTTTCAAGAAAAAACTGTGGGGAGCAGTACGGGAAAATTCGGAGAAATCCTGGATCAGTCCAGCTTTTACGGTCTGCTGAAGGTGGCAGATGTCCTCAACCCTCCTCTCTTCGCAGTGGATAAGAATGCTCTGGCAAAACTGCAGGGACGTCTTGCCGCCCATTCCCTCCTCGCCGCTTTTGCTGCCAGGCTTAGCGCGATTCCCTCGACTGAACATGTGTATGTGCAGTCAGATTCCAGCCGATCGTCCCCACTGGCCATGGCTGCAGAGGGAGAAATCTGCGGCTGGTTTCATGGTGACGAGCGGGCGGAAGGGTGGGGGGACGAAAACCTTGGCCCGCATATCCTTCTTGAAAATATATGTACCAAGGCCACGGGCGCCCTGGCACTCACCTGGCTCTTGGATCGGGAAAAAATCAAGCCTGAAAAAATTGACTTTCTGATCAGCTGTGGCGAAGAGGCCTGCGGCGACAGGTATCAGCGGGGCGGTGGTGGTATGGCCAAGGCCATTGGAGAGATGTGTGGCTGCAGCAACGCCTCGGGCATGGATATCAAGAATTTCTGCGCCGCACCTGCCTCAGCCATTGTCACGGCAGCGGCCATGGTGAAAGCTGGCCTCTATAAACGTGTCGCTGTCGTCGGCGGTGGTTCATTGGCCAAACTGGGGATGAAATTTCAGTCTTTTCTGGAGCATGGAATTCCCATTCTTGACGATTGTCTTGCCTGTACTGCCCTGCTTATAAGTGAGGACGATGGTGTAAACCCCATTATCCACCTTGAGCCTGGAGCTGTGGGGGCCGTTCCTTCAGGTGCCGGCTCCACAGATGAAGCGGTGTTCCGTCATTATTTGCTGGCTCCCTTGGAGAGCCTTGGCCTGAAATGTACGGATATTGACCGCTATGCCGCCGAACTCCATAATCCGGAAATTATGGAATTTGCCGGTTCCGGTGATGTGGCCTCAAAAAACTATCGTAAAATTGCAGCCATGGCAGTGCTTGCCAAACAGCTTGAAAAACCGGAGATGAACGCCTGGATCGAAAAGATCGGCATGCCTGGTTTTGCCCCGACCCAAGGCCATATTCCCTCTGCGGTCCCCTATATCGGGCATGCCATGGAGGCGATGGGGAGAGGAGAGATCAAGCGGGTTATGTTTCTCGCCCGGGCAAGTATCTTTCTTAATCGTTGTACTAATCTGCTGGATGGGGTTTCATTTATATTGGAGCGTAATCCCGAACGTTGAGAGGAAGATGACTGGAAAAATGAGGAGAGAACAGCTATGTTAACAGGAAAAAAAGCCATTGTTTTTGGGGAAAGGGATGATATTTCCGGGACAACTGTCAGCACCTGTCTCAAGGCTGCGGGGGCAGAGATTGTTTATGAGGCCACTGCCTGTTTTGTTTGAACTGCTGCAGGTGCCGTAGGACTTACGGTACAGGAAGAGGTCAAAAAACTGGCTGCCCAGTACGGGACGGAGATGCTGATCATTGTCTTCGGAATCAATCAGCCGTCATCCATACGGATCATGGCCCAGACCTTTAAAAATGGTGATCCAAGCTTTGCCGGTCCTCTGGCTGGAGTTGCCCTGAACATAGAAAGCTATCATATTCTTGAACTTCAGGATCACATCCCGGAGGAGGTATGGGAAAAAGAAATGCTTATGTATGAGCTTGAAATTGAGGAGGAAGCACGGAAAATTATTTTTGCTGTCATGAAAGAGATACGGACTCACTAGTCTTTAATGAAATAGGATTTTGGATGAATAACAGACTGCAGGAACTGCTGACTAAGATAAAACAGCTTGAACAAGAACTCCTCATTGAGCTGCAGAAAAAAGAAAAAGAGTATTTTTACGAGGTTCGGGATAAGAAAGTTCGTTTTCAAGAGGACGTCAAAGAGAAAAACAGGCGTCTTGTCAAAACCATTCGCCGTTATCTCAATGAGGCATCCCTGCTGAATATAATCAGCGTGCCGGTGATCTGGTCCTGCCTGGTGCCTGCCCTGTTTCTCGATCTTGTTGTTTCCCTTTTTCAGGTGATCTGCTTTCCCATCTACTCCATCCCAAAAGTCAAGCGGGGGGACTATATCATTTTTGATCGCCAGTATTTGAGCTACCTGAACCTGATTGAAAAAATTAACTGTTGCTACTGCGGATACTTCAATGGATTGATAGAATATGTTCGGGAGATATCAGGGCGGACGGAGCAGTACTGGTGTCCCATAAAACACGCCCACCGAACCAAGTCGAGTCACAGTCGTTATCGATTTTTCTTAGATTATGGTGATGCAGAGGGATTTCGGGCCAAGAACAATACAATCCGCAGGGACTTTGATGACCTTGACAGCAATCTGCCGTGAAGTCTTCCCGGGACCCGCAAAAGAACCTCCTCTCCGCCCCCCCTTCGCGGCTGAAGCCGACTCAAAACCACTGTTCAAGCCCAGGAGTCCAATGAGAAAATGAAGCTCCATAGTTCCTATTCGACTATGATTCCTGCAGCCTCACTCGTGGTTTCTCCAATTTTTACAGCAGAGCCTATTCCTGAATCGTGAAGCACCTGAAGGAGAGCATCTGCTTCAGCATTGGGTAGAGACAGCAGCAGTCCCCCTGACGTCTGAGGATCATAAAGCATTTCCTCTTCCGCTTTATGCAGAACAATTCGCATTTCAAGATTGCCTTTTGCCACCATTGCCCTGTTGGCTTTATTACTGCCGGTGGATTCTCCCTTCCGATACATATCAAGGGCATGAGGATAGAAAGGAATGCTGCGCTGATTGAGTATCACCTGCACATTGCTGCCGTGGGCGACCTCCTGAAGATGACCAAGGATTCCGAAGCCGGTGATATCGGTGCAGGCATGGAGGTTAAATTGGAGGGCTGCTTCCATGGCAGGGCCATTCAAGGCCGCGATACTGGGGAGAATATCACGTTCCAGTTCCGCATAGGGAAGTCTTCCGGAACGGACTGCATTGAAGAGGACACCTGAACCTATGGGTTTTGTGAGGATCAGGGCGTCGCCGGGTCGTGAGCCGGCATTGGTGATGATACGATCCGGATGGACAATTCCGTTCACGCAAAGCCCATATTTCGGTTCTTCGTCGTCGACTGTATGTCCGCCCACAAGAGAGGCTCCCGCTTCGACTGTTTTATCGTGCCCGCCTCGCAGAATCTCCCGTAATATGCCCATATCCAATTTTTTGGCAGGAAACATGACCACATTAAGGGCCGTTAAGGGTCTTCCTCCCATGGAATAAACATCAGATATGGAATTAGCCGCTGCTATCTGACCAAACCAGTAGGGGTCATCCACAGGTGGAGTGATGAAATCAACGGTGTTAATCATGGCTATGTCATCTGAGAGACGATAGACGGCCGCATCGTCAGAGGTTTCTATGCCAACAAGGAGATTGACATCAGATGGGGCTGCAAGCCCGGCAAGCGCGTCCGACAGATCCGTCGGACCAATTTTGGCAGCTCAGCCGCAGGTGCGGGCCAATCCGGTCAAGGTCTTTTTTTTGAAAATGTGCATAATATGCTCCTTTGTTATGGGAAACACGAGATGATCAAAGGCTGATCATCTCGTGTTTCCCATGCTACGCCACTGCATTATAATGTCAACAAAGAAGGGGAAAAGAGAACAGAGCGTAAAGCAAAAGAAGTTACCATCTAAGAGGCTGTCAGCGATGTAAATGTAGAGCTACTGCGCTGCCACCTTTTTGCCTGTCAGTGGAATAACCGGATTTGTCGGAACTGAATCTATTCTTTTTAACCAGAGATCCCATGCCGGACCAATGATATGGCGATAATCCACATGGTTGCGCATACCAGACTGTCGAGAATTCGCCAGGATAGCTGTTTCCTGAATACAGGTGCCAGCATCCTGCCGCCAAGGCTCAGGCAGGTAAACCAGAGGATTGAAGCGGAAACCGCACCAGCGCCGAACCACAACCGATTTTCCCCTTGAAACTGGCTGCTGATACTTCCAAGCAGGACAACTGTGTCCAGATAGAAGTGCGGGTTCAGGAGTGTAACGGCCAGTGTCGTTATAATGGCCGATCCCAAAGAGCGTACGGCCTGCTCGTTGGGGTCAAGCCGCCCTCCCTGGAGGGCGGAGCGCAGAGAGTTCCATCCATAGATGAAAAGAAATCCGGCTCCACCCCATGTCAGCCATTGTGAAAGAGAGGGGTGGGCTGAAATTGAGGCCCCCACCCCAGCAATCCCGGCAATGATGAAGATGGAATCACAGAGAATACAGATCAAGGCGATAACCAGGTGGTAGTTTCCGCGAACGCCCTGGGACAAAACAAAGGCGTTCTGGGCCCCTATGGCCACAATCAATCCTCCCCCCGAGCCGAATCCTTGAATAAATGGTGTAATTAGCATAGGTTCATTTCCCTCTGTAGGTATTTACTTGAGAATGTAGACCTGAGAGGATAAAAAGTAAAATTAATAGATTTAATATAAAATTAAAAATTCTAATAAGGGGCCTCGTGTTTGATTACAAACTCATTGAAGCCATGGCAATGGTGGTCCGGGAAGGGGGGTTTGATAAGGCGGCCAATGTCTTACATCTCAGCCAGTCGGCGGTTTCTCAGCGGGTGAAATTACTGGAAGAGCAGACGGGGCAGATTCTGCTGGCCCGCAGCACTCCTCCACGCACGACCTCGGCAGGCCGAAATCTGTTAAAGCATTATCTTCAAGTCAAGCAGCTGGAAGATGACCTTTTAGGAGAGATGGATAAGGAGGCCGATAAAGGGTATAGGTCCATAGCCGTGGCGCTCAATGCTGATAGCCTTGCGACCTGGTTTCTTGATGCGATTCAATCCCTTGTTGTTAAGGAAGGTGTGTTGTTAGACATCCGGGTCGATGATCAGGAACAGACCCACCGGCTGCTCAAAAACGGCGATGTTGTGGGGTGTGTCAGTACACAGGATCAGCCACTGCAGGGATGCAGAATGGTCTATCTAGGGGAGATGAATTATCAACTGTTGGCTGCTCCGGAGTTTGTGGAAAAATGGTTTCCAGCTGGACTTACCATTACCGAGGCCTGCCGTGCCCCCGCGATTATTTTCAACCGGAAAGATGAGTTGCATCATAAACTCTTTCAGCAAGTCTTTGGAGAAGTGCCTGACGCCTTTCCAGCGCACTATATACCCTCGGCTGAGAAATTTGTGGATTTCATTGCCAGGGGGCTTGGCTATGGTATGTTACCCGGTCAGCAGAGTGAGTCCTTTCTCCGAAACGGCCGGCTGGTCGATCTCGCACCTGGCTGTAAGGTACCAGTGAAACTCTATTGGCATTGCTGGAATCTGAAATCCAAGCTGCTGGATACCCTCACCCGGCAACTCACTGTGAAAGCAAACATGTTGTTGGATGAATACAGGTAACTGCTTCTCCTTGGGCATATCGTGTGATGAGGGCGGGAGGTAAGGGAAGCCGCAGTCTTTTGCTTATTATATTTCGCTGGAGAGGAGCTCTTTAGCTCTTTAACAGAGACTTTACCGATAACGACTGGCTCTTCCAGAGAACTCGAATACAGTCAATTGATGGAGTTGGCATATGATCGCTTGTTTGACCTCTATATGAGCATCTCTGAGAGTCGAAGTGAATTCAACGCAACGTATGCCTGCCGAATAGAAAGGGCCCTTAACCAACAGGCAAAATTCAAATAAATGGATCATCTCGAATCGGCAGACAGTGTCAGCAGCATACTTTTTGCGGCTGACAGTTATGTAGAGGCGGAAAGCGGAAAGAAATTTGATATATATTGTAATTCAACCTACTGAGTTGATTAAACGTTCGCCTCTATTGGAGAGTTGTGTCCTCTGAGGGAGTAACTTTGTATGCGGTCCCCATGTATAAACCAGCTGCCTTTTTGATTTCTATCACCGCTCTGACGAGTATATTCAGTTTTTTCTTTGGTGGCTATTATCGAGAAAGGGAACGCGCATATCGGTTATGGTTGATGTTTGTGGCCTATGCTAAAAAAGATCCCAACGATGAAGAGAAGCTTTGTCTCTGCTCTGAACTTGAATCACGGAATCGTATGTTTTTTTAAGGCCAAGGGGCTGCTCCTCATTCTCCTGCTGACCACCTTCATTGACTTTATCGTTTTTCAATTTTATTCACTGCCCTATATTTCTCAAAATTCTGCTCGTTACCAGGCCGGGGCCTATGAAGCATATCTCTGCTTCAGTGCCATCATGGGCTGTATTGTTTTGATTAACTTCCTGGAAATTATCTATATACAGGTGGCAATAAATAAAACGGAAATGTTTCCCTACTTTAAGATACGGCGCCGGGTCACAGGCCAGGAACGGCTCTCCAAGGTATGGATGATTCTCGGGTGTTCAGGGCTGAAAACAGGAGAATATTCGGAAAAAAGAATTCCCAGAATATTTTATGATAACCAGGAATTTTATTCTCGTGAGGACGATGGCCAGTGAACAGGGAGAAAATTGGAAAAACTGGCAAGTCTGATCTGTAAGAGCAACTCGCAGTTGCGCATGGCCTTGCCCCCTTTCTCCACACCTCAGTAGCGTGCAGGTTGGCGATCTTTCTACGATTCCGTCCTTTTTTCCTTTTCCCGAAGACGCAGCTCGAGGAGAAACAGCCAGCCATAATCACCGGCAGCGCCGACACTGAACAGTGCCGCGCCACAGAGAGCAGGCCAGATTTTATGAGGAAAGAGGAGGACAACCAGGAAGAGGAGGAACTGTGCCAGGGTGGCTATCTTGCCAGACCACCTGGCATCCATTTTTTTAAATGATTCCCAGGATCGTATTGAAAGCGCATAGATGGCTGTAAAGGCAACGAGGAGGTCACGGCTGAGCAGGGCAGGAAGCCACCAGGCCGAGAATTTTCCTGCAGCGATAAAGGTGGTGAGTGCACAGAGGATAAAAAGCTTGTCGGCAACTCCGTCAAGGAGGCCACCCTGCCAGCTCTGCACCTGCCACCGTCTCGCCACCCAGCCATCAAGAAAGTCGCTGCAGCCGCTGCCGAGAACGAGCCAGAGCCACAGCCATTCCGGAGAGAATGGGAATACACAGGCAAGGAGTATGCGGGTGGTTGACAAGGCGTTGGGAACATATCTGATAGCGCTTTTGCTCATAAACAGTTTTTATCCATCTTATTGTTATCTTGCCAGTCCCTGATTTGAGCGTTGGCCCATTTGCTCTGCATACCAGTTGTGGCAGATCTGTTTTCAGTTACTGGCTTAAAAGACCCTCTGTTGGTCAATGGGTGTGGCCAAGGCCTTGAGTGTCTTTTGGACCAGTTCTTTTCTCAGCTTTTTTTCTTCCTCTGGGCTCTTGGTCGGGTCGCCAAAGGGATGGGGAATGGCAATGGTGGCAACAATGCGGTTGGCACCCACTGTCCTCGAGATAGGGACGATTGAACAGGCGTGAACAACTGCTATTCCTGCCAGTTCGATTTGTTTGCTCATCGTTGCTCCGCAACGAGTACAGGTCCCTCAGGTGGAGGTGAGGATGACCGCCTGAACACCGTCGGCGAGCAGGAGTTTTGCAATCTCACGACCATATTCCTCGGCATTGGCAACCGATGTTCCATTGCCCACCGTGGCATAGTAGAAGTCGTGGAGACTGGCAAAGGCCCCCTCTGACTCCAGTTCACGCACTGCATCCAGGGGCAGTATCCGGTTCGGGTCGGCATTGGCAAAGGTCGGATCATAGCCGCCATGGGCGGTCTGGTGTGTTTCGCTGCTGAACCGTAAGAGCCCTTTCAGGGAATAGATGCCAAAGCGGCTGGCGCTGGCGGCTTCGATCCTGTCCGGATTGCCGCGGGGGACTATGCCGCCGGAAGTCACCAGGGCCAACCTGGCCCTGGCCATATCATGGATAGGGGGAGCGGGTTGGACCCGGTCAAAGACTGGCATGAGGTATTCGGTATTAAATGCTTGGCCTCCTAATTTCAGTAGCAACATATCACAGGCACGGGTCGCCCCAGTTTTTTCGGCAAAATAATTCTTCCGCCGCCCATGGGGGATGTAGTTATGGCGATCCGGAAACAATTCTTCCCCGTTGAACTGTTTGATTGCCAGAAGTGCCATCCTCTGCACCGCCTCTTTCATCGCCATGACATCCTTGCCGGCTCTGGCAATGAGGACATCTTTCCTGTACACTGCAACTGCTGGATTTCTAGGATACATGGCGGTTAAAGCAGGAATTGAAAACCTCTCCTGCACTGCCTGGCATATGGCGCCGCAAGCGATACCGTAACGCCCGGCATTAAAGGCCGGGCCGGCCAGGAGGAAATGGATTTTGTCTGCGCCTTCAGCCGTAAGGCTGGGGCTGAGGAGGGCGAGGATTTCCTGGAGGGCAGTTTCTGTCTTTTCGGCCAGGTAATTGTCACCAACCACCAGGGTGGCTGCGACCTCCATATGGGGAAACAATTTTTCAAGTAAAAGGCCGGGGCCTCTTGGGCCCTCAAGAAGTTGTGGCGGCTGGTAAGCCTTATCTTCCCCCCCCAGGCCGGCAAAAAACTGGTTCAGCGAGTATACAACTCTATATTGGGATGCCATGGTTACACCTCCCTGCAGCTCAGTCTCTGCATGCCGAGTTCGTTGGTTGCCCCGATAATTGCCTGCAGTTCCACCTCCAGGCTGCCGTCTTTATGGAGGCTGTGTGGCCAGGCGCCTGCAAGCCTGCTCAAGTCCCTTATTGGGCCAAGCAGCTCCTCCATGGGAGGCAAGAGGACCCGCTCATTGGCATTGCCCACCGAGACCACACCATCTGCCTCCATGGCAGAATCGGCCAGGGACTGTGAAAAGCCATCCGCACCGGCAAATTCATCGGTGATGGCTACCACCTTGATACCGATTTGTTCCAGACCACGGGTCAACAGCATCTGGTCGGCATCCGGGTTGCCGAAACCCTCCTTGGAGAGAATGACCCCCTTGGCTTGCAGTTCACGAACCAGGATGATGGTTTTTTGTGCTGACGATTCCTTGACCGCCAGACTGACAGGTTCAGTGGTGAGGACTACCCCGCCAAAATCGAGATCTCGGCCATGGCGTCGGAATAACTCTCTGAGCACAGGATTGTTCTGGTGGTGCCAGGTGGTATTCTTGTCGCAGGCGGAGACGCAGTTGCCCGAGGTGATGGCTCCGTCCAGGAGCATGAGTGGCTCAATGGTTCGCGGCAGCCCTTCCCTGGCATTGCGGCCAAATATATAGGTGTCATGGAGAAGTCCCTGGCTGAGGAGCATGTATATATAGACGACTCGGGGGAGATGCGAAGAAACGGGCTGGTCCTCCTGGGCGGAAAAGGTTTGTATCGTGTCGGGCCTCAGGGCTCGCGTCGTTTCGCCAAGGAAATCGGCGGCAACAAGGCCGGCGTTTCTGATCGTTTCTTCATGCTGGTGGGGTGTCAGGCCGGAGACAACGGCGATATCCAGGACCACATTGAAGGTCCTGGAAAAGGGTGAATAGAGTGCTCCCGTTCCGCTCATGTCGATGATACCTTCCTGGTAGCCGACAATTTTACCGCAGGTCACGATAGCAACGTTCTCCAGGACATGTCTTCTCCCTTCACCGGGACCCTGACCCCAGACTTTGCAGCCCGGTTGCACCACATCTTTGACACAGAGTATCCTGGTTGAGTCGCCTGGCCTGGCCAGGGAGATCAGGCAGCTCGTTATATTGTCATCCCGGGACAGCAAAAACTCGGCCAATCTTTTCTTGTCCACCAGCAAAACACCGTTGCAGAGTTCTGTCTGTTCACCAAGGCGCACATCAGCCACGGCAATATTTCCTCGTTCAAATGTCATTTTTCCCCCACAATTGTTTTGTCGTTAAGGGTCATATAGGTTATCTCGCCATTGTCTTTGGAGACCACGCAGACACCACTGTTGATGGTCAGGCCCCCCGAGGCCTTTTTGATGAAGATCCCCACCGGCCTGTTCCAGTAAAAGATATATTCCTTCTCATTCTCGGTTCTTTTTTTACTGTTCGCTATGTTGATTTCGCCAGGGGAGGCCAGCGACTTGTATCTGTCCTTACATAGTTTCATTGCCGGAGCCCAGGCAATTCCCTCGGGCTTGGTCTCTTCCCGGAAAAGAGCATACTCTTCTCGAAAAAGAGAGAGCAGTACAATCAGGAGGACAAGAAAGAGGATCAGCAACAAACAGCCCACTCTGCTTTTGGTTTTTGTCTTCATTTTGTAAGTTGTTCTGCCTGTCTGGCGAAAAAAAAGAGGCGCGGGAGAGTATGATATGGATTGGGATAGTTCATCTCTTTTTCTCGATCATCTTGAAAACCTGGGACAGCGTCCGCAGGGGGATCGTCACTCCATACTCGGCTTGAAGTCTTTTCCTTGTCGACTCGATCGTTGTCGGCAGCTCAGGCATGGTCTGGAGAAATCCGCCCATGTCTTCAACCACTGCCCAGGGATAGATGAGCCAGCGCCACTTGACTAATTTTTTGGCATAAAAATCAGGCTGCAGCCTGGATTGTTTTTTATGGTGCAGTGTAGCGACCTTGATCTCTGCCGGTTTGAATTCTCTGATATGCTGGAGGGCTACCTCGATGCTGTCGCCGGTATCAGTGAGATCATCGACAAGCAGGACATTGAGTCCCTGGATATCCATACACAGGGGAGAGGAAAGGCGGGCCGTTTCTTCTTTGCTGCTGCCTGCGGTGTAGTGAGAAATACGGATACTGGTGAGGTTATAGATACCAAGAAAATCGCAGACCAGTCGAGCCGGGACATATCCGCCCCGGGCTATGGCAATAACCAGATCGGCCCGACAGCCGGCTTCTTTAATCTGGTGGGCGAGAAGGGCTGAGAGTCGGTATACTTCTTTCCAGGAGATGAGTTCGCATTGAAATTGTTTGCCCATGGCCTTCGTTTTCCTCTTCTTGTGTTGGCGGGATTATCGAGTCGTTCTTTTCCTCAGCTCCTGCCAGGATAGCGTCTGGCCCCAATTGGCCAGGGGAACATTGAACAGAGATTGTTTTTCTTCCTGGCTGCCAGTGAAGGTGTCCACCGCCTCCATAAGAAATTCTACACGGTAGCCTCGAAAGAAGAGTTCCTGGGCCGTACAGAGGACACAACAATCAAGAGTCAGACCGATCAGGACGATGCTGTTGGTTTCTCGCGGAGGTCCGACAACGGTTGCCAGCCAGTTTGTAAAGCCTTTGGCGTCTGCATAGGGCTTTCCCGGTGACTTTGCAGCCATCCCTCCATGCTCGCGCACCCAGACGGGGGAGTGCATGCACTTGACCCAGCTCTGGGCATGTTTGATATCGACAGGGAGATCCGACTCGTAGCCCGGGGTTCCCGGTACACAGTGAGCAAAGGGGGCACCGGGACGCGGTTGCCGGTAATCCGAGACGATCTCAGCAAGTTGTATTCCCTGCTTGCGACAGTGAGGGACGAGTATCTTCTGAATAAAATCCACACAGGGGCGAACCTGAAAACAGGCTCCACCGCTGGTGCTGAAGTCTCTTTGCATGTCTACGGAAATGATGCGCATAGCCATTCCTATTTTTGGGGACGGACAGCAGCTAATTCCCTGAGCTGTTCATAGAGGGTGCGCTCTTTCTGGGAGAGCTTGTCAGGGATATCCAGCTGGATATGGATATTGATATCGCCATGTCCGCTCCCCCGAAAACGGGGGAGACCTTTGGCCTTCAGTTGGATGATCTCGTCGGCCTGGGTACCGGGCGGGATTGTTAATTCTATGTTTTCGCCAAGGCCTGGAATGCTGATTTTTGTGCCCAGTACGGCATCTGGGACAGTGAGAGTTTCCGCTCGCCACAAGTCAGGACCGCGACGTTGATAGCGGTTGTCGGTTTTGGTTGATATGACAATATGAAGATCGCCCGGTGGAATATCCGCTTCCTCAGCAAGCAGACCCTGCCCTGCAACTCGCAGTATCACACCATCCTCGATGCCTGGTGGAATAGTCACTTCAATGGTTTCTTCTTTTTCAATCTGGCCGTAGCCGCCGCAGATGGGGCAGGGATCAGTTATTTCGGTACCTTTTCCGTGACAGATTGGACAGACCTTGATCTGCTCCACTTTGATCTCTTCTTCCCCCTTGGTTTCGTTATGGGTTGAGATGATCCTGCCGGAGCCATGACAGGAATTACACAATGCCGGTGGTGTACCGGGCTTGGTTCCATACCCATGACAGGAGGCACAGGCCACCGGATGGCTGACTTGGAGTTTCTGTCTGCCACCGTCATTGATCATTTCCAGCGGTATCTCAATCGGCACTCTGAGGTCTTGTCCATGCGGCGGACGGCTGCTTCTGTGGCTGTACATACAGTCAAAAATGGAGTCGCCGCCAAAGGCAAAGCCCATCTTATCGAAGATGTGTCCGAGGTCGAGGTTGCCAAAGAGGTCTTCTGCGCTATAGTGAGCGACTCCCTCCATACCCTGGGTATCATAGCGTAGCCGTTTCTGTGGGTCTTTGAGAATGGCATAGGCTGTGGCTATCTCTTTAAAACGATCTCCCGCCTCTGGTGACTTGTTCCGGTCGGGGTGCCATTGCATTGCCAGGGTATGATAGGCTTTTTTGATCGCCTGTTCATCGGTGTCTCGGGGAATACCCAGGATTTGATAATAATCTTTTTCGAGTGCAGGCATAGTTTTCAGTTAGATGAGAAAAATTTGTGCTGGAGATTCCAGGAGGAGCATTTCTCCGCGCGCATAAAAAAAACTGTGCTCCATTGTGTCTATCGCTTTGTCATTATACGGTTCTCTTGGCTGGGGTCTGGCTTTTACCGGCAATGAAGGGCATGGCGATAGAGAGACGATGGTCAGGGTGACAGTACTGTTCAAGCCGGCAAGGGGTATATAATGTGGCAGCCGGGGATTCCGATAGCCAACCCTCATTGCTTACGGTAAAAAGACCGTTGAGGGTGGCAGGTATCGGTATATTGCCTGTTTTCTGATGAGAGGGCAGTGGCAGAGGATCATGGCTCTATCAACAAGGTTGTATCACAAGGGTATGTTCTGCGGGGCACCTCTGGTTACCTCTATCGAGTGCCTCGATTGAGAAAGACTTCTCTAAAGGCCATCTCGAAAAGTTGCTTTTTGGGACAAGCTTTTCGTCACAGTCAAAAAAAACAATGCTCATCTATCTACTGGATACTGCGCTTATTTTTTCGTCTGCTCCTCGGTCTTGAACAAAAAAATTAATTTTTCAAGGTACCCTTAATTCTGGATAGGCACTATCTGCTCCAGAAAACGCGGATTGTTTTTTCACCATCACCATAGGTGAATGAGAGGTCGCCTTGGTAGGCCCGGGAGATTGCCTCACCGATACGACGGGCAGTGTGGATACCGGTGGTTGTAATGAGGATAAGTTCCTCTTCTTCCTCGTTTATGTCCATGATTCTTTCCAGGGGATGCTCAGCTTTTTCCTGCTTTTCTTCGTTGTGAATGAGATTGAGCATCTCTTCTCGGTGGTTTTTGAAAAAGGATCCCTTTAGCTCCAGGTAGCCGGCGGGATAGTTTTCGGCAATACGTTGGCAGGCGGGACAGAGTACTCTGTTGGCTTTATAGGGGGGCTCATACCAGGTCCAGCGGCCCTCAAGGTAGACACTGTTACAATTGGTGCATGCTGTCGGCTCCGGCCATTTTTTATCTTCTCTGTACGTGTCATGGCGTTTTTCCTGCATTAACCTGTCTCGTCGTCCGTATTGGCTTTTATCCATTGAGCGTCCTCCTTGTATATGTAAACCTTATCTGTTCATTTCTACCGGGGAGCATTATACTGTAAGTATATGCTACCAGAGAGTTCCAGGGAAGGTGAAAATGATGTGGGAATGAACTATTCATCAGCACTTCAGCTTCGTCCATTGGCTCTTCTCGAATAACATGAGTATCTTCAACGTCCTGATTGAACTCATATAAAGTACTGTTAACCAGTTACAGAGCGGCTGTTTGCCAATTATGGGGCATTACCTGAACAGGTACATGGGGATTTTTTAAGAGAACGGAGTCTGGGAGAGGGGGCGGAAATAGACAAGGTCTGGGGAGGGGGAAAACCTGTAACAGCCTGAATATGTGAACAACAGAATAGATAAGGAGGGTGAGAGTATGCATGAGGCAATGTTCTACCAAGCCAGCAAAGAAGAGGAGCTTATCTGCGGACTGTGCAACCACCATTGTCGTATCAAGGCGGGAGGGCGTGGCATCTGTGGGGTGCGGGAAAATCGGAATGGGAGGCTGTACAGTCTGGTATATGGCCGCTTGGTTTCGGAACACATTGATCCCATTGAGAAAAAACCGATGTTTCAATTTCTCCCCGGCAGCCGCTCCTATTCCATAGCAACAGTGGGCTGCAATTTTCGTTGTCTGCACTGTCAGAACTACGATATCTCCCAATATCCCCACCTCTACGGCGGAGACATAACCGGCAGGGAGCGGACACCGGAGGCAGTGGTTGAGGCGGCGCTGCAAGCAGATTGCGCAAGTATCAGCTACACCTATGTGGAGCCGACAATCTTTTATGAATTTGCCTATGCCTGCGCGGAATTGGCCCATGCCCAGAAGCTGAAAAATGTCTTTGTCAGCAACGGCTACATGGCCCCGGAAGTGACGCGTCATGTGGCCCCGGTTCTTGATGGTATCAATATCGATATCAAGTCCTTTCGTGGTGATTTCTATAAAAAAATATGCAAGGCCAGGCTGCAGCCGGTACTGGATAATGTTCAACTCATGCACAATCTCGGGGTATGGGTTGAGATAACCACCCTGATCATTCCCGGCCTCAATGATTCAGAGGATGAGCTGCGTGATGTAGCCAGGTTCGTCAAGGGGGTTGATCCGGCGATCCCCTGGCATGTGACTGCCTTTTATCCCACCTATAAGATGACCGATCGCAAGCCCACCCCCGTGGAAACCCTGCGCAGGGCAAGGGATATAGGTCTTGAAGAGGGATTGCGTTTTGTCTATGAAGGGAATAGACCCGGTGAGGGGGGGGAAAATACCTACTGTCCCTCCTGCGGCACGGAACTGATCAGCCGATTGGGTTTCAGTATTCAACAGAACAGGGTAATCGACGGCTGCTGCAGCGACTGCGGCCAGAAGATAGAGGGTGTGTGGAGTGTTGGTTAGTTCTCTGAAACTTTGAATTTGTCTGACCTCATTGCGGGCTGGACTCCTTGGCAAGGATGATCTCTTTACTACCTAAAAAATTCTTTTCGTGTTTTTTTGAAAAGAATTTCCTGAAGGTACTTTCAGCCCTCAAGGGGATACTGTACTGAGTGCCGGCTTACCGTTCATCACCGGTTTCAATCGCCTTTATCGGGATATGCTTTTCTGGAGAGAGTGACTGTATCGTGGATGCGTGCCGGATGCAGTGGGGAGGATAAGGTAAAACGCGCAAGCCAGGAGGGAAAGGGTGCTTATCATCAGTAAGGTTGCGGTGTTTCTCCTCTGGATCAACTTTCTTCCCCCCCTGGCCAGGATCATCTGGGGCGAGCGTTTTAAAAGACCTGTTGACGGTGGCGGCTTGTGGTTTGATCACCATCCGATATTCGGGGATCATAAAACGATTCGCGGTGTCCTGGTCAGTCTCCTGGGAGGTATGGCAGTCTCCCCATTGTTTGCTGTGGACGTCCGAATTGGGGCTGCAGCAGCCTTGCTGGCCATGGCTGGAGATCTGCTGTCCAGTTTTATCAAACGTCGCTTACACATGCCCTGTGGCAAAAATGTCTTCATCTTGGACCAGATCTTCGAATCGCTGTTTCCAGCCCTCTTGCTGAGGCAAAGCCTCCAGTTGACCTGGGTGCAGATTCTGGTAATCCTCTTCTGTTTTATCCTTATTGCCTATCTGGGTTCTTTTCTCTGGGCCTTTATTATATTCCGTCCATCCGAGAAAAATAATCCACGCCTGATCCGTTCAACGGTTCGGTTGCGTGAGTGGCGGGCCTGTCATACGCCGCTGGTTCGCTGGCAGACCTTACTTAACCTGAGCAGTTTTCTGGCCTATGAGGTACTCTACTTCTGGTTCTTTAAACTGACCGGTCTCCAGGAGAAGGGCCTGCGGAATGCCTTGAATGTACGGGTGGTGGAACAAACATTTTATTTCCCGGATCTGCCGCCCTCTTTTGATGGCTTTCGTATCCTCCTCCTCACCGATCTTCACCTGGACGGGCTGCCAGATTTGACCACCGAAATTGTCCGGCAGGTTCGGGAGATGGAGGTGGATCTCTGTCTTGTGGGTGGTGATATCCGGATGAAGACCTACGGTCCCATGGCCAGCTGTCTCCGCCAGTTACGCTGCCTTTTACCTCATGTGTACTCACGGCATGGCATCTTCGGGGTATTGGGTAATCATGACTGTATTGAAATGGCAGTCGATATGGAAGAGAGCGGTTTGACCATGCTCATCAACGATTCCTGGGAAATCAGGTGCAATGGTGAGAGCCTATGGGTGGTTGGGGTCGATGATCCCCATTATTACAGGGTGGATGATGCAGAGCGTGCCTTTCGGGGCGTCCCGGAACAGAGTTTTAAGATCTTTCTGGCCCATTCCCCTGAGGCATATAAGAAGGCAGTCGCTTTTCGCCCCCAGCTCTATCTCTGTGGTCACACCCATGGCGGCCAGATCTGCCTGCCGGGCAGGGGGCCGATCTTCACCAACAGCAGGGCTCCACGCTTTACCGCCGTGGGTTGTTGGCAGTATAAGGGAATGACAGGCTATACAAGCTGTGGCGCCGGGGCCTCAGGAGTGCCGTTGCGATTCAATTGCCCGGGCGAAATCAGCCTCATCCGCCTGCACAGGGGGACAGCATCATCTTGATAGGGGTGAGGGTTTAGGGAAAATCCGCTATTTTCCCGGTTCAAGTAAGATGAGAAGTCATAACAGAGAGAAGGGAATGATGGGAGGCATCGAATTATGAAATTAGCCCTGATTGCTACGCCCCATACCCATCCAACATGTCCACCCCTGGGACCGGCTGTTCTCTCCGCCTACCTGCAAAAAACATTGCCGACGGTCACTGTTTCCGTCTTTGATCTCAGTCTCGAGTACTATCTGAGCAGTTTTGGCAAAATTAAGGAAGGGACTCTGGGCATCCGTCTCTATAACTGGGACGAAAAGACCACTGCCCATCATCTTGAGCAGGCGATCTCTTTTCTCAAGAACTGGCAGCCCAAAAGTCATCCAGACTTGAAGGAATACCATTACCGAGCCACGATTTTTTTAACCTTTGAAAATATTTTTAACGCTTTTATGGCGGAAATGGCAGAAAAGGCCCTGCTTGGTCAAAGTATTCCCCCCAAAATAGAGTCTTTTTTTGCAGGTCTGATCCAACCGGTGCTGGCAGTTGGGCCCGATCTGATAGGCTTTTCCATACTGTATCAGCAGCAGGTCGTTTTTGCCGCCCTGCTTGCCCAAATGATCAAAAAACGAAGCGATGTGAAAATTGTGGTGGGAGGCGCAAATATCAGCGTTATGGTTGCCCCGGAGACACTGCTTACCACCCCGCTTCTCTCGGCAAAAGCGGATACTCCGCAAATCTTTTGTAAGGACTTTTTTGATTACCTGATACCGGGTGAAGGGGAATTGGGGCTCTCTCATCTCTGCCAGGCCGAAGATGTTGCTGATCTGGCCACTGTGCCCAACCTGATCTATTTCAGGAAGGATGAGCTGCAAATCAATCCCCCAGCCCTGGTTGAAATCGATACCCTTCCCTATCCTGATTTTTCCCATTTTAAGCTCGATGCATATCTGACCCCTGAGCCGGTGCTGCCGCTGATGACCTCACGTGGCTGTCCCTGGGGGAAATGCACCTTCTGCACCCACCACCACACCTCCCTCCGTTACCGTACGCGCAGGATTGAAGCGTGTGTGGCGGAGATCAAATTCCTGCAAAGCCAATATGGCTCCAGCCTTTTTTATTTTTATGACGAGATGATTCCGCCCCAGCGTTTTAAGAAGCTGGCCGGGCAGATCATTGAGGCAGGACTTGTCATTCACTATGGCGCATATGCCAAACCAGTCAAACAATTTGACATCAGCCTCTGCAGGCTGATTCAAAGTTCAGGTTGCCGGGTCCTGCAGTGGGGGGTGGAGTCGGCCAGCCAACGGATACTTACTCTGATGAGTAAGGGAACAGATATCCATGTGGTCAAGGACGTTCTTGGCAACTCCACTCGGGCCGGGATAAATAATCTGGTTTTTATTCTTTTCGGGTTTCCCTCAGAAACAGAAGAAGAATTGCAGCAAACCCTGACTTTTATCGATTGCAACAGAGAAAATATCCAGGCCCTGAGTGCCGGGACATTTGTCCTGACTGAGGGATCACAGATTCACAGGGAACCGGAAAAGTTTTTCATCAGCCGGATTGGGGAAAAGAATAAAACATCAATTCTCCATTCTGCCCTGGAGTATGATATCAGTCAGGGAATGACGGTTAAAGAAGTCTGGCAACATTTCAATGATAACCAGAAATTTTTTGGCAAGATCCCCCTCTCACGTCGCTTTGGAACCTACCGCGAACACCTGCTTATTTATGGAGCAAGCCAGAGCGGCAGGGAGGGACAAGAACGATAGGCGTTCTCGTCCCTCTTCAGGTACCGGCCAATAATTGGCAAACAGCCGCTCTGGAACGATTCAGCAGTGCTTTCTATGCGTTCAGTCAGGATTTCGAAACATACTCGTGTTCTTTAAGAAGATCAAAATGGACGAAGATGAAGTGCTGCTGAAGAGGGACGATTTTTTTTTGAGGGTGTCTGCCAGGAGCCTGCTCGCACAGGCTCCTGAAGTCTGTTACCTTTGTTTCCTCAAGACCAGATAAAAGGTATTGTTCTCTCGATAAATAAGGATAAGGAGGGCATTCTTTGACTGAGTATAGACCGTTTCGAGATCTTCTACTGAGTTTATATCCTGACGATTCATTTCCAATATGACATCACCGGGTCTGAGTCCAGCCTGCTCGGCAGTGCTTCCAGCCTCAATCTGAATAATGGCAACACCTGTTGTGACATTTTTGTTGATGTTGAATTTTTCACGTATCAAGTCGTTGAGAGGGGCGACAGTCATACCCGCAAGAACGCCATTGGTGTCCTGGAGGGTTGTCTGGCTGGCAATATCATTTGGTAATTCCCCCAGAGTGAGATGAATAGACTTTTCCATACCATCACGCATGATATCCAGTTTGACTTCCGCTCCTGCGCCCATGGCGGCAATGGTATTGCGCAGTTTTCCGGTTGAAGTCATTTTCTCATCATTCACTCTCAAAATGACATCACCTCGTTTGAGCTGTGCTGTTGCCGCAGGACTCTTTTCGCTGATATCTGAAACCAGTACTCCATCGCTGTTTTTCAGGCCCATGGCGTCGGACAGGTTTTTATCCAGATCCTGAATGATAACCCCGAGCCAGCCACGAATGACTTTGCCGTTTTTTATCAGGCTATCCATAACTGCTTGGGCCATATTGGATGGAATAGCAAAACCAACGCCCTGATACCCGCCTGAGCGGGAGACAATTGCAGTGTTTATGCCCACCAGTTCACCTTTCAGGTTGATAAGGGCACCACCGGAGTTTCCTGGGTTAATGGCAGCATCGGTCTGGATAAAATCTTCATAGTCAGTAATGCCGACATTGGCCCGGCCTTTGGCGGAAACAATGCCCATGGTGACTGTATGGTCAAGGCCAAATGGATTGCCAATGGCAAGGACAATATCACCAAGACGCAATTCCCCAGAGTTGCCAATCGGCATCGCGGTAAGATCTTTTATGTCGCCTTTGAGACGGATCACTGCCAAATCACTTTTGGGATCTGTCCCCACAATTTCTGCTTTAAACTCACGCTTGTCAGATAATGTGACTAGTATTTCTTCTGCATTCTCGACAACATGATTGTTGGTTAAGACCAACCCATCTGCGGAGACAATCACGCCGGAACCGAGACTGCGTTGACGTCTTTCTTTTGGAATATTGGAAAACCGCTCGCCAAAAAAATCACGGAAGAACGGATCGTTAAAAAAAGGATGCATGAGTTGGCTGGTGTCGTTGGTGATAAGCTTTGTTGAGGAAATGTTAACAACCCCAGCCACTCTGCTCTCCGCAATGTCAGCTATGAGCGTCCCGCTGTTCTGGAGAACTTCTCCGGACAATGGCATCTTGGCCCAGGCAGAGCTGGCACCTGGGGGGACGCTTGTCAGTAAAAAAAACAAGCTGGCAAGAAAAAATATTTTTCCCATATGGAGGATTGACGTCTGCCGCCTTTTCATAATTGGTTCTCCTGTGAATTTTTGGTGTTGTTCTGACCAATGGACCGCTGGTCCCCATGTTAAAGGCGGCCGAGGTAGCCTTCTCGCCAGAATCTAGGCAGGCGAGGAGGGTTCCTCGCTTGCCTAGTCCCGACGCTGGATAGAGGACAAAGAGGTGGTGTATTACTTGATCTCAATCTGTTTTATTTTAGACTGTGGCACTGCATTACGTGGCAGGGTAATTGTGAGAATACCATTTTTGAAATTTGCTTTGACTGCATCCTGATCAGCATCTTCAGGCAGTGACAGGATTCTTTGAAATGAGCCGTACGAGCGTTCTATTCGATAATAGTCTTTTTGTTTTTCTTCGTGCTCCTGTTTCTTTTCACCCCTGATCGTCAGGATATTGTTGCTGATCTCCAGTGTGATGTCTTTTTGATCTATGCCGGGGACTTCAACACTGATTGCATATTCTTTTTCTGTGGCTCCTATGTCCAGTGTCGGTTTGAAAAGCCCATCGGTCAGGGAATCGGTAAAGAACTTTTCTGTTCCGAAGCCACGTTGCTCAAATCCTTTCAGGAAGTTGTTAAACAGTTGTTCCATTTCCTGTTGTATCTGGCCCACGGGACTGTATGAGGGGCGTCGTGGCTGTATTTGGCCGGGGCGATTAATCGGCAGGGCAGTATCCGTTTCTTTTTCCTCTTCTTTGAACCAGTTCCATGGGGCCAATTTTTTCAGATCCATAAGGTGTTTCTCCAACTCTCATTGTTGTAAAAAGAAGCGGTAAGATGTCAAGAGCTGATCTTTCGCCTCTTTGCTTCCCTTTTCTGTGAGGATTACCTTCCTTGCGTCACTCTCCTGCAGCACTCTATGCAAAGAATTGAGGGTGCTATCATGAGGCCTTAATGGATTTCAATCTGCCGGGGTTTGGAGGCCTCTGACTTTGGCAGATGCAGCGTGAGTACGCCGTCCTTCAGTTCAGCATTGACCTTTTCCACATCAATTGTCTGATGCACAGAAAAGATTCTCCGGTATTCCACATCGCCAAACTCTTCCCGGGTTGCAGTTCCCGATGGGGGGAGCCTTCGTACTCCGCTAATCAGTAACTCTCCATTATCAATGTTGACGGTGATATCTTCTTTGGCCACCCCCGGCATGTCGGCATAGAGGAGCATTTCATCGTCGTTTTCAAAAATATCAACCACAGGTGCAATGACAGGGATTTCCCGACTGCGTTCCGGGACGGTTTTTTCTTTTGTGGTAATATTTGTTGTTTCACTCATGGCTCAACCTCCGTCAGTAACTATCTGAATATGTAAAAAACAGTTATGCTATGGAAACCTGTTTGGGCTTGGCAGCTTCAGCCTTCGGTAAGGTGAGAGAGAGGATGCCATTTTGTAAGGAGGCATCGATTTTATCCACATTCACCTCAGAGGGCAGAGTAAAACTGCGGGTAAATGAAGCTGTTTCCCGTTCGGTTCGATGAACCTTATAGCCTTCCGGGGCGTCTGATTTGCGAGTACCACTCACTTCAAGATAATTGCCCTGGATCTGGATGGTGAGATCCTCCTTGCTCATGCCGGGAACCTCAGCTTTAAGTTCAAGCTGATTGCCATTGTCATAAAAATTGGTTCGTGGGCTCCCGTCAGTGGCTGACCAGCCAGGGCTCCGTCCATAAAATCTGTTGTCATCTGTGGTTAATCTGTTGAGTCGAGAGCGAAGTAAATCCATGGCCCCAAACATCCGGTCAATGTCACTTGTTCGTGTCCACATACGTTTTCTCCTCTACCTGTGTTTTAGGTTGTTGTCTGACGGATTCGAAAAAGAGTTTCCTGGAGACATAACTAGCATCTCTTTATCACCATGAAATAATGATTGATTAGAGAGGTTCCATGTTCTTTTTGAATACGCCATCCCTTGGTTGCGAAAAAATAGTTACAGCATATTTACATGTCAATATTGGCCATTATTTTTTTGCGAATGGGTTTTAATTACTCTTCTGTTATTCGTTGATAAAGTAATCAGAGTGTCCTGTTTTCCTGATAAGGAGAATTGTTATGAACTTAGAAAAAGAGATCCAGACGATAATGAACTCAGGCTGACAGCAAATGATCTGAAAAGGAAACGCCTCCCCCGCACCACCCCCATTCGCGGCTGAAGTCACTCCCACAAGCAACCGGGGGAGCCGGCAAAACTCCACTCTCCTCCCACCCCTCATCGAAAAGACCCCCAGACCAGCTACCTGGAAATGGCAAAGTAGGAGCCGGCTTCAGCCGCGAACAGCACACTCAGCAGGGCTAAAAACAGCAACCCCGCTCCTGATTTTCCCCTCCAGTTCCGGCAACGCAGAGAAACCAGCACGTTCGCTGTCACCTTTACAGGAAGTTACCGAGCAGTTCTTTGAGGTCGGCAATGGTTGCGCAGCCATTGATTTGCTCGGCTGTAATGATGCATTTCATTTCCCCCCTTGTCTTTCGAAAAATAGCCGGTAATGAGACCTTGAGGTCATATTTTTCTTTGAGTTCATCTCGGTGCATAAACTGGAGTGGTGTCGCAAGGGAATTGAGGAATTCCTTCCATTCCGTTTTCATGCCCAGGGCGGAATGGGTGATAGCGCAGAGATTGCATTCATACGTTTCAGGTGAAAAAATCTTATGGGCACTATCGGAAAGTGCGTTGAATAATCCGCTATCTGCATTGTAAACAAAAACAATTGTATCATCCATAATTGCCTCCATGAGAGAGTACCTTGCCCGGATTCTTATTTTCTTTTTTCCAGTGCTTCAAATACGCACCCCATCTGGCCGCAATATTTGCCGATATATTCGGCTTTAGGGCGATAAAGTGCTGGCTTTCTCTGGGCTTCTCCAGTCTTTTCTTCAACAATATGAGCACTCCAACCGGCTATCCGGGAGATGGCGAAAATGGGTGTCATCAGGTCCGTGGGAATTCCCAGGAGATGATAGACAGAGGCACTATAAAAATCTACATTAGGTTTTATTTCAGTCTTGCCCCGTTTTTCAAATTCGCTCAAGGCAGCGTGTTCAATTTGCATGGAAAGAGTAACTATCTGTTCTTGCCCCGTTTCCTTTCCCAGTTGCAAGGCCATCTCTTTTAAAAAAATCGCTCTTGGATCCATGGTCTTATACACTGCATGACCCATCCCCATAATCCGTTTCCCCTTATCCAGTTCTTTCTTCACCCAGTTGGCCACGTCTTTTTCTTCTTTAAGGGCAAGAAGCATTTTCATCACCTGGGCGTTGGCTCCGCCATGGAGGCTACCGGAGAGGGCTCCAATACCGGCGGTAACTCCGGCATAGATATGTGCCCTGGTAGAGACGACCTGCCGACATGAAAAAGTTGAGGCATTAAAGGTGTGATCCGCATGGAGGACAAGGCAGGTATCCAGTATCTCGGCCTTTGCTTTTGAGGGCTTTACTCCCTGTAACTGCCAGAGAAAATTTTCCGTATGAGAGAGTGTAGGATCTGTCGGCAAGGGCTCTAGTCCCTGCCGGATACGATGCCAGGCGGCAACCAGCATGGGCAGACGAGCGATGAGTCTGACGGCCTTTCTGTTATTGGCCTCTTTTGTCTCATCTGAGAGTTCAGGGTCTGCCATAGCGAGAAGTGGAACTCCGGCCTGCAGCACATCCATGGGCCCGGCATCTGTGGGGAAGTGCTTAAATACCTGGTAGACGTAGGGAGGGAGTACACTCGCTTCCTGCAACTGTTGAGTGAAGTCTGCTAACTGCTGGCTATCCGGCAGGACCGCATGGAGCAGCAGATATGCCACCTCTGGAAAGGAGGCGTTTTGAGCCAGGTCTTCGATACGGTAGCCCCGGTAGACGAGAACCCCTTTCTTGCCGTCAATAAAGCTCACCTTGGTGTCGGCAACCGTGACTCCTCGCAATCCTATATTTTTTACATTGACTGATTCTGGCATCTGAGCCTCTTGAGGTCGAGAACAGTAATATTGAGCTGCAAGCACCTGGAGGCCGCAGTCCATGGGGGCCCCGGTCCCTCTTCTCTGCTTGCTGATCAGGACAGGATGACCGCACTGTCCCTGACAATGCCTGAGTAAGATAGAGATCAAAAAATCTCCCCTCCGCTTCAGGTATTACGGCAAAGACCAGGACCAGTTAAAAACATAACCATGATTAGCAGTAAAGCCATGTCTCGTGCCTGGACAAGAGACTGGTCCCGGCTGAAGGGGGGATTCAAAGGGAAATAGAGAGGAGGGGGAGGAGTGAGAAAAAAGGGGTCTCCTGGTAAAGATTATCGCCTAGGCTGTTCCCTCTAAAGGGTGCAGTGAGATAAAAGGGCTTTGAATTTGAACAGATGGGTGAAATTGAATTTTGTAGAATTGCTTTTTTTATTATATACTGAAGTGAGTCTCAGAGCAGGTGGCATCTTCAGGTCCTTGGGCCTCAGTTTCCCAATGCCTGGTAGTGGAACCGGTGTCAACGGCAGGGGGGGGCTTGGAGGATGGGGGAAATTTGAATGCCAGGATATGAAACAATGGATACAGGTACTTTCAGTTAACACTTGATCTCCTTTTTGTTGCGTCTTGCCGTTCTTCTCTCTGTCTCATGGAGAGGGATTGGTAAGGTATTGCTATTCACACCGCTTATATTTGTTTCAGGAGAGGATATGGGTGATCGAAAGGATATAACAAAGGAACAACTGTATGACGTTCTCCTTACTAATCTCCCCGCTGGTTTGTTTATGGTGGATGCCGAATTTAAGATCATTGAGTTCAATCGGGAGGCAGAAAGGCTGACAGGTTGGCAGCGGGCTGAAGTGCTTGGCAAGCAGTGTTCGGAGATACTGCAAAGTAGTCTCTGTGAAACACGATGCCCTATCCGACAGAGCGTCCAGGAAAAGCGGAGTCTGGAACAACAGGAAACAACTCTTATAACAAAGTGGAATGAAAAAGTTCCTATTTTCTTTTCAAGTGCGGCCTCAGTCGCAGAAGATGGAAAGATGCTGACAGGGGTTAAAATTTTCAGGGATGCAACAGAAAGAAAAAAACTGGAATCACAAAAGAAAAATGTTATTTCTATCTTTGCCCATGATCTCAAGGCTCCTGTGTCGATTTCCGGGGGGTTCCTCAACCGTCTTCTCCAGGGGAAAGCTGGTGAACTGACAGAAAAGCAGAAGGCATATCTTCTCTTAATAAAAAAAGAAATTGACAGGTTGGAGAAATATATTCTCCATTTTCTTGATGTCTCCCGTCTTGAATCCGGTCAACTGCAGTTGAGTTATGAAACCTGTAATCCTGACGAAATACTCCAGGAACTGGTTTCCGGTTTCCAAATAAAGGCCCATCTCAAAAAAATATCCATTCAATACACAGCAGATACTCAGATCACCAGCATTGTTGCTGATAAGCTACAGCTGGAAAGAGCAGTCAGTAACCTGCTGGATAATGCTATAAAATACTCACCCGCTAACAGCGAGGTGGAAATTAACTTAAAAATTATTGGGGATTTTATTCTCATAACAGTGAACGATCAGGGGCAAGGCATAGCGGAAGACAAGCTACCATATATCTTTGATTACTTTTTCTGTCTGCATGAAGCTGATAAGCAGACCGATGGGGTTGGCCTGGGGTTGGCGGCTGTTAAAGGAATTGTTGAGGCCCATGGAGGTACCATCTGGGCCGAAAGTATTCAGGGAAAAGGCAGCATCTTTTATATTAAAATTCCCCGTTCTCAGCACAAGCATCTTTAAAAGTCCTCACCTCGGTGCTGCGCAGGGTATCGGTCTTGCCAATCATCTGCAGTTGGCCTTTCCTTGCTTGAGAACTCTATGGCTTCCCGCCAGAGACCTGCCTGAGAATGCCCTTTTTCCCAAACTCTTCGTTATTTCTAAAAAAATAATGTCAGTATTGTTAACCAGATGGCTGTGCTTGTCTTTCAGGAATACCTCGATTTTGGCGGGAATGGCTATTTTCGGACAGGCTCCTGAGAGCGATGGGGTGGTCAAAATACTATTTTCTACAATTCAAAGAATGCCCAGATGATGGCTGGGGAATGGATTGTTCTTTAAAGAGGTCTCCCATGCAGGAAATTTGTCAAATCCTTGTTCCCCTCGATTTTTCTATGAATACTATAAAATTGGTTGATTATGCCAGTTATATAGCAGGAAAATTTTCGGCAAAGCTCTGTTTCGTTCATGTTGTTGATACCCGTCAAGCGTATGACCTGTTTTTGAGCCATCCTGTTCTTACCGACCTTCAGGAGAAGATCATGGCCGCTGCAGAGGAGAGGATGGCAAGTTTTTTGCGAGCCAATGCTGATCGTTGCAAGGGATGCACAGGCAAGGTGATCAACGGAAATATTGTTGATTCTCTCATTGCCTATGCCAAGAATGAAAAGGTGGATTTGATCATTATCGGTACTCACGGCAGCAAAGGGCTCGAAAAAATATTGCTGGGGAGCGTTGCGGAACGGGTTATTAAAAAATCTCCCTGTCCCACGCTGCTCTATAATCCCTATATGTGAAAATCCGGTTCCAGAGGGCTTGGCGCTTGATACTCCCTGCAGCTTGAGGTCGGTGGCGGTGAAAGTGCGGATCAAAGGGACTGCAATATGGGGTCAAAAACTCTTGGCGACGATTCAACAGCGGATGGAGTGCTCTCTCCAGAGGAGTGACTTCAGCCACGAACAGCCTTTCAGCCAATGCAAACAGATAGACGCATCGCAGGCCCTGTCGGCGGATAATCCCGCTTCTCCAAAAAAAAATACAACTTCTTTTCCCCTCCCCCTTGTTTTCCAGGCCAAAAAACAGTAGGGCTGCACTCCAGGAACCGTTTTTTTGTCTCTTTCTTTGGGTGAGGTGGATCCATATCTCGAAACCAATTAAAATAATTTCTCATACTACCATGTGGTAGTATGGCGATTTCTCCTGCCCTGTACATGGATCAGCATTTCTTCTCTTTGTCTGTTGTCCAATTTTCTGGAAATGACTGGTTCGTACTCTGTCTTACCATGGGGCAACTCCTTCACCCATTCACGCATTCACTCATTTGTTCTCTTTATTTGTTTTCAGATTATTTTCCTTGTCTCTCAAGGATGGAGAAAGCCGATGTTTTTCCTTGTTGGCATGTCCGGCGGTATGCCACATTCGTTTTGCTCGCTTGGATGGCCCCTGTCATGTTTTTAGAACCTGACACAAAAAAAGAGTGGATCGGTTGGAAGTTGGTCGGATACCCAATCAGAAAAGCTCTGAAAGGCAAAAAAATATTTTTTGAAAATCATTGGAGGGGGTGATACCATTTAAATAATACTATTTACTAAAGGAGATGGGGCTTTTTTATGGCGCCGCATCTTCAAAAAACTCTATTCCGAAGAGAATACAGATGAGGAGAAAACAATGAAACAAATGGTTGTAGGTCTTGCAGTATCGGTTTTTTGTCTCTTCTTTTCCGGCCAGGTTATGGCGGAAGAGATCACCATTGTTGGCACCGGCAGTGGTGCGGCAGTGCTTGAGGCTGTTGGTGCAGCTTTCACCGCCAACAACCCTGGAGTGACCATCGTTGTTCCCAAAAGCATCGGTTCCGGTGGAGGCATAAAGGCTGTTGGGTCTGATAAGGATGTCGTTGGTCGTGTGGCCAGGGGGATAAAAGACAAAGAGGAGTCTTATGGCCTTACCTATCTCGCCTATGCCAAGAATCCGATCGTTTTTTTCGTCAATAAGAGTGTGGGAATAAAAGATCTGACTACGCAGCAGCTGTGTGACATATACAGTGGCAAGATCACCAACTGGAAAGATGTCGGGGGCAAGGATGCTACTATAAAGGTGATCAGGCGTGAGGATGGTGACAGCTCTTTGGAAGTGCTGGTTGAATTGTTTCCCGGCTTTAAGGATATTACCCTGACCGCAAAATCAAAAACAACACTGAGTGACCCGGAAACCTGTCAATTAACCGAACGCAAGGCAGATACCATCGCCTTTGGCACCTATGCCAATGCCAGGAATTACGGCGTCGATATTCTGAGCATCGAGGGTAAAGTAGCCACCGATTCTGATTATCCCTATGTGGGAACGTTGGCCCTTATATTCAAAGAAAAGAACAACACTGGCAATATCAAAAAATTTATTGAGTTTGCAACCTCTCCAGCAGCCCATCCTGCGATCACGGAGGCAGGTGCAAGCGCGCTCTAGAATCCCGATTGCATGCTTCAGGAGGTGGGTTCGCCTCCTGAAGCAATGTTCGTTAATCTGTCTTCTTCTCGAATCGAGAACTGTGGAGTTTGGTTGTGAAAAGCATAAAATACAAGATACTCATTAGCTTTCTTGCTGCGGTAACCGTTGTCGGGAGTATGACAATTGGTCTGGTATCGTGGCAACTTGGGGTGGGGATCTCCCGTCAGTCAGAATTACTTGCAGAAGATATGATGGCCCGGGTCAGCAGAACTCTGGTCAGCCACAATGAATTACTCCAGTCTTTTATCGATGATGTCAAACAAGATGTGGCCCGCAGTTCGCACGAAATAAGCCAAAATCCGGCTACCTCTATAAATATAGAGAGTCAGCAACTGAGTTATTTGTCAGGATTAATGCAAAAATCCTGTAATGCCCTGGGGACAGACTTTGCCCTGGTGTATGATATCGATGGCAAACTCCAGGCATCCTTTCCAAAAGATATAGATGCTGTAACGATGGAGGACTATTATCGTTCCCTGAAGGGTAGCGAAAGTGTTCAAGGGACGGGCAATGGTACTGGCTCAGGGGATGCAGGGCAACTGGGTATTGTTTCCAGGTACGATACAGATTTTCTTGAGCGGTTAGGGCTAGGAGAGCGGGGTGTTGCCGGGGAAGGCGGAATCGTCATTGCCTCTCTGACCACTATTCTGGATGAATTTGGCGATACGGTTGGGGCCTGTATTACCGGGAAACTGCTCAACGGCTATAATAAATTCCTCAAACAGACATACCAGGTATTGGGCTCAACCAGTGCCCTTTATCTCGGTTCCATTCCCATTGCCCAGGCAGGCTTTGGCCTCGACAACAGGATCGACCTCAAAAGCCTGCAGTTAAACTCCAGCATCCTTGCTTCAATATATGAAGCCGATAAAACGATAAGCATTGTCCTGCCACTTGCCGAAAAAAACTATGTTACCGCCTTTTCCCCTATCCTCTCTTCCCGTGGTGAAAAAATCGGCGCTGTCGGTGTCGGCATTCCGGAAGATGAAATCGTCGAACTTCAGGATACCGTCCATCTCTTAGGGAATAAGACCAGGAAGCGCGTGCAGGCCTGGTTTTTCGGGATTGGTGCCCTGTCACTGCTTGTTCTGGTCGTTGTTTCACTGGCCATAGCTGTAAGCATTGTTCGCCCCATCAAAGGCCTCACTGATATGGTGAAGGACATCGAGGAGAGTGGAGATTTTACCAAACGAATTAATATCACCAGCAAAGATGAAATCGGAGTTCTGGCCCAATGCTTTAATTCCTTTATCGAAAAACTGCATATGATCCTGCAGGATATTGCAACGAGCGCTGAAACGCTGAGTTCTGCATCCGAAAATCTTTCTCAGCTCTCAGGAAAAATGTCGCAAGGAGCCAGCATCATGTTCAGCAAGTCGAACACGGTGGCTGGTGCCGCCGAGGAGATGAACACCAGTATAGGTACAGTGGCAGTGACAATGGAAGAGGCAGCCGCCAATGTGAGCATGGTCGCCACAGCAGCCGAACAAATGACGGCCTCAATCAGCGAGATTGCCAAAAATAGTGAGAAGGCGATTGCCATTACCCGTGAGGCTGTTTCCGAGGCGGCAAGCGCATCCGATAAAGTGGATGAGTTGGGACTGGCTGCCCAGGAAATAGGCAAGGTTACAGAAACCATTGCTGAAATTTCCGCCCAGACCAATCTCTTGGCCCTGAATGCCACCATCGAAGCGGCCAGGGCAGGTGAAGCCGGGAAGGGATTTGCCGTGGTGGCCTCCGAGATCAAGGCCCTGGCCAGGCAGACAGCCGAAGCTACGGAGGGAGTCAAGATTAAGATCCACGGAATTCAGAGTTCAACCCAAGAGACGGTGGCCCAGATTGATAAGATTTCAAGGGTGTCTAAAGATGTCAGTGACATTGTTTCCACCATTGCTTCAGCTGTGGAGGAACAATCTGTAACAACGACAGAGATTGCCGGTAATGTGACCCAGGTCTCCGGAGGCATCCAGGAGATTACAGAAAACGTGGCTCAGAGTTCTGTGGTGGCAGGCGAGATCACCAGGGATATCGCCGAGGTCAATCATTCTACTGATGAAATATCTCAGAGCAGTGCAAAAGTGAATCTGAGTGCCAGGGAACTGAGTCAGCTTGCCGAGAAACTGAAGGAGATGGTAGGACGGTTTACGGTGTAGCGTCTGGCGGCGCACAGGTGAGGACAGCGAGATGTTGCTTGTGGCGAAGACCTGTTCGGTCTCCAACCAGACCAGGATTTTTGCATAGGGGGAGAAGAGGCTGGCCTTCTTGGCTGGGGGGGGGCAGGGGGATCCTCAAGGGGTTCAGGATTTTCCCCTCTTTTTAATTGTTGATCGCCAAAACTCCGGACAGGTCGCTCACAGGTTGTCCGTGAGCAGCAGACCGAATCCAATTCGATTTACATATTGATCATAATCGATCAGGCTCTCACCATACCCAGAGAAATATTGTATATATCCTTTCAGGTAATCGTAATGCAAGAGTGGAAAACTCCACCCGAGTTTCATGGCTCCCCTGGAAAATCCGGACTCCAGGACATTACGAGACATTATGCTGAAGGTATGATCCTGATACTTGTAGGCCATTTTTATCTCACCGTGGCCTAAATAGTCGATGATATCGGGGTTGTCGTCATTTGAGATGTCCTCTTCCAGGCGTAGCCAGGGCTTTATCAGCAGGGCCAGATTGCCACGTTCGAATGCAAAACCTGCATAGACCCTGTTCCAACTTCGCGACAGGGAAGCGGTCTGGCCATTTGACTGGTGAACCAGGCCCAGGATGTTTACCGTATTCTTGAATCCGAAAAAGGATAGATCTGATCGCATCTGCAACCAGGTATCAGGTTCATGATCGCTTTCCCTGAAAGGCGAGGAGATATCACTGTTATAGAATTGCCAGAATGATCTGACGGTATAGGCACCGAAGATGTCCACCCCCTGATTGAAGAGGTTGATTGCGAGAGGTGTTTTGATACTGAGTTGGAATTGGACCTCTGAGTTATCAAGGTCTATGGAGTCCTGGCCAGTACCTTTTTCGAACTCTTTCGAGTTATAGCCTTGGAAGTTATGCGCTGCCAGTAAGATATAGTTAGGGAGATGGGCCATAAGGGTAAATGGTTTGAGAATATTTGTCTGGTCGGCACTAAATCGTGTCTCCATTGCCCCAGCTGTGCTCTCTTCCTTTTCGCCCTTGTCTGGGTCTGCAATCTCAAGGGGCTTCCGTTTACATTCCGCTCTTGCCTCACCGAAGGTCATCGTGTCGGCTGCAGTCTTGAGAACTTCCAGCATGCAGCGTTCCTCATCTGTTACAGTCTGAGCCCAGGCTGGGGCAGTGGTGACCACAAGTACAGATGATATAATTCCCCAGGCGGACAGTGAACATCTCCCTGCGCGCTGGAACGTGTTTCTCCGCCCAGGCCATAAGCAATTCATAGACCCATCCCCCCCCCAAAAAAAAATGATGTCATAAAAATCCATTTCTGTGATACCTCACAGAAATGGATGCCAATATATTTGTTAGGAATATAGTACTCTCTGCGCCTCAGTCAAATCAATGTGTTTCATATTATCAAGGAAAAAGGTTGTTCGCACGGGTGTTCTCATGCCTGTGAATAGCAGGAGGAGGGAGGTGAGAATGGGAGTCAGGTTGTGTTGGTAATGGAGAAAAGGAAAGAACAGCAATGGGTTCTTGATTTCTATCGCCACTGGGAAGTGCAGAACATCGGCAGATAAGAGTGATACTGTTCATAGAGAGGATGTTATGGCGGGGTGTGATGCTTTTGGGATATGGGTTCGGGAGAGTTGTTTGTGAAGTGAGGAGTGCACATACTGGTGGCCTTGAGGAACTAAACTATGCTATGTTCTGGAGAGGCATTAAGGTGGTGATCGTTTTGGGTGGAAAAGAAAGAGGAGAGCTGTGACTATGGTAAAAGACTTGTTAAAAAGGGTGCTCTTTTGTTTGTGTCTGGCCGGAGGACTCGTACCAGTATCAGCGGTACCGGCTGCTGAGCAGTCCTTTCAGGAATGGCTGGAGGGCTTTTATTCTGTTGCGGCCGAGAACGGGATTTCGCGGGATACCTATGAACGGACCTTTGCCGGGGTCACGGCAGCGGACGAAGAAATTCTCAAAAAGGCCGCGTATCAGGCTGAGTTCACCACGGAGATCTGGGATTATCTGGATACTCGTGTCAATCCCAGATCCATTGACGATGGGCGCATCATGGCCGGGGTTTATGGCAAGACGTTGCAAGATGTGGAGGCCCGTTTCGGCGTGGAGGCCCCTGTGCTGCTGGCCATCTGGTCCATGGAGACCAATTACGGAGCCGTCCTCCTCCGTTCCAATCGTCTCTATTATGTTCCCCGTTCCTTGGCCACCCTGGCCTATGCTGATAAACGGCGCCAAAAATTTGCCAGGGCGCAGCTGCTTGCGGTCCTGGAAATTGTCCAGGCCGGAGAGATCAGCATAGAGCAGCTGACCGGCTCCTGGGCAGGGGCCATGGGGCATACTCAGTTCATTCCTACCAGTTATCTGGCCTACGGGGTCGATATGGATGGTGATGGGCGCCGTGATATCTGGAATTCTATTCCCGATGCCCTGGCAACGGCGGCCAATCTTCTCCATAAAAACAAATGGAAAACAGGAAAAAACTGGGGCTATGAGGTGCGAGTGCCGGCAAATGGCGTCCTCTACAAGGAGGAAACCAAGACCTTGGCTCAGTGGCAGGAACTTGGCTTTGTCCGTCCCCACGGACAGGGTTTTCCCCAGCCTGAGGAAAAGGCTGTGTTGAAGCTGCTCGCCGGTGATACAGGTCCAGGTTTTCTGATGATGCGGAATTTTTTTATTATAAAACGCTATAACAATTCTGATTTTTATGCCCTTTCCGTGTGCCTGCTCGCTGATCGTCTGGCCGGCAGGAAAAAAATGGTTCAGGCATGGCCCAGACCAGCGGGCTCGCTCTCGGTTGAAGAGAAATTTGAGCTCCAGGCCTTGCTCAAGGAAAAGGGTTTTTATGTTGGTGCTGTTGATGGCTATCTTGGATCTAATACCAAAAAAGGGATTATGGAATTTCAAAATAAGCAGGGGATAAGATCTGACGGGAAGCCAACGCAAGAGCTCCTCAAGGCCCTGCGCCGGTGAAAGGACATGGGGGAAATGCGTCGTAAACAATGTGAAATTTTAGATCACCAAGAGATCTGCAGGGTGCTGACTGGCTGTACAATCGGTCGCCTGGCAACTCTTGGTGTTGATGGCTATCCCTATATCACTCCCGTGAATTTTGTCTGGTGGCAGGAGGCAATCTATTTTCATAGCGCTCCGGCAGGAGAAAAAATGGAGAATATGAGGCGTGAGCCAAAGGTCTGTTTCGAGGTTGATGTCCCCCTTTCTTATCTGGGATTAGGCTCTGCAGCCCACCCTGACCCTTGCCGCCTGCACCAGCTCTATCACTGTGTCATTGTTCGCGGACAGGCTACTCTGCTTGCAGATGCGGAGGAAAAGGCAAGAATTCTCAATGCGCTGGTACGGGCCCATGAGCCGACAGCCATCTATCCACCTCTTAGTGCCAGAACTCCGGCCCTGTCTGCCTGTGCTGTCGTGAAAATTCATCCTGAGCAGATTTCTGCCAAGAGTGATCTCCTCCAGGGTAAAGATGGCAAGCGAGTCGCTGGGATCATTGCCTATCTCCTGGAACGGGGAGAGGAGAGGGATGTGCAGACCGTCGAGGCAATCCAGGCCAGTCAAGGTCAAGGCAATTCAGCGTAGGGATGCTGACCATGAAAAAAAGAACTCTGAGCGCAATCCTTTCAGGAATAGGGCCTTTGTTGTTCCTCTCCGGCTGCGGGCCGGTCTACAAAACCGTCTACAGCTATCGGCCGCCAGCGAGTCCCCAGGGGCAAATCTGCATAATGCAGTGTGATAATATCAAGCGGCAGTGTTATACTCATGAGGATTTTCGGGTGCGGGCCTGTGAAGACGAAAACAGGATTGCCCGTCTCGAGTATGAGCGCTGTGCTTCCATGGGCTATGACCGTTGTTGGGATCGATCTGCTTTTTGTAATTCTGGCAACTATTGGTACTGTGATGAGGAGTATCGGATCTGTTATCAGAATTGTGGTGGCTTCATCTCCAGTCGCGAGATCTGTGTCTCTGGCTGCGAGAAATAGAGAGGACTCGAATGGATCTATTGCTGCAAATGAATTGTATGGGTGAAAGACTATGTCCCTGACTGCCTGGTTTTCTCTGGCCACCATCTGTACCCTCGGTGCCATGTCACCGGGGCCGAGCCTGGCGATTGTTTTGAAGAATACTTTAGCTGCCGGCCGTTCGGAAGGGGTGAGGACCGCCCTGGCCCATGGCTTCGGTGTCGGACTCTACGCCTTTGCCACCGCCGCCGGTCTGGCTGTTTTGATCACCGGCAGTCCTCTGCTCTTTACGATTGTGCAGTGGCTCGGGGCCTTTTTCCTGGCCTATCTTGGCTGCAAGGCCCTGTTCGGGCATTCTGCTCTGGCCGATTCGGCCCAGACGGAGGCAGATGGTTCCTGCCGGATTAACGGACTGCGCTCCGGTTTCCTGACTGCCTTTCTCAATCCCAAGCTGGCAATCTTTTTTGCCGCCCTCTTCAGTCAGTTTGTCTCTGTGCAGGCCGGGATGGGGGAAAAGATGATCATGGCCCTGACCGCCGCCACCATTGATGCCAGCTGGTATATCCTTGTTGCTCTCCTCCTCTCCCATTCCTGGGTGCTCGCTCTTTTGCGGCGCAAGGCCGGTCTGCTGGATAAGACCTTTGGGGTCCTCCTCCTGGGTCTGGCTATCCGGGTGATAACCCTGGCTTGAGGAGAGCAGAAATCTTCTTTCCCCTTCCTTGCTCGTAGAGATGGACTCCATTTTGCCGGGGGCCGCGCCGCGGGATACTTTGTGGTCGGCGGTATGTTACACTATAAGTGAAGTTAAATCAGTAGGTTGAGTAAATTGTAGGTAAGCTGTTGACATCTAACTGGCTGTTTTGGAAGAGTGTGTTATATTTGCAGCTCAGCAGTTTTACCTGAGATGACAGAACAAGGTTGTTGGTGGACAGTTCTTGTCCGCCTTTGCAGTGTGAAAAAATAAAGGAATCATTATGACGACCCAAACCATTATCTACACCGAAATTGATGAGGCACCCGCCCTGGCTACCCATTCCCTGCTCCCTATTCTCCAGGCCTATCTCAAGGGTTCAGGTATTTCCATTGAAAAAATGGATATCTCTCTGGCCGGGAGAATTCTTGCCAATTTTCCTGAGAATCTTCGCGATGAGCAGAAGGTCCCGGATTATCTTGCCGAGCTTGGCAAGCTGGTCAAAATGGCGGAGACAAATGTTATCAAACTTCCCAATATCAGCGCTTCCATCCCCCAGCTTCAAGAGGCCATCAAAGAGCTGCAGGGTAAAGGCTATGACATTCCGGACTATCCCGAAGAACCCAAGACCGAGGCCGAGAAAGCCCTCCATGCCCGCTTTGCCAAGGTGCTCGGTAGCGCGGTTAATCCGGTACTGCGTGAAGGAAACTCTGATCGTCGCGCCGCTGCCTCTGTCAAAGAGTTCGGCCGCAAAAATCCCCATCGGATGATGAAGGCCTGGCCTGAGGTCTCCAAATCACGGGTGGCCTACATGGGCAGTGGTGACTTTTACGGCAGTGAAAAATCGGTGACCGTGAAAGATGCCTGTGCAGTCAGGATCGAATGTGCTGGCGAAGACGGCACCATCACCGTCCTCAAAGAGAATCTTCCCCTGCTGGCCGGTGAAGTGCTTGACAGCGCAGTGATGAATGTTCGCTCCTTGCGCCAGTTTTATGGTGAGCAGATCGAAGCGGCCAAGAAAGACAGGGTCCTGCTCTCGCTCCATCTCAAGGCCACCATGATGAAGGTCTCCGATCCCATCATGTTTGGTCACTGCGTATCTGTCTTTTATAAGGACGTCTTTGCCAGGCATGCAGATGTTATCAGCCAGTTAGGGGTCAATGTCAATAATGGCCTGGCAGATCTCTACGCCAGGATTGAGAGCTTGCCGGCGGCGCAACAGGCTGAGATCAAGACCGATATCATGGCCTGTTATGAGACGAACTGCGAGCTGGCCATGGTGGACTCAAGTAAGGGTATTACCAACCTCCATGTACCCAATAATATCATTGTTGATGCCTCGGTGCCCGTGGTTATCCGAGATGGAGGCCGGATGTGGGGGCCTGACGATAAGCTCCACGATACCCTCGCCATGATTCCTGATCGCTGCTATGCCACCATCTACCAGGAGGTCTTTGCGGATTGCCAGCAACACGGGGCCTATGATCCGGCCACCATGGGTTCTGTGTCTAATGTTGGTCTCATGGCTCAGAAGGCAGAGGAGTACGGCTCACACGATAAGACCTTTGAGGCCCCGGCTAGCGGAATCATTCGTGTCGTCGACATTGCTTCCGGCGCCACCCTCATGGAACAGCCGGTGGAGAAGGGTGATATCTATAGAAGCTGTCAGACCAAGGATGCCCCCATCCAGGACTGGGTCAAGCTGGCGGTGAATCGGGCCCGGGCAACCGGTTCTCCCGCTCTCTTCTGGTTGGATGAAAATCGCGGCCACGATGCGGAGCTGATTGCCAAGGTCAAGGCCTATCTTCCCAACCATGATACCAGCGGTCTGGAGATCAAGATCATGCAGCCGGATGAGGCCATGCGCTTGTCGCTGGCCCGGATTAGAAAGGGCGAGGACACCATCTCGGTGACCGGCAATGTCCTCCGTGATTATCTCACTGATCTCTTTCCGATCTTAGAGATCGGCACCAGTGCCAAAATGCTGTCCATCGTTCCGCTTATGAATGGCGGCGGCCTTTTTGAGACCGGGGCCGGTGGTTCCGCTCCCAAACATGTTCAGCAGTTCTTGAAGGAAGGGCATCTGCGCTGGGATTCTCTGGGGGAATTCTGCGCCCTGGTACCCTCTTTTGAGCATATTGCTGCCACCTACAAGAATGAGAAGTCAGCCCTCTTTGCCGAGACTCTTGATCAGGCAATCGGCAAGCATCTGGAGCAGGAGCGCTCACCGTCACGCAAGGTGAATGAGCTTGATACCAGAGGAAGCCATTTTTACCTGGCCCTCTATTGGGCCCAGGCCCTGGCTGCACAGAACAAAGATGCCGATATTGCTGCCCGTTTTGCCCCGGTTGCAGAGGCCTTGGCAGCAAATGAAGCCAAAATTGTCGGCGAGTTGAATGGCGCCCAGGGGCAGGCCGTGGATATTGGTGGCTACTATCGCTCTGATTTTTCCAAGACCGCCCAGACCATGCGTCCCAGTGCCACCTTTAATGCCATAATCGATGCTCTGTAGTTCCTTGCGGATCACAGTGGCCAATGCTCGTTTGAGAGCGAAGAATCAGGCCATCCCCGGATCAATGCTCTGTTGATCCGGGGATTTTTTTTGTTCTCCTTTCTGGGAGTTGGAATTTCCCTTGGTGTTAGCGCTACCCCTGTTTTTTGTAGGAGCCGGCTTCAGCCGCGAATGGAGGTGGAGCGCAGGCTGCGTTTCTTTTTCGGATACCTGGGTATGCAGTTCGCGGCTGAAGCCGACTCCCACGTTGTCTTTCCGTGGTTGCTAGTCTGGGAGGATTTTTGGGAGTTGGGATTTCCCTTCGTGTTAGCGCCGCCCCCCTGGTTTTTGTAGGAGTCGGCTTCAGCCGCGAATGGAGGTGGCGCGAAGGCTGCGTTTCTCCTTCGGATACCAGGGTATGCAGTTCGCGGCTGAAGCCGGCTCCCACTATGTCTTTCCGTGGTTGCTGATCGGGGGGGATTTTTTGGAGTTGGGATTTTCCTCCTAGTTAGCGCTGCCCCTCTGGTTTTTGGAGGAGTCAGCTTCAGCCGCGAATGGAGGTGGTTCAGGCAGGACTTCTGTTGCGGGGAGGTGGCTGTTGTGGGCGGCTTGCCGCTTTATTCTGCGTCTGAGCCTTAGAGAATCAACTGCTCTCCATCCGTAGCCAGATGAATTCCTTTGGTGTCACTGAGGATTTTTGTCAGGGCCTTTTCTGCTCTCCTGGTTTCCCGAGCCAGATGGACCAGGGCCATGCTGCTGTAACCGCATTTTTGCTGAAGACGAAGGCAGCTGGCTACGGAACCGTGGTTTTCCATTCTCTCTTCCAGGGTAAAGGCCTCGTGGACTATCAGATCGCATCCCTTCATCAGTTCTTCCCCTTCTGCGGTGGCCCGGCCATCCCCACTGTAGTAAAATGAGCGATTGTCCTTCTCTATCTTGACGGCGAAGGAGGGTTGGGAATGAATGGTGGCCGCGCTCCTATAGAGCAGATCCTGAGAGGAGAATTTTTCACCTGCTTTGAGCTGGGTGAAGTGGACGGGGAACTGGAGGCGTGCCTTGAAATCCGGGTAGGCCAGCTCCAGGGCTGGCCAGATTTTTTCAGCAGCAGGGGTGCCGCTGATGATCTGCAGCGCTCCTTTTCGGCCCATCTCCCAGAGACGGAGAAGAAGGAGGGGGACTCCAAAGAAGTGATCGCCATGGAAGTGAGAGATCCACAGGGTCTTCAGTTGCTCCGGGTCCTGGCAGTGGTGAAAAAAGGCATGGGGAACCGTGAATCCGCAGTCGAATAGGTAGTAGCTCGAATCTGACTCGAGCAGGAGTGAGGTGTTGGCCCGATCGGGATCACAGGCCTCGCCGGTGCCGAGGAAGGTGAGTATCATGTTCTGAGCGCTGGGGGCTGATAATGGACCAAGACACTTTTCAGATCCTCTGGCTGTATGGTGAGAGAGGAAAAGAGAAAGCCTTCCAGCTGTTGACACTGGCTGAAATTTTTTCTGATCAGGCTGTGGCGTCCGGCGTCATTGTTGCCGTAGCGTTCCAGGATATAGTCCAGCCGCTCTTCCAGAGAGACGATTTCTTCATGGCGGACCCGTTTGTCGGCATAATAAACCAGTTCCTTGGCCAGGAACCGGCCACTCTCATACCGCCTGGGGCAGAAGTCGCTGAGAATGACATGTTCCAGGACTATCTCGGCCACTTCCGGGAAGCCCAGCTCCAGGCAGATATCTCTGCCCTGGAGGGCGTGGTTGCAGCGGTTGTCCAGACAGGGGGTCTTGGCGATATCATGGAGCAGGGCTCCGGCCAGGACCAGATCGGTGTCCGGCAGCAGGGGCTCCATTTGTTGTGAATGAGCCAGCTCCTGGAGGAGCAGATCTGCCACTCTGGTCACCATCAGGGAATGGGCCCGGATGTTGGCCAGCATTTCATACTCATCCATGAGAGAGTAGCACTGTTGGATGGTGGGAATAGTCACGCGCTTACCCTTTTCGGTTAACCATCCAGGAGTCTGTCTGAGAATGCCCTTCTGTCCATACTCTTCGTTATTTCAAAAAAAAAGCTGGCAAGAGTAACGCTACGGCTGCGCTTATTTTTCAGAACTACTTCGATGTTGGCTAACAGACCTCTTCTCGGACACGTTCCTGGAGGGGTGAGTTTTTGCAAGGATATCATCTTTGACTGAGTTCATGGACGAAATCCACTGCTGCCTTGGCCTGCTCCGGCGGGGTGAATTGGTGGATACCGTGACCCAGGTTGAAGATGTGACCGTGGGCGTCTTTGGCATCGTCAAGGATACGTCCTATGCGGACTTTGAGTTCATCTTTGGGCAGGAGGAGGGCAAAGGGGTCCAGGTTCCCCTGAACGGCCACTTTGCCTATGCGGCGGACTGCATCACCGATATTGATCCGCCAGTCCAGTCCCAGAACATCGGCTCCGGAACTTTCGGACATCTCCAGCAGGGTGGCCCCATTGTTGGCAAAGTAGATGATGGGAAGGCCTGTCTCCTGCAAGTCGCTGACGATCCGTTGCACATAAGGCAGGGCAAAGCTCTTAAAGTCATCAGGGGCCAGGATACCGGCCCAGGAGTCAAAGATCTGCAGGGCCTGGGCACCGGCCTTGGCCTGGGCCAGGAGGTAGAGGGTGGTCGTCTGGGTGATCTTTTCCATCATGTTATGGAAGAGACCGGGATTGGTGTACATCATTTTCTTGGTTTCCCAGAAGACCTTGGAAGAACCACCTTCGATGAGGTAGGTGGCACAGGTGAAAGGGGCGCCTGCAAAACCGATGAGCGGGACCTGCAGTTCTTTGCGCAGGAGACGGATGGTCTCCATGACAAAGCCGGTGTGCTCATTCGGGTCCGGGATGATCAGTCGGTCAAGGTCGGCCTGATTTTTTATCGGTTCGGGAAAGACCGGACCTCTGCCTTCGTGGAATTCCAGGGGGGTGCCCATGGCCTCCAGAGGAATGAGGATGTCAGAGAAGAGGATGGCCGCATCGACGCCCAGGATGTCGACGGGCTGGAGGGTGACTTCCACGCAGAGCTCAGGACTCTTGCACAGTTCAAGGAAGGTCACATTCCCCCGGACTTTCTGGTATTCAGGAAGATAGCGTCCGGCCTGGCGCATGATCCAGATAGGAGTGTAATCAGTCTCTTCGCCTCGACAGGCTTTCAAAAATGTATCATTCATAGGATATTTTGTGGGGTTGTGGTGGATGAGTGTAATTTTTATTTGTCTTTTTTGGCCTGTATGCTTCTCGGGACATAACTGCAGAAGGGTTCCTGGGCCAGGTAGTCGCCGGTCATGGCATAGGCCCGGGCCCGACAACCGCCGCAGACATTGACATATTCACAGGAGCCGCAGTTGTCCTTGTAGCCTTTAAAATCGCGCATCTCGTGAAAGAGGGAAGAATCTTCCCACACCTCTTTGAAGGACTGCTCCTTGAGGTTGCCGGCGGCTTTCGGAAAGTAGCTGCAGGGAAGGACGTTTTCATCCACGTCAATGAGGCAGATGAGCTGTCCTGCCAGGCAGCCCTTGGAGCCACCGGTGGAAAACTTGAGGTTGCGGCGCTTAAAGGTACTGTTTTCCTCTTTGGCCTTCTGGCGGACGATGCGGTAATAATGAGGGGCGCAGGTGGGGCGCATGAGGAGTTCATCCTCATTTTTCTCCATCTCGTAATGCCACTCCAGGATCTCGTCGTAGATCTTTTCTGGAATGAGCTCCTCCATGATGTCTTCACCCCGGCCTGTGGGCACGATCATGAACATGTACCAGGCCGTGGCCCCAAGTTTTTTCACCAGGCGATAGATGTTCGGAATTTCTTCTCGGTTGCGGACGGTAAAAGAGGAGTTGATAAGAAAAGGGATACCATGCTCGTTGAAGAGCTTGATGGCATTCATGGTCCCGGCAAAGGCCCCTTCCTGATTGCGGAAGTTGTCGTGGGTCTCGGCCTTGGCCCCGTCGAGGCTGAGGGAGACCATCTTGATCCCGGCATCTTTTATATTCTCGCAGATGGCAGGGGTGACCAGGGTTCCGTTGGTGGCAAGGCACATCCGCAGTCCCTTTGAACCACCATATTTGGCAATATCAAAGACATCCTCGCGGAGCAGGGGTTCACCGCCGGAGAGCACCATAACCGGAGAGGCATATGAGGCAATGTCGTCGATGATGCGTTTGGCCTCAGTGAAGGAAAAATCCGGATGGCCGGCAATGTCGAGCTCAGATGAGGAGCGACAGTGTACGCACTTGAGATTACAGCGCCGGGTGATTTCCCAGGCGATCCATTTTGGTTCGAATTCCATTTCTTTCTCCATAGGATTTAAAATAGGAAATGATAGTCGCCACTATATTGTCTTTTGCCGGAAGATGAAAGGCAAAAAGGGTGGCTTGGGGAATTGGTGAAGAATAAGCATAGGGTTTTATGAGTAAAAAATTCAAACAGGAAGATGTTTCTTGTTCTGTTGCTTTTTGGGGGTGAACAGTTTGACCAGGATTCCCAGCTGTTTGACCTCCTCAGCACCTGCATGCCTGCCATAGCGGAGGGCAATATAACGATTTATTATCTCAGCTGTCGCCAGCCCGAGATCGGGACGCTGTTCCAGAATAGAATGCAGATAGTCCCTTGGTCCTTGTCCTGGGTCCCTGGTCAGGCCGATGGCAGCAAGTTTAGCACAGAAATCCAGCCAGTAGACAGCGACCTTGTCTCCTCGTTCTTTTTTTCGGCGGCAGAGGAGAAAACCTGCGCCCAGGAGCAGGGGCAGTACGGCAGTCAGAAAGATGCCCAGGCGTTTGCTCAAGTCCTGGTGTCCGTTGAGGCGGATTCCCAGGCGAGAAAAGAGGTCAAGCTGCTGGGAGACAGAATAGCCCATGACCCAGCGATTCCAGCGACTGTTCACCAGATCCCAGGCGCTGGTTATCGGTTCCAGCCATTCTGCCACAGGGCCTGTATGGAAAAAAGACCAGGTTCTGGCCAGTTCTCCGTCGGCCAGGACAGTGGCGGCGTTATTCTGTAAGCGTTCCGGAGCAACGACAGCTGTCGGGTCGATACGTACCCAGCCTTGGGCCGGGAGCCACACTTCGCACCAGGCATGGGCATCAGACTGGCGCACTATCAGGTATCCCCCGTAGCGATTCACACTCCCTCCCTGGTATCCTGTCACTATGCGGGCAGGTACTCCGGCCGCACGCATCAGAAATGCGAATGAACAGGCATAGTGTTCGCAAAATCCCTTGCGACTGTCGAAGAGGAAATGATCCAGCAGATCTTTGGCCATCGATGTCTCTTCCTTGCTCTCCTGGGCATACGTCCCTGGGGTCAGGCTATAGACAAAGGGATGTTCCCGGAAATAGTCCAGGGCAAGCGCTACTATCTGTTCAGGGTCTCCGCTCTGTCTCGCCCAGGAGGCGGCGAGCTCGCGGCTTTGGGGATTTCCCTCTGGAGGGAGCTGGAGCCCTTTTTCCTCCAGTCGCTGTTGGCCGAATGTTTTGGCATCCGGATAGGATACTCCGACATAGGCGATGCGCTGAGAAATTGCTCTCCGACTGTAAACGGTGTGATCATTCTGAAGCTGTGCCCGGCGGAAGGAAAGGTGCTGGGGCAGATCGAGGCTGATCAGCCAATGCTCATTGTGCGGCTCCAGTGTGAGGCTGTAGGTGATCTGTTTTCCGCTTTTCTGTAAGGACGGTTGCGTTTGCAGTAGCCCTTGGCCACGGCGCCAGGTGGTGCCATCAAATTCCCAGAGAACGATCCCCCGCCAATATAGCTTCTCTCTGGCCAGCGCTTCCTTGGCGAACTCTACTCGGAATGCCACCTCATGATTCTGGGCGAGGCGGGCGATTGCGCCAAAGCGTATAGTGTCGGAAAAGCCGGTGCGCCCAGAATTGACAGGGGTACGCCCCCACAGGCCTCCGTGGATGCGGGGAAAGAGCAAAAACATGATCAGCATCAGTGGGATGGCCTGGAGCATCAGGGTTGCAGAGAGTTTGAGAGGGGAAAGAAGACCTCTTTCCGGGCGATTGATATAAATCAGTGTGGTTGTGGTGCAGAGAACGGCAAACACCATATAGGCGGTGGCCATGATGGAATCATCGAAAAACAGTCCGCCCACAAGGAGAAAGTAGCAAAGGATGACAGTGAGCATCCGATCTCGAGTGGCCTGGTTTTCGAGAAGTTTCATGGAGATCATGAGGGCCAGGAGGGCTATGAATGCCTCAATGGTGAAGCCCTCGTGGGTGGTCATGGCGAGGCTGGAAAGTATCCCTGCCAGGATTCCTTTGCCAAGCCTTCCCGGTACGCTCCAGTTTCTGTGGACGGCACAGGCGGTGTAGGTCCAGAGAAGGAGGCAGGCCCCAACCACCCATGGGGCGACATTGGCGAAATGAGGCAGGGTGCATATTGCCACCACGGCAAGTATGGGGAGGGTGTGGCGATCCGCAACCATTAGCCTTCTCCCTGGCCGAGAAGGGCCAGTCTGCGCAGACAACTCCGTTTGTGCTCCCCCCCGTGGGCCGGTTTGATGAGACGGTTGCCCAGGCGCAGGCCGTAGGGGACACGCAGCGCATCAGCCTGGAGGATCATGTGGCAGATCCGGGAAAGTTTCCATTCCAGGTCCTTTCCGGGCAGGGTATCCGGGTCAAAATAGACACTCTTGCCTATTTGCCCTGTAAATACCTTGCGTTGCAGTCCCTGGCCGCGTGAAAAAGATTTCCACGAGAGGTGCTGGAACGGGTCTCCTGGCTGGTAACTCTTCAGGCCGGCAAAATCGTCCACCCCCGGACCGCTGCTCTTGCCCTCATTCTCGTCTTTCAGCAGACCCTGGGCCGTGACAGTCGGTCCTGAAAGAGGTCTTGGATAAACAAGGCACCGGCTGTCGAGAAAGAGATACGACCAGCAGCGAAAGAGACCCAGGGGATAGGTTGTGGAGACAGTGAGGATGTCCGGCCTGAGCAGGCCACGTTTGTCGGTGCTATGGGGGATGATGATGGTCTGCTTTTCCTCTGCACCCAGATCAATGCTGGCCTCCTCTCTGTTCTTGAAGTGAAAGGAGAGTGAGTAGCGTGGGGGGCCGGGGTTTTGTAAACAGATCTCAAAGGAGGCGGGCTGGCCGGCAAAAACAGGGAGGGCCCGTGCCGAGAGAAGTGAGAGTCCGGACAGGTTCCGGAAGGTATGGAAAATGGAGACAAAGACAATTCCACCCAGGAGAAAGGTGAGGATGAAGCCAAGGTTGTTGTTATGGTTGATTGAGCCGACAAGAATTGCCAGGAGGATGGCAAAAAAGACCATTCCATGGCGGGTGGGCAAGATGTAGAGATATCGGTGGCGGAGCCTGATCGGCAACGGTGTTCGGTCTTTTATTTTTAAGCGTTCCCGGATATAGGCGCTTATGAGAGTGACAGGATTTCTCATGTCGGGACAGGGACGGTGAGCAGCAGGGCCATGAGTTCGTCGCTGTTCATTTCAGCCTGGCTGTCGACTCGATGGAGACGGTGGCTGGCGATAAAGGGGAGCAGTTTCTGTACGTCTTCGGGCAGACAGTAGTCTCTGCCTTTGATGAATGCCCAGGCCTGAGAGGCGCGGGCCAGGGAGAGACCGGCGCGGGGAGATAATCCTGTGTGAAAGTCAGGGGCTGTGCGGCTGTGATCAAGGATATTCTGGATATATTCGATCAAGGGATCGGAAAGATGGACCTTGGCAACCAGTTGTTGGCATTGTATCACTTTCTCCGGAGAGAGGAGGGGGCGTATCGTCTCTCTCTTTTTTCGGGAACCGCCGGCGCGCAGCAGTCTCAGCTCTGATGCACGGTCCGGATAGCCCAGTCTGATGCGAAAAAGAAAGCGGTCCAGTTGTGACTCGGGCAGAGAAAAGGTGCCGACCTGCTCCAGAGGATTTAATGTGGCAATGACAAAAAAAGGCGCCGGCAGGGGGCGGGTCTTGCCTTCGATGGTCACTTGCCCTTCCTCCATGGCCTCGAGGAGGGCGCTCTGGGTTTTGGGTGTGGTGCGGTTAATCTCATCGGAGAGGAGTACCTGGGTAAAAATGGGTCCTGGATGAAAGATGAACCTGCCTGTCTTTTGTTCGAAAACAGAAACGCCCAGGATATCACCGGGTAACATATCACTGGTACATTGGACCCTGCGAAAATCCAGGCCCAGAGTTTCGGCCAGAACCTTTGCCAGGGTCGTTTTGCCGATACCGGGAATATCCTCTATGAGGAGATGGCCTTGGGCAAACAGGCAACAGAGGGAAAGTTGTACCTGCTCCTCCTTGCCGAAAATGACCTGGCCGACCTGTTCTGTGATTTTTTCAAAGAGTCTGTGCAGATCGTTTCGGCCTTTTGGGGGTCGGGCTGGTGGATGTTCGTTGCTGACACTCATTAATGGTCTCTCTCAGGCTGTGGGTGGCATGCTTAGGGCCAGTATCCATTTTTGCTGTTTGTCAGATTCGTCTGTGGGGTGTCCCACCCTCCATCGTTCACAAAAGCGGACTGCAGCAGGTCAGTTACGTTTTGCCAATGATAGTTTAAAAAATAAGAAGTTCTGGAGCCCTTGGCAAGGCAAAGGGGGGGGTGAGAGGAAAAAGGCGGTATGTGGTATGCGGTTTACGGTCTGCGGGGTGGGGGGAGAGGGAAGGAATGGCTGAATTCTTCGTGCCTGTAGCTTGACAAGGAAAATAGCGCTACTTATTGTTGCGCCAGGCATGTGATATGCGAAAAAAGTCAGGAAAAGACTGCAAAGAGCAGGGCGCAGATATCTTGACTGACAAAATATTTCCATTGGAACAGAGCAATAAGGGGGAAGGGGTGAGCGAAGAAAGGAAACAGGAAGAGATTCTGGAAGAAGAGGCTTTACTGCAGGAAGAAGGACTTTCTGGAGCAGAAGAGTCTGTGCCAGAGCGGGATCTTGAAAAAGAACTGGCCAATGCCAAGGCAGAGATAGGGGAAAAGAAAGACCAGATGTTACGCCTTGCCGCTGAATTTGAAAACTATAAGAAGCGAATGATCAGAGAGCGGGCAACTGCCATGAAGTACGCCGGAGAGTCGATTCTTCGGGAAATCCTGCCGGTGGTCGATAACCTCGAGCGTGCTGTCAGTGAGGGAGAAAAAGAAGGAGTCGATGCTGAAAAGGGGTTGGCAGCTCTACTCGAAGGTGTCCAGTTGACCCTGAAGAGTCTTCTCACTACCCTGGAAAAGTTTGAAGTAAAACCTGTTGAGAGTGTTGGTAAGCCTTTTGATCCCAATATTCAGGAGGCATTGACAATGGAGGCCAGTGATACCCTCCCTGCCAACCATGTGCTGAACGAGTTTGAAAAGGGATACCAATATAAAGATCGTCTCTTGCGGGCAGCCAAGGTAATTGTTTCTGCCGGAGAGCAGACTGCTTCATGAAAAATGTTACTCTGATGGATGCAACTGCTTGACAAATCAAAGATGATGAACACTGTAGCAAATGTTGTGATGAACAATAAACCGGGCCTTAAAGGGAGAAAGCGCATTCTGTCCGTTACCCTGTCCGGTGATATGCAAAACTAAACCAGAACATAACGCTTTTCGTTAGCCGGAAGCGATTTTATACTTCGAGATAAGGAGATAGTCATGGGAAAGATAATTGGAATTGATCTAGGAACAACCAACTCATGTGTGGCCGTCATGGAAGGTGGCGATCCCACAGTTATTGCCAATGTAGAAGGCAATCGAACCACACCTTCTATTGTCGCATTTTCAGATAGTAATGAGCGAATGGTCGGTCAGGTTGCAAAACGACAGGCCGTGACCAATCCGGAGCGGACCTTATATGCCGTCAAGCGCCTCATCGGTCGCAAATTCAGCGATGCCGAAGTGCAGAAATCAATCAAGATCAGCCCCTTCAAGATCAGCGAAGGAAAAGGTGGCAGTGCCGCCATCGAGGTGGAAGGGAAGTCTTACACTCCGGCAGAGATCTCCGCCATGATCCTTGGCAAGATGAAGCAGACTGCGGAAGACTATCTGGGAGAAGAGGTGACCGATGCCGTGGTTACTGTTCCCGCCTATTTCAATGATGCCCAGCGTCAGGCCACCAAGGATGCCGGAAAGATTGCCGGTCTCAATGTCCAGCGTATTATCAATGAGCCCACCGCTGCCTCTCTTGCCTACGGCCTTGATAAAAAAGGTGAAGAGAAGATTGCCGTTTTTGACCTTGGCGGGGGAACATTTGATGTTTCTATTCTCGAGATCGGTGACGGTGTCTTTGAAGTGAAGTCTACCAACGGTGACACCTTCCTCGGCGGTGAAGACTTTGATATGCGCATCGTGAACTGGTTGGCAGACGAGTTTAAGCGTAGCCAGGGAATTGACCTGCGCAGTGATAAAATGGCCTTGCAGCGTCTCAAAGAAGAAGGTGAAAAAGCCAAGATGGAGCTTTCCACCACCATGGAAACTGATATCAACCTTCCTTTTATCACTGCAGATGCTTCCGGTCCGAAACATCTGAACATGAAACTGAGTCGGTCCAAATATGAGAGCCTGGTGGAAGATCTGGTGGAACGGACCGTGGCACCATGCAAGACCGCACTCAAAGATGCCGGGCTTTCCGCCTCTGACATCGACGAGGTGATTCTGGTGGGTGGCATGAGCCGGATGCCCAAGGTTCAGGAGATGGTCCAGAAGATCTTTGGCAAGGCCCCTCACAAGGGGGTGAACCCGGATGAGGTTGTAGCCATCGGTGCTGCTATTCAGGGTGGCGTTCTCCAGGGTGATGTGAAAGATGTTCTCCTCCTCGATGTTACTCCTCTTTCTCTGGGGATCGAGACTCTGGGCGGTGTGACCACCAAGCTGATCGAGAAAAACACCACGGTTCCCACCAAAAAGAGCCAGGTCTTTTCCACTGCAGCAGACAATCAGCCAGCGGTTTCTATCCATGTCCTCCAGGGTGAACGGGAAATGGCTCAGGACAACAAGACCATTGGTCGTTTCGAGCTCTCCGATATTCCGCCCTCACCACGAGGCGTGCCTCAGATCGAGGTCTCGTTTGACCTGGATGCTAATGGTATCCTCCATGTCTCAGCTAAGGATCTGGGTACCAACAAGGAACAGTCCATTCGTATCACTGCTTCCTCCGGACTCACTGAAGCTGAGATTGAGAAGATGAAGCGGGATGCAGAACTGCATGCCGATGAAGACAAAAAACGTAAGGCACTTGTCGATGCCCGTAACAATGCCGATGGCTTGATGCATGCCTCCGGGAAGTCACTGAAAGATCTTGGTGATAAGGTGGATGCGGAGACAAAGGGGAATGTCGAGCGTGAGATCGAAAAAGTGAAAAAGGCCGTTGAGGGTGATGATACTGAGGCAATCAATGCTGCTGTGGAGGAGTTGACCAAGGCTTCCCATAAACTGGCTGAACTCATGTATGCCCAGGCATCTAAGGAAACTCCAGATGGTGATAGCTCTGCCGGCGGCGGCAGCAAGGCGAAACAGGATGATGATGTGGTTGATGCTGACTTTGAAGAGGTCAAAGACGACAAGAAGTAATATCCTGGGCAGAGTGAGATAAGTGTAGGGCCAGGATAGGCAAAGAGAAAGGGGAAATTCGGAATAATTCGAATTTCCCCTTTTTTGTTTTGACCAGTCCTGCAAGTGGAGTAGTATGGGCGACTGTTGTCGCAGTGGTTGAGCTCGATAGGCCTTTTCTCCGGGAGGAGCCAGAGAGCCGATGGCCATCGCTTGCAGGGGATTTCTGGTAGCGATTGTTGCTCAGTTCAATGCCTCTTGCCGATTGTGATCGGGTTCAGGGTACGCCTCTGTATATGGGGGCGCCTCTTGTTGTCCACTGCCATCGAAAACGTATTTGTACCCTGGGGAGAGGTATGTCCTCGGGGGAACATTCTAACTTTAAAACCTTACGCCTTGTCATTATGAAAATTCTCTCAGGTATTCAGCCCTCAGGTCAGCTTCACATCGGTAACTATTTCGGAATGATGAAGACGATGATTTCCAATATGGAAAATTCAGAACTCTATGTCTTTATCGTTAATCTTCATGCCCTTACTTCGGTCCATGATCAACGGAGACTGGCCACAGGTACCCTGGAGGCAGCGGCCGACTTCCTGGCGCTGGGATTGGACCCGGATAAATGCATTTTCTGGGTGCAGTCCGATGTCCCTGAGGTCTGTGAACTGACCTGGATCCTTTCCACCGTGACGCCTATGGGACTCATGGAACGGTGTCATTCCTATAAGGACAAGGTCGCCAAGGGAATTGATGCCAGCCACGGCCTCTTTTCCTATCCTGTGCTCATGGCTGCCGATATTCTTCTCTATCAGGCCGACCAGGTACCGGTGGGTAAGGATCAGAAACAACATCTGGAGGTGGCAAGAGATATTGCCCAGAAATTCAATAGCACCTATGGTGAAACCTTTGTCATTCCCGAGCCTGGCATCAGTGAGACCACGGCAACAGTCCCCGGTCTTGACGGACAGAAGATGTCCAAGTCTTACGACAACACCATTCCCATTTTTCTCGAAGGTAAGGCCTTGAAGAAAAGGGTTATGGCCATTGAAACCGATGCCACTGCCGTGGAAGCCCCCAAGGACCCGGATAGCTGTAATCTCTTTTCCATGTTCAAGCTCTTCGCCAGCCCTGAGCGGCTGGAGGAGGTGCGTGGCCTCTATGTGAATGGCGGCGCAGCCTATGGCTATATTAAGTTGGAACTGTTGGATCTGATCAGTGACTGTTTTGCCGAGGCCCGCCTGAAAAAAGCTGAGTATCTGGCTGACCCGGCGATGCTTCGTGCTCTCTTGCTGAGAGGGGCAGACAAGGCCCGGAAAAAGGCTGTGGTGACCCTGGATCTGGTTCGTGAGCGAGTGGGCTTGAACTACTGAAAAGCCGGTTCTCTTTGGGAGACGGGTCTCTTGCCTGGCTTCCCGAGGGAGTGTCATCAGGCCACTGTTGTAAAAATGGCCTGGGGTGTTTTGCTGCCGCCACGGCGATTCTCTTTTTTGTAAAGCATGTTGCCCCTCTTGGCCAAGTGGGGAGGGGGGACACCCTTCTCATCTGTTGATAAAGACTCATGTGTTTCTCTTCTCTCCATTCTCCTTTCTCGTCCTTTCCCGGCCTCTCTTCTTCCTGGCCGTATAAACGGTCATCACCTGCAAGCTGTTGAACTCCGCCCCATTGTCAGGGCGACGGTGAAGATGTTTCCTTTGACCCTGGCGCGTCTGGTCAGCATAGAAAAAGAGCAGGATAGAGAGGTCTGGAAAAGATGGCCACGAAAATTGGGTCAGGATGGGTCGCTATGGGGGGAGATGCTGTCGCAGAGGAAGAGAGGCACAAGGCCTGGCCGGAATCTGCTCCGACCAGGCCTTTACTTGATGATTTTCAGCCCGTAAGGCTTTGCTTTAGAAATCGATCAATTCAACATCAAAGACCATGGTGGCATTGGGAGGGATGGGACCCCGTCCTGAGGGGCCATAGCCGAGGTCTGCCGGGATGATGAGAACCCGTTTTTCTCCCTTCTTCATGGTGAGCAGGGCCTCGTCCCAACCCTTGATAACCCGTCCCTGGCCCACAGGAAAATCAATGGGAGTGCCGCGGTCTATGGACGAATCAAATTTGCTGCCGTTCAGGAGTTTACCGGTGTAATGGACCTTGACCATGGTGCCGGGAGCGGGCATCTCTCCTGTTCCTTCAGCCACCACCACATACTTGAGTCCGGAAGGGGTGGTGACGGCATCGGGCCACTGTTTCTTGATCTTGTCAAGTGTCTCTTCCATGGCCGCCAGTTCTTTTTCCCGGGCGCGCTGTTCCATGGTGGCCAGCAGAGAGTCAAAGGCCTCCTGGTCGCTCTTAAAGGCTTCTGCCTTAGCCCCAACCCGAATGATTTCCAGGGTTTTGATGGTGTCGCCCTTCTGGATCTTATTTACCACGTCCATACCGGAGACCACATGGCCAAAGACCGTGTGTTTGCCATCAAGATGAGGGGTGGCTACGTGGGTGATGAAGAACTGACTGCCGTTGGTGCCGGGTCCGGCGTTGGCCATGGAGAGGATACCGGGGCCTTTGTGGCGGAGGCTGGGGTCAATCTCATCGGGGAAGGTATACCCAGGACCGCCGGTGCCGGTGCCCAGAGGACAACCGCCTTGAATCATAAAATCAGCAATGACCCGGTGAAAGGCGAGCCCGTCGTAAAAACGAACACCGTCTTTGCCAGCGCCCCCACCGAGGTGTTTAGTACCTTCAGCAAGTCCCACCAGATTGGCCACGGTAAGTGGGGTTTTCTCATATTCAAGGGTGCAGAGAATATCGCCCTTGCTGGTGATGAATTTGGCGTAGAGTCCATCTGCTAATTTGCTTTCTGCCATTACGGTATCTCCAAAAAAATTAAATAAAAGAAAAAATGTTGTGATGAATAAGAGTGTTATTGTATGCATGAAAACTCCTTCTGAAAAGGGGGGGGGATGAGAAAAGTCTGCAGCCCTGTGATGCAGGGTCTATCAATACCAAATTGGAAGGAAAATCCAAGAAGAAAAATCAGGGGTGGGGGAAGATTAGTGCCCTACGGCGATTATTTAACCCGGTTTTGCGGGCTCTGACCCGATTCCTGTTGACTCATTTCTTTTTTCTTAGTTTAATATTCTGATTTTGTCTGCGCTGTTTGCTTTGTGGGGGAAACATCCCCGAGAGGTTCTGTCTGGAGGAGAGGCTGAGATTGTACATTTTTTATCAGGTGATTTCCTGTACGCTTTTCCTCCTCGTTTTTCCCTTTTTTTTGCTGTTTGCGCTGCTGAGTGGTCGCCATCGGGACAGGCTCGGACAGCGGTTGGGTACCTATCCGGAGCTGGCTCAAAAAACAAAGGGGGATATCAGAATATGGCTACATGCCTCTTCTGTGGGCGAGGTCCAGGCCGCCCGAGCCCTTATTCCCGAGATTCGGCGCCTGCTTCCTGGGGCTGGTTTTGTCTTGTCCACCATGACAGTCCATGGGCGACGGGTAGCGGAAAAATTTCTGGGGGAAGACGTCAGCTGCGTCCTGGCCCCGCTGGATGTCCCTTTCATTGTTGAGAGAGGCGTTGCCGCTATTGATCCGGACCTGTATGTCTGTATCGAAACCGAAATCTGGCCCCTCATCTTGAAAAAGATCAGGCAAAGAGGACGGCCGCTGGTACTGGTCAATGGACGGATGTCCGAGCGTTCCTATGGGGGGTACCGCAGGATTCGCTGCTTCATGGCAGTTATCTTGGCCCAGTTTGCGCAACTGGCGGTGATCAGCTCTGCCGATAGTGAGCGTTATGTCGCCCTGGGTGTGGACAGGAAAAAGATTCAGGTCCTGGGTAATGTAAAATATGATTTGGCCCTGCCCCCTGATCAGGATGCAATACAGGCTCGCTATCGATCACTGCTCGCTATCGCATCCGGGTGTGAGGTTCTGATAGCCGGTTCCACCCATGGCAAGGAAGAAGAAGAGCTGCTGGCGTATCTCGAAGCCGGCCGAGACGGAGGAAGGCAACTCCTGATCCTTGCCCCTCGTCACCTGGAGCGTCTCCCACAGCTCCGGCAGATGCTTGAGCAAGAGGGACATCCCTTTGACCTGTTCAGCGATCTGGAAAAGGGGCAGGCGAGGCAGGCGGATCTGGTCCTCGTGGATTGCATGGGCGAATTGGCCATGCTCTATTCCGTTGCTGACTATGTCTTCTGCGGCGGCAGTTTCGTTCCCCGGGGTGGTCATAATGTGATGGAGATCGCCCTCTGGAACAGGGTCGTTTTTTATGGTCCCCATATGAGCGATTACAGGGATGCGACCAGGATGCTGGAAGAGGCGGGCAGCGGCTTTATGGTCCGCGATGGACTTGCTTTGCAAGCAAAAATAGAGTTTTTTAGAGAGCATGAGCAGGAGTACCATCTGGCCTGCATACGGGCCGGAGAGATTGCCCGGGCCCAGCAGGGTGCCGCCAGGAAGCAGGCGGTGGTGGTGGCTTCTCTCTTACAATAAAGGCCTGCCAGGGCCGTTTACCCAGAAGTGAAGTACAGGGGAATTATATGAAAGCAGTTATTGTCTTGGAAGATGGAACCTTTTTTGAGGGTCGATCTTTTACCGGATCCGGTGAGGCGGTTGGTGAAATCGTCTTCAATACCTCCATGAGCGGGTATCAGGAAATCCTTACCGATCCCTCCTATACGGGCCAGATCGTCACCATGACCTATCCCTTGATTGGTAATTACGGCGTCAATAAGGCGGATATGGAGTCTGCATCTGTTCACCCCATGGCCTTTCTGGTCAAAGAATACAACGACTATCCTTCCAACTATCGTTCCGAGGGGACCCTCGCCGATTTTCTGCGCCAGTACGGGGTGCTGGGAGTGGAAGGGTTTGATACCCGGGCCCTGGTCCGTCACATCCGAACCAAGGGGGCCATGAAGGGTATCGTCTCCACTGAAGATCTGGATCGTGATTCCCTGGTGGCCCGAGCTCGTCAGTGGTCCGGACTGGTCGGCCAGGACATGGTGAGCCGGGTGACCTGCCGGGAACCATACGGCTGGGCCGATAACCGTCCGGTTCCTGGAACCAATTTTGCCACGGCTCAATCCGGGCTCAACAATCCTCACAAGATTGTCGCCTTTGATTTTGGTCTCAAGTATAACCAGGCCCGAATCTTGACGGACAAGGGCTGTCAGGTCCAGGTGGTGCCGGCATCAACCGATGCCGAGACGGTCCTGGCCATGAATCCAGACGGGATCTTTCTCTCCAATGGTCCAGGTGACCCAGAGGGGGTACCCGGGGTCGTTGCGACCATTCGCAGCCTCCTGGGGAAAAAGCCTATTTTTGGTATCTGTCTGGGACATCAGCTACTTGGCCTTGCCTATGGCGGCTCTACCTACAAGCTGAAATTTGGTCACCGGGGCGGCAATCAGCCGGTCAAGGATCTGACCACCGGCCGAGTGGAGATCACCTCCCAGAACCACGGGTTTTGTGTGGACATGGACAGTATCAATCCGGAGGAGGTGGAACTTACCCATATCAACCTCAATGATGGCTCTGTTGAGGGAATGCGCCATAAAAAATATCAGGCCTTCTCTGTTCAGTATCATCCGGAACATGCACCGGGCCCTCATGATGCCATGTATCTCTTTGATCGCTTCTTAAAGATGCTCTGAGATTCTCTGTCTCCTGTTGAGTGAAACCCATTTGCAGAAAATTTGATTGATAAGCCCCTTGAGGGTGAAACTGAAAAAAACAAAAAACGCTCCCATGCCAAAACGAACAGACATCAAAAAAATCCTCATCATTGGTTCCGGTCCGATCATTATCAGCCAGGCCTGCGAATTTGACTACTCCGGAGCCCAGGCTGTCAAAGCCTTGAAGGAAGAGGGCTACGAGGTTGTGCTCATCAACTCGAACCCGGCCACCATCATGACCGATCCCGAGCTTGCCGACTCCACCTATATCGAACCCATCACCCCGGAGATGGTTATCAAGGTCATTGAGAAGGAACGCCCCGATGCCCTGCTCCCCACCCTGGGTGGCCAGACTGCCCTGAACACCGCCATCAAAGTGGCTGAGATGGGGGCCCTGGAGAAGTACAATGTCGAGATGCTGGCCGCCAATATCGATGTTATCAGAAAGGCCGAGGGCAGAGAAGAGTTCAAGGCCGCCATGGAGTCCATCGGCCTCAATGTGCCCATGTCTGTTATTGTCCATACCCTGGCTGATGCCATGGCTGCAGCAGAAGAAATAGGCTTTCCCGTTATTGTCCGCCCCAGTTTTACCCTGGGCGGGACCGGCGGCGGCGTGGCCTATAATCGTCATGAACTGGAAGAACTCTCCTCCTCGGGACTGGACCTCTCCATGACCACCGAGATCATGCTCGAGCGCTCCCTGCTGGGCTGGAAGGAGTATGAGCTGGAGGTGATGCGCGACTCCAAGGACAACGTGGTCATCATCTGTTCCATTGAAAATGTGGATGCCATGGGTGTCCATACCGGTGACTCCATCACCGTGGCGCCTGCCCAGACCCTCAGTGATCGCGAGTACCAGAATATGCGGGACGCGGCCATTGCCATCATCCGTGAAATCGGCGTGGAGACCGGTGGCTCAAATGTCCAGTTCGCCGTCAATCCCGTAGACGGAGAACTGATGGTCATCGAGATGAACCCCCGGGTTTCGCGGAGTTCGGCCCTGGCCTCGAAGGCCACCGGATTCCCCATTGCCAAGATTGCCGCCAAGCTCGCCGTCGGCTACACCCTGGACGAGATCAAAAACGATATCACCAGGGAGACATATGCCTCCTTTGAGCCTACTATTGATTACTGCGTGGTCAAGATTCCACGCTGGACCTTTGAAAAATTCCCCGAGGCCGAGGATCTGCTGAGCACGGCCATGAAATCAGTGGGTGAGACCATGGCCATTGGCCGCACCTTTAAAGAGGCCTTTCAGAAGGGGATGCGCTCCCTGGAGACCGGCCGCTTCGGATTTGGTGCTGACGGTAAAAATGATCTGGGTCACCTGGAACTCGAAGACCTGGAAAGTGGACTGCGACGGCCCAATTCAAAACGCGTCTCTTACATCCACGAGGGCCTGAAACGCGGCTTTTCCATTGAAAAAATCTTCGCCCTGACCCAGATCGATCCCTGGTTCCTGCGGAATTTTCAACAGATTGTGGAGATGGAAGGAGTCATCCGCGAACGTGGCTTTCAGGGCCTGGATGCTGCTTTTCTCCGGCGGACCAAGGAGTATGGCTTTTCTGATTATCAGCTTGCCTTTCTCACCGGCACCTCAAACAAGGATGTCCGTGGCCTGCGGGCCAAGCTTGGGGTGACTCCGGTCTATAAACTGGTGGACACCTGTGCGGCTGAGTTCGAGTCCTATACCCCCTATTATTACTCCACTTATGAGCAGGAGAATGAGGCGGTTGCTTCGGATAAGAAGAAGGTTATTATACTCGGTGGAGGCCCAAACCGTATCGGTCAGGGCATCGAGTTTGACTACTGCTGCGTCCATGCCGCCTTTGCTTTGAAAGAGATAGGGGTGGAATCCATCATGGTCAACTCCAATCCCGAGACCGTATCCACCGACTACGACACCTCGGATAAACTCTATTTCGAGCCCCTGACCCTGGAAGATGTCCTCAATATCATCGAGCAGGAAAAACCAAGTGGGGTGATCGTCCAGTTTGGCGGTCAGACTCCGCTTAACCTGGCCGTGGCTCTGGAAGAGGCCGGTGTACCCATTATCGGTACTCCGCCCGACTCCATTGACCGGGCAGAGGACAGGAAGCGTTTTCAGCAGTTCCTCCAGAAGCTGGGGCTGCGTCAGCCGGATAACGATACGGTGTATACCTTGGAGGAGGCCTTGGTTGCCTCCGAGAAGATTGGTTATCCGGTGGTGGTTCGCCCCTCCTATGTCCTGGGCGGTCGCGATATGCGTATTGCCTACAATGACAAGGAGATCCGCAACTTCATGGCCATTCCTGGTATCGCCGGGGGGGAGCATCCTGTCTTGGTCGATAAGTTTCTTAAAGACGCCATTGAAGTGGATGTGGATGCCATCTGTGACGGAACCCATACGGTTATTGGCGGCATCCTCGAACATATCGAGGAAGCGGGGATCCATTCCGGTGACTCTTCCTGTGTCCTGCCGCCCCACACCCTCTCGCCGGAACTGGTGGAAGAGATCAAACGGGCCAGCCGGGCCATGGCGGAAGAGCTTGGTGTCATTGGCCTCATGAATGTTCAGTTTGCGGTGAAAGACCAGAACCTCTATATCCTTGAGGTCAACCCCAGGGCCTCCCGTACTGTTCCCTTTGTCTCCAAGGCGACCGGAGTACCGCTTGCCAAGCTGGCCACCAAGGTCATGATGGGCATGAGTCTGGAAGAACTTGGTTTCACCCGTGAGGTGGAGATCAGTCACTGGGCGGTGAAAGAGGCTGTCTTTCCCTTTGACCGGTTTGACAATGTGGATACCCTGCTTGGACCGGAGATGAAGTCCACCGGTGAGGTCATGGGGATCGATGACGACCTTGGCCTGGCCATTGCTAAGGGACAGCTGGCCACAGGCTCAACTCTGCCAGCTTCCGGCTCGGTTTTTATCAGTGTCCGCGACAGCGATAAGCAGTCCATATTGGCTCCTGCCCGCACCCTGGTGGAGATGGATTTTAAGATCATTGCCACCCGCGGCACGGCAAAATTTCTTGAGTCTCATAATGTGCCCTGTGAGCGGGTGAATAAGATATCCCAAGGACGGCCCCACATTCTCGACAAGCTTCAGGATAACCAGGTGGCCTGGGTGGTGAATACCTCTTTGGGACGGCGTACCACCGAAGATTCCTATTCCATTCGTCGGGCAGCCTTGGAACTCCATGTCCCCTATACCACCACAGCTACTGGTGCCGTGGCCGTGGTCATGGCCATGAAGGCCATGCGCGAAAAAGAGATCGGGGTCCATCCGGTTCAGTATTTTACCAGAGAGGGAACAAAGCGATGACTTCCAGGCGAAAAGGGAAGGCTTCAAAATTCTTTATCTGCTGTATTGTTGGAGCGTTCCAAGGGGGAGCGTTTCTTTAAAAGCCGTCTTCCTATACGTTTGTCTGCTCTTCGGGAAGCTTTTTCGAAGGTTTGTACTTATAATATATTAAGCATCACCGATTTTGAGTTGGTATAAGTCCAGCAAAAACTGATAAATGATACTCTGTTTGCAGAAAAAAGCTTTTCTGCCCTCGACATCGGTCTCTTATACCCTTAGTATAGACAACTGTTGCTCCGTGAACAAGTACAGCGGGGCAATGATTTTTCATTGAAAATGCATCTAGTAGACACCGTATAGCGGCGTCGAGTACGCTCACTTCAGGAGTTGCGGAGGACTCTTTGAATACTTTCTATAAAAATCTTTCTATGTGGTTGGTGATTGGTCTCACCATGATCCTGCTCTTTAATCTTTTTAATAAGCCTCAGGGGCAGATGACCTCGATGACCTACAGTGAGTTCATGTCTGCTGTGGAGAGTCAGGCGATTCCCAGGGTGCAGATCAGTGGCGACACCCTTTCCGGCACCCTTCAGGACGGCAAACCTTTTCGTACGGTCTATCCGGTCAATGATGACGAACTGATTTCCATCCTGCGCAGTAATGGGGTGGATATCTCGGTCAAAGAGGTACAGAAGGACTCCTGGCTGATGACCATTTTCGTCTCCTGGTTCCCCATGCTCCTCCTCATTGGCGTATGGATTTTCTTTATGCGCCAGATGCAGATGGGTGGAGGCAAGGGGGGAGCCCTCTCTTTTGGCAAGACCCGGGCCAAGCTCATGGAAAAGGATACCAATAAGGTCACCTTTGAAGACGTGGCCGGTATCGATGAGGCCAAAGAGGAGCTGGAGGAGATTGTCGATTTTCTCAAAGATCCACAGAAATTCACCAAGCTCGGTGGTCGTATACCCAAGGGGGTTCTCCTGGCAGGAGCTCCGGGTACAGGAAAGACCCTCCTCGCCAAGGCCATTGCCGGTGAGGCGGATGTCCCCTTTTATACCATCTCCGGTTCCGATTTTGTCGAGATGTTCGTCGGTGTCGGTGCCTCCCGGGTACGTGATCTTTTTACCCAGGGCAAGAAAAATGCCCCCTGTATTATCTTTATTGATGAGATTGATGCTGTGGGCAGACATCGTGGGGCAGGCTTAGGCGGTGGTCATGATGAACGCGAACAGACCTTAAATCAGCTTCTGGTGGAGATGGACGGTTTTGAGGCCAATGAAGGCGTGATCATCGTTGCCGCCACCAATCGCCCCGATGTCCTGGATCCGGCCCTCCTTCGTCCCGGTCGTTTTGATCGACAGGTGATCGTACCCGTACCCGATGTTAAAGGCCGTCAGAAGATTCTGGAGATCTATGCCAAGAAGACCAAGATGGAAGAGGATGTTGACATGGAGATCGTGGCTCGTGGTACCCCTGGTTTTACCGGGGCAGACCTGGAAAATCTGGTGAACGAGGCTGCTCTGATGGCCGCCCGCACCGGGGCCAAGAAGATCGACACCAGCATGATTGACAAGGCCAAAGACAAGATCATGATGGGTGCTGAGCGTCGTTCCATGATCATCACCGATGCCGAAAAAGAGGTCACCGCCTACCATGAGGCTGGACACGCCTTGGTGGCACGCCTCTTATCTGATACCGATCCCATCCACAAGGTTACTATTATTCCCCGTGGGCGGGCTTTGGGTGTCACCATGCAGCTGCCCAAGGATGAGCGCTATACCCATTCCAAGAAGTTTCTCGAGAATACCCTCTGTATCCTTTTTGGGGGCCGGGTTGCGGAAAAACTGATCTTCAATGAAATCACCACCGGTGCCGGCAACGATATTGAGCGGGCTTCGGATCTGGCCCGTAAGATGGTCTGTGCCTGGGGCATGAGCGAGGAACTCGGACCCCTTACCTTTGGCAAAAAGGAAGAACAGATCTTTCTGGGCCGGGAGATATCCCAGCACCGCGATTTCAGTGAGGATACGGCGCGTAAGATTGATGGCGAGGTACAGAAAATCATCCTCACCGCTAATGCGACTGTGACCAGACTGCTCACCGACAATATGGATGTACTCAAGCGAATGGCTGAAGAGCTGTTGGAAAACGAAACCATCGTCCTTGACGATATTGAGCGCATTCTTGCAGAACTTCGCCCCGGACAGTACGAGCCCATAGCCCCCAAACCTGTGGCAAAGCCTGTCAGGAAACCTGCCCCACAAGCCGCAGCGGCGGAAGCGGCAGAAGCGGCAGCACCTGCGGCTGAATCTGCTGAAGCTGGCTCAGTTGCAGAACCGGAAGCAGAAGCTGGAGACGCAGTTGAGGCGGCCGGAGAGGAAACGGTTCCGGTAGAAAAGGGAGAAACCTCACAACCTGAGGCAGAAGCAGCTGTGGCGGCCGGAGAGCAGAACAAGGAGTAATGGTGTGACTGCAATCAGGATCATGGGCATCCTCAATGTGACGCCCGACTCCTTCTCCGATGGTGGTCAGTTTGTTGAAGAGGCCTCTGCCTGTACTCAGGCAGAGGCCCTTATTGCATCTGGTGCCGATATAATCGATATCGGCGGTGAATCCACCCGCCCCTTTGCCGAACCCGTTTCCGAAGACGAGGAGCTGCGGCGGGTCCTGCCTGCCATTCGTTCCATCCGTCGTATTCATTCCATCCCAATCTCCATTGACACCACCAAGGCCGCGGTGGCCCGCCAGGCCCTTCAGGCCGGTGCCGATATGATTAACGACATCTCGGCCCTGCGTCAGGATCCGGATATGCTGACCCTGGTCCAGAAGACCTCGGTGCCGGTGATCCTTATGCATATGCAGGGAACGCCCGGTGAGATGCAGGTCAATCCGCATTACCGGGACGTGGTGGCTGAGATCATCGACTTTTTTCGTGAGCGCCTGGCCTGGCTGGAGGCTAAGGGAGTGGCGCGTCAGCGCCTTATCCTCGATCCCGGTATCGGTTTTGGCAAGACCCGGGCCCACAATCTCTCCATCCTCAAGCACCTGGCCGAATTCAAAAATCTTGGCTGCCCCCTCCTCCTTGGCCATTCCCGTAAACGCTTTATCGGCGATATCACCGGCCTTGAGGTAGCTGATCGGGATCTGGCTACTGCCGTGGTCTCGGCCCTGGCTGCCGATTCCGGGGTCGATATTATCCGGGTCCACAATGTGGCTGCCAGCCGCCAGGCCCTGCAGATGGCAGCCGCCATTCGCCAGGCAGACTGAAAACCCAGAGTTCCCCGCCAGGCTCTTTTGGCTGACGGATAGACGGTTTGACTGGGAGAAGGCCTGCTCCGTAAACAGATACTCTCCCAGCCGTTCCCCTCACACAGGAGCCTTCCGCCATGCTGATGATCCTTTCCCCCTCCAAGACCCAGGACTTTTCCCTCCCCCCTCTGACAACCCCTGTCAGCCAGCCCTCACTGCTTGCTGAGACTGCGTTCCTGATCCGGCAGCTGCGTCATTTGACGGTGCCGGAACTGGCATCCTTGATGAAGATGAGTGGGCGCCTGGCAGAGCTGACCCACCAGCGCATCAGAGATTTTCGACTCCCCTTTACCGCAGACAATGCCCGTCCTGCCCTCCTGGCCTTTCAGGGCGATGTGTATAGCGCTATCCATACGCAAGACTATAGCCAGCAGGAGCTGGCCTATGGCCAGGCGCACCTGCGTATCCTCTCCGGTCTCTATGGCCTCCTGAGGCCCTTGGATCTGATCCAAGCCTATCGCCTGGAGATGGGCTGCAGGCTGGCTACCAGCCGGGGCCAGAACCTATATGCTTTCTGGACAGAACAGGTGACAAAGGCGCTCAATAAGGGCCTGGTCGGCCAGCAAGAGGCCATAGTCGTCAACCTGGCCTCCATGGAATACAGCAAGGTGATCAGCAAAAAAAACCTCCAGGGAAGCATCCTCCATATAGACTTCAAGGAGCGCCAGGGCGAGGGCTACCGCACCGTGGCCATTCACGCCAAACGGGCCCGCGGCAGGATGGTGGATTTTGCCATCAGAAAGAAGGTGGAGACAGTAGCGGAATTGAAGGGCTTTGCCGAGGACGGCTATCGCTTCCGCCAGGACCTCTCCCGTGCGGATCACTACCTCTTTACCCGGGACTAGAGTCTCGCCGCTACTGGGGGACAGCGAAGGGAACAGCGGTCCACCCTGGTTATTGTTGCAGAGGGGGAGTTTTGCCGGTGTTCCCCCGCTGTGTGTTGGAGCGGCTTCAGCCGCGAATGGGGGTGGCTGGGAGTTGGAGTTTCTGTTTCGGGTACCTGGGGAGTGCAGTTCGCGGCTGAAGCCGGCTCCCACTTGTTCCTTCCTCGGCTGCTGGTCTGGGGTTTTTCGTTGCGGGGTGGGGAAAGAGGGTTGTTTTGTCGGTGTTTTCCTGCTGTGTGTTGGAGCGGCTTCAGCCGCGAATGGTGGTGGCTGGGAGTTGGCGTTTCATTTTCGGGTACCTGGGGAGTGCAGTTCGCGGCTGAAGCCGGCTCCCACTTGTTCCTTCCTCGGTTGCTGGTCTGGGGTTTTTCAGTGCGGGGGAGGGAAAGAGGGTTGTCTTGCTTGTGTTCCCCTGCTGTGTGTTGGAGCGGCTTCAGCCGCGAATGGGGGTGGGGGCTATGAGTTTCTTGTTCATGTACATGGAGAGTGTCGTTGGTGCCAGAATACTCTCCTGCAACCGTTTACAATTCATATTAACTCATCTCATGCCTGCTTTTCATAGTCGAGATCTGCGTAATGGACGCTATTCCCAGGAGGGGCACTACTATCTGTTAACGGCGGTCACCTTGCAGCGGCGACCTGTTTTTAGCGATTTTACCGCCGCCAGGATCTGTATTAACTCCTTCCGTCTCCAGGATGAGGAGGGGGCTGTCCGCTCCTTGGCTTTTGTGGTGATGCCCGATCATTTTCATTGGTTGGTTGAGTTGCTGGAAAGCGATCTGGCCGCAGTAATGCGAGCTGTCAAGGGGCAGTCAGCGCGGCTGATCAACGCGTCTGTCGGCACATCAGGAACCCTCTGGCAGAGGGGCTATCATGACCGCGGCCTGCGCCAGGATCAGGATCTGGTGGCAGCGGCGCGATACCTGGTTGCCAATCCACTCCGGGCGGCATTGGTAGAGAATCTCTGGTTGTATCCGCACTGGGATGCAGTGTGGGTGGAGGGTAAAGAGTAGAGGGAGGAGGTTCCCACAGATGTCTGTGTGAGTCGGCTTCAGCCGCGAAAGGAGGTGGCTGGGAGTTGGAGTTTTTGTTTCGGGTATCTGGGTATGCAGTTCGCGGCTGAAGCCGGCTCCTACTTTTTCATTCCTAGCTTGTAGATCTGGGGGGCTTTTCGGTGAGGGGTGGGAGCGGAGGGTTGTCTTACCGGTTCCCCGATGCCTGTTGGAGCGGCTTCAGCCGCGAATGGTGGTGGCGTGGGGGGGCGAAGCTTCACTTTCAGTTTCCGTACTCTCCTTTTCGTGCCCCTCAACTTCCCCCTCTCTTCTCCGCCTGCTGCATCCTGGCACACAAAAGAGCAAATAGTGTTGTCGAGGAATTCTTTTTTGCAGTCGATGTCCATGCTCAGGTTTTTGCGGTATTTCATGAAGCGGCAGCCGCCGAAGCAGAGGAGGAGGTAGAGGCAGGTGCGGCATTTTTCGTGGCTCTGCTCAGCGACTGGCAACCGCCATGGAAGCATAAAAGGGGAGGAGTTTCTCCACCAGCTTCGGAGGGAGGCAGGATCTTATCGGGGTGGCTAAAGGTCTTGTGATAGGGAGAGAGGAACATGTCTACCTTGGCAGAGGGGGGCGCGAGGCCTGCTCCCCCCTCCGCAAGTGGGGGTTAACGGATTTTTGCTGGAGCGCCATCAGCGCAGCAGGTTGTGACTTTGGCCACCTCTTTGGCGGTGACCCCTTTGTTGACGATGACAATCTTCTTCATAACGCTCTCCTTTACTGAGGGTGGATGGATATCCTGGTCCTCTCCTTTGCAGGCAGGGTCAGGGGGAATCTGTTTCGCTGCTGGAGGCTTGCTGCATCCTTAAAAGAAGCACTTCAGGCCGGCCTCAAGCCAGCGGCCGTTGTTGGGTAACAGTTCATCCTGGTACTGGCTCTCGTTGCTGAGGTTGTGGCCGACCAGGAAGAGCTCGCTGCTCAGTTTTTCATTGGCCCAGATCTTCCTGCTGATGCTGAGGTCCCAGAGGAGGGTGCCGTCCACCGGATTATAGGCGGGCGGGGCCTCCAGATCGCCGTAGCGGACATAGTGGCCGGACAGCTCGACGGTGAGGAGCTGCGGGTTATCGTAGAGGGCAATAAGGTTGGCAAAGCGTTTGTGACCATTTTCCCCCTCCTCATCTTCGGTGTGGATGTAGGTGAAGTTGAGCTCCAGGGAGAGATGATTCCAGGGCAGGGTGGAGATCTCCACCTCTATGCCCTTGCGGGACTCGTCACCGTTGTTGTCATAGGTGGCGAGGGCGGAGTTCCAGGAGAAGGCCTCGCTGACGTCGTTGTAGAAGAGGGTGGTCTTGAGGCGGCAAAAGCGGGTCACCCCGGTCTCCACCCCGGCCTGGTAGGAGATGACCTCTTCCGGTTGCAGCTCATCGTTGGCCCACCAGGCGCCGTTTTCCGTGTCCGTATAATAAACCGGGGGCTTGCGAAAGCCGCTGGCGATGGAGGCCCGGAAGAGGGTGTGTGGGGTGGCCAGCCAGGTGGTGCCGAGGCTGGGGCTGGTCATGGCGGAGGTGTCCGACATCTCGTCGTAGCGGAGTCCGGGGACCAGAGTGAGGTTGCCGAATTTGATGGTGTCGTTGGCATAGAGGCCGAGAAGCTCTTCATTGAGTTCAGCGGCCGGGGCCGGGGAGAGCTCATCGCTGCGCCTGATCTCGTTGCGCAGGTAGTCAAAGCCGGCCACCAGCTGGTGTCTGTCCAGGCGGTAGGCGAGGCGGCCGTTGACTCCGGTGGTCTCCTGCTCGTCCCGGTTCTGCCACCAGGGGAGGTCGCTGTCGAAATCGGTGTCGGTGAGGACGAAGCTGTTGTCGAGGAAATAGGTGTTGAGGTGGAGGTTGAGGCCGCTTGCGACCAGGGCGTCAAAGGAGGCGGAACCAAAGCTGCTGCGGTCATCGATAGACTCGTCAAAGTCAAAGCCGGGCAGGGTATAGTGGCCTGTCTGGTAGTCGGGGGCGGTGTAGCCGCCGCTCAGGGTGAGGGCCATGTTGGCCGGGAGGGCGATATCGAACTTCCCGTAGAGGCTGCTGCTGGCAAACTCCTTGGCGTCTTTGATCCCGTCCGACTCCTGCCTGGCGGCGGAGAGGTAGTAGCCCAGCGGGCCCACGGCCCCGGCCAGCTCGGCCGAGTAGTCCTGGCTGGCAAATTCCCCGTAGGAGCCGCGCAGGGAACCACTGGGTCGGCTGCTCTCGCCCGTGTCCTTGGTGATGATGTTGATCACCCCGCCCAGGGCCGAGCCCCAGGTAGAACTGGCCGCCCCCTTGATCACCTCGATGCGTTTGATGATGCGGATGGGCACCATATTGGTCCAGGCCACGTCGTCGGTGGCCTTGGAGATGCGGATGCCGTCCAGGTAGACGACCACCTGCTGGATGGAGGAGTCGTGGATACCCAGATAGGCGACGTTGTTGAAGTCTTTACTGGCGTAGTTGACAGAGACCCCGGCCACCCGGTTGAGGAGATCATCGAGCCCATGGGCGTTCATCCGTTCGATCTGGGCGGCGCTGATGATGGTCACGTTTTCGGGGACCTGTGAGAGGGGTTTGGGGGCCCGGCTGGCCGTCTCCACCTCCTGGCCGTCGGGGTAGTAGAGGGCCAGGAATTCGTCGCCGTCGTTTAACTCCGCCTTAGTTTCTTCCTCGGCCCAGGCAGAGGGCGACATGGTGAGGAGGAGGGCCAGGGAGAGGGTCATGGGTTTCATAGAGTGGGCGTTCTTCAATTTGATTGTCTCCAGAAAGTTATGGTTTTGGTGTGGACTACCAGGAAAATACCAGGTTTATGCTAAACAAATCTTGCTAATTCATATAGATAACAAAGATACTCCATTGCAAGAAAGGCTACCAGAAAAACCAGTCTATGGGAGCAAAAAAAATCTGGCAGCTTTCTTGTGATTTAGGGGCTTCTGATGGATTGTGTGCACTTGCTCAGCCAAAAGGGGGAGTCTTTTCTTGCCTTTCTAGGAGAAAACGCTATTCTCAAAGGAGATCCTTCTCTTCGAGAATAGGTTGATTTTTCAGTAGCTGGGCCCTGGTTTCTTCCCGCCCTCTCCTCTCCGTAACATTTTTCCATGAGACAACGGCTCTTCCTCATCTTGCTTTTCTCTTTTCTCCTGCCGGGACAGGCCTGGTCCTTTGAGGTCCTGGTGCTCCAGTCTGGAGAGGCCCCTCCCTACGCACGAGCGGCCCAGGCATTCAGTGACCTGCTCCTGCCGGCCCTGCCCAATCAAGGGGTCAAATCCATTGCCAATAATTCTCTCTGCACCTATACCATCGCCAAAGGCGAGAAACGCGCTGCTGTGGCCCGGCTTATTGATGAACAGTTGCCGGATCTGGTGGTGGCCATCGGTAAAAAGGCCCTCCAGGCCGCAGTCAGCAGCAAGAGACCTGTGGTCTACCTCCTCGTTCCCCAAGCCCAGGCCCTCCTCCCTGCCGGTCACCAGGCCACCGGGGTGCTCCTGGAAAACAGCCTCGGTCGCGAATTTGCCGAGATCCGCCGTCTCCTCCCCCACCTAAAGAGGGTGGGAGTGGTCTATGATCCTGAGCGATGTGAATCCCTGGTCTCTCAGGCAGTGGCGGCCCAGTCGGAACTGACCTTTATCCGCAGGCCGATCACGAGTGGCAAGGAAGTGGTCGGGCAACTGGAGGGGCTCAAAGGTGAGATTGATCTCCTGTGGATGGTGCCGGACCTCACTGCTGTCTCGCCCCAGACGGAGCAGAGTTATTACCGTTTTTCTCTCCAGGAGCAGATCCCGCTCTTTAGTTTTTCTGAAATCCATCTGGCTCACGGAGCCACCCTGGCTACCACCTTTGACTGGCAAGAGATGGGAAAACAGGCTGCGATTCTGGCCCTGGATGTGCTCTCCGGAACCGCCCCCCAAGATATTCCTCCTCTCCAGCCGGAAAAGGTGCGCATCAGAGTCAATGTCAAGATCGCCGAGAAAATTAATCTTCAATTTGCCGTGCCTGTCAAATGAATATACGTGCATTATTCAAAAGAATTAAGGGAAGCTATAATACCAGGATACTGATAGTCTTTATCGGGGCCATGGTTGTTCTGGCCATTGGTCTCGACCTTCTCTTTATCAATATTCAACGCAAGACCTATACCGAGCAGACTCGCCGGAGTGGTCTGGCCATGGCAAGATTGCTGGCCCAGGCTATTCAGGTGGGCGTCTTTGCCGAAATGGCAAGTGTGATGAGTCCGGTGGTGGATTCACTCCTCCTCCAGGAGGATATCTTTCGGGTCCTGGTACTCAATGATAAGGATGAAGTTATCCTTGACAGGTGGAGCGATAAGAAGAGAGTGGCAGAAGAGGATGACTTCATCCTGCAGTTGGAGACTGTGCGCCGGGAAGGGAATAATTTTCTTGCCAGGGCCGATAGCTTTGTCTTTTGGTGGCCGGTGTTGAGCACTGTTTCCTACAGTGATGAGGAAGAAATGTATTTCTGGGATAAGGAGCCGCAGACAGAGGAGAAGAAACTTATCGGCTGGGTGGCTATCTCGAGTTCCAAGGAACCGTTTGAGCGTGAGGTGCAGCAGCTCATCCTGCGCACAGGACTCCTGGTAACTGCTGTCCTTTCTCTTGCCATTTTATGTACAGTGATTCTCCTCAACAAGATGATGCATCCCCTCAGGAATCTGGTCGCCAAGGTCGCCAGGAGTGGAGAGGGGAGTGAAGAGGCCTTTAGTGAAATCGGTCTCCTTGACACCACCTATTCCAATTTGTTGGAAAGTCTGGAACAATCTTTTGCCACCATCGAGGAACTGCGTCAGAATCTTGAAGAGAAGGTGGAGGTGCGGACCAGTGAACTCGCTTGCGCCAATGAGGACCTGGAAAAGAAAAAAGAAACGCTGAAGAAGAGTAATGTCAAACTGGAGAAGGCCCTGAAGAAGGTTCAGGAGACCCAGGCTCAGCTCATTCACTCCGAGAAGATGGCCGCTCTCGGCCAGCTGGTCGCTGGTGTGGCTCATGAGGTGAATAATAATATTAATTTTATTGTCACTGCAGCTCCGGCCCTGGAGAATATTCTTAAGGGAATTCGTCGGATTACCGATGCCTATCATGAGGCGGGACTGCAGGAGACGGAGCAGGAGATGCTTGCCGCTCTGCAGCGGGCAGAGGCCCTGGGCGAGGAGTTGGGGATTGCTACCCTCTACAGCAATATCGATCTTGTTCTCGGCTCAATCCGTGAGGGCTGCCTGCGCAGTGTCAAAATAGTGCAGGAGCTTACCCTCTTTTCCCGTCAGGACGGCGACTGTCTGAATGCCTATGATATCAATGCCTCCCTCCTCTCTACCTGGAAGTTTGTGGATACCAGATACAAGGGCAAAGTGGAGCTGGTGACAGAACTGGGTGCAATCCCTCAGGTCCTGTGTGCGGGAGGGAGGATGAGTCAGGTGTTTCTGAATGTGATGAATAACGGTGTCCAGGCAATTGGCGATGCAGGCGGCACATTGACCCTGACGACCTTTAGCGATAGAGAGATGATTCATATCCGTTTTGTTGATACCGGCCAGGGAATAGCCAGGGAAGACATGCCAAGGATCTTCGATCCTTTTTTCAGCACCAAAGAGGTGGGGCAGGGCACGGGCCTGGGACTGGGCATATGTTATAAGATTATTGCCCAGCACCAAGGCAAGATCCGGGTGGAAAGTGCAGTGGGCAAAGGAACGGCCATCACCATCAGTATTCCCCTCTACCTGGACGACAAGGCCCGGCCCGAGTGCGAGTTGATCCTGGTTGCTCTCTAAGGAGATCGGCTAATTCGTGTCTTTATCAGGTGCCGGTTGTTGCCTTCACCATAATGAGGAGATGGAGGCGTGGCCCTATCCGCTCGCTGGTGCCCCGGACAGGTGTCCTTTCCGGTGTGCCTCATTCTTGCGGGCCAGGCGAGGCATGCAGCCACTTTCTTGCTCTTTCTGTTGGCGGTTGACTTGTTTCTTTCTTGTTTGCTATACTTAGAGCAGAAGTAAAACCAAAAATATGCCAATAAGGAGTGACTGATGAGTGAGAGCAAAAGTGGTTTGGAAAATATGAAGACAAGCATAGAACAGCTGCGCGATGAGATCAAACTCAAGGCCCATCTGGGACAGGCGGAGGCTAAAGAGGAACTGGAAGAGCTGGAAAAAAAATGGAACACCTTTCTTGCTCAGTATAAACCATTCACGGCAGAGGCGGGGAAGACCGCTGAAAATGCCGGAGCAGCCCTGGCCCTGGCCGCAGAAGAAATCAGGGCTGGATACAAGCGCCTTCGTAAGCTCTTCTAGAAGCCTGTCCGAAAAGGCCTCTTTTCCCAGATTTCAGGTTGTTTCAAAAAAATATCCTGGCAAGAGTCGCTAACTGTCTGTGTTTATTTTTCAGAACTGTCTCGATTTTGGCCAAAATGGCCCTTCCCGGACAAGTTCCTAACCCCTCTTACTCAGCAAAATCTCCCGGGAGGCCGGGAGATTCTCCATCTCTACGCTTCAGGCAAAAAAAATTGCCAGTGGGACAAGTCTGTCTGCGCCTTGTTTTTGTTTGGAACTCTCTGTTTCGCATCGCCAGTGTTTTCCGGTTTCTCAGAAGACCCTTGCTGAGAGAGGGGGATCAGTTCTCTCTTTTTTGTTTTTGAGAAAATGTCTCTTTTATGGTTGGATGCTTTTAGCGGGGAGGGTTTGTTATGTTTTTGCCCGGACAAGAGGGGGATGAGGCAGAGAACGGGCCAGGCTGTTCAGCTCAGAGGCTGAAGGAAAAGAGAAGAAGATGGAGATGAAATACATGTTGCATATGACTGGGAGGTCTCAAACTTGATTCCGATTATGCTTTCCGCAAGAAAATGCTTTTTCAGGACCTGTCCGCCGGCCCTCTTTTGTCTCCTGTTGTTTGCTGCCTGCAGTGAGATGGAAGCTCCGTTTGAATGCACTGATCTCCTGGGCTGTGTCACTGTAGGTCCTGGGGAGGCGGTGAAGATCGGAGTCCTGCAGGCCTTGAGTGGTGAAATAGCGCCTCTTGGGCAGGCACAGATCAGAGGGCTTGAGTTGGCCCTGGCGGCAAGAGAGGAGAAAATTTCAGGGCACCCTGTTGCCCTCCATATTGAGGATACCGGCTGTACGGCAGAAGGCGGTGCCAATGCCGCCTTGGAAATAATCGCTGACCCGCAGACCTTGGCCATATTCGGCACCACCTGTTCCGGTGCGGCGGCCACAGCGGCAAAAGCCATGTCAGATGCGGGCTTGACCATGATTTCCGGCAATAATTCGGCACCCTTTCTTACCTCTATCGGCGGCTATGCTGCTCCCGACTGGCAGCCTGGCTATTTCCGTACTGCCGGCAATGAGGAAAATGCCGGTAAGGTCGCAGCAGGCTATGTCTATGAGCAGCTTGGCCTGAACCGCGCAGCCACCATTAACGATAATGATATTTATAGCAAGGGCTTGACTGAGAGTTTTAAAAATGCCTTTACAGAACTGGGCGGCACCATTGTCCTTGATACAGCAATTAACAAGGGCGATAGTGAAATGGCCCCTGTGTTGACCGCTGTTGTCAACTCCCAGGCGGAATTGCTCTTTTTTCCCCTTTTTCAACCTGAAGGCAATCAAATCCTCCTCCAGGCCCGTCAGAATTCCGCCCTTGATGAGGTACTCCTGATCAGTGACGGGGCCCTGATTGAAGAGAGCTTTCTTGAGGCAGTGGCAGAGGTGGGCAAAGGGATGTGTTTTGTCGGACCGGCGCAGGCCGGAGGTCCAGCCGCGCAAGAACTGACCCGGGCCTATATTGCCAGGTATGAAGAAGAACCGACGGTCCGGTACTTCCTCAGTGGCTATGATGCGGCAGATCTTCTCCTTCATAGCATAGAGGCGGCTGCAGTTCGGGAGGCGGACGGAACCCTGCATATCGGCCGCAAAAAACTACGGGATATCCTCTATGCCACCAGGGCATTCAAAGGGGTCACTGGTGTTTTAAACTGTGATCAGTTTGGTGATTGTGCCAAGTCTTCTTTTCATGTCTTGCGTCTGGATGATCCGTCCCTGGGGCTCAGGGGACTGGAGGCAAACGTCGTCTTTCCGATACCTTTGCAGACCGGCAGCCTGAATCAATGACAGGGCGGGACTCATGAATAGGCTCAAACAGCGGTGGAGCAGACTGAAAATCAGCAGGAAATTCAGAACTGCCTTTACCCTCTTGCTCTTTCTCATGCTCCTGATTGCGGCGACCGCCTACCTCTCCTATTTATCCATTCGCAGTGCCGAAGAGGATATCCGGAGAAGCAGCAAGATTGGTCAGGAAGTCCTGGAAATGGACCGGGGGATGGAGAGGGCACGCCGTCTGTTAGGTGACTTTTTTATGCACCATCAGACCATTGGTCTGCAAAAGGCCCACGAACAGTATGCCCAGCCATGCGTGCGCCAGATTGCCCAAGTCATATCGATCAGCTCTGAACTCAAAGAAAACCTCTTCGCCTCACCGTTCAGCAATGATTCAAGGATACAACAGATTGATGTCAATCTCTATCTGGCATCTGCCAAACGTTTTGCCGACACCTCCATTGAGGCAGTGGAATTGATCTCAAAACGGGCAGCTCCGGAGAGAGGACTGGAAGGGCAAATGCAAGTCCTTGCCCGGCAAGTGGAGGAGGCGCTACAGGGAGTCCATGCCTTGCAGGATGCTTATCTCAAGGCCAATTCTTTTTGTCGGCAGTATCTCCTCAGCCGCCAGCGTTTTCATATGCAATCCGCTTTTAACAGTCTGGTCAGTCTGCGCTATGCCCTGGCCGACGAAGAAAGTCTCTCACCGCCAGAAAAAGAGAGGATCTTGACCCTCTTTGATTCCTGGTCTGGCCTGGCAGAAGAGCTCCTGGCAGTGGATCTGGAGCTTGCCGGCAAGAGACGGGATTTTTCTATCCAGGAGCAGATAGTGACGCCAGTTTCCACCGCCCTGATTGAGGCCTCAAGGCTGGAAGAGATCCAGGCCAAACAGCATATTGATCGGGTTTATAGTCTGGCCAGTGTTATCATCCTCAGCATAGCCCTGCTTGCTGTCCTGACCATGCTCACAATTGCCAGGCTCCTGGACAATACGATCACCCGCAATCTCCTCAGCCTCACTGAATCGGCCCGTGAACTTGGCAAGGGGAATATGGATGTCAGGGCCAGGGAAGAGAGTGAGGACGAACTGGGCCAGCTGGCTCGTATTTTCAACAGCATGGCGGCTCATCTTAAAGACCTGGTGGAAAATCTGGAACGGAATGTGGCCCAGCGAACTGCGGAACTTTCTGAAAGCGAGGCCCGTTTCCGCCACATCGTCAGTGACCTGCCCAAGATTGCCGTCCAGGGCTATGATAGCCAGCGCAGGGTCATCTACTGGAATCGGGCCAGTGAGACCACGTACGGTTACTCTGCGGCCGAGGCAGGAGGAAAAAAACTGGAGGAGCTGATCATCCCGGAGTCCATGCAAGAGGAGGTCGTTTCGGCGATCCGCAACTGGTATGAAAATAATATCTCCATGTTGGCCTCAGAGCTCACCCTGCGCCATAAAGACGGCAGTGCTGTGACGGTCTATTCCAGCCATGTCATGCTGGTCAACAGTCAGGGTGAAAAAACAATGTACTGTGTTGATCTGGACCTGGCTGATCTGAAACGGGCCCAGGCAAAGGAACAGAAAAGTGAATCTTTTTACCGCCAACTCTTTGATCACTCCAGTAGTGGGGTTGCCGTCTTTGAAGCTGTTGCTGAGGGCCAGGATTTTATCTTTAAGGATTTAAACCATGCCGGTGAAGAGATAGAGGGGGTCAGCTGTGAGGAGGTCCTTGGACGCAGGCTGTCAGAGGTCTTACCCGATGTCGAAGCGTTTGGCCTACTGGATGTCTTCCGTCGAGTCTGGCAGACAGGGGAACCGAGTCATCACCCTGTCTCCTACTATAAGGATGGCAAGATTGAGGGCTGGCGGGAAAATAAGGTCTACAAGCTGCCTTCAGGCGAGGTGGTCACCGTCTATGACGACATTACCAGCCAAAAACAGGTGGAAGAAGAAAAACTGGCCGTGGAAAAAAGCCTGCAATGGGCCAAGAAGATGGAGGCCATCGGTCTCATGGCCGGGGGCGTGGCCCATGATCTCAATAATATTCTCTCCGGTATCATCGGCTATCCTGAACTGCTCCTGCTCCAACTGCCCGAGGAGAGTGAACTGCGGCCACCTATTAAGGCCATTCAGGAATCAGGGGAACGGGCGGCAATGGTGGTTGCCGATCTCCTCACCGTGGCCCGGGGTGTGGTCAGTACCAGGATAGCTGCCAGTCTCAACACCCTGGTTCGGGAATATTTTGATTCTCCGGAGTGTCGGCAGCTCTACGCGCTCTACCCCCAGATTACCTGGCACCAGATTCTGGCTGATGAGCTGGCGGATATTTCCTGTTCACCGGTTCATATCAAAAAATGCATCATGAACCTGGTGACCAATGCTGCTGAAGCAATAGAGGGGGCGGGCAGTGTCACTCTGACGACCTCAAGTCGGGTCCCGGACCTGCAGTGGGCGCGGGAAAATGGACTGGAGGAGGGGCACTATGTGGTCCTCTCCGTAACCGATACCGGCTCAGGCATTCCCCAAAAGAATATCGAGCATATTTTTGAACCTTTTTTCACCAAAAAGGTGATGGGCAGGAGTGGAACTGGCCTGGGCTTGGCAGTTGTCTGGAATACCGTACAGGAACATGTGGGGACTATCATGGTCACCAGTAGTGACCAGGGGACCACCTTTGAACTGTTTTTTCCGGCCGTTGCTGGGGGGGTGGCCACTGAGGCGAAAGTGCCTGGGCAGAAGAGGCAGACAGGCTCTGGGGAAACAATTCTGGTGGTCGATGACGAGCCCCAGTTGCTTGATATCGCTGCCAGCATGCTAACGGTTCTCGGCTATGTTGTTGTCTGTGTCAGTTCGGGGGAAGAGGCAGTTGCCTATATGGAGGACCATGACGCAGATCTGCTCTTGCTTGATATGCTCATGGAGCCGGGTATCAACGGCCGTCAGACCTATGAGCAGATTCTCCAGTTGCATCCCGGCCAGAAAGCCATCGTCGTCAGTGGCTTTGCCGAAAATGAAGAGATCAAGGCAACCCTGCAACTCGGGGCCGCTGTCTTTGTCAAAAAACCCTATTCTATGGAAGAACTAGGCCAGGCCGTGCAAAAAGGCTTGAACAGCGAATTCCTTTCCTGAGAATGACTGAGGACTGGTGTCCGCCTCAATAAAGAGTGCCTGCTCTCCTCTCTGCCCAGCCACTGCTGTTGCTGTCGGCAACGGCCGAATCTTCCAAAACACTTGAAAAAAAAGATCTTTCTCTTTAAGCTGGGACTGGAATAGAAATGTCTCCATCCGCTCTCTTTGCAGCCGACTCACCGACTCATGTGGAAAGTGACTGGAAATCCTGAGCTCCTTCAGCAATACCTATGTCTATGAATGATTCTTTAGATCTCTGGAAACTCCTGGCCGGCCTCGCTATCTTTCTCTATGGCATGTTTCAACTCGAGGACTCCATCAAGGCCATGTCAGGGAGGGCCTTCCGTAAGATGATCAGGTATTATACCGATGGTCGCCTGCGCTCCATCGGCAGCGGCACCCTGATTACCACCATTCTCCAGTCCAGCTCGGCAGTATCCCTTATGGTCCTGGCCTTTGTCGGGGCCGGAGTGATGACCATGGAAAACGGCATCGGAGTGATGATGGGTGCCAACATCGGTACAACCTGCACCTCCTGGATAGTGGCCGTATTCGGTTTTAAGCTGAAGATCGAGAGCTTTGCGCTGCCCCTGATCGCCGCTGGCGGTCTTGTCTTCATCGTCTTTGGTCCAACCTCAAGGCTCTTTCAGGGGAGCAGGTTGCTGATCGGTTTCGGCTTTCTCTTCCTCGGTCTCGATTTTATGAAGACCAGCGTGGAAAATTATGCCCAGTATATCGATCTCAGTTCCCTTGCTGATTATGGCCTCTGGCTCTATCTCCTCTTCGGTATTCTGATCACTGCCCTTATGCAGTCCAGTTCGGCCTCCATTGCCATTGTCCTTACCGGGCTCAGCACCGGTCTCATCAATTTCGAGACCTCGGTGGCCATGGTGATCGGTGCCAACGTTGGCACCACGGTTACTGTCCTTCTCGGTTCCATTGGCGGCATTCAATCTAAAAAGCGGGTCAGTATCAGTCACCTCATCTTTAATGTGGTGACCGGTATTATTGCCTTTGCTGCCATTCACCCCCTGTCCCAGCTGGTGGCCTATTTTTTTGATACCAGCACCAATGCGGTGATGGCCCTGGCCTTCTTTCATACCCTGTTCAACTGCATAGGTGTGATTGTCTTCTTCCCCTTTGTCGGACTCCTGGCCCGTTTTTTGCTGCGAACCTTTCCCGATCGCAGGGAGGTCCTTACCGTCTATCTCAACAATACGCCCACAGAAGTCACGGACGCGGCCACCGCCTCCCTGCGCAAGGAAATCCTCCATCTCTTTGAGGAGTGTCAACTCTATGCTCTCAGGACCTTCGGCATTGATGACAAGCTGGTCTTTGATCACAGTTTACCCTTTGAAAAAAACATGGCCAAGCCCAGAGATCTCCCAGGTTTTTATGAGAACGTGAAGCTGCTCCATGGGGAGATTATCGAGTTTTACGCAAAGCTCCTCAACGCCAAGCTGAGGGAGGGCGAGGCGAGAGAGCTGGAACGGATGATCTATGCCTCACGCAATATCATGAACTCCATCAAAAACATCAAGGGGCTCAAACATGACCTGGACGAGTTCGATGCCTCCGACAATGACCACATGAATCGTCAGTATAAGTTGTTTCGCCGGCGTTTGATGGAACTGTACCACGACATCAATCGCTTTCTCGAACTGGGAGACCTCAAAGAACAGTATCGCAGTCTGCTGCGGACTGTGGTCCATATTGAACAGATGGATAAACGGCTCCTCCACACCGTGATGAAGACTGCTGCCGGCGGAGATATTAATGAATTGGAGATCGCCTCTCTGCTTATGGCCAACCGTCTCTTCAGTCAGTCCTGCCGTCTCCAGGTCTTTGCCTTGAAAGATCTGCTCCTCAGCGAGGAGCAGATTCGTGAGTTTGATCATGCCATGGACATGAAGGAACTCCTGGACGAGGAGCAGGGAGAGGTGCCTGGGGCGCCAGGACCTGTTCAGGGACAGGGAGAGGTCTTCGTGCAGGAACCTGTGTCGAGTTAGAGCCTGTCGGACTGAGATATAAGTCGGCTGTACATCAGAGAAGTCGGCCCCTGTTTCCATGACTTTTCCTTAAAGAGCCCTTCGTTCACTGCAAATCCAGGGAAATCTGCTCTCAGTTTCTCTGTTTTTCGCTACGATTCTCTCAATCCGACAGACCCCTGGGCCGCATTTCTCAGGGATGGACCATCATTTTGTTCGGGTCGGAGAGTTTGACGCTGAGCTCTTTTTCCTCTGCAGCTGAGCCCTCCTTCTCCCGGAGAATGGTGACCCGGAGTTGGTCGCCCGGTCTGGAATCCATCATCAGAATGCCAAGATCTTCCATGGTTTTTACTGGCTGACCTTCCACAGAGACGATGATGTCATTTTTTTTCATCCCGGCTTCTCCGGCTTGGCCGGTGGGGCTGATTTCTATAACCCGCAGGCGGGGGGCGCCATTGTTGTCTTCAGGATCAATTCCGATGCCTATTTTTCCCTTGGCCTTGAGGAAGCGAGGCTCGGCCAGGAAAAAGAAATCTGCCAGACGTTCGGGATGGGTAGCGGGATTGTCGCCATAGATATTCAATACTGAGGCCTGTTGCAGGGGCAGACGGCGAAGGACCCGGGGGGGGATGCCTGAATCCTTGCGGGTATGCTGGCCACCGGCGATAACCACCAGCGTCTTGCTGGGATTGTCCTTGAGGATACGAACAATATTTTCGGCCATGGTCTCATCCCAGATGGCCTGGGACTGAACAAATCCGGCCAGCCCCTTGCCTTGGGCAACGTCACCGTGGTAGCCGTGGACCAGGCTGAGGCGTTCGACGTAGCCATCCAGGGAAAGATCCCTGTCGGCGGCAATTGTTTCACTCTGCTTGTCACTGAGACCATCGGTGTTCCCTTCGGCAAAGACGTTTTTGACGATTTCCCGGTCCACATTGATCCCATATACCGGGATCTTGTAGCGGCGGCAGAAATTGAAGATGGGTCTGAAGAGTCGCCAGTCGTGGCGCCAGACCTCGAACCAGCGAGAGGCGCGGAGAAATGCTGTTTCCTCCATCTTGTCTTTTCCTGAAATATAGGTGTCCAGGGCCTGCTGACTCGATTCCGGAAACATCTCCATGGCAATGGCCAGATCCAGTCCTTTCTTCTCCAGTCCCTGCAGGATGCGCAACTGGAGGAGATGGTCAGCCAGGGAGTCATGGGTTTCACCCAGGTAGATAACCCGATTCTTGGCCAGTTGGCTCACTATCTCTTCAAAGTTTTCGATGCTCTTGGCTGGGCTGCCATCCGGCAGGCTTTCCAGGAGCTCAGTCAGGCCCTTGTCACTGGTCGTGATCTTTTTGTTCTGAACTCTTCCCTGGACAAAGGAGAGGGCAGAGTATTTTCCGTAGTGGCTCAGTTTGGCCAACACGGCCTTGCTCTCTTCTTCACTGCTGCTGCTGACGAGGACGACCACCTCTTTTTCGTTCAGAGGATTGTTTTGTACCAGGAGGTCGAAACCCTCGCCTGGCGGCGGTGAATCAGCAAAGAGGGAGCGCCAGGCTGGACCGCCTGGGCCGAGAAAGAGGACGGAGTTTTCAGAAAGTTGCTGGTTGGTAACGGACTTGCTGTCGGCGATGGGCCATCCCTGATCTTCTGCCCAGTGAATAAAGGGGGTGAGAGCTGCTGCCGTCTTCTCCCTTTCCAGGAGAAGGATCTTGTTTTTTGCCCCGACAAAGCGGGACCATACCGGAGGAAGCTCGGCCGGGGTCAGGGTTCTGAAGAGATCATAGTCGGGATCAAGGACAAAGGAGAGAGGAGGATCAGGCAGGGCGAGGCTGATTTTTGTCTCCTTTTCCGTGATCTTATGGATAAATGTTTTTTCTCCGGCTGCGGTCTCGACCCGGATCGGGAGCTCTAGAGCATAGGGCTGGGCGCTGGTCTGTTTGACGGTGAAGTGGAGGAGGGAATTGTCCTGTCTGTCCTCAGTCCCGACGTCCTCGACAACCAGCCCGGGTATGTCGTTGCGGCTCAGTTGCTGTAAGAAAAAGGTCTCCAGGTCGTAGCCGGAGGTGGCTTCAAAGGTCTTCTGGATATCTTTCCAGGAGGCGGAGCGTCCCTTAAAGGTGGCGGCGAAGAGGCGGAGTCCCTGGCTAAAGTGTTCAGGCCCCAGGAGTCGTTGCAGCTGGTGAAAGAACATGGCGCCACGATTATAGCCCACACCTCGTATGGCCTTGGCCATGACCTGCTGGTGGCTGGCGGAATTGAAGTCCTGGAGGGCGATGGCAGACTCCGGCTGGACATAACTCTGGTAGTTAATGAGGCTGGCCTTGCGCTGGTCAGCTCCCTCGCCGCGCATCTCAGCGTAACTGAAATCGGCAAGATAGTTGGTCAGTCCCTCGCACCAGTTTCCAGAGTGGTCTCCTACCTGGATACTGTTGCCGAACCAGGAATGGACGATTTCATGGCCCAGGGAGGTCTCCTTGATAAAGGGGAGGCGGAGGACCATCTGTCCGAGCAGGGTGAAGGTAGGCATGCCAAAACCGCTGGCCAAGCGGTTGCTGACGATGGCATAGTGGCCATAGGGAAAGGGGCCTATCTCTTGCTCATAGCGGAGGAGATAGGCCTTGGCGGCGTCCAGGTAGTCGCGGCTCAAGGGCTGATCTTCCGGAAAAAACCAGGTGGAGAGGATGAGTCCCGGCCGCAGTTCTTCCTCTTCCACCTCATAGGGACCGGCTGCCAGGTGAATGGAACGGACAGCCTGGGAAAAGGAGGTGGTTAACCTGTGGTCTTCTTCTTGGCGCAGCAGGCTGTCTGATTCTGAGATCCCGCGAAAGCCGGAGGGGAGATCGGCAGAGAGGGAGAAAATCATGTCTCGATCCGGGAGGGGATGCCAGCCCGAAGTGAGGGCTATACCAGCGGGGCTGATCAGATTGTCACCGGAGTCCGGCGCAATACGCAGGGAGTAGGAGATAGTGATCTGCTGGCTGGTTCGGGCGGCATACATATGAAGGTTGTCCCCCTCAGGGAGGGGCAGGGAAAAGGGGGACTTCCCCTCCTCGGCAATGAGCACCTCGTGGATGTCGAGGCCCCCTGTGTAGAGCCGCCATTCTTCCCCGGGAGGAAGGGTGATGGTGGCCTTTGCCTGCAGCTGATGCTCTTCCGTCTGAAAGCTGATATCCAGGTGATAGCGTGGGGCAGCGGCCAGGCTCAGACTGCTGCTGCAGAGGGTGGCAATGAATAGAATTCCCCAGAAGACAGGGGAGAGAACGGATTGGTGAATGGTGAAAGCAATGTTCACATCTTCCTCCTTGGCCAGGAATATGGTAGAGTCCGGTATGGTCTGGGAGCCTGTAGCTAGAGAGGATCCCTGTGGGCCGCATCAGTGCCTGTTAGTATATCATATCATTTTCTTCTTCCCCATATAAAGATCGGTTTTCATTCCCATGGATATCAAACTAGTTGCCATCAATGGTCGTTTTAGCCATTCATCCCTTGCCCTTTTCCATGTCCGCAACGAATTGGAAGAGCAGTGTCCGGGCGTCTGCACCGAAATCCTGCAGCTCACTCTCCGCGATCCCTATTATGAGGTCCTCCTCCAGCTGAGTCGGAACCGGCCGGGGGCCATCTTTTTTTCAGCCGCGGTGTGGAACTCTGACCGGGTGGAGGAACTGATCACTGATCTCCATGTCCTCCTCCCCTCCTGTCTCCTGGTAGTGGGGGGGCCCCAAGCCGAGCTGGTGGCGGCAGGTGTTGGCGAGGATTTATGTACCGTGGTCTGGGGGGCCATAGAGGCGGTGGAAAAGAAATTTTATGAGGACCTCCTCCAGGGCACCCTGAAACCCCGTTATGGACGTTCGTTTTTTCAGCTGGCTGAAAAACGCTTTTCCTCTCCTTACCGTGAAGAGGACTTCGGCAGCCACCTGCAGAACCGCAATATCTATTATGAAAGCTCCAGAGGCTGCCCCTTCTCATGCACCTATTGCCTCTCATCGGCAGAACATGGAATTGTCCATAAGCCCCTGTCTCAGGTGCGTCAGGAGCTTGATCAGATTATGGCCCATGGACCGAAGGTGCTCCGTTTTGTGGACCGTACCTTCAATGATCGTCCTGAACGGGCCCTGGCTTTGTGGCAGCTGGTTCTCGCCTATGAATCTGATACCCTCTTTCATTTCGAGGTTGCCCCGGACCGTTTCAGTGAGGAGATGTTTCGTCTTCTGGCCACCATTGCCCCCGGACGCTTTCAATTTGAGATAGGTATTCAGTCCACCCACGAACCGACACTTGCGGCCATAGAGCGCCGCATCGATCCCCGGCTGGCCGCCGAGACCGTGTCCCGGCTGGTTGCCCTGGATACCATTCATCTCCATGTTGATCTGATTCTCGGTCTCCCCTATGAGAGTGAAGAGACATATCTGCAATCCTTTGCCGATGTCTTTGCCATGGGCCCCCATTATATTCAGATGGGGCTGTTGAAGCTCCTGCCTGATACGGCCATCAGCCGCGATGCGGAACTCTTCGGATATCGGGCCTGTCGTCGGCCACCTTATGCAGTGCTGGCTAACCAGTGGCTTGATGCGGAAGGTCTGCAAGGCCTGTACTGGTTTTCCGAGGGCGTAGAAAAGTTTTATAACAACAGGTATTTCCCCTCGCTATGGAACTACCTGCGCAGAAGGGGCGAGGATGGCAGATCTTTTTTTCGCCGGCTAGTGGAGCTCTCCCATGAGTATCGGCTCTTTCATCTCGCCGTTACCCAGGAACTGCTGTGTACCATTATCACTGCCTCTCTAGACGGACGGGTGGACAGACCCCTTATCTTCGAGTTGCTGGCCTATGATTGGCTGCGGTGCGGCTACCGGACTCTGCCCCCATGTCTTGGCTCTAGAGAGGCCGGAGAAAAAAAGCGGACATTGAAGGACAGCCTGTATCAACAACTCCCGGCAGATCTACCCGGTTTCTACGGCCCTAAAGAGCGAAGTCGTTTCTTCAGGCAGTCTGTTTTTCAGCTGTTTTCACCAGGTGCTCTCGATGAATTGGGGTTTGCAGCGCAGGGGGCAGGCTGTATGGCCTTTGTCCAGGAAAGAGAGGCCAGTTTGTTGCGCCTGAATCGGGCTCTCTTGCTTCCTGTCTCCAGCCTGGACGAGCAAAGGAGTTGACTGGCAAGCCGCTCTTTCGTCAGAGTTGAGGATGGGACGATGTCCAGCAGACAAAAAAAGGCCCTGATCAATGAAAATGATCAGGGCCTTTTTTTGTCTGCTGCAGGAATGCATAAAAAAAGAAGACGGTGTCTTTCGTGTCCTGTCAGTCCTTGGTGGTGTGACAGACGAAACAGCCTGTGCCTGCACCGCCACCGGCTATCATGGCTGAGTAATCCCAGCGCAGCATGGAAGGGTAGTCGCTGGCATGGGTCACATGGCAGGAGAGGCACATAACCGCATCAGTACCCGGATTGACGGTCGCACTGGCAGCATCCGGGACAGTCGTTCTGGCCACCGGACTGCCGACATTATAGGTGACATAGGAAGCATATTCACCAGACGATGGCAGGGAGAGATCGGTTGGGTGCCGGATAAAGGGTGAGGTGGCATCAGCCCCTATTCCATCGGAAGCCGCATTGGCAATGGTATGGAAGTTTCCGTGACAGGTGGCACAGTACTGGCTCATGGTCCCATTCGGTGGCTGGACGCCGCCCGTGGCACCATGGCAACTGAGGGTGGTACATCCTAATGCAACGGGGGCTGCCAGGGCGAAATATTCATTGTGAGCGGTGGAACTGGCATTGTCTTCCCAATCCACATCTTCGAGGCCTTTGACCCCCATGAGGAATCGATAGCTGTTGCCTGGGCTAGTGGCAATATCCATCTTGCCGCTGACATTCTTGTGATGGGAACCAGTAATTCCTCTTGGGAGCGCAGCCCCTGCCAATCGATAGCCATGGCAGCCGTTGGTGCCGGCGCAGGTGAGATTATCGGTGTTGACAATACCACCGTCATTATGGAATGCGAGAACAATACCGCCGGGAGGGCCATACAAAACGGCATCGGTACCGGTGAGAGCTGCGATGTTGTGACCTTTGCGGTCGGAGCTGCCACTTCCTTTCAGTCCTGTGATGTAACCAAAGTTGCCGCCGGCAAGGTCGTTGGTGTCGGTGTGGTAGACCTGGGGAATCCTGCCGGTTCCCGAGATCTCTATTGCGCTACTGCCTCCCTGGGCATGACAGCCAAGGCAGGTCCCTCGGGTCAGATTTTCATTGGGGATGGCACTGCTATCAAAGTTCATGGGGAGACCGTCCTGACTGTTATGCATGGTGTGACAGTCAGCACAGTTACCAGTCATTGCTGCCTGGGCAGCAGGACTGAGGCTTAGGCCAACAAAAGTGGCAACTATTCCAAATTTAATATAAATATTATTGCGTTTCCTGTTACTGTCCTGCGTTTGCATAACCCCACCCCTTCCCCTTATTGTTCTGTTGATCGTCAAAAAAATAGTCAAATATTTGTATGATAAGCTGAATGCAAGCATAATCGTTTTTTTTACATGATCTATAGAAAAGACTATATCTTTTTTTATCTTTTTTTCCAACAGTTATTGAAACTTAAATATCGTTTTTGTAGTTATCTTTATTTCAATCCCGGGAATCCCTTGATACGATTCACTCTTTTGTCCTTGTGATCACGTATTTTTTCTCATTCTCTAAAAAAAATCTCTGCACAGGTGCGAAAATGATCCGCATAGGTGTGGTCTGGAGAGATGGCAAAGGAGAAATATGAGGATCAGCCAGAGGGGACTTTTAAATCGACATGGGACAGCACCCTTCTCCCGCATGGGGGAAGTGATGAGGGGCTTTTGTTTTGCTGTTTCTATGCCGGAGGGTTTTAAGATGGTCGCGTCACGATACGGTCAGGTACTGTTTTTTGGGTCGTCTTTTTTTCTTTCCCTGACTTGCAGTTGGGGCGGAGTTGGGAGAAAGGTGATTTTTTTTGGTCGTTGAATGGATTCCTCAACTTTTTGTCAGAGGAATAGGGGGCATGGAAGAGTCAGATCGTCACCAAGGTCTCTTGCCTCACCATCTCGGACACTTCTAGGCGACAACACTTCTAGGCGACAGGTGGGGGGCAATGAGTCTTATGGGGTGGAAAAAATCCGGTGCCCCTGCTCGGCGCCGGGGCACCGGTGTCTGAGCAGGAGGGCGTTGGACTTCCAACCAACGCCTTCCTCATCTGCCCCTCGCCCCTCTGCTTCAGGTTGTTTTCTGCTTCCGTGTGAAAGGAAGATCAATACTGTTCACCTTTAATATTCTTTATGAGTTGGGCTATCTCCAAGCCCAGGGAAACGCATTGTTTGCCAAGCATGCACTTCTCTGCATCCGCCTCTTCCAGGTAATGCTGGAGCTCGTGCTTATCTTTTATCAAGTCCACAACCCATACATTTCTGTTGTCATCCCAATTGACGGTGATATCAATATCGCACTGGCCTATTTCAGGGTACATTGCTGTGATTTTGTTACACAGTTCTTGTTTGTCATGCATGGTGGTTCTCCTCGTGTCGGATTTTTTTTGTGGTTGTCTCTCAGAATAGGGTTAAGGGGCGTTGAGTTGATAGGAATATTTCTTCTCCTCTGTGGTTGGATCTGTTTTTTTCCTGTCAGGCCCTGATCATTTTTCACCCTGTCTGTCTCGGCCGATCAGAAAAGATGGTCACCGGGGAGTATCTTGAAGGGCTCTGTGCCAGAGGAGGAGAAAACAACCACTCCATATTTTTATTATAGTGGCACTGTGTGGTATGGTCAAGACGATGTTTTCTGTTCTGCCTGTCAGTCGACCCAGTTGCCGAGACTGCAGGTCAGGAAATGTTGGTGTCGGCGGCGGTAAGAGGAACCATTTTTTTGTTGGACCCGGAGGCGCAGCCTTGTATGGGTAAGGGGAGGCATTTACCCATACAAGGCTGCGCCTCCGGGGATCTGCTTTGGAGAAGGGTCGTTTTGTTATGTCCTGGCAAAATGGCCTGTCAGGGCAGCTGGCAACTTGTTTTTGCCCAAGTTGTCGGCTGCAATGAGAGAAGGGTTGCTTGCTGCCAGGAATCTGTTATGTTTTGCCTGAGCGATTTTTCCCCTGATGTGCATAAGGAGCAGCAATATGTTTTTTAGAGTCATCGCCTTTATTATCGGACTCATTGCCTTGGTTGCAGGACTGAGAAATTATGACAGTGCATTGACCACTGCACCTGTCCCTGTGCTTACCGGGGCTCTGGTTATGCTGATTGCGGTCTTTAATCTTTTGCCCCAGATTAAACAGTGCTCTTCCTGCAAGCGCAAGATACCAAAGAAGCGTGCTGTCTGCCCCTTTTGCGGCAGCAAACAGCCTCCTCTGGATTCGTAAAAAAACTGGCTGGAACCTTTCAATCCTCACCTGGAAGACGATTGAGCAACGGTGGTTACCGGTAAGAGCCAGTGGGGAGTGTGGAGTATTGCTCACCGGCTGCTGAGGCTGGAATTTCTGTTTTGTGGGCAGAGACCTGGAGAGCGATAAAAGAGTTTTATAAAAGAGACGGGATGGATTGAGGAAAATGGCTCAGAAGCGTGCGCTCGTGTTGGCAGTGATTTTCTTTGCAAGTGGAACCTCTCTTCCTTGAGGGATTCCTGAAAAAGAGTGCTTGGTTTGAATCGTCAATATCTGGAACACTCTTGAACAACCATTTTTCTCAGTTTGTTGGAATAGGACTATGCTGTTAAAGGCAGGGCATGCGGCGGGGAATGAATCATTCCTGGCGCTGACGTTGTTTTGCCAGGGAGAAAAGAATGACCTCGTTTCGTATCAAAACGATTAATGCTATTGCTGAAGAAGGATTGGAACTCCTGGGTGAAGAGTTTGTGGTGGACCCCGGAGAGGAGAATCCCCATGGTATCGTTGTGCGCAGTTCAGCGGTGGATGTGGGGGCGTATCCGGATCTGCTGGCTGTAGCCCGTGCAGGCGCAGGGGTGAACAATATAAGTGTGGATAAGGCCACGGAAAAAGGGGTTTGTGTGTTTAATACTCCGGGTGCCAATGCCAATGCGGTGGTTGATCTGGTCTTTCCCATGATTGGGATTTGGCTCCGTAACATTTACCAGGGGATCTCTTTCTGTCGCTCCCTTGCCGATATAGCACCGGAACAGGTGAGTGCAGAGGTGGAGAGACGCAAGGCGGCCTTCCGTGGTGTTGAGATTGCCGGAAAAACCTTGGGGGTTATCGGTCTCGGACAGATCGGAGTGCGATTGGCCAATGGTGGTATCCAGCGCTATATGCAGGTTTATGGATTTGATCCCTTTCCCAGTCTCGATAATATTCACAATCTCCTGCCGGAGGTGACTGTCACCCGAACCATGCGCGATACCCTGGCTCGGGCTGATATTGTCAGTCTCCATTTACCCTTGAATGAAAAGACCACCGGCATGGTGAACACGGAATTTATTGCCAAGATGAAAGTGGGGGCCATCTTGGTGAACTACGCCCGAGGGCCTGTCGTCGATGAGGGTGCTGTCCTTGCCGCCTTGGATTCCGGACATCTTGAGGCCTTTATTTCAGATTTTCCCACTCCTGGCACGGTGAGTCATCCCAAAATCCTGGTCACTCCTCATCTTGGTGCCTCTACCCAGGAATCTGAAGGGAACTGTTCCTGTATGGCGGTCCGCGAACTGTCGGCCTATCTGCGCTACGGCAATATCACCCACAGTGTCAATTTTCCCAATATCGAATCTATTCCGGCAGCCAGTGTCCATACCCGCCTGATTATTATTAATAAAGATGTGCCGGGAATGATCGGTTTTGTCACCAATGTCCTGGGGAATCAAGGTATAAATATTGTCAGCTTTAAAAATGAATCCAATGGCAAGGTAGGCTACAATATTATTGATGTGGAATCTGCTCTTGAGGAGAAGATTATAGTTGAGATTGAAGCCAATGAAAATGTTACCAGAACACGGCAGATACAATTTGCTTAACGGATTTGTTGAAGGTACTATGTGGAAGAAGGATCTTTGTGCCAGGCTTGAGGATGAAGATCCTGAGCCGATTTCAGTGGATGGAAGAAAATAGAGGCAGGGATTCTTCCCTGCTGCCAGTCCTTGGCGGGCTGGTTTTCCCTAACCCTTTTTTGTCCACACTTAACATCTTGGCAAGAGTAAATAGAGCTTGTCTGAGGGGAGGGAGGCCCGTTGTCCGGGTGATTCCTGCTGGCCCCCTTGAGGACCAATTTTGTGGTCGCCTCGACTGCGAGCAATATATTAGACACTAACAAACGAGGAGAAAATATGAGTATCAGAGTACGTTTTATTGTCATCATAGGTGTTCTCAGCCTGTTGGCCAGTGTAGCTCTTGCCTATGCCAGTTATCAGTTCAGTGTCAAAAATGCCATGGCCGATGCCAAGACCCAAGGGGCCATTGTTTTTAGTATGATCGATTCTTCCAGGATGTATTTTAAGAAATCCCAGCGCCCTCTGGTAGCGGAGTTGGTGGAGGATGATCGTTTTTATCCGGAAATAATGTCCGGATTTGTCATGACCCGTGGGGTGTGGGAAATATTTGAGAAGCGTTTTCCCGGGTACGTATTCAAACAGGCTACCATTGATCCTCTCTATCCTCCTAATAAGGCTGATGCTGATGAGAAAAATCTCATCGAGTTTTTTGGCAAAAATATGGAACTGAAGGATACGGAGGGGATCCTGGCCAAGAACGGCAAAAAATACTATTATTTTGCCAGGCCAGTGGTGGTGGAAGGTCCCTGTCTCCGTTGTCATGGGACACCCGATGATGCCCCCAAGGATCAGGTGGAGATTTATGGCACGGAGCACGGGTATGATTGGAGCGCAGGGCAAGTGGTTTCCACCTCCATTGTCTATGTACCCCTGGAAAAAGCCATGGCCGCCGCCCAAAAATCGGCCACTGCCCTCTTTGCCATGGGTGCAGCCGGAATCGTTCTCCTCATGGGGGTGATCTGGTTCTTTCTCAGTAGTGGTGTGGTTGCCCCCTTAGCCAGGCTCCAGGAAAAGACCACCCAGATCAGCATTGGTAAAGAACTCGATGAGGAGATCGGTATTTACAGTAAAGATGAAATAGGTGATCTGGCCAAGGCCATTGATCGATTGCGTATCAGTACTGCGAAGCTCCTGAAGCGCTGTGCCGGGAAATAGGTGACGGTTGCAGGTGAAGGCTGAAGGATAACAGGCCGGAGAAAAGGAAAGGGGTGTTGACGTAGTTACTGGTCAACACCCCTTTTTTGGTTACAGAGACATCTACCGGGAAGGCTCAGCTGACGATTTTTGTAAAATCCGCCATGAATTCCTTTTCCAGTTCCTGGTCATTGATTTCTTTGCACAGCAACACCGCGAGGGTGGGAAGATTTTTGGGAGAAGTCGTTCCCTGTTGAGCCCACAGTTCTATGCTCTCCTTCATGACCGGTCCGGCAATGGGGCCGATGGCCATGGCGAGGGCCTCTTTTATCTGTTCCAGGATGGAGGCCAGATGAGCATCGATGTCTGCCTCTCTTGCTGGTGCCTGGGCGGGAGCGGGTGGGGACTGGTGGGTTGAAGGTGCAGGATGAGTGGTCGTTACTGCCTGCTGAGGAACCGGGGCCACGAGGTTCTTGGCCATAGCTGTTTCTATATCAGCAGTTAACATTCCCATGGTCATGGCAATCAGGGATTTGTTCACGCGGGGTTCACAAATAATAACAAGCAGTGCCCCCTTGGCCATGGGATTGACAATGAGTAGTGATTCGTTGAATTTAAACTCGATAGCGCTGAAGTTCAGTTGAGCAATGTTGCCCATTTGAATAGTGCGGGCAAGGAGACTGCCGATGGTCTTGATGCTGTTTTCTTTGAAAATAGGGGGCATTTTGCTGCCGGCGATTTGTTGCTCACCACTATAGACAAAACATCCGAGAACGCCGGGGAGCATGGTTATTTCTTGAAGCAATGAATCCATGGTAATTGTCCTTAGAATTTGACTTGTTACGATTCCATCCTATGGGGATAATGCTTGCATTAAGATGAGAGCCGGATTCTGCTGAGTACGGGACGCAATCCATCGGCAATGGGTTCAGGGAAAACAGCGGCATCGACCTGTATCCCTACGATGACATCCTGACCGCAGAGGATGAGAAGTTTGGAACCATTGGTCAGGGTGAAAAGCGTATACTGTCTGCCGGCAGCACCAATGGCCATTCTGATTTGATCGGCAGCAATTGCAACATAGGTGATGAAGTTGGCAAGGTGGCCATTGGGTTCTCCAAGCTGGTGCAGGATATTGCCGTCTATGGTACTGATCGTTGCACTTTCTATTTCCGGAAAAGAGCTGAGCATGGCAATGAACTGGGCCAGGACGGGATTGGTGGCCATGGCCTCAGATTGGATGAAGGAGGGAGGTGTCTTGCTTGGTTGCATTGCTGGTTGTGAGTCGTCTTCAGCGGAGAAAGCCATATCCAGGTCTTCCATATTCAGGGAGTCCAGAGAGCCGCTGGTTTCAGCCTCAGTTGCATCATTTTCGTCTTTTAGACGACTTCCCTCAAGAAGAATAAAACCGAGAGATTCTTTGATATTGCTTTCTTTTACCGAGCATGCATTTTCTATTTCTATTTCGACATTTTTCCAGCCGACGATTGCAAAAGCCGCATCTTTTGCCCGTAGTTTGTCATAGGCGGCATCAACGAGGTTGCCGCTCTGAAAGTATATGGTGCCGCTTTTACTCCCGGCCTGGATGTTCAGGGTGCAGGTCTTTTTGTCGAGTTCCAGGAGTTGGAGAAAGGAGGAGAGGGAGACTCCGGTGATAAAACCTTTGGAGGGGCCTTTCAGTCCTTTTACTATCTTTTCGACCAGGACATCAAAATCAATGGGTTTTTCGATGTATTGAAAGGTTCCCATGTCTCGGAGATTGTCTTCCATCTCCGGGGTGCCGAATGCGGTCATGACGATGACCGGAATCTCAGGATAGGTGCTGCTCAGATGGGCGACGAGTTCAAAACCGTCCATTCTCGGCATCTTGAGGTCGGTGAGGACAAGGCTGATTTTCTCTTTTTTGAGGGTTGCCACCGCTTCCAGGCCATCGTTTGCCGTGCTGATAGTGAAGTTATCTTCGTAAGCCTTGAAGCCGTCGATCAGGCTGAGGAGAAAACTTTCGTCATCATCAACGATTAAAACTTTTTTCATAGAAAAACTCCGCATTCGACCTTAGCTGGGTTGAAATATTTGACAGGAGAACAGAGGCTCCATTGACTGTTGACTGGATGTGTTGAGAAAAGATATCTCAAAAAAATACCATGGACGCATCGCCAATGTCCAGTAAAAGCTGGCAGTCATGCCCCCGGGATAATGATTTGTATCTGGGTTCCCATGTCTTTCCAGGAACGGGCTTCGATGGAGCAGTTCATTTTTGCCAGCATCTTTTTGACAATAACCAGCCCCAGTCCGGTCCCTTCCGCTTTGGTGGTGAAGAAAGGACGAAAGAGATTCCTGATAGTCTCTTCTTCCATGCCGCAGCCATTGTCTGCAAGGCTAAAGGTGATCTGACCGTTCTGCTCTCCCGTCATGGTGATGGTGATTTCTTTGTCTTGGCAGCCTTCCAGGGCTGCAACGGCATTGGTGATCAGGTTGAGCAGGACTTGGAGAAATGCCCGTGGGTCGACCAGTCCGCTAAGAGGTTGCGAAGGGTGGTGGATCTTCAGGGTGACATTTTGTTTGGCAAGATCTTTTTCAGTGAGTTGAAAAAGTTTGTCGAGCAGGGCCCGCATATCCGTTGCTTCAATGTGTGGTCGTTCAAAGACACTGAAATTCTTGAGTGTCTTGAGCAGGTACTCGACCCGCCCTATATCAGAGAGACTGCGGCTGACAAAACGTTTGATGTTGGCGGTGTCGTAAGTCTCTAGATTGGCTTCAAGGATTGACAGAGAAACCTTGATAGAGTTGATGGGATTGCCCAGTTCATGACGAATGGAGGAGAACACAAAGCCGATATTATCCATGAGGTTGGCTGCTTCAGCAATGGACTCCAGGCGTTTTTCCTCGGTTATGTTTCTTTTGACGATGACTCGATTGGCTACCGGGCTTTCGTGATCATGGACAGGAGAAATGTGCATCTCTTCTTCGTAGAGGGTGTTGTCTTTTTTGTAATTCGTAAATTGACCATTCCAGCCTTCACCTGTGATAAGGGCCTTTTGTATCGGCAGCCACAGGTTGTGGCGCACAGAAGGGGGATAGAGGAGTTTGATGGAGTTGCCGAGGATTTCCTGGGGCAGGTAGCCGGTGACTGTTTCACAGGCTGGGTTGGCATAGAGGACAGCGCCGTCGGTGTCGGTGATGATAATACAGTCCGATGATTGTTCGACAACGGTGACCAGGCGGTCCCGTTCTGAGCGATCACGCTGGTTACTGATGGACATGGCCAGAATATTGGCAATAAAGCGAAGGCTGTTTATCTGCTGCTGGCTGAAGAGGGTCGCACTGTGCCGCCGCTCAAGTCCGATAAGGCCCCAGAGTTCTTTTTTGACCCTGAGTGGGACCAGGAGGAGTGTCTTGACTCCATCTTCTTTCAAGGTCTGGCCTTCTTTTTCTGAAAAGTTTTCCCGGAGATTGTGAATGATTGTTCCCTTGCTGAGGAGGGTGATCCAAGTCGGAACAGAAAGGATCCAGCTCTGTGGGGAAAGATTTGTCTGTTCTTCCTCCTCAGTGACTGTCAAGGAAGCCGGCGTATCCGTTTCCTTTCTAAGGAGGAAAAAAGTATCTGCCTGCAGGGCCTTGCAGATACCGGAATGGATTTCCGCGAAACAGTTCTGCCAGTCGGTGTGAAGGGATTCTGGGTTGGTGATCTTGAGGATGCTTTCCCATATGACGTCATCAGGGGAGAGGCAGTGGTTTGCTGAGGAGGAGAGCCCCCTGCTGCTGGCAGCGGGGAGGGCGTACTCTTGAGGAGTTGCCTGCGAGACAGAAAAACTGGGGGCAAAGAGGGGCTTGCGGAAGATAAAAGTTGGGAGAAAGAGAGCAAGGAGGCTGATGACCAGGGCCGGTTGGAGGAGGCTCCCACCCTCTCTGAAGAAGAGATAGAGGGTGGGAGAGAGAAGAAGGAAAAGGACCAGAAGGATTGGAAAAAGCTGGGGGGAGAGCTCGAGGGTGAAGAGAACGCCAAGGAGGATCAGCGCCGGACTGTGAAAAAGAAGGACGTCAGGGGCTGTCAGGGGCATGAAGAAGGCCTGACTGGCCCATATGGCGGCGAGAAAAAAGATCAGGACCTTGGCGACACGGGGATTGCGGCTTGCCGGCTCAGTTTTTTTCCAGATTACGGGAGAGTGGCTCAAGGTAAGGGCGAGACAGGTGACGATGAGGAGAGTCAGCCAGGCAAGGAGGATCGAATGGTTCATGTGTGTCCAGGAAAAAACGGTCTCAAGCAGCGCCAGAGCGAGATTGGCAATAACGAACAGCATCTGTACTCTCGTAGAGTGATAAGGGGGCAGCGTCTTGTCAGGCCGGAAATTAATACTTTCCCCCTCCTCGTAACGGCCTTGGTTGGAAATGGGGACTCGTGGTTGGGGAGGCAGCTGACAAACTGAAAGAAAACGAATGATTGAATTGTAACAAACTCCGCCAGGAATAGCAAAAAGAACAGGGGCTAGGCTAGGAGCCTGTCGGACAAGACATAAATCTGCTGCAAATTTGACAAATCGGCCCATATTTCCATGGCTTTTCGTTAAATAGACCTGCTATTCGCCTCAAATCCATGAAAATCTGGTCTCGATTTCTCTAATTTTCGCTACGATTCTCTAAATCCGATAGACTCCTAAAGGAGGGGGATTCAATTATTTTGACAGCAATGGAAGCGATCAGGGCAAAGAATAAAGGAGAGAGGGGGCTTTTTCGCCGGTTATCGGCTAATGAGTCGTCAGAGAAAAGGACCCAGTAAAAAAAACTATTCCTCTATTGTATTGAAAAATGGGCTATAAAGAGAGGTCGGTGATTTGTGGTATAAAAAATTGATCATTTTTGCTCTTTGTTTGCGGAAAGGGGAGGATGCTCTTTTTCTGTAACGTACTGATTATATAGTTCATTGTATGTTTTGTTTTGTTTTGGCATGATATGTGCAATGATGATTGTGCTTTATCTCTTCTCTCCTTTCTCCTGAAAAAAGCCGGTTTCGTTTCGACGAATCCGGCTTTTTTATTGTTTGACCTCCCTGGCGCTCTGTTTTTCTTGAATGCTTATTCTTTTTACAGTAATTGAATCTTGGGTGGTACCTTGTTAAGATCTTGAGAAAAAAGGCTGCAGGGAAAGAGAACAATTGCCAGGGAGCTCTGTTGCCGCTTATTACCTGGTAAAGCTCATGGTGATACCAATGCTCTCTTTTTCCTTTAGCCTTTCCTCTCTTCTCTCCCAGATTGCAGAAATGGATTTGGCTTCTGGCACCAGGGTGCGAAGAGCGAAGAAATGACTCCTCAACTGAATATTCCTGTCTGTCTTGCTCGCTGTGATTCCTATGATCCCCAGGTCCTGGTTTCCCTGTTACAGGAGCAGCTCGACCTGCTTGCTGTCCCTGCCGATCTCTCTGCCAGAAAAATTCTCCTGAAGCCTAATCTGATCAGCGCCAAAGCTCCGGCCCTTGCCTGCAGCAACCCGTTTTTTGTTGCCGCCGCGGCATCCTGTTTCCTCTCCCGTGGTGCCAGGGTTCTGCTTGGCGATTCGCCAGCCTTTGGCCCGGCGGCTCAGGTCCTTGAGCGGCACGGTTTTAGAACTGCTCTGTGCGGGCTCCAGGTGGAGGAAGTCCCTTTTGTGACCATGAGCAAAAAAAAACTTGCCTGTGGTCTTACGCTTGGGGTGGCTGCTGAAGCACTGGACTGTGATTATTTTGTCAACCTTCCTCGCATTAAGGCCCATGATCAGATGGGGGTTACCATGGCGGTGAAGAATGTCTTTGGCATAGTCCTGGGGGCTCGCAAGGCATGGCTGCACATGCGTCATGGTCGCAGTCATCAGGATTTTGCAGAAATGATCCTGGACCTGCTGCAGCTCTTGCCTCCCACTCTCGCCCTGGCAGACGGTATTGAGGTGATGAACGAACGGGGACCAATGTTCGGTGTTCCTGCGGCCCTGGGCTGCGTTGCAGCATCCAAAAATTGTGTTGCTCTGGATCGAGCCCTGCTTGCTGTACTGGAGGTTGGAAAGGAGCGCAGTCCGCTGGCAGTTGCAGCGCAGAAGTCTGCGCTGCCGGGGGCATGTCTCCACGATCTTGAATTTCCGCAGCTGTACCCAAGGGACTTTGGTGGCTCTGGATTCCGGGTGCCAACTGTCCTCAACCCCATAAAATTCAGACCGTTTCGTTATCTGCGGAGCAGCTGCAGAAGGATTCTCCTTGAACTGCGAGGGAAAATATGATGGAATAGGAGGCTTGGACAGGCACCAGGAATTGCAGCGGTATCTTGCACTATTTCAGTAAGTTAATATTTGTTGTCGAGGCTTGAGGTCGGGACCGAGGGCTTGCTTGATTTAATCGGCACTGCTACAGGGATGAGTGATGTTTAAATTACAGGGAAAAGTTGCATTGATAACCGGAGGATCCAGAGGGATCGGCCGAGCCATTGCCATACGTTTTGCCGAGAGCGGTATGGATCTTATCGTCAACTATGTTCGGCATAAAAAGGATGCGCAGGAAACGGCTGATGCCGCAGAAAAGTTAGGGGTGCGCTGTCTTCTCCTCAAGGCCAATGTGGCCAAGAGCGAGGATGTTGAGAAGATGTTTGAGGCCATAAACAAGGAGTTCGGGACCCTGGACGTGCTGGTCAGCAATGCCGCTTCAGGAGTACTGAAGCCAGCAATGGAACTGACCGAGCGCCATTGGAACTGGGCCATGGATATTAATGCCCGAGCCCTGCTTACCTTGGTGCAAAAGGGTCTCCCCTTGATGAGTCCTGGCAGCAGGGTCATGGCGGTATCGAGTCTCGGTGCTACCCGGGCCATTGAAAATTACACCACCGTGGGTGCTTCTAAGGCTGCGCTAGAGTCCCTGGTCCGTCATCTGGCAGTGGAGCTTGGTCCCAAGGGCATCCATGTTAACACGATCAGTGCCGGAGCTGTGGACACAGATGCCTTGAAAAAATTTCCCAACCGGGAGGAAATTTTGACCACTGCTCTGGCCCGGACTCCTCTCGGACGCCTGACTACCCCTGAGGACGTCGCTGATCTGGCCCTCTTCCTCTGTTCTGATCTTGCCAGCATGATTCAGGGACAGGTGATAACTGTCGATGGGGGCTATGCAATAAGGGGATAATTTCTGTTACCAGGAGCCTGTCGGATTTAGAGAATCGTAGCGAAAATTAGAGAGATCGGGACCAGGTTTTCATGGATTTGAGGCGAATAGCAGGCCTATTTAACGAAAAGCCATGGAAATATGGGCCGATTTGTCAAGTTTGCAGCAGAGTTATGTCTAAGTCCGACAAGCTCCTAGACCTGCAAATGAGGGAGAGAGGGGGAAGTCGGCCTGGCTGCTGACAGGACTGTTTGCGAAGAGGCTTTGTCAGGGAAATTTCTGGAATCAGGATCTGATTGGTCTTGGTCCCCCTGGAGGCTGTCATCTTTCTTGCTCCCTTTGGGGGTGGCTGAGGACCACAGAAGATGCCGATGAAGGCCTCTGAGCTGTTTGAACGAGGCGCGTTTTCGGACTGCTGCCACCTTTCGAGGGGGGCAAGGACGGTGCATAAGGTTCAAGATTGCAACGTGTCGGCCTCTGAGGGGAGGATCTCAGTGCTGGAAAAGCCGGGTCGGGATTGGTGCCGTGCGTCGGGGGGGACGGTCTGAACAACCCTAGGCAATCGCTTGCCTTGCAGAGGAAATGGCAGGGCTCTTAATTTTCTGCCGGAAGCTCATAGTTGAGTAAGAGCTCTTTCAGTTCAGCAATTTCTTTCTCAAGTTTTTTTACCTTGTTGCGGTAATAATTTGCCTGTTGGTCGGCTTCCTTGAAACGGAGTGTCAATTGGCTGGTAAGAGGTTTGAGGATCGGCAGGTCGTTGTTGAGCAGTGCCATGCGCAGGGTTCGGTCTTTGACCATGATAACCCTGGTTGGTTCTGTAGCTGTGGCACTAGCACAGCGTGGTTCGTCGGAGAGAAGAGCCATTTCTCCCAGAATATCGCCGCTGGACATCTTGGCGACGACATCTTTTTTTGTTTCTGTATTCTTGCTGATTTCTACGGAGCCACTGATGATGATATAGATAAAGTCTCCACTATCTCCCTGAAGAAAAATAGTTTCGTCCTTGGCGAAATCTTTTGTTGTGAATTTTGCATTTTCATTCATGACAGATCCTGAAGAGTTGTAGGTACGGTTTTGACCTCAATGCGACCAATGTTGCTGAGAAGCTTGGAGTGAGGAGACTTTCTCGGATAATCACTTGCCAGGGAAGGTATCCAGGGAGAATTTCACCCTATTTGAATATGTTATTATGAGTATACGAAGATAAAGAGATTTTTCCAGGTTTTTTTTCTTGTAATAGAGGCGTAGATATTCCTGACAATGGTATTGACTGTCTGTTTGCTCTCAGGGCAGTACCTGTCTGAGATGAATCTGCTCCAGCCATCTCCAGGATGTGATAAAACAATGGTATATTCCTTTCCCGCAGAGTCATTATGATTCCTCTCTTTACCAGTTTGACTGAAATAATTCTGGCCTCAGGGTCACCCCGTCGGCGGGCCTATTTTGAGGATCTTGGGCTTTCCTTTCGTGTGTTGTCTGCCGATATTGAAGAGAAGCTTCAGCCAGGCGAGTCCTCTCGGGTCTATGTTGAGCGCCTGGCAGAGGAAAAGGCCAGGGCCGTTGCAGCTGAAAACGAGAAAAGCTGGATTGTTGGAGCCGATACCGTGGTCTGTTTTGAAGAAATGGTCCTGGAGAAACCTGATGACGAACAGCGGGCCCTCGAGATGCTTATGCGTCTTTCCGGGAATGATCATGTGGTCCAGACTGCGGTCTGTTTATTCAATCAGAGTCTGTCTGTCTGTGAGGTCGTCACCGTGACGACCCGTGTCTTTTTCTGGGATTTTGGCGAGAAAGTCGCCTGGGCCTATGTGCAAAGCGGAGAACCCCTGGATAAGGCTGGAAGTTATGGCATTCAGGGAAAGGGCGCTTTTCTTGTTCGGGAGATTCAGGGCTCCTATTCAAATGTCGTTGGCTTACCTCTCTGTGAGCTCCTGGAAATGCTTTACCGCTATAAATTGATTCGTTCCTGAACAAGCCTCTTTGGCTGTTCGTCTCTGGGAGAAGTTGTGTACTTCGAATTTGAGTCCCTTTCTTGACTTTTGTGAAGATTGAGGGTTAGCTAAGTAAGATAGGGGAACATCTCATGTTTTTGTTGTTTGGTTTCGCTTGAAAGATGGAAGGGGAAGAGGTGTTTCTGGCCAGAGTCCTCTTTAGGTCAATGAGTCACTGATACCTGTCCATAACTGCCTGTTTTTTTGCGATTCTTGCTGGTTGCGTGTGCCTCGTTGTCCTCAAAACTTAATCCTTGGGATATCAAATGGATACCTGCGATTCAATTCATCGAGCGCCTCGCATGAGAAAAAATCATCTCATTTCTGGACAGAACCTAATTACTATCACTATGTGACAATGCGGTGTGTTTTATGACAAATGTCGACAGGCAACAAGACGGTCTGGAAACTTTGAAGCTGATGAATGCAGCGACGACTGCGCTTCGACTTTATCCTGAGCAGTCTGTCAAGGTGACCAATGCCATTGAAAAGGCTTACCAAGGGGTAAAGGCCTTCTTGCGAAAACATGAACTGTTTCGTTTTTCCCTCCAGGATGGTGCTGCCTTGCTCCAGGGAGAGCCTGTCGACAAACGTACACGGGAACATCTTAAGTTGTTGACTGTAACTGAACAGTTACGGAAGCTGGAACTCCATGAGCTGGTCCTGAAAAAAGGATTTGACCGCAAAATCTTTAAAAAGATGCTCTCCGTCTTTTCTGCGACGCCGGAACAGGTGCAGAAGGCTGGAGGGGGCAGAGGGTTTATTGAACAACTGGGTTTGACGGCAAATTTTCCAGAACAGTTTGTCCCTGGCAGAGAAGATGAAGAGGAGAAGAAAAAACGTAAGGAACGAGTAGAACGGGTCTTGGGTCGGTTGTCGCAGGGGGGGGTACGGCGGGAACATATCCTCTACCTGCTGGGCAGGAAAAAGGGAGAAAATGTCGGGGCAGAACTGCAGCAGATTTTTCAAATTCCTGAGCAAAGCATCCGTATTATTGCTGCGGCCACCTATTCTCTCCTCCAGCGTCTGCAACAGGAGCATATCATTGTTGTTTCTCCTGTCTTCTCACAGATGCTGGAAAAGGTTGATTCCTTTCTGGAAGAGAAACAGTATGCCGAGATCGCCACCAAGGCTGCATCCCTGCTCGGCCCTTATCTCGATGAGGCATCTCTCCTTATGTTTGTCTGTCAGGAGTTTTCTCCTCCCTTTGGTGACTTTTTCTATAACGCCCAAGTCAATCTCATAGAGACCACTGCCCTGAAGAACCTGCTCAAGTGGATGCAGGAGCAGCAGGAAAGAGGTGGGGGGGGGAATAAGAAGCTGATCCCGCAGTTGAAGGTTTTGTATGGTTCCCATGCCCGTCTGATAGCAACTTCCCGTGTTAAACAGCTGCAGGCTCGCGTGGCAACCAAGGAGATCCTGGAACAAACCGAGCAGGGAAGGAAGGGGAAAAGGGTGCAGGCGGGCATCACGGCCCTTGCCAAAGGGGAAATGAGCAGTCTGAGTCATGAGGAAGTCCGGCTCAATCTTCCCGCCACCATTGAAAAACTCCTGAACAACGACAAAGAGCCACTGGCGGCAGCCATTATCCAGAACCTGGTAACGAGTCTGAAGGAAAAGGAGAATATGCTTCGTCCTTTTCTTGCCCAGAGTATAGGCGGCGTAGCCGCAAGACTGGCTACTCTCGAGCGCTGGGATTGGTTGGAGAAGCTTACCCCTGTCTGCCTGGCATGGATATGTGAGGCAGAAATTGCTGATCGGAGCTATGAAAATCATGTTACTGCTCTCCAGGCCATGATGAGTCATGCCTGGAAAAGTGATAATGATGAGTTGGCAGAGCGTATTTTAAATGTGTTTTACCATATTCGTATAGGTGGCCTGGAAAAACCGGAGGCCATACGAACCCTGGTTGGACGTATTCAGGACAAGGGTGTTGACCTGACGATTTTGCAATCCTATCTGGAGAGATGTTTCGTTAAACCGGTTGATGAGATGATCTGCAGGAAAATTTCTATGCAGGGGCCTGTGGCGGCCAGGTTTATGCTGGATGCCTTGCTTGCTTCAGAGAATCGCTCCGATCGTATCAGATTGTTAAAGATCCTCAGCGGAGTGGAGAAACAACTGCCTCCTGTCCTTCTTGAGCGTCTCCCCAAACCCATGCCCTGGTTCGGGAAACGGAATCTTGTCAGGTTGCTGGCTGAAACGGGTTCTGAAAAGGATGCAGAGGCTGTTCTCGAATATATCACCCACGAAGACCTGCGAGTGGGGCAGGAGGCCCTGAACTGTATTGTCAAAATTGGGGGGATGTCCACCCAGAAATATCTCCTTCAAATTCTCCCTCTGGCCAGTATTCGCTTCAAAACGCAAGCGGTTAAGGCCTTGAAGGCATGGGCAGATAATGCCATTGTCGTCCCTCTGATTGAGCTTCTTGAGGAGTGTGAGCTGTATCGCGGTCTGGAAAAAACAATGCTGGTTATTGAAATCTGTAACACTCTTGGTGTCACTGGAGCTGCGAGTGCTCTTCCTGTACTCCAGAAAATTGTTGATCATCATGATAGGCGGCTGGGAAGGGAGGGAGTCAATGCTGCGACAGAGGCCATAGCTTTGATCCATGCAACCGCCAGGAAAAAGCATGGCCGTCGGGCTCACGAACAGGTACAGGAGCAGGAAAATCAGAGTGATGAACGGCAATTGCCCAAGACACAAGTCTCTGCCCCTCATGGTGGTGACGGGTATGAGTGTATGACATCCCATCCTGAGGAAAAAGAGGTGTATGTCGCCCTGGAGCAGGATAAAAAAGAGACTGCAAAACGTTTGCTTGTCGAGCTTATAGAAAAAACAGCTAAACTCAGGCAGTTTGACGATGCCGAGGCCCTGCGCCTGCGCCTCATTGAGATTGATTCCATGGCCTTGGCAGATATAATCAAGGCCGCAGAGTTTATAGAAGAGTCCAAGAGTAGTCTTATCGATCATGATCATATCATTATCTGGTCTGATCTCTATGATCTGCTCAGCACTGAGGAGTTCAATACCTTTTATCTTGAACTCCAGCATAAAAACTACTCATCTGAAACTGAGATTGTAAGACAGGGAGATACCCAGTGGCGTCTTTTCTTTATCAATAAGGGAAGAGTGAAACTCTTTTATCGGGAAAAAGAGAACGAGACCCTGGTCAAGACATTGGGACCGGGGCAGGTCTTCGGGGGAAGTTCCTTCTTTGATAGCTCGGTCTGGACCTTGGGTGCCACAAGCATGGGAGCGGTTGAACTCTCTATCTTACCCATAGGGAGTATGGAAAAATGGGGGGAGGTGTATCCGGCCCTTGAACCCAAACTCCAGGAATTCTGTATGCGTTTTGATCAGGTGAGTGACTTTTTCGAAAAGTCCGGCTTTGATCGTCGCCAGAATCTTCGCCTTGCACTCTCGTGCTCTGTTGCCACTGTCCTCCTGGACAGCAAAGGAGAGGTTACGGAAACCACATTTAAAGGCGAGGGGAGTGACATCTCTCTGGGAGGAGTATCCTTTTTCTCCAAAATTTCCCAGAGGAAACATGCACGTATGCTTCTTGGCCGGCATGTGAAAATTTCCTTTAGCCGAACAAAGCAAGATGTCCTGGAAACAAGGGCTTCAGGAATTGTAGTGGCCGTTCGTTCCCATCACTCCCCGGATCTCAGACGTTCTATTCATATCTGTTTTGATACCCCTCTGGGGGAAGAAGAACTGCAGGCCCTTATTGATGAAAACTGAGTTCTTCTGCCACTCGGGACCTCTGTTAGTCAGGTAATGGCCGCTAATTGGTAAACAACCGCTCTGTACCTGTGCAGCAGTGCTTGAGCTTCGTTCATTCAGGACTCCCAGGCATACCCGTGCTATTCGAGAAGACCTCAATGGACGAAGATGGATTGCCGCTGCCCAGAGACAATTTTTCAAGAGATTGACACGTATGGATCAGCATGAAGCTATAGCAAGTCTCTATCGACGCAATCTTTCTAATCCGCAGGTTGAAAAAAACTTTCTTACTGCCGATTGTCCTTTCTGCCGTGCAAAAGGATTTGATCCGCAGGGGCGCTTTGTCGTCTTCCTCAAGAGAGAAGGCTTTTTTCATGGCTATTTCCGCTGTCTCAATCGCTGCGTTCCCGGAGGATTTCCCCTCTGGTTCGCCAAACTGTCAGGGATTGATCCGGCCCAGGTGCCTGGTTTTGATCCAGATCGGGAGCCGTTACTCAAGAAAACCGATTATCCCGTTACAAATCTCAACCAGGAGATCAGGTCCTTTCAGGGCAGTATGACCAGCGCTCTGCTGGCTCACTTTCACGAGGCTGGAATAGAAGAAGAGCTTCTGGCTGAGCAAGCTGTCGGATTTAATGGCCGCTATCTGGTCTATCCGTATGTTCAGGAAGATGGGAATTGTTATGCGGCTCGCTGCGTCTTCCCGGGACGAAAGGCGGATTTCTTCTGGCATGGTGATGAGACGACCTTTGCCGGGAAGTCTCGGATTTTTAATGTCCAGGATATAGGCTATTGTGAAAATGGCAGCCTCTTCCTCTGTGAGGGAGAAGACAATCTTCTCGCCCTCAAGCAATTGGGCTATCCCGGCGTTGCCGTGCCAGATCATCAGAATCTGGAAAATATTGATCCGCAGCAGTTTGCCTTTATCAAGACCCTTTTCCTGGTCACCACCAACAGCGGCGAGTCTGATATCAGTATGCGCAAGGTCGCCTCTCGCATTGGCTATAAGGTCCGTCCTTTCAAGTGGCCTGTGGGGCTGGCGAAAGAGTATACACTCTGGCAGCTGGCAAAGGATAAGGGCAAAAATTTTCGCAGTGCCGTCTCCGCACTGATCAAGAGTTCCCGGGCCTTTTCTCCCTTTGCCACGCCTGCAAGAGAACATGATCGTTTTTTTGAGCAGCTCTCCATGGAGGCAGGGACCTCTTATGCAGCCCTGAGGTCAGGATTTCCCCTCCTGGATCAGGCCCTGGACGGTATCCACGGAATCAATATTATAGGTGGCGCTCCTAAATCTGGAAAGTCCATGTTTATGATTCAGATGGCAACAGAGATGGCCCTGCGCAAGATCCCGGTACTCTATTATGATTTTGAAAATGGCAGGCAAAAGATCTATCAGCGAACTCTGAGCCGTCTCAGTAGATTGTCGACAGAGGCCATACGGCAACATGAATTCGGGGAGATGGAAGAGGAGCGTTATGAGCAGGCCTGTTCCCGTTTTAAAGAGATGCTTACCTTTTTTCGAGTGATCAATGACAGGCAGGTGACTCCTGAAATCATGCGTCGGCACATTGATTTTATTCGTCATGAGACCAACTGTGAGTATACCGTTGTGGTCATAGACAGCCTCCATAAATTGCCTTTCAAAGATTTTTCCGAGCGCAGGACAGGCATTGATGCCTGGCTCAGACATCTGGAATCCATCCGTGATGAGTTGCATGTTTCTTTTTTGGTTATTTCAGAACTTTCCCGTGGGAATGGCGACAGTTATGGAGAGACCCCACACCTGGGTGTCTTTAAAGGCTCGGGGGATATCGAATACAGTGCTGACAATGCCATGGTTCTTTTTCCTGACTGGGATCCTTTGCGTTCTGTTGCCGAGCAGCAACGCAAGAATAAACTCTGGCTGGTTGCCAGTCGTGAGCATAGTCCCGGCCTGGTTGCCGACTATGAGTTGGATTATCCTTTCTGGGGGGTTGTAGAACGTGAACATCGGTGAGGAAGAGACTAAGGTGCTGTCGCGCTGCCCCTTGTTTTACTCTTTGTCCTCTCTGTGGTCACTGACCTGGTCATGCCGTATCGGTGCCGTGCGGACGAAGGTCTTGTTGGCTTCCCTGCTGTACAGGAACCACTTCTCTCTCTCTTTGTCGAGAAATACGGTTATGCCTTCTCCGCCTGCAAAACCGTCCCATGTCCTTGCCTTGCTCAGTTTGTCCGGGGTCTCGGCACTCGCCGTATAGACCTCAATCCGCTCCCAGTTACTTCTTTTCTGGAAGAACATTACACTCTTGGTGTCTGATAGCCAGTGAATATCTCCGCCGCTGCCGTAGAAGGCAGGTTCCTCTAGCAGGAGTTTACTCCTGACAAAGGATGTCGAAGAGTCTCCTGTCGCCAGACAGAGTCGCCAAGCAGAAATATGGATGCCTTTGGCGAAATAATAGAGCGACCATTTGCCATTGCTATGGCTGATGCCGGTTGGGCCGAGTTCATCGCCATAGCCGACGACAGAGGGATTACTGTGATCCAGAACCAAAATCGGCCTGCTGAAATGTTTTCCGTCCCTGGAGGTGACCAGATGGATATCAGCCCACACTTGATCCGTACGGGCATTTTTTGCGGACATGGTGTTGAGGTAAAGAAGGATCCTGTCGTCGACGACGATGGCCTTGGCCCCGAATATACCCTCTTCGTCATTATTGGCGGGTGACCAGGAGAGTATTGGATTCCCATCATACCTGGTGAAATCAATGCCATTGGAACTTGTTGCCAGACCCAGCTTTCTGTGTGCCGGTCCCTTGTCATGGGCACGTTTCCCATCGGATCCGATATAGTAGAGATAGTAGGTTCCGCTGAGCTTTACGACAGTACATGGGGTGATTGCTCCGGGTGGGGAATCATCCCAGGACCCTTGCCCTCCCAAACGCAAACCGACTATCTCTTTGGGGGGGGACCACTCATCTCTTTCGGGGATCAAAACTTCGGCGTCAGACACAGAGCCTAAGCTCAAGTTGACTGCTAAGAGAATGGTGAGAACAATTTTGCTATGAGTCAGCTGCATAGACCTGTCCCGGCCTTGGTTCAATGTTCAGATTGAGGAATGTTTTTTGCGTATGTATGCCCTTGTGACTCCATCCCTCCTCTAGAGGCTTCGACCGTGGAGCTGGTTTTTTACCCATTCATTGGTTGGTTGGCGATACTCAAGGGCTATATGAGGTATCCCTTAGCCCGCAACGAATAGTTTTTCACCTGTACTGCCTTAGCTCAGTTGCATTTTTCAGTTGAACTGGAAGATTTTACCACGCAACACCTGGACCAACAACAGGTTCCCAGCTGGTTGTAATGGGGTGTCTCCTGGAGGGCCAATTGTTGTGTATTTAAAAAATTGGTTTGTGGAGAGGATAATGAAGAGGATAAGCAAGGAACAGTTTTTGACAAGTCCTTTTTTTTTTTACAGTAAATGTGATATAATACCAGTAAGTCAAGTGGATACTCTGTGTTGTGGCTCGTTGAGTCAAACAGACATCCAGAGAACGGGCAGGACAGACGATGGGGAGCAGACCAAGATGGATAGACGTGATTTCATAAAAATATCATCGAGCACAGTCGGTTTAAGCCTCTTGAGCCTCAGTAGCAGCGCGCAGGCCTTGTTGAATTGTAGCCCCTTTGATGCCTTGGGCAGACAACAATGTGAGGCAGGCATTGATTCATTGCTTGCTGCCCAAACTTCTAGCATCACTGGTGGTCAGTATGTGTCTCGATGGTGCTGGGTGGCCTGTATCGAAATGGTTTTTGGGTATCATGGTCTTAATCTGTCTCAGGAGCAAATAGTCCAAAACGCCTGGGGCAATATTGAAAGGATGCCCGGTCAACCTCGCGATATTGTTACGGGCTTAAGTCGAAATTGGCGCGATTCCAGTCGGGTGAGGTTTTTTGTCTCAGGTGAGTCGTATCCTCCTAATCCAATAACTGTCTCACAGGACCTGTCTAGAAACTTTCCATTGATTATCGGGAATATGGGCCATACCATGGTGGTAACGGCAATGAAATATGAGCTCGACAAATGGGGCAATGGCCAGGTGAAAGAAGCTGCTGTAAGAGATCCCTGGCCAGGTGAAGGACGACGAACACTTTCCGCTCAGGAGTGGTTGGGGACCTCTTTTGTGACCTGCCTTCGAGTCACCTGTGATTGTATCTAACCAATATGTCTCCTCAAAATCCGCCGCCAAGCAGGCAAACAGAGCATTTCCCTTGCTTCAGGAACAAAACCGTTGTCGCCATACTGACAGGTTTGCCTGCGAGTAGTTTTGTTCCCGGCCGGAAATATGCACCATCTTCCAGCTTCTTCTGCCGATCTTGCTGGCCAAGGTAACACACTGTCTCAGCGAGGAAATGTTTCGAACTGAGACCAGACCTCATATTCTTGTCGATGGGCAGGAACAACGATTGTGTTTTCACGCATAGGCTGAAAATCAAGGGAGCGATCCCTGTCTGGAATCATGGCATCGACTCCGCATATTTCTGAGGCCATGGCCCATTCACCCGGTTTGCCGCCAATGGAACCTGGGCGCATTTTTTTGTGGTCCATGACCATAAGTGTTGTTTCATCCGGTAGCGTCCCTATTACACAATTGGGACCGTCTATGATGAGACGTTTACAGGCATTTTTCAGTCCCTTGAGGAAAATTCCCTGGGGATGACTAGCAAGTTCGTCAATGTTCAGGGGGGTGATCACATGTTTGAATGCCGCCAGAGGAAGTTTTAATTCTCGCAGGAGATAATGAAGGATGTGGGTGAATACCTCGCTGTCACTCTGGTAGCCGACATATCCAGGAAATTGTCGGCTTTCCAGCCATTCCCTGATTGGCCAGAAGGCTGTGTTCTCACCGTTTGTCATTGTGGCGACGCCTTGAAGGAAAAAGGGATGACAGGCGTGCAGATTGACACCCCAGTTGGTATTCTGCCTTCCCTGGGCCATGACTATACGTGCCTTGAGCCTGTTGTCGTGAAGGGAAAGTGCATCGCCGATGGCGAGGGGCCAGCCTATCTCCTTGATCATGATGACATCCGGCCAAATGGAAAATACCGAGAGATCCCCTCCGTGTTCTTCCCCGTCTTGTCGGAGCGATAGTCTGGTCATCATTAATTCGTATTCGATCTCCTCCTTGCTGTATCCGTCCCAATGCTCGGGCAGGCGGTAGACGCGTAAAAAATATTTGTGGCGGTCTTTTGCCTCTATCTTTGAGAAATCGGTTTTAAATTCGTGATCGTATTTTTCAGAAAAACCTTTTCCCTCCATATAGTGGTTGAGTCGTTTCAAGGCATCCATCGTATGGGCGACTCCGGACAGTATCGGGTCATAGTTTTTGTAGTTGAAATCGGCGAATTCGACACCTCGAAGCAGCAGTCCCAGTCCGCTGCCATCATATCCTTCCTGCATGGACTCCATTGCCTGCAGGACACTGTATGGGGAAAAGGGCGAGGATGCTGTTTTGAGAGCTAAGCGGCACATAGTATTTACTCCATGAGTAGTAACGGTAAGGCGTTATTATATTTGTAATGTATGTTCAGGAATTGATGTCTTCGTCTGAAAGACAATTCCTTCCTGATTGAGCGTGTTGGCGTGGATGAAGACACTTTTCACTGTATTGTCGATATCTGTGACATGTATCGCTTCGGCGATACGGTCTGTCTTTTTATAGAGTGTAGCTAAGGCGTTAGGCCCTTGCAGGATCAGCTTTTCATTCAAGGCATAGCCCTCATCTCCTGGGTAGATCCCCATGTAGACAATCCCCATTTCAACAATGTCATTAAAGAAATGGGTGCCCAGGGAAATGTCTGGAGACAGTTTTTTATGCATGATGGCAAGTTCACAGAGAACTGAAACCTTCCTGATATCATTGAAGGAAACAGGTACGCCCAGCTCCGGCATCTTGCTGCCCCAGCGTCCCGGACCGATCAGCATGGTGTTTTTGTTGTCAGGGAGGGCATTGCTCATTTCTCCGACCAGCCTGGCCACCGAAAAACGTTGCGAAGGTGTTAAGGCACTGTATTTTTCTGGGATGACATAAATAATCCGGTGGATTCGCTTGGCAACTGCCTGTCCTATGATGGGGCCAATGGTCTTGAGCAGGGTATCTTTTTCCCTGATGTTTTCAGGCAGGTTTACCCCATCCGTTTCTACCTTGACCTGAAAAGGTCTGCACTGGAGAAGGTTGATCCTGTAGGAGTTGTCATCGGAAAAATTCACCGCAAATTCGATATCTACCGGACAGTTATAGGCCCGGGCAATGGTGTCGAGCATGTCTCGCATATCGTCAACCAATGGTGTCTTGGTGAGGACATTTTTAAAGGTCAGCATCCAGGAAAATACGTCTTTGACCCCGAATTGTCTGGCTCGTGTTTCCATTTCCTTATCGCGGACGGCAAAGAGTTCCAGGGGGAGGCTGGGGGTTGATCTGGCAAGGGATTCAAAATTGGTACTCGTCTGAGTGTTCTTTTCCAGATCAAGAACGTCGACAATATGCTGACTGTATCTGTGGACATCCTCCGTGTTGATTTCTGGGCGTTTCATAGGGGCATTGAGCGCTACAATGCGGGTGTAATCGTCATCGTGGCGGTCCACAGCACGGGTGCCGAGGCCAAATACCAGGCGCAGGACCCCCTCTGAAGGATTGATTTCCGGATCCCAGGCGAAAGGGTTGAATGAGTATCCCACCCCGGCCAGTTGCGGCATATAAAAGTTGCCATAAAAGGCACCAGAGACTCGCTGCACCAGCAGGGCCATCTCTTCATAGCGATTCCATAACCCTCGGTGTGAGCGGTACATCAGGACATTCCGACTCAATGAGCTTGCATACACAGTCCGTACTGCATCCTTGAACTGTTCTAACCGTTCTTTAGGGGTCCCCTGGTTGACACAGAACACGCTTTCATATTTACCGGAAAATGCATTGCCATAGGCATCCTCGAGCAGACTGCTTGAACGGACGATTATTGGTGATTGCCCGAAATAGTTCAGTAATTCCTTGAATTGGGCGATGATCTCCCTGGGAAATTTGCCGTGCAGGAGTTTTCCGCGAATCTTTTTGGCTTCCGTATAGGGGGCATCAGACGCTTTGAGCTGGTGTCGTTCCCACCAGCATTTATTATTGATCACAAAGGAATAGAAGACATCGGAGCCGACAAAGAAAGAATCATGAATTTCAAGTCGTTCTTCCCACTTAGGGGCAGCATTCTTCAGAATAGCGCGAGCCAGGAGCATTCCTGTGGATTTTCCACCAATCAGTCCTGTGCCGATTATGCGTTTGCCAATGGAGACAAGGTCGGAAAGTGTAAAATGATCTGCGCAGAGTTGTGAAACTGTTTTATTGCGGCTGATCATCATCTTGATCAGCTGGTTTCGGAGAAGGATATGGTTTTCCGTACCATGGCTTCCATTTTCTGTGCAGGCGGTCTGCGACTTGTTCAGAATTTTTGTCCAGGCGTCCTGGTGGGTGATGTTTCCGTCAATCCATGGCTGCGGGGTAGTGGATAATATTTCAGAGACGATGGTGCTCTTGGTTACCGGTTTGAGATCGTTTCCTTCCAGGGCGTGAAACATATACATAGTGGGCGTGTGGCGGCCCTTGACCTTTAACGGCAAGATATAATCCCTCTCCTTGATCCTGTGCAGGTCGAGGACAATCTGAGCTGTGGCCTGAATGATATTGATTGAATGGGGTGTATGTGCGTTTCGTTGCAGGGAAAAATAGGCTACCGTATCTGCTGCGTAGAGATAAGGGCAGGCCAGTTTGAAAAAATTAGCGAGAAGCCTGTCGCTGTACCAATCTTCCGCCAGCTCTGAGAGACAGTCGAATACGTAGCAGGCACCTTTGCCACTCTCTTTGATAATATCCAGGATCTTGGTGATAAATTGTTCAAATCCTGCCCTGGCGTCCAGGCTATGGACCTCGGGGGCAAATTGAGTGGGCACAAGTGGTTCATGGTCAGCAAATCTGAAATATACCAGCTTTTTGCCGTCGAGGTGGGCACATCTGCAGAAGGAGTGGACGAATGGTATCTGATCTTCTACGGCATTGAGCTGCCAGACAACATTGTCCCCAGCGATGACCCCCTGTAAAATTTCGTCGAGGGCCTCGATTCCGGAACTGAATAATGGCTTTGATCCTTTTTTTTGCATACTCTTGTTTGATGGGTTTTGTCCTTATTTTCCAGGAGCAGGTGTTCCATGGGAGAGCCGGGAGGCATCAAGAGAGATCACCTGGCCACGGCAGCGACCGGGGACCTCTCTTGCCTCTTCAGCGTTGCTGGCTCAAGACTGCTTAGACGACACCCTGGTCAAGCATGGCGTCCGCCACCTTTACGAAACCAGCTATGTTCGCACCGATTACATAATTGATATAGCCATCTTTTTGTCTGCCATACTGAACACAGCTTTCATGAATGTTGATCTTGATCTGTCGCAGTTTCTGATCAACTTCTTCGCGGGTCCAGGCAGTTCGTATGCTGTTCTGGCTCATTTCGAGACCGGATGTTGAGACACCGCCGGCATTTGCTGCCTTGCCTGGTGCATAGAGTATCCTGGCCTTCTGAAAAACCCTGACACCATCTGGGACTGTCGGCATGTTTGCACCTTCACCAATGGCGTAACAGCCGTTTTTGACTAATGTTTCAGCATCGTTTTCGTCGATTTCGTTCTGGGTGGCACTGGGGAAGGCGATATCACAGGGGACACTCCAAGGTCTTTTCCCTGCATAGTAGCTACAGCCCTTGAGGGCCTTAGCACATTCACTGATGCGGCCGCGTTTGACATTTTTGAGTTCAAAGACAAATTGGAGATCTTGCTCTGTCAATCCCTCTTCTTTATGGATAAAGCCGTCGGAGTCTGACAATGTGACTACCTTGGCCCCGAGTTGAAGAAGCTTTTCAAGGGTATATTGGGCCACATTGCCGGAACCAGACACTGTGCAGATCTTTCCTTCAAGGTTTTCCCCCCGGGTTTTCAGCATTTCATGGACAAAATATACACAGCCGTAGCCAGTGGCTTCGGGACGGATAAGGCTGCCTCCCCAGTTGACGCCTTTCCCGGTAAGGACGCCGGTAAATTCATTTTTCAGTCTTTTATACTGGCCGAACATGTAGCCGATTTCGCGTGAACCGACACCGATATCGCCGGCAGGAACATCAGTATTTTCACCAATATGTCTGAATAATTCGGTCATGAAACTCTGACAGAACTTCATGACCTCCATTTGTGATTTCCCCTTTGGGTCGAAATCAGACCCCCCTTTCCCCCCCCCCAGGGGCAAGGTGGTGAGGCTGTTTTTAAAGACCTGCTCAAAAGCGAGAAATTTAAGAATGCCGAGATTAACGCTGGGATGGAAGCGTAACCCACCTTTGTAGGGGCCAATAGCACTGTTCATCTCGATGCGGTACCCTGTGTTCACCTGTACCTCTTGTTTATCATTCAGCCAGGGCACTCTGAAGATCACAACCCTTTCAGGAATAATGATTCTTTCTAAGATTTTTGCTTCGGCGTATTGGGGGTTTTCTTTCATGAACGGGAAAATGGATTCAGCAACCTCTTCAACGGCCTGATGAAATTCAATTTCTCCTGGATTCTTGCGAATAACCCCAGTCATAAACTCTTTTACATTCTCCATGATGTTCTCCTTTAATAAAGTATGTATCAATGCTGACGAGTACCTCGTATCGTTTTTGATTAAGGGCTTGTCATATGTGGTATAATAAGTATCGGCACTTCATTGCCGTGTTTATGTTGATAAAAAATAATATATAAAAACAATTAGTTGATATGTTTTAGCGTCGTCGTTTCCCTTTTTGTGGGGCTGATTATAGTTATATACGGCAATCAATTGCCACTGACCATACCATAAAAAAAATCTTTTTCACTCGCTAAAACCTATGGATGGGGGAGGTTGTCAGGGTTCTTCATTGCCTGAGCATGGCCGTTATTGGCATCTTTGCCGGTTTTTTTATCGCTGACGGATGTTCTGCTGACCTGTTGTCTGGTATTTTTGATTTATTCGGCAAAATTGCCTTATTTTGTTTGCAAACAGTCCTCGTCTTGGGTAGCTTATTTTTATGAGTGAAAAAACTAAAAGAAAAGAGCTGGCAATATTGCGTATTTTGCAACACGCGGAAACGCCTGTCTCCAGTTCCAAGTTGTTGGAAAATCTGCGTGCCATGGGCCAGGAGTTCAGTGAGCGGACGGTCAGGTATTATTTTCAGGCCCTTGATGAAAAAGGGATGACTGAAAATCATGGGAAAAAGGGACGGCTCATCACTGAACGGGGACTTAATGAACTTGCCAGGGCCAAGATTTTTGACAAAGTCGGTTTTCTAGGGGCCAAGATTGACCAATTGACCTACAGGATGGGGTTTGATCTCTATAAGAGAAGCGGTACGGTTATAACCAATATCAGTTTTATTGAGACCAATATGTTGCCGCGTGTTGCGCCTATGATCTGCCAGGTGTATGAAGCTGGTTATTCAATGGGCACCATGATGGCCCTTTTTAAGTCCGGTGAGAAAGTGAGTGGGACAAAGGTCCCACCGGGGATGACTGGGTTTGGGACAGTCTGTTCTCTTACCTTGAATGGAATTCTTCTTGCCCATGGCATACCTACCCATTCGAGCTTTGGAGGTCTTCTCGAGCTGCAAAATCATACGCCGACGCGATTTGTCGAAATTATCAAGTATGACGGCACCAGTATCGATCCCTTGGAGGTATTTATCAGGAGCGGCATGACAGATTATGCCGGAGCCATTAAGAATGGGAATGGAAGGATTGGTGTCGGTTTCAGGGAGGTGCCAGCCGACAGTCGAGAGAGTGTGATCGATCTGATTGAAAAAGTGAAGGATGTGGGGCTGGGTGGCTTCCTCCTGGTTGGTTGGCCCGGTCAACCCCTGTTGGAAATTCCAGTTACTGAAGGAAGAGTCGGGGTTGTGGTCATAGGTGGATTGAATCCGGTGGCGATTCTCGAGGAGACAGGGATTAAAATAAAATCCCGGGCCATGGCCGGTATCGTTGAATACGAAAAACTTTTTCACTACAGAGAGATGAGTGAACGCATCAGTACCATGTTTTGATCTTGGCACGGTGCGATTGGTGCTTGTGGAGGCAGTTTTTCAGAGAAACAGAGAGGTCCCTGCCAAGCACCATTGTCTCCTCCGTCGTTCCCCGGCCCTGAATTCTTGGCCCGTGGTTCCTCATCACTTTCCACTGCCAGGCGGATAGGTAGAGTATCTCTCTTGGCACAGGCATAAAACCATTCTCCCCAGAAGCGTTGCCTGCGAGTGTTGTTATCTCTTGGCTCCGGATCTGCAGGATCTTCCAGCTTCTGGTAAGGACCTTGATGAGAAAGGGGAGCCCTTTTGGAATGGTTTCTTAAAACGCCTCGTTCTGCCAGCGTTCAAGTGCCGCCAGGGCGATTTCCTTACGTTGTTCTCCGCGTAATCGTTTAGGGACTTTTTCGTCCCATGGAGGAAAGAGTCCGAAATTGACATTGGAGGGTTGGAAACAGGCCGGATCAGTCTTGGTGAGGTGGGTGATCAGGGCCCCGAGGGCAGTTTCCGGTGGGGGAATGACGGCAGGTTTTCCCAGCAGGCTACGGCCTGCATTTAATCCCGCCAGAAGGCCCATGGCGGTGGATTCCACATAGCCCTCCACTCCCGAAAGCTGGCCGGCCAGATAGATAGCAGGTGCTTTTTTGAGTTGCAGGCTTGGTTCCAGCAGTTCCGGGGCGCAGACAAAGGTGTTGCGGTGGATGGAACCGAGACGAACAAAATCCACCTTTTCCATCCCTGGGATCATGCGGAAAATTCTTTTCTGTTCAGGGTAGGTGAGCTTGGTCTGAAAACCGACCAGGTTGTAGACTGTTCCCTCCTTGTTTTCTTTTCGCAGCTGGACTACTGCATAAGGGTCCTGTCCGGTACGAGGATTCCTCAGTCCTACTGGTTTCATGGGTCCGTAGCGCAGGGTATCTTCTCCCCGGGAGAGCATCACCTCAATGGGCAGACAGCCTTCAAAATATTTTTCATCCTCAAAGGCTTGCAGGGGCACTGTTTTTGCGTCGGCGAGGGCGTGAATAAAGGAAAGATACTGTTCTTTGTCCATAGGACAGTTCAGGTAATCACCGGGGCCGTCCTCCCAGCGTGACTTGGAATAGATGATCTCCATGTTGAGAGATTCTTCTGTAACAATGGGGGCAATGGCATCGTAAAAGGCGAGACGTTTCTGGCCTGTGATCGTTGCCAGGGCCTCGGCCATGCCTTCAGAGGTTAGAGGACCGGTAGCCAGGATGATTGGGTTCGCTGTATCTGCCTGCAGTTGTATTTGTTCCTCGTGAATCACTTCTATGAGTGGGTGGTTTTCGATGAGTTCTGTAATTCTGGTCGAGAAATCTTCCCGGTTTACGGCCAGAGCCTGTCCGGCAGGAACCGCAGTCTCATCGGCAATCTGGATAAGAAGAGAGTGCAGACGTCGCATTTCCTCTTTGAGCAGTCCTACGGCTGAGGTTACAGCATTGGAGCGGAGTGAGTTGCTGCAGACCAGCTCAGCCAGGAGGGGTGAGTTGTGAGCCGGGCTGAATTTTTGTGGTTTCATCTCATAGAGACGTACCGGGCATCCTTGGTGGACGACCTGCCATGCGGCCTCACAGCCGGCCAGACCGCCACCGATAATATGAACGTGTTGTCTTGTCATGATAGTTGCTTTGTCAGTAAAGTTTAGCATTGAGGAGTTGGTGCTCAGGAGAGAGATTGGATCTGCTCTCTATAATAAGCTGAATTATAGGAACGGGATGCAGGTCTCTGATTGATGCTTTGTTTTTCACCTTCTGCCCTTAATTTTCTTGTCTCTTCAGTTACGGTCTGATAATGGATGTTGGAAGCTTACGTCGTCCCCATCCCAGGGCGTCTGCGTGGGAGTCGAAGTAGAGATCAATCCTGTCCGGTCCCTTGATGGCTCCTCCTCTATCCTCGACCGTACCCCAGCCATAGCCGGGAATATACATCCTGGTGCCGAATGGATAATACTTGGTATCGGCCGCAATGGTGCCGTCTTCGGGAAGAAAATACCAAGGGAAAAAAACCAGGCGAAGAGGAATTAACCACGGCCGCTGTATTGAATCCACAGAGAAGAAACCTGCCTGAGGTTCTCTCGGGTAGGTACCACTGGCCGTTTTCCCGTCGTAAGATCGTCCTGCCTCTTTTCCAGTGCTGACATATTGATTCCAGAAATCCAGTCTGAGATAGGCCCAGCTGCCCCGTTGCCAGCTGCAGCACCAGGAACAACCGCAGTAGGCAGTTGTCTCCATTATACGGCTGACTGGTTTTTGGGCGCAGCCGCTGAGAAAGAGGAAGAAGACGCTGCAGACGAGGACCAAACCTTTTTGTCTGGAGAGGGGGGGGCTGCTCACAGACTGCTGCATGCTATCCTTCTCTCTCATGGGCGATGAAACCATTTTTTGATATCGCTTTCAGAAAAAGCCTTGAGCACAGGTCTGCCGTGGGGGCAGTGGGAGAAGAGATCCGCCCTGGCCATTTTATCAAGGAGGGCCTCGATTTCAGGCAGAGTCAGGGGGTCGCCTGCCTTTACAGCCGCTTTGCAGGCCATGGAGGCAAGGATGTCTTCCAGCATGGACCCTTTCCTGCTGGCAGTGTTGGAGCTGTTGAATTGCTCAAGGAGGTCAAGGAAGAGATCTGTGGGGGAGCTATGTCCCCCAAGGGCCGGGACGGCAGAGACGACATAGGAACTGCCCCCGAATTCCCGGATGGTAAAGCCCATTTTATCTATGGTGTCGCCATACTGTTCTACTTTGTGTATATCGTCGACAGAGAGTTCCACGGTTTCGGGAAAGAGCAGGGTCTGGCGAACAATACCATTCCGGAGAAATTGTTGTTTCAGTTCTTCAAAAAGTAATCGTTCGTGGGCAGCATGCTGATCTATGACGACGAGACCGCTGCCGGATTGGCAGAAGATATAGAGATTGGCAAATTGGCCGACGACCTGGAGGCCATGGTTTTTGCGGCCAGGATCAGCAAAAACAGGTTGTGAGCTGTTCAATTTCTTGCCCATCGCCCTCTCGGGCGCGGCTATGGGCTCTGCGGTTGTCGGAGGGGCAGGTTGGAGAACAACAGATGATGAGGGATTCCTTTTCTGCTCCTGATTCGTTTCTACTGCTGTTTGCAGAGGGGGGGGCGGCTGCTGACTCTTCTTGGTTTCCCAGGAAAAACTGTTTTGAGCAGTGTTCTTCGCATCAGGTTTGTGAAGTTGCGCATTTTCCGTTCTCGCTCTTTCAGGCTGGGCAGGGGCAGAGGAGGAAAAGAATGATTTTTTCAGGGTCTGCTGGTAACCGTGGAGGGCCTGTTGAATGGCTTGAACAATAAGCTGGTGGATATCGCGGCTGCGGCGAAAGCGGACCTCCTGCTTGGTGGGGTGAACATTGACATCCACATCGGCGGGGCTCAGCAGAAGATGGATAAGGCCGGCGGGGTTTTTGCCCTTCATCAGAAAACCCCGTAATCCTTCTGTCACACCGTGGGTCAGCATTCTGTCTTTTACTGAACGACCGTTGACCAGGATCCTGATGCGCGCGGACCCTTGGATGGGATGATCGGGTGGTACCAGATAGCCACGCAGCTGAGGCAGGGATGTGCCTGGCTCAGAGTGGTTGATCTCTATGAAGTCTCCAGAGTAGTGCATGATGGCGGCAAGACGGTCGGTCAGGCTCTGACTTGAGTCCAGGTGCAGTGTCTCTCGGCCGTCAACACGGAGGACAAAACTGACCTTGGCAGCGGCCAGGGCATAATTTTTGATGACCTCGTCGATATGTCCCAGCTCTGTGCGCTGGGTGCGAAGGAATTTTCTCCGAGCAGGCGTGTTGCCGAAGAGGTTGCGAATCTCGATGATGGTACCCCGAGCGCACCCGGTTTCATGGATTTTTGTTAATTGGCCATAGTTCAGGATGGCAGTTGTTCCCAGCTCAGCTGACTGCAGTCTGGAGCTGATAGTCATTCGTGAGACCGAAGCAATGGAAGGAATGGCCTCCCCGCGAAAACCCAGGGATTTGATCTCGTCCAGATCCTGATCAACAGAAATTTTTGAAGTCCCGTGTCTCTCCAGGCAGAGGAGAACATCATCCTCATCCATTCCCTCACCGTTGTCAATGACCCGGATGAGTCTGGTCCCTCCTCCCTCAATTTCGACTTCGATTCTCTCCGCGCCAGCATCCAGGCTGTTCTCAATGAGCTCTTTGACAACAGATGCAGGACGTTCTACCACTTCTCCTGCGGCAATGCGGTTGGCAAGTTGTTCGGGGAGGACACGGATTTTGGACATGGGTTTCAGTTTTTGGAGGTGTATACCCTCTCATGGGCTTAGAAGAAGATTCTGTAATCTATAAAAATCTGGTTTACCTGGATTAAGGCTTCATGGTAACCTGAATCATCTCGAGAGTGAGTGTCTGACTATAACTGTCTCTGTTGCCCCCTGACAAAATTTAATTCTCGGCATATCAGCAAGATGCCTGCCTTTTAATGTGTCGCGGGCCTCGGCTGAGAAAAAGATATCTGATTTGTGAACAGACAGTAGGTACTATATATACCAGTTTTTATACGTTTACTTTAGTTTTTTTGCACCTATTCCGCTAATGGCCAAAAATTGGCAAACAACTGCCCTGGAACTGTTTCGCAGTGTTGCAAAACATGCCGACTTGAAACATTCTCGAGTAATGGCCAGGAACCGGGCTGAGATTGCAGGTGGTTGCTGAGCAGGGACTGTTTTTTTATCTGAAAAGGCTGAAAGAAAGGGCTGACAATGATTGATCCTCTGAAAAAAAAGCTTGTTCCCATTGCAGAACTCCAAGATATCCGGGGAGTGAAGCTCCCTCTTGGTCTTAATTTTATTCAGCTGGTGGTTACCGGCCCTCCCGGGGCAGGGAAGACCTATTACATTAACCATGTTCATGGCTGGCCCAATGAAGGGTATGTCGATTTAACCCGTAAGGGATGGTGGAAAGACCAAACCCTCACCTATCGTCCCCGGGAGGTGCATCTTGGCTTTCCTTTCAAGGGGTTTGCTGAGGCCCTGACTGTTTTTGATAAGGAGTGGCTGGAAGCGGAAGAACCACTTTTCCTTGAGTTGGAAAGGATTCAAATTCCACCGGTCAGTCATAATATCTTTCAGACAAACTGGAGGCATCGCTATATCTTTGAGTTCTTACTCCCTAATCCTGAAACAATCTTTGCGCATCGTATGGAGAGACATAAGGAAGGGTATTTTCCTGTCGATAAAAACCTGACGTTGGAAATGGTTATTCGTCAGTCGGCTATATACCGTGAAGTTGCTTTCTATATGCACCAGGCAAACATGCAGGTTTATGTTCGGGAAAGTCTGAATAAGCCTCCCATGCGTATTGCAGAAAAAGATGATATCAATATCCCTGGATGGGTAACGACCGATTCTGATTTAAGGCCTGATCTGACCACTCTGACCGGTTGGAAGCAACTGATTTTTCGCGAGGATCCCATTGAGTGGATTACGCTCAGCAAGGAATTACAGTTCTTAAAAAATGAGTGTCGTATTCCTCACGACGGGAAGACATTTGAGATGATCATTGGAGAACAAAAGCTTGTTTTTCATCCTGAAATTCCCCTGGGGGTCAAGAAAAAGAATATTCAAAAAAACTGGCTGATTGCCACATCCAAGGTCTGTGCCACCGATACGATCCATGGCTTTGCCCGTATTAAAGTCGGGGAGACGGTACTCATCGGTCGCGATAACCAGCAATATGATGATATCTTTCAATTTTCAAAGTGTGTGGCCAAAAGGCATTTGACTGTCACCAATATTCGAGGGGATTTGAAAATTACTCCTTTAGCCGATAACTATCCGATTCAAGTAATGCGAAGCGAAGAGCAGGATATCCGGGAGCGAATTGGCACTAATCGCTATAAGTCAATTTGTGGTATTCGGCAGATCTATGGCAGAAGCATTACTCTGTTGTCTCCAGACGAGGCCTTGTCCACCATCAGGGAAGTGAATGAAATTCTCATCCGAGAGGCCTATCGGGAAAAAGATGAATCCGGGGTGCCAGGTGCCCTGCTTGAGCCCCCTGAAGGGTTGACCCTTCTTCTTGTCGGAGATCTCCATGCTCAGGTGGATAATCTGCTCAAAATTTTGACAGAAAATTGCCTGTTGGCTCATCTTGCTGCCAATAGTGCCTGTCTGGTCATACTCGGAGATGCGGTTCATTCGGATGTTCCAAACGAAATGGAGGATATGGACAGCTCCATTTTGCTAATGGACCTGATTCATAAAGTGAAATGCCAGTTTCCTGAAAATTTCTTTTATCTCCTCGGTAATCATGATAGTTTTGATAATACAATCAGCAAAAACGGGCTGTCGCAAGGGGTGTTAATGCGTAAACGCCTCCAGGAATTACGTGGTGAGAACTATGTGGCAGAGATGCGGAAGTTTCATGACCTCCTTCCTCTGATTCTGAAAACAGAGTCATGTGTAGCCTGTCATGCTGCTCCTCCCCGCAAAAGCATTACCCGGCAACAGCTGGTGAATCTTCGCAGGTATCCGGAGATTTGTCATGAAATTCTGACGAATAGAATTAAACGTTCCCATTATCTTGCCGGGTATGATAAGAGGGATGTGAAACAGTTTCGTAAGAGTCTGCAGCTTCCAAAACGGGCTCCGTTTGTGGTTGGTCATACCCCGCTTGACCCATTCAATAGCTTTTGGAAAAACGCTGGTAATATTAAAGGGCATCATATCTTATACAGTGGCCATCGGGATGGACCAAGTCTGTTCATTCAGATAAATAAGAGGATGATTCCTTTGAGCTACCCCGCAGAGCCGCTGGTAAAAATCATTAATGAAATGAGATAAAAGCTAAAGCATTAAACTCATCTAACAGGAGCAAAGTATATGGTATTGAGGACAACAAACCCTTTGGCAGGTCTCCTGCGAAAATCGCCATTTAAGCCGATTCAGCAACATATGAGAGTCGTATTCTCCTGTGTCATGTTGTTACCGGCCTTATTTGACGCTGTCTATAGAAAGGATCAGAAGGAGGTGCTTGATATCGCAAAACAAATAAATAAGCTCGAAAGTGAGGCAGACGTGATAAAGTCCGAGTATCGTCACAATATGCCCAATACTCTCCTCCTCCCCGTGGATAGAAAAGATCTTCTCAGTCTGATTCATGAGCAGGATTTTATTTCTGATGATGTTGAAACAGTCAGCCAGATTTTAACAAATCGTGATATGATCGTTCCAGACGCCATCAAGGATGGACTTGATGAACTTCTTGAAGGGACCATGGAGATCAGTAGTCTGGCCATGACCATGATAGAAGAGCTCGATGAGTTGGTGCATGTCGGGTTCAGCGGTAAAGAGCATGATAGAGTAGCGTCTATGATCAAAGGCGTACGAAAAAGTGAACATAATATTGATAAAATTTTGCGGAAGGTGAACCGGAGGCTTTTTACCGTAGAACATGAGCTAGACCCTGTATCCGTCATATTCTGGTATAAAATAATAGAAGAAGTTGGCAATATCTCTGACCATGAAGAGAACATGGCCGATCGCTTACTGTTGTTCCTGTCAAAATAAAAAAGCGGTAACTGTTCAGCACTACTGCATCTGCCTTGATCAGACTTTTTGGGGGGAGATAGATTATTTCTCATAAGTCTGCTTGGGCACATGTGGAATCCGGCTGAACAGTTACATTCCTGTGTTATTGCAATTTTTTTTGCATGCACCTGAATCGTTATCCAAAGAGAGAAAAATGGAAGTTATAGCTGCATATGGAACAATTCTGATTGTTATGGCCGTGGTTTTCGGTCTCTTTATGACCTGGGGGGTCGGGGCAAACGACCTGGCAAATGCCATGGGCACCTCCGTGGGAGCTGGTGCTGTTACCGTGAAGCAGGCGATTGGTATCGCTATCGTTTTTGAGTTTACCGGTGCTGTGCTGGCCGGTGGCAATGTCACCAAAACCATCCGCAAAGGAATTATTGATCCGACAGCCATTATCGCCACACCTGAAATTTTGGTCTACGGTATGCTTGCGGCACTGCTTGCGGCAGCTGTGTGGTTGCTGATTGCCTCCAGTAGAGGTTGGCCTGTATCCACAACCCACTCCATCGTTGGCGCCTTGGTTGGGTTTGCCATTGTTGGTATCGGACCAAGTGCGGTGAATTGGGGGAAAATAGGTGAAATTGTTGCCAGTTGGGTCATTTCTCCACTGATTGGTGGTACCATCTCTTTTCTTCTGGTGATGACCACACGAAGACTGATTTTTAACAGTGATAACCCATTAAAAAGTGCCAAAAAATATGCACCTGTATATATTTTTCTCGTCGGTTTTGTGATTTCCCTGATAACCTTGTTTAAGGGATTGGCACATCTTCACATCAACCTCACGGCTGGCCAGAGTTTTGCTATGGCAATTCTGATTGGCCTTCTTGCCAGCGCTGTCAGCTGGATATTTATCAGAAAAATTAAAGAAGATGTGGTAGCGGACCGGGATTTCCATTACGCAAGTGTGGAAAAGGTGTTCACTCCCATGATGCTTTTTACCGCCTGTTCCATGGCTTTTGCCCACGGATCCAATGATGTGGCCAATGGTATTGGCCCGCTGGCAGCAGTCATCAGTATTGTCAGTTCTGGTGGTGAGGTCATGCAGAAGTCTGAGATGCCTATCTGGATACTGGTGGTTGGTGGAACTGGTATTGTCCTTGGTCTTGTAACCTTAGGTTACAAGGTGATGTTGACTGTGGGTACCAAGATTACTGAACTCACTCCGTCTCGTGGCTTTTGCGCTGAACTGGCCGCTGCCAGCACGGTCGTTTTGGCTTCACGCACCGGCTTACCGGTATCTACAACCCATATCCTGGTCGGAGCCGTCCTTGGTGTGGGGCTGGCTCGGGGCATAGGGGCCCTTGATCTGCGTGTGGTGATGAATATTATCATTTCATGGATTGTCACCCTGCCGGCAGGGGCCATACTGGCAATGGTCTTTTTCTTTTTCTTGAAAGGAGTCTTCGGCTGAGAGAATCTGTTATCAGTTTTCCACTCCTGCAGGTCCACCTTGAGTGTTTTGAGAACGTTACCCCGCAGAGCGGGGGTAACGTTCTTCGCCTGTCTTCTCCGCCAAGAATTAAGGCTCTTCCCATGCCCCTTCCTCTTTTACTAAAAAGATGCAAGCTTCTCGCTGGGTCTCCTTTCCTTCTCTTTGCTGATTCTTGTGCCTCCTTCTAAAGCCCAATCCGCCTCCGGTTCTTCGCCAAGGCGAAAACGGACATCCTCAAAACCTCTGAACGAAAAGCATATCATTGGGTTTCTTTTTGCCATCAGTCTTATCCTGACCCTTTTTCTTGGCGGTCTCCTGTTGACTCTGGCCCTGTTGAAGATACCGGATATCAGAACTGTAGCCGAGTATCAGCCTGCCCAGGCCTCGGAAATTCTTGATCGTCATGGGAATGTCATTGAACGAATATATGCGGAAAATCGAACGGTTGTTCCTCTTTCCGCTATGCCTTCCTATCTTCCCCAGGCCTTTGTGGCAGCCGAAGACAGTCGTTTTTATGAGCATCCCGGACTTGATCTGTGGTCGGTTTCTCGCGCCGCTATCAACAATATGAGGAGTGGACACCGGGGGCAGGGAGGATCGACCATTACCCAGCAGGTGGCCCGTTCTCTTCTCCTTTCTCCTGAGAAAACCTATCTTCGTAAGTTTAAGGAGGCGATTCTGGCCTGGCGGATTGACACCCTCTTGAGTAAAGATGAAATCCTTTTTATCTATCTGAACCAGATCTATCTTGGCGATGGGGCATATGGTGTGGAGGCAGCTGCCCAGGCCTATTTTGGCAAACATGCCCGGGAACTGAGTCTGGGGGAGGCTGCCATCCTTGCCGGTCTTCCCCAGGCCCCCAGTCGCTACTCTCCGCACCATCACCTGGAGGCGGCCCAATCGAGACAGCGTTATGTCCTCAATCGGATGGCAGGCGATGGGGTTATCAGTTCCGAAGAGGCGCGCAGGGCCTATACCCGACCCTTGTCTTTGCGCAGAGAAAGCATTGAGGAAAGGGGCGTCAATGGCTATTTTGTCCAACTGGTGAGAAAGCAGGCGGAAGAGATCCTGGGCATTTCACTGAACCGTGCCGGTGTCAGAGTTCAGACCACCCTGGATCCTGAGCAGCAGAAAGAGGCGGCCCTTGCCCTTCGTCGTGGGGTTGATTCATTTTTTCCGGGAAACGGGAAGGTCCAGGGGGCAATCATCTCTGTTGATGCCTGCAGTGGCAGGGTCAGGGCTCTGAGCGGAGGGCTTGATTTTAATGAGAGTGCCTTTGATCGAGCGACCCAGGCCAGACGTTCAGCCGGTTCCCTTATTAAACCTCTGCTCTATGCCGCTGCCTTTGAAAAGGGGTTTACCCCCCAGACGACAGTCCTCGATTCTCCGTTTTCTATTCGCGGCGGTGACGGGAAGCTGTGGCAGCCAAGAAATTTTTCCGGCAAACATTTCGGCGAGACAACCTTACGCGAAGCCTTGGTCCATTCCCGGAACATTGTTGCCATCAAACTGTTGCAGAAAGTGGGTATTGCCAGGGTGCAAAAGCTTGCTGAAGAGTGTGGAATTCGACCTCCCATCACTTCCGATCTTTCCCTGGCCCTGGGGGCGACAGGAGTCTCTTTACTGGAGATGACTACAGCCTATTCCCCCTTTGTCTGCCAGGGGAAATATAGCCCTCCTGTCTTGCTCACTGCCATAGAGGCCAACGATGGGAAAAAGATTTATGGCGCCAAACCTGGAGGCAGACAGGTATTGAATAGATCGGTAGCCACAGAGATGAAGGGGCTTTTGCAGGCCGTAATAAGCGAAGGGACCGGCAAGAAGGCCGCAGGCCTATCGCTTCCTGCCGGTGGTAAGACCGGAACCACCAATGATAATCGAGATGCATGGTTTATTGGATTTGCTGGGTCACGACTTGGTGGCGTCTGGCTTGGCTATGATGACAACACAAGCCTGGGCAAGGGCAGAAGCGGCGGTGTCGTGGCAGCCCCTATTTGGCGTGATTTCATGGCAGGATTTGAGAAAGAGTAGAAAGACGGTAATGATTCAGCAGCCCCCGTCTTCATCCATTGAGGTTTGCTCTAAAAGAGCACGAGTATGCTTTGAAGGCCTCACGGAACGAATATAAAGGACTGCTGACAGGTAGAGAAGCGTTGTTTACCAATTATTGAGATTTAGCTGAAGAGCGACGGAAAGAATATGAATTATAGAGAGATTGTCAACAGCTGCTACTGTGGAAATGGCTCGCTAAAGCTGGAACTGGCTGAAAGGCTGGGCAAAGAGTATGGGCGTAAGCTGCTGCAGCATGTTGCAATCCAGGCCCAGCTGACAGTGCTTAAAGAAGCGGTTACCGCCCTTGATCTCCATATGGGCGCAATGGAGATGGGGAAGACCTGTAGCCATTGTGCTGCAAAACCAGATGGCGGCTGCTGTAGTGCCTATATGGGGAATGAAAACAACGATGCCCTGCAGCTGCTGATGAATATCCTTGCCGGAGTGACGGTCAAACAGGTTCGTCATGATGGGGTGGAGTGCGGTTTTTTGGGAGAGACAGGGTGTCTCTTGCTTTTTAAACCGATTTTCTGTCTCAATTACCTCTGTGCTCGGATTCAAAACGAGTCATCAGTGGAGGTCCTGCGCATCCTTGAGCAAAAAACTGCCACTCTCCTGGGAGCCCAGGTGAACCTTGAACAACAACTCATCCAATTCCTGCAAAAGTAATCGCTTCGCTAAAGAGGGGAGAACGGCTGATATAAAGCCGTGAGCTTTTCTTGGAACAGGAGTATATCCTACCACCCAAAAACCCCAATGCATGAGAATCATGCATTGGGGTTTTTGAGTATACTACCACTAAGAGGAGAGCAGTGGTGCAGGTTTCAACGATCAGGCTGGTGAAGCATAGCCCGCTATGTGATCCAGTCTGATCGTTGAAAGATGTGCTGCTGCTCTCCTCTTAGAAGGGTTTCATGGTCCAGATTCCGCAAGGACAGGTATCGGAACAGAAACCGCAGGCGATACATTTCTTATCATCCGAAACATACTCGTAGGAACAGCCATGGCGGGATTCATAGCCGTTGGCATGGGCATATCCCAGTTCCCGTCGGCTGATGGCCCCTTCCGGGCAGATGGTCTCACAGAGATGGCAGTCACGACAGGAGGCACAGGAAAGACAGCGATCTGCTGAGTTCTGCTGACTGTGTTCATGGGCCTGATCCGGGGTGTAATGGGTGATGGTCAGGGCCTGCTGGGTAATGACCTCCTTGGTGAAAGGTTTCCACTCTTCCCCTTTGAACTTGGCAATAATATACTCTGCTGCGGTCTTACCGGCACCCAGGGCATTGGTGGCCAGACCGGGTTTTTCCACATCACCGATGGCCAGGACCTTGGCATCGGTGGTCAGGTGGGCTTCATCGGTCTTGAGCCAGGCTGCCCCGCCTACAGTGACGGTTTCCACGGAGTCGGGCAGGAATTTCAGTCTGGGAACATCACCGATGGAGATGATCACGGTCTGGGCTGGAATTACTTCGCCGGTATCCATGACCAGACCTTCAGCGGTGACCTCTTTGGTCATCACCGGCCAGCGGAACTGAGCCCCTAAGGTCTCGGCGGCCTCTTTTTCCTTGCCAAAGGCCAGTGGTTTCTGGATATCCACCAGGGTGACTTTTTCGGCACCCAGTCGATATGCTTCGCAGGCCACGTCGCAGCCAACATTTCCGGCTCCGATGATGACAACTTCCTTGCCGACCTTCTCAGGCTTTGCCCTCTTGGCCTGTTTGAGGAAGTCCAGGGCCGGAATGACCGCTTCGTGTCCTGGGAAGGGGATCTTACGCGGCTTATGGGTACCAACCGCCACAATGACATAATCAAATTCTTCTTTGAGCCTGGCAAAGGTTTCCTTGTCCATGTCTACGCTGAGGTTGGCATGGATATTAGGATTTTCGAGGAAGCGTGTGACTTCTTGATCCCAGATGGCCTGGGAGAGTCGTTCCCAGGGAATAACCTGGGCCAGCTTGCCGCCGATCATCGTGTCTTTTTCAAAGATATGGGCTTCAACACCTGCCAGGGCCAGTTGCCAGGCCGCATTCATTCCTGCAGGACCACCACCGATGATGGCCACTCTTTTGCCAAGAGAGGGGGCAACGGCCGGGGCTTTGGCATCGCCTACCGCACGACCGAGGACCTGTACTTCAATGGGATCATCCACTTCTCCACGAGAACAGTTTTCCATACACAGGTTAGGGCAGACCGCTCCACAAACGGAGGCTGGAAGTGGCGAATAACGAAGCAGCATTTCATAGGCTTCGTCGATCAGTCCTTCCCGGATCAGTCGTAACCTGTCCACCGTCGGGATATGGACGGGGCAGTAATAGGTACAGGGCGCTGCGGATTCCCGGTTGGCCCAATAGGGTCTTCTTCGCCTCATCTCGCCTGCCGGTACGGCACCGATGGGACTGCGGTCCAGTCCGGGTGAGAGGTCGCGCAGGGGGTCGCCGCCGCCAAAGGCCTTGCTCCAGAATTTGTTACGGAACTCGGCCATGGGCATGGGACCGGAGAACATGAGTGCCCGTTCCTGGGGCGTAACGGCATTGAGGACCTGCCACTCCTCACGGACCAGGAGTGTCTCCAGGAGATCCTGACGGCAAATCTTGGTCAGATAGATCGGCATGTTTTCTTGCAGCCACTGCCATTGCTCATCGGTGAGCGGGGCCTGCCGGGAATTGGTTTGAGAATAGGAACCATCCGTCTTGCCCCGGTAGAAAATGGTGCCGCCTACCAGACCGACGCAGGGACGATAACCGAGGATGTTGTCCGGGTTTTTGGCATCAATGCCGCAGACCACAGCCACGCCTCCGCAATTGAATTCGGCAAAGGAGTCACCGGTAGAGCCCAGGACCCAGAGTTCGGGCCTCTCATAGTCCGGGTTCCATTTGGTCATGGTCAGACCGCGGGCACCAATGGAACCCCTGATGTAGACCTTGCCGTTTGCCATGGCATTGCAGACGCCGTTGGTGGCATCGCCAAGGACCGTTATCTCGGCCCCGATATTCAGGTATCCCACATCATCAGATGCTGCACCTGTGCAGGTGATGGTCGTTCCCGGCAGACCCATGCAGCCCAGGCGTTGTCCGGTAGGTCCGGAGACCTCTATGGAAAGCCCATCTGCATGTTGCAGTCGAATACCAAGGTTATGCTGGCCCATGGATTCGATTTTGAGAGTATTGTTCTTCTCGGCCGCTGCTCGGACCAATGCCTCAAAATCCATGGAATTGATTCTGTGGCCATTTTCGTCCAGGCCTTTTACAACAGTCGCACTCACTGAAAACTCCTTATAAAAAAAGGTTAGATTCTTGCTCGGATAGGGGAAGAATTCGTGTCTTGTGTCTAAAACACGCTTGAATCCACAAGGTATGGCCTCTTCACAAGAATCTTGTCTTTTAGGGCTTTGGTCTCGTTATGTTCAGTAGCCAGAAGGGACAATACCGTCTGTCTTTTCTGAGTACTGAAAACCATTCACTAACAAACATATTTGATATTTAAACGTTCGGCCGCATCTTTGTCGCCGATACCAAGGGCATCAGACATGCCGATGGGCAGGGTCTGGGACCGGCCCAGGGGGGCCATGATCTTCTTCATCTCGGTACGAATGGACATGAAGACGTCTCCTACCCTCTCTGCTACCATGTCTGGATCAAGACGACGATACAGTTTCGGGTTTTGACTGGTGATACCCTTGGGACAAATACCTACGTTACAGACGTTACAGCGATTCTTCTCGTTGCCCAGACAACCTGCCACAGACTGCATGATGTATTTGCCGATGTGAACACCGGAGGCGCCAAGCATGATCAGGGCCATACCGTTCTGGGTGACATTGCCGTTTTTGCCGATGCCCCCTGCTGCAAAGATGGGGATCTCGTTCTGTTTTCCTTGGGCAACCAGATCCAGGTAGCACTCGCGGACATTAGAGGCAATGGGATGACCGGTGGCGTCCATGGAGACGTTATAGGCTGCTCCTGTGCCGCCGTCAATTCCGTCGATGAGCAGACCCGAGGCGTAGGGATTACGGACCAGGTTGTTCAGTACTGATTTGGCCGAGGTAGAGGCCGAAATCTTGGGATAGACCGGCACCTTGTGACCAAAGGCCGTGGACATGGTCTGGATCATCTTCATCACCGACTCTTCAATGGAGTAGAGAGTCTGATGAACCGGAGGTGAGGGAAGGTCCACACCCTCGGGTACTCCGCGCAGACGGGCGATGAGCTTGGAAACCTTGAACCACATCAAGAGTCCGCCATCGCCAGGTTTTGCCCCCTGACCATATTTGATTTCGATGGCGGCGGGGTCACACTGCATCTCCGGGATGGCCCGAATGATCTCATCCCAGCCAAAGTAGCCGGAGGCGATCTGGAGGACAATGTATTTGAGGTAGGGGCTCTTCAGGACCCATGGTGGGCAGCCGCCTTCACCAGTGCACATGACCACAGGAATGCCCAGGACCTCGTTACAGTAGGCCACACCCTGGAGCAGTCCCAGCCACATGTTGGGAGAGAGGGCGCCAAAGGACATGGAGCCGATGACAAAGGGGAAAATCTCTCTGGTCGGCGGAATCCAGCCTCCTTCGGGATAGCGTTTCAGGTACTCTGCGGGATCAAGGACGCGACCGAGGGTGGTGGTCACGTTGAACTCGTGCCGTCCGGCATCAAGGGCTGGATCAGTGAGCATGGAGATACGGTCAAACATGATCCGGTCGAGGAGGGTGGGACCGGGCTTGTTGCGGCGACCGCCTCGTTTCATCGGTTCACCCTTCTGGTTGTTAAAGAAGAGGGTTCTGTGCTCGTTGGTATTGGGGACCGGCATGATTGCCTCGTTGGGACAAACCATGGAGCACATGGAACAACCGATACAGGCATTGGCCATGTTTGGTTTCTGGCGAATACCGACAAAGGTGCGGTATTCGTTGCCACGTGATTTTTTGAGGACGTCCAGTTTCGGCATTCTCTGCCGTCTGTAGGCCAGATAGATGGCCTCTTTAGGGCAGACTGCGGTGCAGTGACCACAGAGGGTACATCTATCTTCCCGGTGCTGGACTATCCAAGGCAGGTCGGTGTAACTTAAGCTGCCTGGGCCAATGGATACGGATCGTGCTGGGACCATATTGTCAGTTCCTTTCTCTCTGGTGGGACAATGATTGTGTGTTCACGCATGGGTTGAAAATCGAAGGAGGGATCACGGTCAGGGACCATAGCATCAACTCCGCACATCTCGGAGGCAATGGCCCAGGCACCTTCACGGCCACCAACAGTTGCGGGCCGTAGTTTTTTCTGATCCATCACCAGCATACATGTCTCATCGGGCAGGGTGGCGATGACTGCATTGGGGCCGTCAATGATAAGACGACGGCAGGCATTGCGCAGACCGGTAAGAAATTTACTCTGTGGATGGGTAGCCAGTTCCTCGCTTTTCAAAGGGGTAATGATATGTTTGTAGGCCTGCAGCGGCAGTTTCAGCTGCTTCAGCGTGTAGTGGAGGATATGGGTGAAGACCTCTGAGTCGCTCTGGTATCCGGTATACCCGGGAAAATGCTTGCCCAGCAGCCAGTCGCGGATGGGAACAAAGGCAGTATTCTCACCGTTGGTCATGGAGGCGATCCCCTGGATAAAGAAGGGGTGACAGGCATAGAGGTTGATACCGTAATTGGTGTTCTGCCTGCCCTGGGCCATGCAGACCCTTGCCAGGATGCGGTTGTCGGAAAGGCCAAGGCTATTGCCAATGACCAGCGGCCAACCAACTTCCTTGATGGTGGCCACGTCGGGCCAGAAAGAAAAAACAGTAAGGTCGTTTCCGTGTTCTTCTCCGTCCCGGCGCAGGGCCAGCCGGGTCATCATCATATCGGTCTCAATTTCTTCTTGGGACAGCGAGGCAAAGGATGAAGGGAAGTTGTAGACCCGGAGGAAGTAGCGATAGCGATCTTTTGCCTCAATAAGGGAGGGGGTGGTTGCGAACTCATGGTCATATTTCAGTTCGTATCCTTGATCCTGCATGAACCTGTTCAGGCGGTGCAAGGCCTCTTCTGTATGGGCAATACCTGAAAGAACGGGGAATTTCGAGTTATATTTGAAATCCTCAAAATGAAGACCGCGAAGGAGAAGACCGAGGCCGGAACCATCGTATCCTTCCTGCATGGCCTCCATAGCTTCAAGCACCTCGTAGGGTGAGAAGGCCTCGCTGGCGGTTTTCAGGGCTAAACGACACATGCATTTCTCCTGATTTGCTAAAAGTGAACTGCTCTGTGAAGAGCAGAGGATGTTTTTTGTCGATCTGGAACACGACAAGATATCTTTTGCTGTTTGTTTTTTCTTCCTGTTTTTTCGAAAAAGAAGAGAAGAAATTGGGCAAACCAAAATGCTTACAACGAAACACTGACCTTGTCAAGATGAAAGAACCGCCCATGATGCGGTGTAAATATTCTCGTGGAACAGCCGATATGATTGTTTAGAGCTCTTTCCCATGGATAGGAAAGGGGAATCGGCCAGTGGTCATCATCTACAGGGCAGGAGTAACCAGAAATACCCATTGCTTACATACCTGTAAGGGACGCGGGTGCAGGAGCTTTTAACGATCATGCCCTGTTACTGTCACCACTATGCTCGGCCTTTTGATTGGCAAGAGATTCGCTAGCGCCCCCCCCTTACAGTCAGTGGCCAAAACTTTTTTGACGCAGGAGGGTGGCATGAAAATAAACACCTCGCAGGTCAGCATGGACGCGTCAGCAGAACACAGGGATGTGAGCGAACGATTGGGGCAGGGAGTCTGGCGCCAGGAAGGGCAAGAGCAGCAGTTTCGCCTGAACTTGCCTGGTATCAGAGAGTACAGATTGACAAGAGTTGGAGAAAACCAGCAATCTCAGGAGGTGAGGGCGACAAGCTCCACCCGCTGTCATGGGCAGGAGATAAACTCCTTTCTCGAGGCAGACCGGGTCATGGAACGTATGGTTGAGGAGGTCGTCGGACAGCCGGTCCGTCTGCGCAAGAGAGATGGCTTGGAGAATCGCGGAAGTGGTTTTCAGGGGAAACCTCTCAGGTTGTCTCCTCAGCAGGGCTTATTCTCTTTTGCTTCCCATTCTCTCCAGTATGAGTACGAACGAGTCTCTGTCTATTCCGCAGGTGCAGTACAACTAGCTGATGGCCGCTCCATTGATTTTTCTCTGGAACTGACCATGGAGAGGGAATCTCTGGTTCGGGAGAGTGTGGCCTGGCAGGCGGCAGGTAGGGTCCTCATGGATCCCCTGGTTCTTAACTTCGACTGTGACCTGAGGGGGCTGGCGAACAGGGAATTCCAGTTTGATCTTGACTGCGATGGGAAGGCGGATGAGGTCTGTTCCTTACAGCCGGGAACTGGATTTTTGGCCCTGGATTTGAATAATGACCGGAAGATAAATAACGGTCTGGAACTCTTCGGTCCCAGCAGTGGTCATGGCTTTGCAGAGCTTGGCCTCCATGATCGAGATGCTAATGGCTGGATTGATGAAAACGATCCTGTCTTTGACCAGTTGCGGATCTGGAAACAGGGAGAGGCAGGGGAGTCAGCTCTGCTCACCCTTGCCGAGGCTGGAGTGGGAGCAATTTGTCTGGCCCATAACCAGAACAGTTTCCAGCTAAAAGATAGTGATAACGGGCTCATGGGAGAAGTGACTGCCAACGGGCTCTTCCTCACCGAAGGAGGAGAGGTGAGACCCTTGCAGGAGATCAAATTTGCCTTGAAAACGGCAGAGAATGATCCTGTAAGAGGGGAAAGAGGAGAGTTGGAGCCGCTGCATTTTCTCAGCCAGATGATAGCTATCCGCCAGGCAGAGGTGCAGGCCCTGGCCCGTATCCGTCTCTCCAGGCAGGAGTGGGAGCGGGAAGGTGATCTCCTCAGTAGATTGTTTCCGGAGTGGCGGAAGGAAACGGAATTGGCCTCCGTGCAGGCAAGGAGAAAGCACCCCAGTTAAGCCGGGAAAAGGCCTGATCCGGGGCAGAGGGGTGAGCGAGTGGTGACGGCTTCCTCTGTCCTGGGGAGGTTGAATGGCCTGCTTCTTTCCCAAACTCCTATGGCTCCTCCTCTTCCACCATCCTCACCACCATATCCCCAGCATCTCGATTCTCTGTTGCCGGTTTGCCATGGCTGATGGGCAGCATCTAAGGCGTTTTCTTGGAGGAAATCCTCAATCCGTTAGGGGACCAGTTCTCGCCATCTGTTTTGAATCGCAGCTATTGGAGGAGGGAATCCGCAGGGCATCATTTAACCTGGGCAGCACTTTATTGCCAGCCAGAGGCAAGCTCTTCAGCTGTTAACGGTTTCCAGGTGCAGGTCAGTTATGTCGCCTGCGCTAATATATCGCTTCCTCGCTGAGACATCGAGAATCCCTGTCCCAGTCCCTGCCCATTTTGGAGAATGGTTGCCGGTTCTGGCCTCTTCTCGGACAGGCCTCTCGTTGATCGTTTCACACGTAACTGCCCCTGTTTTTTGCCATATGCCAAGACAGGGGGAAGAGAAGGGGAATATGTTTTTGGCAACTCTTTTTGTAAGTGAATATTTTTATCAGATCATTTGTGATAAGATTTTGAAAGAGGGAGCATGGGGTTTTTTTGACTCCTAGGGAGAGATTGAAGTTACGGGCATTCTTTTCTGATCAGGCCTCTTCTGGTTTTTGCTGATACCTTTGGGGGCAATAGGCCTCTAAAAAAATGAGAGGAAATGATGTATGATAGAGCAAACAGTCACGTGTCAATGAGAGAAAAAAGGGCAATGATATTGACTCTTTTTTGGGCGGTACTATTTTTTTCTTCAGGATCTGTTCAGGCAGAGGCTGAATCCATGCCGGGCTGTCTTGAACTCTTACAGGACCGTTGTCAGGTTTGTCATTATCTCACTCGTGTCTGCCAGGAGGTTGGAGAAAAATCCAAGCGGCGCTGGGCTGCAACTCTGAAACGAATGGTGAAGCGGCGAGGAGCAACTTTGAGCGCTCAGGAACATGATTTCCTTCTCAACTGTTTGGTGACTCCTGCTCCTGCCATCAAGGAGGAGTGCGGGAAGTAGGGTCCTTGTTTTTTTAATGCCGGGCAGGCCGTTTCCTCGGTGGAAACATAGGATTGAGCCGGTGTGGAAAAACGGACGAATTGAGGGGCCTGGTACCTGTTTTCAGTTGTGCATGGCAGCAGGGGGGAGGTCTCTGCTGAATGATTTTTGTAAGCCAGTACAATGCGTGCGACGAGTCTGTTTCTCACATCAAGGACTACTCCAAGGGAGGTTGTTATGAAAACTGATATCCTTTTTTCCCCGTTCACCATCAAAAATCATAGCTTTCGTAATCGAATTGGCGTGGCGCCCATGACTCGAATGTCGGCTGGGGCTGACAGTATTCCCCGCCACGATGTCCTCGATTTCCTGATTCGTCGTGCCGAGCGAGGAGCCGCTCTGGTCTATACCGAGGCAATTGTTACCGATTATGAGAGTGGCCAAGGGTATCCGGGACAGGCAAGGCTGACCAATCAGGCCCAGATCGATGCCTGGTTTGCTGTGGTTCAGGCCATCCACGCCCATGGGGCCAAGGCAATCATGCAGATGTTTCACTGCGGCCGGATGGCCTGGCCTGAAGTGAATCCCGCCCATCGGGCCATTGCTCCCAGTGCTGTGTCCCCGAGCCAGAATAATCCCCTGACTGGCTTTCCCTACCCTCGTCCTGAAGAGATGAGTCATTTTGATATTGATCATGTTATCCAGGGGTTTGTCGAGACGGCACGAGGGGCAGTGGCAGCAGGATTTGATGGTGTAGAGATTCACGGGGCTCATGGCTATCTGATCAGCCAGTTTCTTTCATCTTACTCCAATAAGCGTCACGACGAGTATGGCGGCTCGGTGGAGAATCGCTTTTCTTTTGCCCGGGAGATTATCCGGGCAGTGCGCCGGGTGGTCCCAGGTGACCGGCTGCTTCTGTTTCGTGTTTCCAACTGGGGAGTGGCGGATAGGGAGGTGTCACTCTTTGCCTCTCAGCAGGAGTGGCAGGCCATGATCGCTCTCCTGGACAGGGAGGAGCTCGATGCTCTCTCTCTGTCCACTTATCGTTTCAGTGACCTGGCCTTTGCCAGTGGCCAGAATATGGCTCAACTGACCCGTGCTGTCACCTCCCTGCCGCTCTTGATCTGTGGCCAGATCCATGACCGGGCAACGGCTGAGGCTGCACTGAAGAATGCGGACCTTATACTCAGCGGCAAGTCCTTACTCCTTAATCCCAACTGGGTTGAGGGGGTACGTGATGGAAAAGTGATGCCTCTCTATTCTTCGGATGAGGCCAACATCGCCTATACAGAGGAACCTCTGCCTTGACTCAAGCGGCTTGGCGGCAGGCACTGGAACTCTGCTGTCAACAGCAGCCGGGCATGATCTTGCGTCCCACAAGCCTGTTGACCCATCTGGCAATAATTTCGGCGGCGCAGCCGACACCAGGGGTGACGTTGATGGCCTGTACCGGGCAATTTTTGGCGCAGGCGCCGCACTCCATACAGGCATCGTGATCTTCTATGGTTGCCTTATGGTCTTTAACCGTAAAGATACGGTGTGGACAGACGATGACGCAGCTGCCGCAGCCGATACAGGTGTCTCGGTCCAGGCTGAGAGTGGCCACCTTGTCGATATAACGAAAATTCTCCATTCTCTTTCTCAGGTCGGCTAATTGCTAAAGGGGGCGAATAGCCAGAGGAGCAGGCCCATGGCCGTGGCAACGGATTGGATTGGAATCCCTCGCCGCATCTCATGTTCGACCCCGGTGGGTGAAGTAAAGGGGGTGGAGCCGGTAAAGTTCATGGCCTGGTAGGAACTGAGTGCAGTGATCCAGAAGAGGAGAGCCAGACCTTCAAGCGTGGGCATCTGTCCGGCATATATTCCAAAGCAGGCAAGCCCTCCAGCCAGCCCAGGCCATAGGCCCTTGATCCAGAATTGACGCCCAGGCAGCCAGGGCAGGATGAGGGGCACGAGAATGGTTCCGCAGCCGATACCCATCAGGGTGGCAGCCATGAGACGGAGTCCTCGGGTCCAGGCAGAGGCAGCTGAGAAGACGGTGGGGCCGATTCCCGAGAGCAGGAGCCCGGCCAGCAAAAAAATGGTCAGCGGCTTCAGAAGCAAGAAAAGTTCCACTGGGATCAGCACCGCACGTTCTCTGAGGGTAAAGGTCACGGAACGCATGGCCGCATCGGCCTGGTTGTCGTTCTTGAGAAAAGCCGGCAGGTCACTGCTTCGCACTGGTCCGTAGAGGATCTTGAAGCCGCACTCTTTTTTTACCTGAAAGGCAGCGACACCAGTGGCGCTGAGCTGGGGGAGAATCAGGACCCGGTGCTTGAGCAGTTCCTGCAGGTGGCATTGCTGGATACTGGTGAGTATTTCCTGGGTGGAGAAGGTTCCCTTGCCGGCAGCACACCAGACATTGATTCCTCGGGTGTCGACTACCAGCAGCCAAGCATCTATGGAGTCCAACTGAAAACGAAGCCCATCAAAGGAGAGCTTGTAGTTGGCGGTAACCAGCACTGGTGATTCCGGGCCTGGTCTGCCCACTGCGTAGAGGCCAGGAGTAACCTTGTAGTGGTTACGGCCGAGACCGATCCTGGTCAGAATCGTCCCCAATCTGTCAGCCGTATCCGGTCGAGAGGCCACTTGCGGTATCGGTCCTATGGAAGTCTGGAGAAAATCGGTGACAAAGGGATGGATGACATAGCCAGCCCGTTCATGAACCCCGGCCCGGGGTTCGGTTTTTGGGCCTCAGCAAGGGGCATCGTCTGTTGCTGGAGAGGGGGGAGGACACCTTTCGGGGTGTTGTGGCTGCGAATATATGGGCAGGAATTGCCTGTTGTTACCGGTAGAGTTCTTCATAGTTCCCTGTCGAGTAGGCAGGATCAGGCATACAATTCATTCATAAACTGATAATAGGCGGAATTGATCTTCAGGAAGGTGCAGCCCAGTCCCTGGGCGTCGCTGTGACAGATAGATCCGTAGATTTCAGTTACCACCTCTTCATCTCCCTCCTTGAGGATGAGCCTGATGATACATTCTGTACCCTCAGCAATGCCAATGTCGGATGCACACTCGATAAAGGCACCGCCCATGCTTATGTCGCGGGTCTGTCCTTCAAAGGTGTCGCCATTGGCGAGTTTGAGCAGAGCGAATTTGCGGATCAGGTGACGTTCATAATTGCGGCGGTCTGACATAAGAGGGTCCCTTTGCTACAAGAAGGAGCATTTGCTGACCGATAAGGTGCAGCGATCTTTCTTTCAGGATATGACAGCATTATGGTTGTTGTCAAGGAGAGGAACTCTCTGCGCCTGGCAAAAAAAAGGAGAACCGATTGCGGTTCTCCACAAGTTGAGAGAATAAGGTGGGAAGAGGCGAGCCAATCCGACAAATCACTTGAGAATTTTGCTGATGTTTTTTACGGCGTCGACTTTATCTTTAACGGCTGAGACTTCTTTGATACCAGGGATTTCACCCAGTGCATTTTTTCCACCTTCTTCAATGTCGCTAATGCCCTTTTTAAAGGAGGAAATGGCCTTACCCAGGCCTGACCCCAGTTCAGGGAGTTTTTTTCCGCCAAAAACAAGTACGGCAATACCTAAAATAACGATGAGTTCCGGGGTTCCGAGTCCAAACATGGTGTCCTCCTGTTCAAGGGGGCAATGGGAATGAGCCTTTTGACTCAGGCCTGCGAATCGCCTTTGGTGTCGTCGTCAATTTTTTTTGCTTCTTCTTTTTTTGTGGCGTCTTTAAAGTTCTTGATGCCTTTACCGATCCCGGATCCGATTTCCGGAAGTTTGCCAGCGCCAAAAATGATAACAATGATGACCAGAATAACAATTAATTCCGGCATGCCTAATCCAAACATAACAGTACCTCGATGTGGTAGCGGTTGGAATAACTCTCGTTTGTGTCCTGTCAGGTATCAGAGTAGTGGAACTGACAGACAAAATATCTTCTCTTAAGGTATCTAACTTTAGAGCAGTAAGGGCAGAATGTCAATCCTTTCCATGCCTGTTGATGCGTTGTCCTACTTCTCGCATCTGTGCCAGAATTTTATCTTCATCAAGGGTCAGGAGTCTGCGGCTCTCCATGACTACACGGCCATTGATGACAGAATGGATCACATCTGCGCCACGGGCAGCATATACCAGGTGTGAGGGGATATTGTAGAGTGGCGTCAGATGGGGTTGGTCCAAGTCAAGGACGATCAAATCCGCCTTTTTTCCCACGTCGAGGGAACCGATCTGCTCTCCTCCACCAAGCGTTCTGGCTCCGCCCAGGGTCGCAGTATGCAGGGTCTGTTCCGCATTCATGGCTGTGGGATCCATGCCCGCAACCTTGTGGATCTTGGCCACTGTGTTCATCTCGCCGAACATGTCCACGTCGTTGTTGGAGGCGGCTCCGTCGGTTCCTATCCCGACCTTGATCCCGGCCTGGAGCATCTGGACCACGGGTGCGGTTCCGGAAGCGAGTTTCATGTTTGATTCCGGACAGTGGGAAATACAGACTCCACGGCGGGCCAGGAGCTCGATTTCCGTGTCGTTGAGCATGACGCAGTGGGCTGCCAGGGTCTTTGGGGTGAGCAGACCAAGGTTTTCGAGGTGCTCTACCGGGGTACAGCCGTATCGGACCCGGCAGCTATTGAGCTCTGCCTCATTTTCCGAGAGGTGAATGACATAGAGACTGTCATTGTCGTGGGCAACAGCGCCTAAGCGGGTGAGAAGCTCTGGCGAACAGGTATATACCGCGTGTGGATCGGAGGTGATGGAGATTAGGGGGTGGTCCTTGTAGTGGGCAAAGAGGTCAGTGACATAGGAGAAACCGTTTTCCAGTTCCCCGTAGCAGGGAGAAGGGAAGTCGTAGAGGACCTCGCCAATCCATGCCCGCATACCAGAAATTTCCGTGGCCCGGGCCACTTCCTTGGAAAAGAGATACATGTCACAGAAACTGGTCGTTCCGGATTTGATCATCTCGGCAAGGGAGAGGAGGGTGGACTGGTAGACCATATCCGGGGTCAAGCGGGCTTCCACTGGAAAGATATGTTCTTCAAGCCAGGTCATCAGCGGCAGGTCATCGGCCAGACCCCGGAAGCAGGACATGGCTGCGTGGGTGTGGGTGTTGACCAGGCCGGGCATGATCAGACCATGATTTGTGTGGATATGCCTGGCCGTGGAATAGTCCGCAAGGATTTGCTCCATCGTGCCGATTCCAGCTATCCGGTCAGCACTGATGGCTATGGCACCGTTTTTGATAACCGTGTCCTGGCGGGAGTCGGGAAGGAGATATCTGCCAGAAAGGATAAGGTCTGCGCGTTGTTGTTGGGTCATGGTGAAAAGCGGGTTCAGGTTAAGGGGGATCAGGGAGTAATGGCCTCTGTTCAGGTCTTCATCCTATTGACGATCTCCTCGATCAGTTGCTCCAGTAAGGGTTTCATCGACTCTGCTGTGGCAATAATATCTTCAAGGAGAATGGGCTGGAAGTTTTCAGGATCGTTGACATTGGAGACTGCGGAGAGGCCAAGGACCTCCATGCCGGCATGCCTGGCGACGATGATCTCAGGGACCGAAGACATTCCGACGGCATCTGCACCACAGTCGCGCAGCCATCTGGTTTCAGCGGGTGTCTCTAAGCTGGGGCCGGGAATACAGACATAAACACCACTGACCACCTTACTGATCTTGCAATGGCTGGCACTGTCCAGGGCGATTTTGATAAGTTCAGGATGATACGGGGTGGAGAAGTCGGGAAAACGTGGTCCCCAACTGTCAACGTTGGGTCCGCGCAGGGGATTTTCTCCCAGGAAGTTGAGGTGGTCCCGCAGCACCATGATGGATCCGGGAAGAAAAAGCGGGTTGAGTCCACCGGCAGCATTGGTGACAAGAAGTGTTTTTGCGCCAAGGAGGGAGAGGACCCTGATGGGAAAGGCGACTTCTTTGCTGGAATAGCCTTCGTAGGTGTGAAATCGTCCCTGGAGAACAGCTATTTTTTTCCGGCAGAGACGACCAAAGATCAGGTTCCCGTTGTGACTGTCGACCGTTGATTGGGGAAAATGAGGAATTTCTGAGTAGGGCAGGGTGAGCTCTTGCTCTATCCGATCAGCAAGGCCACCCAGCCCAGTCCCCAGCTGGATGACCAGATCGGGAGCAAAAGGGATGATGGCCTTTAGAAAGGCCACGCACTCTTCAACCCGGACTTGGTAGTCCCCTCTCTTTTTCATCCCAACGGTATCTATGTAGTGGGTCTGTGAATAGCGTGCTTCTTGAGGAAATCCTGAATCTGGTTCCTGTCGGCTTCCATGAGTTCACAGCGTGACTCTTTGTCCAATATGTGGACTATGGAGGCGGGAAGCTCAAGGGGCTTGCCGATGGCCTTTTCCACTGTCTCGCCAAATTTTGCCGGATGGGCGGTTGCCAGGCAGCAAATGGGGATTCCTTTTTCCTGGTGTCGAAGGGCACAGTGGACACCGACTGCGGTATGCGGATCCATGATGTAGCCATATTGCTGGTAGAAGCTGCTAATGGTTGCCAGTACATCTTCTTCAGATGCTGCTAACGCATTGAAATCCCTTTGTATCTGATCTTTAAGGGCGCTGAGGTCTATCTTGCCGGTTTCAGCAAGCCGGGTCATGGCCTGTTTGGTTTGATCCGGTTCTTTGTCCAGGAGATAGTAGAGATAGCGTTCAAAGTTTGAGGCTGACTGAATATCCATGGAGGGACTTGAGGTGGCTATGACCTGACTCAAGGAGTAGTCTCCGTTTGTGACCATTCGGGTCAGGATATCATTTGAATTGGTGGCCAGCAATAATTTGCGGATAGAACCTTCAGGAAGCATCCGTTTGGCGATGTAACCGGCAAAGATGTCGCCAAAATTTCCGGTGGGTACCGAGAAATCCGTGGTTTTGTCATTTTCGTGACTGTTAATATGGAGGCAGCTGTAAACGTAATAGACCACCTGGGCCAGTACCCGGGCCCAGTTGATGGAATTGATGGCCCCCAGGTGTTGTTTTTCTTTAAAGTCCAGGTCATTGAAGATGGACTTGACAATTGCCTGACCATCGTCAAAGGTGCCGTGGATGGCAATGTTGTAAACATTTGCATCCATCACTGTGGTCATCTGTTTTTCCTGAACTTTGCTGACCCGCTGGTGAGGGTGGAGGATGAAGATGTTGATTCGCTCCTTGCCACGAACACCATAAATGGCGGCACTGCCGGTGTCCCCTGAGGTGGCTCCGAGGATGTTCATGACCGAGTCATTTTTTTTCAGCAAATACTCAAAGAGGTTGCCGAGAAACTGGAGGGCAACGTCTTTGAATGCCAGGGTGGGACCGTGAAAGAGCTCCATGATGTGGAGGGATCCCTGATGGACCAGAGGGACCACCTTTTCCGTGTCAAAGGTGGCGTAGGAACGGTTGATCAAATCCCGAAGATCCGATTCCGGAATATCGTCGATGAACCGGGACATGATTTCAAAGGCGAGTTCCTGGTAGGAAAGATTTTGCCATCCGGCATAGGTTTCGCTGCCGATCCGGGGAATGGTTCTGGGGAGGATGAGGCCGCCATCATTGGCCAGGCCCATCATCACTGCCTGCGTAAAGGGGACGGGGTCGATACCGCCTCGTGTGCTTATGTATTGCATAGTTTAGTGATTGTTAGAGATCGTCTATTTCTATCCTGGGGGCGTTGTGCCAGAGTCCTTCCAAGTCGTAAAAAGATCGTTGCTCATGGTAGAAAATATGAACCACTATATCGTCAAAGTCAAGAAGAACCCACACGCCCTCCTTGATACCCTCTGCCTTGGCGGCACTTATTCGTTTTGAGCGCATTGCTGTTTCCATGGCTTCGGCAATTCCCTGGACATGGCGGGTTGAGCGTCCGTTCATGATGAGGAAATAGTCGGCGAATGAGGCGAGTCCTCTGACATCGAGAATAACCAGGTCTTCGGCCTTGGAGTCAATAGCGACCTGGGCACAGATCTTAACTCGTTCGAGACCACTTTTGTTCTGTATTTCTTTTTTTAGTTGTTTCATGGTTAAAGGTGTGCCTGCGGCACTTATTTATTTTCCTCTTTGGTTTTGGTTTCCCGTTTTTTACGCGGGGGAAATTCAAAGCTGATTTTCCCTGTCTGATTCAGGAGAAGAAAGGCATCAAAGGGCCTTTTCTTTTTCGAGATAAATCCGTTGATCAGTTCTGTCTTGCCCTCTGCCAACAGCTGTTTGATGTGTTGACAGGTGATGGCCCGGTCGAGAATTATTTTACTGATCTGTAATCCTTTTTTCTTGTCCCCGTCAAGCAAAGAACTCGACATATAGGCAGCGGGTGTTTCGAAAACAGGAGTGCTATCCACCGGGGAGAGACCAAGGGGTTCGGTTTTTTTGATGGCCTCAATGTCCAGATCGTCGATGGAATCAGCAAAGAGGAATTCTACCTTGTCTTTCAGGCGAACAGAGGCGCTGAAAGGTTTTCCTCGTTTGCTTCTAAAATTATTGAATGGTCCCAGAGTGTTGCCCTGAATAAGGCTGACAATTTCCTTCTGGCTCATTATCCTGCCTCCAAGGATTTTACGCAAGCTGATTTTTTTGTCTTCTGAGATATAGGCCGTGGGCGTTTCAAAAAAGCGGATGTTGTCAATGGGACTGAATGGGGCTTCTTTTTCAGTGGGAGCCTGTTCAAAGTCCCGTACCTGGGAGACAATATGGCTGGTGAGATCACGGATCTCATTCATGAATTGTTTTCGGGTGAAATCTCCTCGCAGGATCTGGTTCAGTTTGAACTCCCATTCGCCGGTCATCTGAGGCGAGGAAAGGACATCAATTTTTATGGCTTCGAGCAAAGAGAGCAGCTCAAAGGCCTTGCCTGTGGGGGTGAGTTCCTTGCCTTCACGGACAATATATTTTTCTTTGAGCAGTTTTTCAATGATAGCAGCCCGAGTGGCTGGTGTTCCCAGGCCTCGTTCTTTCATGGCATCGGCCAGTTCCTCATCTTCCACAAATTTGTCTGAGTTTTCCATGGCAGAGAGCAGGGTCGCTTCGTTAAATCGTGGTGGAGGTTTGGTCGCCAATTTTTCCTTCACTACATCTTGGCAGAGGACATCGGTTCCCTTGGGTACAGGGATCAGCAGCTGTTCGGCTTCGTTGCTGCTCGCTCCTCCATACACGGCCTTCCAACCTGGATCGGTAATGATCTTTCCTTCGGTGAGAAAGGTCTCTTTATTGACCACTGATAGCCTGGTGGTATTGAGAAATCTGGCTGGAGGAAAAAATACGGCCAGGAAACGTTGCACCACCATGGTGTAGATTTTGTGCTCCGCTTCACTGAGAGAGCCGGGCAGCTTGTTGGTGGGGATAATGGCGTGATGGTCTGATATCTTCTTGTTGTTAAAATTGCGTTTGTCTTTTTTGATGTAGCCCTTATCCAATGCTGTGCGGGCATGCTCTCCCAGTTGCCATTCCTGCTGCTGTCTGACGGTATTGAGCACCGTGTCCAGATAGTCTTCTGGAAGGTGGCGGCTGTCTGTTCGGGGATAGGTCAGGACCTTGTGGCGTTCATAGAGAGCCTGGGCAAGGGACAAAGTGTTTTTGGCGGAGAAGCCGAAACGGTTGTTGGCCTCTCGCTGCAGGGCGGTGAGGTCATAGAGCTGGGGTGCGCTCTGACTGGATTTTTTGCTCGTCTCAGAGACCAGTGCCGGCTTGGCCGTGCATTTTTCAACCAGGGAGTCAGCCTTTTCCTCATCCCAGATTCTGTTGGCACGACTATGCTCGTTGCTGGGGTCTTTGACCCATTGTGGATCGATCCACTTGCCGTTGTAACTGGTATCTGCGAAGGTGAATGTTGCCTGTAAGGTGAAAAAATCCCGTGGTTCAAAGGCTAGACGGAACTGTTCCCGCTTGACCAGAAGAGTAAGGGTGGGGGTCTGCACTCTTCCGCAGGGGGTAAGGAAGAACCCTCCCTTTCTGGAGTTAAATGCGGTAAGGGCACGGGTGGCATTGAGGCCGATGAGCCAGTCTGACTCTGAACGACAGAGGGCGGCATCTTCAAGGAGTTGCATCTCTTTATTGTCACGCAGGTGGGCAAAACCATCCTTGATGGCATCTTTGGTCATGGAGTTCAGCCAAAGTCTTTTAAATCTCTTTTTGGCAACTGATTGATTCCAGACATAGCGGATGACGTATTTGAAAATCAGCTCTCCTTCACGCCCAGCATCGCAGGCATTGATAATCTCCACGACATCTTTGCGACGGATGAGTTTCTGCAGGCAGTTCAGTTGACCCTTGGTGTTGGTGAGTCCCTTTAATGGAAACTCCTCAGGGATGATGGGGAGATTTTCCAGGGTCCAGCTCTTGTACTTGGGATCGATTTCTTCAGGATATTGGATGGCAACCAGATGTCCTACGGCGTAGGAGACGATATGGTTATCACTCTCGTAGTGTGTTTTGCTCTTGCTGAAATTGCCGGGAAGGACCTTTACCAGGTCAGCTGCGACACTCGGTTTCTCGGCAATAATAAGGATCTTGTCAGTCATATTTTCGGGACAATCGTTTTGGCAAAATTAAGCAGTGTTTTGTGGAAGAGTTGAGGCTGCTCCAAATAACATGGATGCTTGGCTCCTGCAAAAATCACAAGTTGGGAGCCTGGAATTGACTCATGGAGGAGGGCACCATTGCTTGGATCAGAAATTTGATCGTTTTCTCCCCATATAATAAGAGTGGACGACGGCAGTTTGCTGAGACGCTGCCGATTTTCTCTAATTCCTACTGAACCGATAAGGACCAATCCAAGTATTTTCTCGGGATGTTCAAGGGAGTATTCCAGACCTATTTTCCCCCCCATGGAGGGAGCAACCAGAATGGCCTTGTCAATACCCGCAGCCTCCATTACCCCATTAATGACCCGTTCAGATGACAGCGGGGCTTGAGTGCTCTTGCCATATCCGGGGAAGTCTAAGGCGACCACGAACAAGTCTTCCCCGGCAATTTTTCCAAGTGTTCCGAGCTCTCGCCATGTCTCTGCCTGAAAGGATTTTCCGTGGAGGAGAAGAATGGCCGGGCTAGAACTTTTTCCAGCCTGGAGGGTATTGATGCTGTGACCGTCTATTTCGATTCTCTTATTCTGGACAGATTGCATAGTAATAGAGACAGGGGAAGAAATTGTTTGAAATATGGTAAGTCAACCGGGAATATTGAATGGCGAAAAAAAGAGTTCTGGGTTCGATTGGTTCTCTTCGCTAAACTCTTTTTTACTGAGCTGGCAAGAACGATTCTGTTTTTTTGTAATTTTCCCATGCTAGCCTTAAAGTTTCAGATGTTGTATAGGTCCCTTTCTGGTTTGTCAATCGCTAATTGTGCTCTTTTTTTTCCACAGGCGGGACAAGAGAGTGGTGTCATGTCTTTTTAACTCACTGTTTTTGTGATGGTATTGCTTGCTGAGAGGTGAGCTGAAAAAAATGTTCTCGTCTGCCTGGCAGGATACCGCAGAGATGGTTCATCTCTGGCCATTGTCTTTTTTTATCTCCTTTAAAGCGTTATCGTAGGCAGAAGCCGGTGCTGCTCCCGATATCCGTTTTTACAAGTAAGCTGCTGTTCCAGTGGGGATATGAGCAGGCGGAATTGGAAATCCTTTTACAATCCCTTTCTTGACAGTTGCTGGTTTTTGTGGTTTAGTCTAGATTTGGCACAGGATTCCAGCGGGTGTAGCTCAGTTGGTAGAGTACAAGCTTCCCAAGCTTGGGGTCGCGAGTTCAAACCTCGTCGCCCGCTCCAGTGTTGGTGGATGCAGTTCTGCCCCATCGATGTCATACCACAACCCTGAGGGGAAGGTGGCTTTGAAAGTGGGCTATGCCCGCTTTTTTTTATGTCTGTTTCCCGGAGCTAGGAAGAACGACCAGGGTGAAACCATGAGTGAATTTATTGTAACCAGGGTTCAGGAGTTTGCTGAAAGCCTCCTCCCTTCCATGGGCCTGGAGCTGGTGGAGGTCCAATTTCGCCAGGAAAGTCAAGGCTGGGTTCTTCGTCTATTTATTGATGGGCCTGAGGGCGTTTCTCTTGGTCAATGCACCAAGGTAAGCCGGGAACTGAGTGTTTTTCTGGACGTTGAAGATCTGATAGCTCAAGCCTATACCCTGGAGGTATCATCTCCAGGCCTTGAACGTCCGTTGCGCAGCTGTGCGGATTTCAGACGTTTTGTCGGGAAAAAAGCTCGAATTAAACTGCGGGACATGGCCACGGAGCAGAAGGTGTTTGTTGGGCTGATAGGGAGTTCAGATGATAAGGGAGTTGAATTGCTCCTCGAAGACGGGACAAGCAGATATTTTTTGCTGGAACAGATACGGAAGGCCAGGTTGAGCCTGTAAATGAGACTTCTGGTTGCGAACACAATATATATATATAAGATAAACTCGAGAGAGTCTGCCCCCCTTCTGCCGAAGGGGTGAGGATTGTCTTTATGGGGAATGAGCATGTTATCGGATTTAAAACGCATCATTGATCAGATCTGCAGGGATCGTGGTTTTGATAAAAAGCTTCTGATTGAGGCCATTGAAGAGGCAGTGCAGTCAGCAGCCAAAAAGAAACTTGGATCCAGACGGGATATTGAGGTGCGCTACAATGAGGAATTCGGTGAGGTCGAGGTCTTTCAGTTTCGCAGCGTGGTAGAGGAAGTGGAAGACGAGCAGACTGAGATTGCCTTTGCAGATGCGAAAATTCTAGACCCTGAGGTGCAACTCGATGATGAGCTTGGTGAAAAAATGGAAAACATCGAGGACCTTGGTCGTATAGCTGCCCAGTCCGCAAAACAGGTTATTATCCATAAAATGAAGGATGCCGAGCGTGATGTCATCTATGAGATGTTCAAAGACCGTAAAGGTGAGATCGTTGGTGGTATAGTTCAGCGTTTTGAGCGTGGAAATATGATTGTTAACCTTGGGCGTACTGACGCCATCCTTCCCAAGGATCAGCAAATTCCCAAACGCTCTTTTAAACAGGGCGATCGTATCCGGGCCTACCTCCTTGATGTCCGTCAGAATAGCAGGGATTCACAGATTCTTCTCTCACGGACCTGTGATGATTTCCTGGCTAAGCTCTTTGCCATGGAGGTCCCAGAGATTGCCGAAGATATCGTCAAAATCATGGGAGTCAGTCGTGAACCTGGATTCAGAGCCAAGATTGCCGTGAGTTCAACTGAGACCGATGTCGATCCAGTGGGTGCTTGCGTCGGCATGAAAGGATCTCGGGTCCAAAATGTGGTCCAGGAGCTGCAGGGGGAGCGAATCGATATCGTTCCCTGGAGTCCGGATCCGGCCAAATATGTGTATAATGCCTTAGCACCGGCTCATGTGTCAATGGTTATGGTGGACGAGGAGGAACATACTCTTTTTGTCGTTGTTCCTAATGATCAGCTTTCTCTGGCCATTGGCCGCCAGGGACAAAATGTTCGTCTGGCTTCACGGCTTCTTGGCTGGCGTATTGACGTGAAGAGTGAACAGCGATATGCTAATTTAGAAAATCCCGCCTATCAGCTACTGTTGACCATAAAAGGGATTGACGAATCTTTGGCTGATCAGTTTTTATCCCGTGGAATTTCCTCCGTTGAAAAACTGGCTGAAACCGCGGTTGAGGATCTGACGGTGATTCGCGCCATTGATGACGAAAAAGCACAATATCTGATTGAGACTGCCAAAAAGATGGTTCAAACAGGTAAGGGAACACCAGGGGCTGCTGCAACTGCAGAGGCGTTGGGGAGTCCCGAAAGCAACATTGTAAGTGCTGAAACTCTGGAAGGTCAAGGAGAACCCAGTGGGAGCGAAGCCGATGCTCCTTCTGAAAAGGAACAGCCTGCAGGAAACCAAGCCGATACTGTTTCTGAAGATGAACAGCCTGCAGTGAGCGAAGACAATACTGTTGCTGAAGAGGAAGAGTCTGCAGGGACTGAACAGACGGTCTCGGTAGAGGAACAATCCGAAAAGGATGAGCAAAGCAAGTAAGAATGTACCTGTGCGGACCTGTGTTGTTTGTCGTAAACAGGTTGCCAAGAGTGGACTGCAGCGATTTGTCTGGGAACCTAAGACAGAAGTAGTAGCACTGGACAAGACACAGGTGATGCCGGGAAGAGGGGTTTACTGTTGTTTAGAAGATGCGTGTAAACAACGTTTTTTTACTCAGAAACAGCGGTGGAAAAAGGCCTTTCGACTTTTATAGAAGGATTTTCGTAGTTTGTTTTTCAAACAAAACCAGGAATACAATACTGCAGAGCATGATAGACAGGAGTGGGGAATGAGCAGGGTGAGGATTTATGAACTGGCTAAAGAAGCCGGAATGGGCAGTAAGGCTTTGGCCGAGAGACTGATTGAGCAGGGATATGACATCAAGGGTCATAGCTCAACGGTTGATGAAGAAACGGCTGCAAAGATCCGTTCCTCAGTGTTGCAGAGTTCTGATTCTAAATTGGTTGAAAAAAGAATTGACGCCGAATCCGGTGGGGCGACGGTAATTCGTCGTCGAGCAACCATCATTCGTCGTCCCAAAAAGGTTCTTGATGAAGAACCCCAAGAGGAGAAAGAGATTTTAGTTGATTTAGTTGATCATCCGGAAGAGAAAAGTATCGAAGAGGTGCAAGCTCCTGTGGAACCGATTGTAGCATTGGAAAAAGAGAAAGTTGTGGAACAAACTCCTGTTGAAAAAGAACCTGTTGCAGAGGAGATGGTCGAGAAACAACCTCAAACGGAAGAAACAGTAGAGGAACCGGAACAGAAGAAAGAGACGTTTGTGAAAACGCTCATCACCCCTGTTCAGGACAAACCTCTTCGCAAGGGGGTTGCCCGGGTTATTGGAACCATTGAAATCCCCGTGGAAGCACCTCGAAGTACACCGGTACGAAAAAAAGCCAGTCGTCCTTCTGCCTCTCCGGGGAGGCCTGCGCAACCCAGGGCTGAGCAGAAGGAGAGTGTCGTGCCAGGAGAGGTGCAGCCAGTCCGTGCCAAAAAGAAAGGAAAGCGCCCTGTTGAAGTTGAAACGGAGACTCCCAAAAAGGCTGGGTGGAAGAGTGCCAAAAAGGATCGTAAGAATATGCGGGTAACTCGTTTTGGTGATGATTATGATAGCTATACCAAGAGGGGAAAAAGAGGTAAAGGAAAGGCGAAGAAGTCTATCCAGCCTGCCGCAGAGATGAAGGCCATCAAGAAACGGATCAAAGTTGCTGATACCATCAGTGTCGGTGATCTGGCCCACAGAATGAGAATAAAGGCCAACGAAATTATAGCCAAACTGATGGGGCTTGGGGTCATGGCCACACTCAATCAGGCCTTGGACGTGGATACAGCTACTTTGGTTGCTGCCGATTTTGGCTATGAGGTGGAGCAGGGTTTTACTGAAGAAATCGGAGTTCAGCAGCTCATTGAGCAGGAAGAAGGTGGAGAGGAAGTATTCAGACCTCCAGTTGTCACTGTCATGGGGCATGTAGATCATGGAAAGACTTCGATCCTTGATGCTATTCGCCATACAGATGTAGCGGATGGTGAGGCGGGAGGAATCACTCAGCATATAGGGGCCTATCATGTCAGTTCTAAGGCTGGTGATGTGACCTTTGTCGATACCCCTGGTCATGCCGCATTTACCGAGATGCGTTCTCGTGGTGCTCAGATAACAGATATTGTTATTCTGGTGGTGGCAGCAGATGATGGGGTTATGGATCAAACCCGTGAGGCCATCCACCATGCTCAGGCTGCAGAAGTACCTATTTTGGTGGTCGTGAACAAGATCGATAAGGCCAATGCTGACCCCGACCGGGTGAAAAGAGAGCTCGCAGAACTCAATTTGTCTCCTGAGGAATGGGGGGGGGATACGATCTATTGTGAGACCTCGGCCAAGAAAAATATCGGTATTGATAAGCTGATGGAAAATATCGAACTCATGGCGGAAATGCTGGAGCTTAAAGCCGATCCTAATCGCAAGGCAAGAGGTCGTGTAATCGAAGCCAAGCTTGATAAGGGGCGGGGGGCTGTGGCCACTATTCTGGTGCAGGAAGGAACGCTCAAGACCGGTGATTATTTTGTTGTTGGTCAGTTCAGTGGTAAGGTCAGAGCCCTGCTTGATTACCGGGGGAAGCCGGTCAAAAGTGCGAAACCCAGTATTCCGGTTGAGGTGCAGGGCTTAAACGGTGTTCCTTCTGCTGGTGATGAGTTTGTCGTTGTCACCGACGAGAAGATGGCCAAGAGTGTGTCTCAGGTTCGGGCCTTGAAGGCTCGCGAAAGTGAGCTTGCATCCAACACCAAGGTTTCTCTTGATAAACTTTTTGAGAAGCTGAGTGAGGGAGAGGTTCAGGAACTGCGGGTGGTGCTCAGGGCAGATGTACAAGGCACCTTGGAGGCATTTGGTAATGCAGCTGAAAAACTTTCCACCGATGAGGTGAAGGTACGGGTGCTTCATGAAGGGACAGGGACTATTACCGAGTCCGATATTCTCCTTGCTTCAGCTTCCGATGCCGTTATCATAGGTTTCAATGTTCGTCCCACCAGTAAGGTCAAGGAGCTGGCAAGCAAGGAAAATGTGGATGTACGCTCCTATGACGTTATTTACCACGCCCTTGATGACATCAGAAAGGCAATGGTTGGTCTGCTTGAGCCCACTTTTGAAGAGGAAGTGATCGGGAGTGCCGAAGTTCGGGATATCTTTCGTGCCCCTAAAGTCGGGACCATTGCCGGTTGTTTTGTTACTGACGGGAAGATGCAGCGTAATGCCTCTCTTCGAGTTCTCCGTGAGGGGGTCGTGGTGTACACCGGCAAGGTTGGATCTCTCAGACGTTTTAAAGATGATACCAAAGAGGTCTTGTCTGGCTACGAGTGCGGTATAACCATTGAAAACTTTAATGATATTAAATTAGGTGATATCATGGAGGCCTTTGTCTTGAAAGAGGTTGCGGGGACCCTTGGTGCCACGCAGCAGGAAAAAGAAGACGGAGGCGAAAAATAGCAGGGTATGTGGGATCCTAAAGAGACTATTGAGTCCGTCGGCCTCGGCAAACAGGAACGAAAGCGATCTACGCGAGTGGCTGATGCTATCCGGATGGAACTTTCCGTCCTCTTTTTGCAAAAGGTCCGGGATCAAATGTTGCATGATGTGACCGTCACCGGGGTGACGATGACGGATGATCTGAGAAGTGCTTGTATTATGTATACGGTTCCCGGTAATGAGAAGAAACAAAAAAAGGTGGCCGATGCCCTGACGGGGGCAGCGGGATTTATGAGAAGCCACCTGGCCCGGGTACTGAATATGCGCTATACGCCTTCACTGCAATTTGTCTATGATACAAAAGCAGAAAAAGTGGCAGAGATGGAAAAACTTTTTCAGGAAATTGCTACTGAGAGGAGCAAGAGTGAAGAAAATCTCTGAGCAGGTCCTCAAGATCGTCAATGCGGCCACCCATGTGGTCCTGGTCACTCATATTCACCCGGATGGGGACGCTCTCGGCTCTTTGCTTGCCTTGGCCGATATTTTGGAGGGCCAGGGAAAAAAGGTTTTTCGTTATCTTGAGGAACCGGTCTCTCATCTCTATGATTTTCTGCCGGACTGTGATCTTATCGAGACCGATTTGACAGCCTTAGAACGATTTGCGGAGATGGCTGGCCAGGGGAATGTTATCAGTATCTCTCTGGATTGTGGAGATTGTGACCGTTTGGGAGAGGCAAAGAGAGACCTGCTCGCCATTTCCCCCTTTATTGTTATAGATCACCATCATGGGCATCGTGCCTTTGGTGACTTGCTCTGGCTTGAACCTGATCGTTCCTCCACAGGAGAGTTGGTTTACGAATTGGCTCAGTTAATGGGGGCTGCGGTATCAAAAAAAGCGGCATTTTCTCTCTATGTTGCTATTTCTACAGATACCGGATCGTTTCGCTATGAAAATACCAGCTCCAGAACCTTACAGATAGCTGCAGATCTGGTGGACTCGGGTGTTCATCCTGAAGAGGTTGCTGATAAGGTCTATGATAATTATACCCTTGAGCGCCTGCGGTTGATGGAAATGGTTCTTGCTACCCTGCAAATTTATGCAGCAGGACAGATCGGCTTGATTCAAGTAAGTGCCGAGATGTTTGAACGCAGTGGGGCAACTGCAGCTGATGTTGAGGGATTTGTAAATTATCCTCGAGCCCTCCGTTCGGTAAGAGTAGCCGTTTTTCTCAAAGAAGTTAAAAAAGGCATGATATCCGTCAGTCTTCGAGCAAAGGGCGACTGTGATGTGGCTGTCATCGCCGGTTCCTTTGGTGGAGGAGGACATCGGAATGCGGCCGGATTCCGCGTTGTTGATAAGAACTTGGCTGAGGTGCAGAAAGCAGTCTTAGAGGCCTTGGAGAAGGCCTTGGCCTGAATCAGTATCCCTTTGTTGGATTTCCGGGTATATTTTTTATTATGGATACTGATTTCGAAGCCGGCACTTTTCTCATTGATAAACCGGAAGGTGCGAGTTCCTTCTTTATGGTTCGTCAGGTAAGACGGGCGTTAGGCATGAAGAAGGTTGGCCATGCCGGAACACTGGATCCTTTTGCCACCGGGTTACTGGTCATTTGTGCAGGTCGTCCGGCAACGCGAATGATCAGCGAAATCATGGCAGGGGACAAAGAATATCTGGCCACCCTCCGTCTTGGCATAGAGACAACGACCCTTGATCCTGAAGGTGAGGTGACTTGTGAGCAATCGGTGGGGCAGGTGTCACCGCAACAAGTAGAAGCGTGCCTGCAGCGTTTTCGGGGCGAGATTGATCAAGTCCCGCCTCTGTATTCTGCCTTGAAGCACAAGGGGAAGCCCCTTTATCATTATGCCCGGCAGGGTATTACTATTGTCAAACCTCCGCGCCGGATCTTTATTCATACCTTGGAGCGAACAGACGGAGAGTGGGAATTGAGTGATGCTTCACCTTTTCTCACCATACGGGTGATTTGCAGTAAGGGGACCTATATTCGAACCTTGGGCGCAGATATAGGCAGGGTTTTGGGCTGTGGGGCCTATTTGACGGCTCTGCGTCGTACGCGGAGTGGCTGTTTTCATGTCCAGGATGCTATTACAGGCCAACAACTCCGCGAGGATGATGCCCGAGAAAGATTGATGGAGAAGGTCTTATCTGTGTCCGATATGCGTAATCTGTTGCAATAATAGTAAGACATGGTAAGTGTAATAGATGAAGTAGTGTTCTCGTTCGGCTAACCTGTAAGGAAAGGCATTGTATTCTTTTGCCATCCCCCTTGCGGGGTAAAATTATTTTTATGAAATAATTTTCTGTCGGGAACACACTGAAAATGAATTTTAAGGTATCTAAATATCCCGCCACCGGATAGCTAACAGAAAAAATAAGGTTTTTTATATAAAGAAACGGAGGTTTGTTTTGGCACAATCAGCAGTTAAAAAAAATGAAATCATCGAGAAATTTAAGCTTCATTCTAATGATACCGGATCGTCTGAGGTACAGATCGCTTTGATTACTGACAGGATTCAGTATCTGACCGATCATTTTAAGATTCACAAGAAAGACCATCACTCTCGTCAGGGCCTGTTGAAGTTGGTTGGACAGAGAAGAAGTCTTCTTGATTATCTGAAGAAAAAAGATATTAACAAGTACCGGGAGCTGATTCTGGCACTAGGCATCAGAAAGTAGTCCTGAAGAGAAATGCAATGTCATTTCTCTTCATTGTACGTCTTTAGGATTCATGGCTAAGCATCAGCGCATAAGGGCGCTGAATGCAAGTTAAAACATTCAGGTGTATTGTTGCCGTTGTGCAGCGATACGCCTGTTTTAACTTTGAGCAAATCAATTGGCCTTGAATCAGTAACCATGCTGCACAGGGCAGCTGGAGAACCTATGTATACAAAAGTTGAAGTTGAAATCGGTGGCAAGACAATTTCTGTAGAGACCGGAAAAATTGCCAAACAGGCAGACGGTGCAGTTGTCATGCAATATGGCGGAACAGTAGTTCTTGTTACTGCTGTAGCGGGCAAGGAAAACAAGCCGGAATTGGGTTTTTTGCCTCTCACAATAGAATATCAGGAGCGAATGGCCGCAGTTGGACGCATTCCTGGGAACTATTTTCGCCGTGAAATTGGACGGCCGAGTGATCAGGAAGTACTTACCTGTCGTATTATCGATCGTCCGCTGCGTCCCTTGTTTCCGGATGGATACTTTTCCGAGACTCAAGTTATTGCCACCGTTCTCTCTGCCGACCAGCAGAATGATCCCGATATTCTCGCTCTGAACGGAGCCTCGTGTGCTTTGAGCATTTCTGAAATTCCTTTTAACGGCCCCGTAGCCGGTGCCCGGGTTGGGTATGTCGATGGAGAGTATGTCCTCAACCCAACCAAGGCTGAACTGGCAACATCGAGAATGGACATCATTGTCGCCTGTACCCGTAATGCGGTGGTCATGGTGGAAGGTATGGTTGATGCCATGAGTGAAGAAGAGGTACTCGATGCCATCTTTTTTGCCCATGAGCTGGTGCAGCCATTGATTGATATGCAAAACGATATGCAAAAATCAAATGGTATGGAAAAACGGTCCATTGAGATCCCCAAAATCGACGAAGAACTGCGGGCCAAGGTCCAGGAAATCGCTGCCGAGGGTATGCTCGAGGTTATCGGTACTGCCGATAAGATGGCACGTGGACGTTGCTATGATGACTTGAAAAAGTCGGTTGTTGCAGCGCTTGATCCTACAGGTGAGCGCTCCAAGGAAGTTGGCAATCTGCTCTCCGACTACAAGAAAAAGACTATGCGGGCTAAGATCGTTGATGAGCAGATCCGCCTCGATGGTCGTTCTCTTGATCAGGTCCGTCCCATAGCCTGTGAGGTGACCTATCTGCCCCGTACCCATGGCTCTGCTCTTTTCACTCGTGGTGAGACCCAGGCCCTGGTAACAGCTACACTTGGCAGCGAGCGAGATCAGCAGCGGCTTGAGACCCTGCAGGGAGAAGAGTATAACCGTTTCATGCTCCATTATAATTTTCCTCCATACTGTGTTGGTGAGGCGCGTTTTCTGCGCGGTCCTTCACGACGCGATGTGGGACATGGAACTCTGGCCATGCGCGGACTCTCGGCCGTGCTGCCCAGCATTGAAGATTTTCCCTATTCCATTCGAGTGGTTTCTGATATCACCGAGTCAAATGGTTCCTCGTCCATGGCAACGGTCTGTGGCGGAAGTATGGCCATGATGGATGCTGGAGTACCAATCAAGGAACCGGTATCCGGAATTGCCATGGGGTTGATCAAGGATGGTGAGAAAATTGTTATTCTTTCCGATATCCTTGGCGATGAGGATCATCTTGGCGACATGGATTTTAAGGTTGTCGGTACCACGGCGGGAATTACCGCTCTGCAGATGGATATCAAGATCGATGGTGTTGATCGAGAGATCATGAGAAAGGCTTTGGCCCAGGCCAAAAATGGACGGCTCCATATTCTAGGCGAAATGGCCAAGGGGATTACAGTATCACGAGATGATGTTGCCGAGCATGCTCCCAAGTATTTCAGTCACAAGATCAATCAGGATAAAATTCGTGATATCATCGGCCCGGGTGGTAAAATCATCAAAGAATTGGCGGCCACATACGATGCCAGTATTGATGTGGATGATTCCGGTCTGGTGAAGATGTTCACTAAGGATGGAACCAAAGCGGCAGCTCTGCTGAAAAAGGTTCAGGAGATTACCGCTGAAGCTGAAGTTGGCAAGGTGTATAAAGGTATTGTCAAAACCATCAAGGATTTTGGTGCCTTTGTCGAAATCCTGCCTGGAACCGATGGGCTGGTTCATATCTCTGAACTTGACAATAAGCGAGTCGAGAAGGTGACCGATGTGGTCAAAGAAGGAGATGAGATCGATGTCAAGGTACTTGAGGTTGATTCCCGAGGCCGTATTCGATTGAGTCGTAAAGTGTTGTTGTAACAAGTAGTCTGAAAACACTTAGAAAGGCTGTTCCGTATTCGCGGAACAGCCTTTTTTTGTGGGGTTCAGCCAAGGGGAGATAGGTGGAACACATAACAGTAGCGTTCAGTTGGATCAATCCACAGAAAAGCAGTGATCTGCTTTTGCCACAGTACCAAACGGAATTGGCAGCAGGAATGGATGTAGGAACTTCTGTGGAGGGATCGTATACCCTTGAGCCGGGAGCCATCCATCTCTTCCCCACTGGTTTCCGAGTGGCATTACCTCCTGGGTATGAGCTACAGGTGAGGCCGAGGAGTGGGCTTGCTGTAAGACATGGGATCACGGTTATTAACAGTCCGGGTACCATCGATGCCGACTACCGGGGTGAAATTCGCATTGGCTTGATCAATCTTGGAGGCATTCCGTTTACGATTCGGCGTGGTGATCGTATCGCCCAGTTGATTTTGGCACCGGTGCTGCGGGCACGATTAAAGGTGGTGACTGTACTCGATGAAACGGGTCGTGGAACAGGTGGTTTCGGCCACACGGGGACCTGAAATCATGCGTTTTGCACTGCTCGGCTCAGGAAGTAAGGGCAACTCACTCTATGTGGAGGCTGGGAGGACAGCAATTCTGGTTGATGCCGGATTTTCAGGAAAGGAGATAGTCAAGAGACTCTCCCAGATTGGAAGGGACCTGGCTGATCTCGATGGGATCTTTCTCACCCATGAACATCGCGATCATATTCATGGGGTTGGTGTACTTTCAAGACGTTGTCGCCTTCCAGTGCATGCTAATGAAGGGACATTTGCGGGTGGCGAAAAAAAGATGGGAAAGTTGCACCGGCGGGTTGAATTTGAGACTGGCACCCTTCTTCAGATGCAGGATATGGAAGTTCGTTCCTTCAGAATTTCTCATGATACCCTTGATCCGGTGGGCTATCTTATCAGTGATGGCAGGGTCAGTCTGGCGTGTTGCACAGACACGGGAAAAGTTTCTCACCTCATTAGCAGGAGATTGAGCGGTTGCAGCGCCATCATCCTCGAATTTAATCATGATCCCTTGATGTTGAAAACAGGTCCCTACCCCTTGTTTCTTAAGCAACGGGTCCGTTCAAGCCATGGCCACCTGGCCAATGAAGATGCCGCCACCTTTCTCAAGACTCTTGTCCATGACAGGTTGCAGCATATCATTCTTGCCCATCTCAGTGAAACGAACAATACAGCAGATCTTGCCTTGAAAAGTGCTGCCTCTGTGCTGGAAGAAAAATATCTTTCTTCCCTCATCGTTGCCAGACAGGATAAGCCCACTCCTTTATTCGATCTGTCCCCCATTGCGCGATCTTTCTAGCCATTTGTGGTTTGGCGTCACTTGACTCTGTTTTTTTCTGCTAATGGCTTTATTTCTTGTGCCAACCTGTTCCGTTATCGACGAATTGGCCAGTAGGGGTTTTTGCTATGGCCTTTTCTCCAGCCAGCCGTTCAACAGTTTGTAACGGGGTCTTGTTCTTTTGGGCAATTTCCTGGTAATACTGTTTTCGCTGGCTGTTTATGGAGTTGACCAGGTTCTTTACGACCTGATCAGCAGTGTTCACCGGTGCCAGATACCCCATGTTCGTTTCGCCTACCAACCCCTGTGCTTTTGCGTCACCGAGTTCCAGGCCATACACTGGTTGACAGATAAGTATGAGGCTGAAGAGTAATATTGGAACTATATTTTTCATATTTTTCTCCTTATTAAAATAAGCCACTTTCTTTATTGAGGATGGTATCGAGGTCTTTCTCGACCTGGACTTTTATTGCATGTTCAATTTTGACGTTGAGGTTGATAGTAATGGGCTTCTCCGGCGCTGCCACCTGGACAGTGGGTGAACAGCTTACAAGGAGAGCCAGACAGAGAAGAGGGGGAATGCAGGGTTTTAACATGGCATTTTCTCGTTGAGGATTACTGAATTATGAGGCACAGAGGAACGTTCCCCTCACTCGTGATCATGAATATGGTGATCATTTTTTGGACTGGTTCGAATGCAACTGGTTTTCCAGATCATCTGTTAAGTTTTTAGTATAGCGAAGACTTTGGAGAAGGGAAAGAAGATTTTGTGAGGTGTTCAGGTTCAGGTGGATGGGGCGATTGGTATTTACTTTAGGGCTTCGTCCTTCAGTATGGATGGCGATGGTTAGGGTGCCATCAGGTTCGTAGAGAGGAGTGGTCGTGAGTGTATTATAATGGAATTCTTCCAGGGCATGAATGGCGTATTGGGGAAGCTGTTGGAAGGTGCCGTTATCCCCTGCAGCTCTGTGGTAGCTGATGATGCCACCCGGGGCTCTACTCTTCAATTCACCCTTTGCAGTCTGTATCCTTCGGTCCTGGATGTGAACAGAAATATTGCCATCAAGGAGTCCGGTGACTGAGAGGCCGTCGATTTTGTTGAGGTTGATAATTTCTGTTACGTTCACCCCATCCACTTGAAGGATACAGTTTAGCTCTGGGTGAGATGGGTCAAGGTGGATGTTTTTGCTGCTTATTCTCCCTCCCAGTACTTTTGCCTCTATTGAGTCAGCAAGAAGTATAGGAAAGGCTTTGGTGGAGCCAGGACTGATTTGATTACTGAGGGTAATATCTTTTATCTTGAGCATGGTGTCTAATTCACTGATAAAAATATTCCCAGGATTGAGGCTGCGCAATTGAGGAAGAAGCTGTAAGTTTTGCTCCAGTTGAATACCGGTGAAGCCAATGTCTTTATATATCCCAATTCCGTCAGCGAGTTGAACCTTGGAATTGATAATGAGCGGTTGTCCTTTGTCCCATTCCATGGTCACAGTTGAATCCACCAGGCCACTGCTTAAGGAAAATGGTAGAGAAAAACCAGTGACCAGTTGATTGAATGCAGCCTGTCCACCTTGCAGGTCAAAGGGATTTACCGTGGAAAATCGGGCTGTGCCAGCACCGGTTTCTAAATTGTGGGCAGCACTCCCCTCTATACGTCCGGGGATCGTTGCATGGGAAAAGGTGGTACTCAGTTCCAGATTGTGGTGATCAGCGCGAAGGGCGACTTGAATGTCTTGGAGGGGAATGTTTATGTCTTTCCATTGCACTGACATGGCCCTGTTGCGAATCAAGGCCTGCAGCTGTGAAGGGGAAGGCATGTTTTTCGGGTCCTCTATTTCCAGAGTAAGACGTGTTGGCTGGATATGCAGATCCTCGAACTGGAGCGCATTGATGTCGGCCATGACAATACCACTCCCTACCTTCCAGCCAGCAGTCGGATCAGCTGGCACCGTGAAGGCAAGCTTTTGTTCCGGTGAAAGCTGCAGCTGGGGGACGTTGAGTTTGTTGATATGGAGCGCTTTGATTACCGTGGTGAAATCCGGATCCAGGACAAAGGTTGTACCCAGCGGACCAGGGCCGACACTCAGGGCAGGAGTTACCTCAGCATGCTCAATACGAAAAGATTTGGTGTTAAGCTCTTCTATGATGAGTCGTGAAGCATTGTTCAGAGCGAGTGTTAGCTGTTTTTGTTCTCGGGACAGGCTTCCTGAAACTTGGAAATACAGTTTTTCCAGGTTTGCCATCTGGCTTTGTATGTCGCATATATAGAAATGGGAGCCTCGATGAAAAGTGAGTGTCTCAAAATTGTCTGTATGAAGGGCGAACTTTCCCGTCAGAGAATCGATAAGCAATCCAGGCAGGGATAGACTTCGACCGTCTACCAGCAGTTCCATCTCCAGTGGATTTTTCGTGGTCTTACGGGCAGAAAATTGCAGTTCCAGTCTTCCCGAAACATCCGGCAGGGAGACTGGCAGAAGAGGGGAGAGAATGTTGAGTGTATCGACTAAGATGGTGAGTTTGCCAGTGGCTTCACTATGCTTCTGCTGCAGACAAAAGTGAAATAATGGTGTTGCACCCTGGTGTCCTTCGATTTGGAGATGCGTTGCGCCATTACTCAGATGCGTCAGAACGGTCTTGATGTTGATCAGCTTCTCCGGTAAGCCAAGTTTGACAGAGAGACCTGAGTCAAGGATCTCAATCTCAAGTTGTAGTGATTTTCCTGTCAGGGGGACACTACTTGGGCCTGAGAGAATCAGGCTTTTGATAAAAATATTTTTGGGCAGATAGGCAGGAAGCAGGTTGGGAGTGAGCAGGTCTTCAACTGTCTGGTATGAGAATGTATTTCTGGAGGTTTTTCCCTGTTTTTCCAGACCGACCTCTACAAGATCTATGCTCATCCCTGCTACTTTTCCCAGCAGGAGACTACCAAGGGAAAAGTTGAGAACAACATTTTCCAGTTTTATCTCATGTACTGTGCTGTTCTCCTGAAATTTGGTGGCAAGAGAGGCTACGGTCAGTCTGTTCCTGCTCAACTCGCTGACTGTAAGCTGAACCTCTTGGCAGCCAATTGCTTTCAGCTTGTCGCTAAGAAGTTTCTCGGTGACGGTCTGGCGGTTAATGAAAAGGAGAGAAAGGGAGATTGTAAGAAGAAATGCTGTAAGAATCAAAAAAAAACGCATGAAAGACCTCTTAGAGCTCAAGATACCCTTAATTCGTTTATGTGTCGAGACTACTCTCCTGTGGCCAGATTATTGAAAGAGAGTAGCCTGCTCTGGAAATGTCAAGGAAGACGAATCCGTTTGTCCTTCTCCAACTGTGTGTTTTTTTTGTAAAGGAGGATGGTTTTGCCGATGATCTGGACGAGGCTGCTTCCGGTGCCAATTGACAGAGATTCAGCAGTCTCCTGGCAAGAAACCGGACTATTTTTTCCAACCTTGATTTTGATCAGTTCATGGCGGCTCAGTTCAAGAGCAGTTGCCTTGACGATTTTCTCGCCAAGCCCCTCCTTGCCGATAGCAACAACAGGTGTCAGGTCGTGTCCCAATCCCTTGAGAAATTTCTTTTGTTTTGCATTCAATTCGGGAGCTGTTTTTTTTTCTTCTGATGTTGTCATATTTGTGTGAGTGACCTCTGGTCATCCTATTAGATTTTTAATAATTTCATAGCCTCCGACATAGGTTCCTATAGAGGATCCGAGGCCGGTAAAAAGGAAGACAAGGAAGAGACGAAGGAGTTTGTTTTGCCACCATCCTCTTACGGTGCCCATATCATCACCAACGGTTTCAAATTCTTTAACCACGGGTGGGCAATTCATAACCTGAATAAACGCCGCCACATATCCTGCCCCGATGACAGGCGTCAGGCTGGTGATAGGTGCAGCGGCAAAGGCAGCTGCTATTGTCAGGGGATGGGCATAAGCGAGCAGACCTCCCAGAGCAGAGGGAATCCCGTTTGCCAATATCCAGTAGAGGAGATTGGATCCCATAACAGCGGCCCCTTTTTGGATGCCAATGGTGAGAAGAGAACCAATGATCAGGATGGGGATAGACCAGCCTGCAACCTTCCAGGTCGCGGAAATCGGAGGAATGGTTGAAATATTATCAATCTCTGCGCTATGATCTTCAGGGAAAAGTGCTTTGATTCCTTCCACATGGCCTGCTCCAACCACGGCCACCAGTCGCTTCCCGTTCGCTGCTTTTATCTTTTCTGAAAGATACAGATCCCGCTCATCAATGATTACCTTTTTGACATCAGGCAAGGAGTTTCCCATCTCACTCATCAGTTCGGAAAGGACATCTTTTTGTTTCAATTCGGAAAGTTTTTCTTCACTGAGTTCTGTAGAGTCAAAGAGACTGGCGAAGAGGGTGGCGAGCAGATAACCTTTTTTGAGAAAGGAGGTGGATTTCCAGGCCCGGCGCAAGGTAATCCGGACATCACGGTCACAGAGGACAATGGGAATGTTATTACTTTTTGCCATGTTGGCGGCGCACAGTAATTCGGCTCCGGGTTGGACACCCAGCTGGTTGCCCAGCTTCTTTTGATAGGAGGCCATGAGCAGATTAATCATCAGTGTGGCAAGCTGTTTATTTTTGATGAGTTGCTTGAGATCAAGGTCCTGCCATTTTTTTTTCTGGGTCAGAGCTTCAAATCGTTTCTCATCAAGTTCAATACAGACACAGTCTGGGTTTTCCTGTTTGATGACCGTTTCTACGAGATCCACTGACTCTTGCGAGATGTGGGCCGTGCCGATGAGGATAACGGTTTTTTCCTGGTGGGTTATAACATGGACATCTGCAGGGTAGTCAGATGATGGGAAGGAGTTGTTCGTCATGACTCAACTAAAAATTAAAAAAAGATAGAAATAAAGTCTGCAACTCAACCCTGCATTGGCTGGCGTAAGCTGAAAATGACCCTATTCAAAGAAGTCACGATGTCTCTCGCAGTGAGGAACAAGGCGACTGAGTGAACATGGTTCGCCTGGCCAAAGCGATCAAACATTTTTGATCTTGAGTTTGATCCCTGGATGGATACGATTGGACTTGAGATTGTTCCAGGATCTGAGCTGTTCTGGAGAGAGATTGAATTTCTTGGCAATGGCCCACAGTGAATCACCTTCGCGTACCTTATACCAGCTGATCTGAGATGGTGTGAGGGTGGGTTGAGCCTGACTGAATTTTTTCTGCTCGCCAAGGACTAACAGTGATGCATCGGGATCAGGAGTTGAAACAGCAATGGAGTTTGTGGTCTTTTTCTTATGGTGCTGAGTTTGGTCAGAGTCTTCAATGTACAAAGCTAACTGCTGACCTGCTTTGATTTTATCTAAGCTTTTCAGGCCGTTCCAGGAAACTATAAGGTCTGCAGGAACATTGTATTTTTTAGCAATCTTGGAAATAGTCTCTCCAGGTCGAATCTTATGGAGAACGAGATTATTTGCTGCGAGGCTACCTTGTTTTCCTTCTGGTAAGAGTCGATACTGAATGGCGTTATACGGGATGCGAAGATGGTTGCCGGCAATAAGTCTGCTACTCCGCAAGTTGTTGATTTTGAGCAATGCTGTTTTGTTGATATTGTAACGTTTGCAGATGTTATAAAGGGTATCTGATTTGGCAATGATGTGTGTCTTATATTCGGTGCTGACTACACTATGCAGGCGAGGGAGATTGGATTCTGCCAGTTTTTTACTCCCCGAGGGAATCTGGACGTCATAGTAACTCTTGTTCAGAGGAGTCTTGCCGGTTTTCAGTTCCTGGTTAAGGCGTTTTATGTCCTTGTCATTTGCATCACAGAGTAATGCCACGGCTTCCAGGCTCAGCCCTGGACCAACGCGCAGGGTGTCATATTCCAGAGGAGATTCGTAGTTGATATCGGTAAATCCGTATTCTTCTGGGTTTTTGGCGATGAGAATAGCAGCAATTAGTTTGGGAACATAGCGTTTGGTCTCCATCTGCAGATAGCCATGTTCGGCCAGACTCCAGAAATCATTGCTTTTGTATCGTTTCATGCCCCGTCTGATTTTTCCACCCCCTGCATTATAGGCAGCCACTGCCAAATGCCAATCACCGAAATCGGCATAGAGGTCTGAAAGAAAAGCAATAGCGGCCTTTGTCGATTTCTCGGCGTGTCGCCGTTCGTCAACGTAGTCATCAATTTCCAGGTTATATTGTTTTCCTGTGCCCTTGATGAATTGCCAGAGTCCCACTGCCTTGGCACGGGAAAAGGCACGTTGACTAAATCCGCTTTCGATCATAGCAAGGTAGGCCAGATCTTCGGGGAGGCCAGCTTCACGGAGTTCTTTGCGAAACATGGGGATGTATTTACCAGAACGTGAAAGCCAGAGGGCAAACTGTTTTTGTTGTCCGTTCTGAAAAAGATCCAGGTAGGCCTTTACCTGTTTATTGATAACAATGGGGAAGTCGTAGGTGGTTTGCTCTTTTTGGGCAGGGAACGTTGAACCTTTTTCGTGTCGCCATGCACCGGTGTGACGCAGGGCTTCGAGTTCTTCTGTCAGCAATTGTTCAGATTCGGCTTCCACCAAGAGCAGTTCTTGATCTGTGGAAATAGAGCTGACAGGAGAGGCGATTTCGTTTGCCGGAACGGGGTAATCGGCGATGAAGGCCTTGTCTGCGCAAGAGGATAAAAGTACCACTGTTCCCAAGAGACAGAACGTTTTGAGAGAATATAAAAAAAATCGGGGCATAAAATACCGGATTGAGAAAAGCGTGAGCATTTAATAGTATTGAGTTACAGAAAATAACTCAGGCTTCAAATGTCTGTTGAGATATACTGCCGAAAACAGTACACTCTGCAAAAAATTTAATTACTTAAACTCGAAGTGTGTTTAAATTGCAACAAAAATACCACCCCTGTGCCCTGTTGAGGCCTCATTTTAGTCCTATTGAAGGGAATAATAGCCCTCAATAGGGTTTCTTTTGCTCCTATGCCTTATTTCTATGTTTAAAAAGATAGTTTTATTTCTTCTTTTCCTGACCTTTTTGTTCAGTCTTGGATGTTGGGGACTCTTTCATTGGCTGGTTGTTCTCCATCCTGGGAAGGAGATTTCCCGAGAAAATATCCAGAATATTTTAGGAAGAGAGAGTCCTGTATTCTATAGTGATGGCAAAACCCGCCTGGGGGTGTTTTTTGACGAGGCTCACAGGCAATATGTGACCTGGGATCAGATCCCCTCTGATTTTGTCAATGCACTTGTAGCCTCTGAAGATAATCGTTTTTTTGAACATTATGGCTTCGATACGGTCTCTATTGGTCGGGCTGCCATAAAAAACTATGAGGCTGGCAGGGTTGTTCAGGGAGGGAGTACACTCACTCAGCAGACGGCCAAGAATCTGTTTAAACGAACTGGCCGTTCTTATGAAGCGAAGCTGAAGGAACTGCTTTCTGCCATCCGTCTTGAATACCATTATAGCAAAGAACAGATTTTTGAATTTTACGCTAACCAGTTTTATGTCCGGGGTAACGGACACGGACTTGGTATTGCAGCTCGTTATTACTTTGATAAAAAGGTTGAAGATCTATCACTTCTGGAATGTGTCTTTATTGCTGGAAGTGTCAAACGTCCCAATTATTATAATCCGTTCAATCGAAAGAATGAGGCCGACAAGGAGGAAGTCCGACAAAGAATTAAGGTGCGAATGAGCTATGTGTTGGGGCAAATGAAACGACAGGGTATGCTTTCTTCCATACAGTATGAGCAGGCCATTAACAGCGATGTCCTCTTTGCAGAAGGGCAGGTTGGCTATCCCCTTGACTATGTTATGGAGATGGTAAAAGATGCTGTGGTGAGTGAAGATATACAGGCTGCTTTGGAAGAGCACGGAATCGGGAACTTGGCCACAGCTGGATTACGTGTGATCACCAGCGTTGATAAAGGCTTGCAGGAAGAGACGCTGTATGCTCTTCGCCGTGAACTGTCAAGACTCGATGTTCGTCTGCGTGGCTATGAGCATGATGAAATTCAGAAGGAATTGGCAGCTGTTAAATACCTGGGAGACAGGGTGGTTAAAAAGATGGCCTTTCTCTTTGGCAACATCACTAAGATAGAACAGGGTAATGGGAAAAAATTAGAGCACATTAAGATTGCAGTAGATTTCGGCGAGGACTTGGGAAATGGTGTTATAGACGCAGAAGGGCTCAGTCGTCAGGTAAAGGCCTTGGTCAAATGGGAACAGACCAGATGGAGTGAGATGGTGCCATCGGATTTCCCTTTGCTCCTCGAGCAATTACAAGTTGGTGACCGGGTTTGGGTCAGTGTCCGTGCTATAAATGACGATGGAACGGTTTCTCTCGACCTGGAACGATTTCCAAAACTACAGGGTGGTGCAGTAGTCATTCAGAAGGGAATGATCAAGGCCATGGCAGGAGGGGTAGAAAATAGATTTTTTAACAGGGCTATTGCCGCCCGGCGAACCATGGGATCTGCCTTTAAGCCTTTTGTCTTTGCCGCAGCCCTGCAGTTGGGTTGGAATACAACGGATATGCTCAACAACAGCCGCGAGGTCTTTGTCTTTCAGGGGCAGCCCTATTATCCTCGGCCCGATCATAATAGCCCCCACAATCAGGTTTCCATGAGTTGGGCCGGGATCCATTCAGAAAACCTGGCATCTGTATGGCTGGTCGACCATCTCTGTGATCAGCTTTCTTCTGATGACTTTAAGGAAGTAGCAGGACAAATGGGATTGTTGCCCAGGGTCGATAATGGAGAAAAAGAACCCTACAATCTCTATAAAACACGAATCAGAGATACCTACGGCATTGTTCTTAATCGATCTGCTCTCCAGGAGGCTGCCTATACTCTGGCTGTCAAAAATCTTGAGACCGATTTTCTCTTTGAGAATCTGATACAGGAATATACTGTTTTAAAAAACCTGCATTACGGTTTAAACTTTGATCAGTATCAAAAGGAAATAGATCATGCTCTGACAGATAAAAAAATAAAAGAGTATGAAAGAAAAGAACTCGTTCTTCGCAAAAGACTCCTGAAAACGAATTATCTCTCTCTTGTTCTCCGACAGCGGCAATTGATGAACTTTCGTCAATACATGAAGAAGAGGGCCGGAAATTTTGACCCTTTTGCTACCCCACTGCCTCCGGTAATGGGGACACTTTATTTCGATCGGAAACAGGGGCAGTTCAGTTTTGCAGGGATTGGTCTGAATACGGACGGTATGGATCTGGTAGATTTAGATGGGCTGGTATCTCAGTTGTCGTCTCAGAACCTTAAAGAACAGGAAAAATTCTGGGGCAATGTGTTGCTGGATGGGAGAATAAGCTCTACAGCATTGACACTTGTGGAGAATCAGGTGGAGAGAGAGTTCCAGCAGTTGTTAACGCTTCCCCCCTACAGTATTGAGGTCCTCGCCGGTGTCAAAGATTTCAGACTCCTGGTCGGTTTACGTTATTTGGTCGACTTTGGACATAAACTGGGTATTTCCAGTCAGCTTGATCCGGTTCTCTCCTTCCCTTTGGGATCCAATGTGGTGACGCTTCTGGAAGCAGTTCGTATGTATGAAGGATTGATTACAGGAGATGTCTTTCTTGCTGGGGAAGAGGGGACCGCTAATCAGGATCTGATGAGTGTTCTCGATCGGATTGAAACAGATGATGGAGAAGTGGTTTATCAAACGAAACTGCGACGCAAGACGCTGGTGGCCCCAAAAATTCGGATGGCACTGGGGCATGTGCTCGAAAATGTTGTAACGTTTGGTACAGGGAGGTATGCTCAAAGCTATGCACGACTTCCCCAGGAGAAGAGTGAAGGCGAAGAGACCTTGGCTGCGCTGGATCTGGTGATTCCCCTCCTTGGCAAAACCGGCACGGCCAACAACTATACCAACGCTTCATTCTTCGGCTATTTACCCGGCCCGTCAAAGGGCGGTACGGGGATGGTCATAGATGAAGGCTACAGCATTGGAGTGTATGTCGGTTTTGATGATAATAAGGAAATGCGCAGGAAGACGACTAAAATAACTGGTTCGAGCGGGGCCCTTCCAGCCTGGACGGATCTGGTCAATACTATCTTGCGAGAAAAGGGCTATGCGCAACGGCTTGATCCGGTGGACATCTCTTTTTATGGATTGAACCTCATTCATGACGAACTGGGACAGATTAATCTTGCTGTGGATAAAGATTCAGGAGGACGGATCAGCGTACCAGTCGAGGATGTGGATGAAAAAAACAGATTGCGTTCAACGACTCTGACCTTCGGTAAAATCTATGAGAGTGGGAGCTTCGAGCCGGAGCGGCTTTTTGCCCCATTTTGGGGTGGAGGGGATCATCTTTTGGAAAGTGATTTGTAATCTCGACTCCTCTGTGATACAACATACTTATATACTGAATAGAAGGCGGTCTTCTACTCCTTTCCAAGCGTTTTTGGGAAAGAGAACTGGCTGGTACTCAATAAATATTTTGCTTTTTCCCGCCTACCTTGTCTTTACACCACTCTTTCTATATTTCATTCAACCGATCATAAATTATGAATATTCGATACTCCACTGTAGCTGTAGTTCTTTGTAGCACATTCCTTTTATCGGGTTGCCTGTATCAGGAAAAAAGGATTGTTTCCTCAGATGATATGACTTATTCCGCCAGTAAGAGTCTGGAAACAACAGAAAATCAGGCCCCCACGGTGATTGTTCAGCCCCCGCCTCTTCCTGTAACTGAGGAGCAGATAACAAGGGAGGGCGAGAGCCAATTGGAGTTATCTGGAGAAGGGTTGGCACTGCCAAGTATGGAATATGTTAATGATCGAATTTTCGAATATGGCAGGAAATTGGAGCGATGGAAGGAATTGGATAGCCAAGCGGTGGTTTTGGATCTTGACGAGAAGGCCTCGGAAGAAATGGTTCGTTGCTTCAGGGAACTGCAAAAGGTCTTAAATGGGTACAATAAAATCCATGGAGATCTCTTACAGCAGGATTTGCTTCCTTCAGCTGATTTGATCAGTAATCGTGAGATGATGCAGTTGGAACAGCGAGATATTGCCTTTCTTGAGAGCAGCTGTGGACGATTGCTCAAAAGTGGAGAAAATGGTGGAGCAGGTTGGGAAAAACGACAGGAAAAAGCGGATCTGCCGCAGATCGAGACTCTTGTTGAACGTTATGCCAAAAATAATGAGTATGAAGAAATTGTCCAGGTATGGCAGCAGATTCCTGAATATCAGCTGGACAGGATACATCTGAACACAAGAATTTCCTATGGAAACGCCCTGATGGCACTGCACCAGGAAGAAGAGGCTGCCAAAATATATCAGCAGATTGTTGATCTCATGTCCGCCTCTGACGACCAACAGACGGATATTCTCTCGTTGCGCAAGGTCTTGGCTGATTTGTATACTGCTTCCGGTAGTTATGATAAGGCAGAAAAGCAGTATGTTGAGATCTCAAATGACTATAAAAACCTTGAAAAGATTGAAGCATGGGCGATCCTGCAGTTGTCGATTCTTGAAAGAAGTGAAATCGGGAGCCCTGAACTGAAAGAATATTCCGCTTTGCTGCGCAATTATCTCGGTTTCACAGCGGCAAGAGATGGATATAAATTGGTCTGGCAGGCAGACAAGTTTCTTGTTGATTATCCTTATTCTCCAGTTTCTTCGAATATAGACATTATCAAAACCTCTACCCTGGAAGAGGCAGATAGGTGGCTGGAAGCATTTCTTGGTGAGGTGGATACCATGGCTGGGGAGGAACGTTTTCAGGATGCTCTTCTCAAACTGGAAACCCTTCCAAGTGATATTCTGAGTGGTGAAAAGCAGGTTCTTGTTCGCCAGAAGACCGATGATCTGATCCTCGCTGAAGCCGTCAGTCGAGAGACCAAGAAAATTGAACAGATACAGGTATTGCAGAAGCAGTGGAATGATGCTCTCCTCCTCATTGATAAAGAAAATTACGATGAGGCCCTTGAAATTTTGACGGGTATGCTCGATTCAGAATATGCCTTGAAGGCTGAGCAAAAGATTGCAGAGGTGTCATTACTGGCAGCACGAGCAGAACGCAGGAATGCTGCAGACCTGTTTATTCGTTTCACCAAGACGGCAGATATAGAATCCAAGAAAAAACTGTTGATTGATTCGAGAAGGAAGCTGGTAGATATTCTGATCAAGTATCCTAATGTAGAAATAACGGATAAGGTGATGGGGAACATTGAAAGGGTGGAGAAGGAGATGAATATCCTTGATCCTTCACTGATATCCCAGACGGATATTGGCGGTGAAAAGGGGGGAGAAGGAGTCAGGGAACAAAAAGATCCTTTTGATCAAGAGATACGTAATCCTGCAGATACGATGACTTCACCAGAAATGAAAGAACAAAATATTGAGTAGGTGATGAACGGTCCGTTTTGCTGCGATGCTATTATTGTGTTAAAAACAGAGTGGAGAAAGGGTATTGAGGAGAGCACAGGGAGGGGTTTGTACTCTGGTCTAATAGTAAGCTCTAAAAAGAAAAATACAGGAGAGGGTCAGTCCAGAAATGAGATGATTTTTTCAACTTGAGGCCTGCGATTTAGGTAATTGATCCCTCCAACCCTGTAAATGGGGGGATGGAGAGAAACAAGTTAAGAACATCAAATGAAACACTGAGGGGAGGTCTCTATGGGACAATTTAAAAAAGTCACCTTTTGGGCTCTGTGGACGGCTGTCGTTGTCCTGTCTATTGTTCCGGAGGTAGGGTGGACTAATGATCTGTTTGGCGGGATCACCTTTGTTGGAGACAGGAAAGATATCTGTGTGACAATAGAGGGAGAGTGTATATCGAGTATCGATTTTCAATTGGAGACCTGTGACAGCAGTATGAACAGCAAGGAAGAGTATAAAAACAAAATGCCTTTTACCCTCTTGGTACCCAAGGGAGCACACCAGTTGCTCATCAAAAAGAAGGGCAAGATTGTTGTTAATGAGCCGATAAATATTGAGGCGGAAAAGGTCTTGGAATACCAGTTACCAGAATAAAGAAACAAACGGTATGGGGAAAAGAAAGGTGTGCGGTTTTAGGTATGCGGTTTGCGGTAAAAGAGTAAAAGCATAAAAGAATAAAGATCAGGTTGTTGCCCCGCATCTCTAACCCTGCAACCTCAAGGGACAACGTTTATCTTTGCCCTGAGGAGAGAGAAAACCCCAGACGACACAAAAAGCCCCCGGCAGGATTTTCCTGCCGGGGGCTTTTTGTATGGAAAATCCAGATCGGAAATCGAGAGCAAAATCCAACTCCTTCGTCCTTAACTCCCTGATCTTTTCCCGCAAACCGCAAACCTAAAACCGCAAACCGCGCCGTTATAGCGCCCTTAAATAAGGCAAAAAAAGGCCCCATACAGTAAATACTGTACTGGGTTTTTTTATAAAGAAATCGGCGGCGCCCTGCTCTCCCACATGCCTGGTAGGGGCGGAAAAACTGTGTGATTTTAGAGGGTTCGCAGGAGCGGACTTTTGAAGTTGCTGTAATGGTGGTAGTATTGTAGGCTGTTTTTATTGATTTTGGCTGGAATTGGAGAGAGTTCTTGTGGTGAAGGGTTCTTCTGTCGATCTTATCACCATCACCCCTGGCCATGTAAGTCATTCGCTTGGAAAATTTTCGGGTTTGGTGAATTGCTATGGAAGTTTTTTCCACGACTTCATCCCTGTCTTGTTTTTCCTGAATCTGGCCTTTGGGGCAGGTCGCTCCCTCAAATACTGTCGTTGTGATTATCATCTTACTGTCAATTGGTTTTCTTCCTGCCAAGGGGGGGTGTCCAAGGCAGGAAAGTTTTTATTGTTGGTAGGGGTCAGCAGCCGCAGGATTCACTTGAGCAGGAGCCGGTAGAACAGGAGCCACCACTGCCCAGTTTGTTCTCGGAGCTTACCAAAAAACCACCACTGCCACTATCGCCACCGCAGCCGCAACCGGAAGGTTTAATGTAATCGATCTTAATGGCACCGGTGGTAGCGAACATTCCGTTATCAACCAGAAAGGTAACCCCGTCTTCTTCAAACACCTTGTCAGTGTCCTTTTTGTCATCCAGTCCAAGACCCAGGCTTGTCCCGGAACAGCTGCTCTGCATGATCACACGGACGGCTGAGTTGACGTCGTTTTTTTTCAGATATTCTTTGACGTTTTTAACCGCTGATTCCGTTACTTCAAGCATGGTGTTCTCCTTTTTATTGTTGTGATGGGATAACCCACCAATTCATTTCAGAAAGAATTCTCCATTAAATCCTTCCCGTTGTAAAGTTTAGTAAACCAGGCGTTCTGTGGTGCCGTTCATAATGCAGATTCTCCAATCAGCTCAGTCAAAACCTTGTTGCACTTGTCATGTACCAGTCCGGCAATGGCAGTTCGTGAGAAATCGCCGCTGTTCATCATCTCTTTGGATGCATTGATCAGGCCCATTCTGATCTTGCGGTCTCGGGCCGTTTTGGCCGCCAGGGCAAGATTTTGGCGCAGGAGAACAGGATCAACTCTCTCGCTGCTCCCCAGGGGACCTAACTTTGCCGCCTGTTCGGTGAACTGGGTGATTATTTTGACAAAGTTTGGGCCTTCGGCGGCCGAGGCCCAGTCGATCAAGAAACGCTGCTGATTCACCCCTAGCCTGATCAAAGCTTCGTGGACCAGAGCGGCGGTGACCAGGGCATGATAATTACCATCCTGATAGTGGCACTCGCCGGGATGACAGCCGCCGACAAAAACGGCATCAGCTCCGGCGGCCAGACCCTCTAATGGAAAGGAAGGGTCAAGTCTGCCGGAGCACATCATGCGGATAACCCGGAGATTGGGAGGGTACTGGTAGCGGCCGACGCCTGCCGAGTCGGCCGCAGTGTAACAGCACCAGTTGCAGAGGAATCCAAGAATTTTTGGTTGATAATCCGACATAGTATTCTCCAATCCGATAAGTCGTTGTTATTTCTCATGAATGGTTGAGACTGGAGTGGAATCGAATCCACAACTCATCCGTTTTCAGGTGGAAGCATCACGGGTTTGAAGCCCGCGCCGCACAACCAGTACGGGGGTCCAGTCTTTCGTGCGTATTCCGGCTAAACGCTCTCACCAAAGGCATTGATCTGGGCCATGATGCCGTCAAAAGTGAAGCGCCCCATATCAATAGCCATGGTCGGGCACCGGGCGGCGCACACCCCGCATCCTTTGCAGGAAGCGGTCAGGGGTTGCGCTTTACGGGGCTTGACCTCCTTGTCGATCGTGATAGCCTTGTAGGGGCAGAAGGTCTCGCAGGCGCCGCAGCCGATGCACAGTTCGGGATCCACATGGGAAACGATGGGCTCAGGCGAAATCGAGCCCTTGGCAAGGGGTTGGCAGGCCCGACCGGCTGCGGCTTGGGCCTGGGCAATGGTCTCGTCCATGGATTTGGGGGCATGGGCCAGGCCGCAGGCAAAAATCCCGTCCACAGCCATATCCACCGGTCGCAGTTTGACGTGGGCCTCCAGATAAAATTTGTCGGCGGTCACCGGCACCTTGAGCATCCGGGATAAGATCGACGGATCTTCAGGGACAATGCCCACTGAGAGCAACAGAAGGTCGGTTTCCAGTTCCATCTCTTCCCCCAGCAACGGATCGTAGCCGATCACTTTCAGGGGGCTGGACTTACTGTGTCCTCGGAGGACTATGGGCGGATTCTCCGGTGTATAGCGGATGAAGATCACGCCCAGCTCACGGGCCTGGCGGTAATCATCCTCCAAGAAACCGTAAGCCCGCATGTCGCGGTAATAGATGAAGATGGTCAGTTCTGGATTCAATGCCTTGAGGCGCAGGGCGTTCTTCAGGGCCTGGCCACAGCAGACCCGGCTACAGTAGGCCAGATCTGTACCCCGCGAGCCCACACACTGGATCATCACTACCTGTTTCATCTTGGCGGAGAGCGGGCGGCTGGATGCCAACCGATGTTCCAGCTCCAGTTGGGTCAACACCCGCTCGGACTGGCCATGGAGATATTGCTTCGGCTCGTAAGGCCTGCCGCCTGTGGCGATCACCATGACTCCGTGATTAACCACCTCACTACCCGCCTTCTCGGCAATGGTGGTGGTGAAGTTTCCCACATAACCGGAGACACTGGCCACCGTAGCTCTGGTGCGCACGCTTATCTGGGGATGGTTTTTTACCCTGTGGGTCAGTTCCGTCACGGTCAGGCGTGGATCTTTGCCAAAACGGTCGGCGGTGAGTAAAAGGGTCCTTCCACCCAGGGTGTCCCCCTGTTCGACCAGGGTTGTGGGGAATCCCTGTTCGGCAATGGTGAGTGCGGCGGTCATGCCTGCCAGTCCGCCGCCAATCACAAGGGCCGACGGGGTGACAGGCAGTCGCTGTTCCGGCAGGGCAGTGAGATGGGCCGCCTTGGCCACGGCCATGCGCACCAGATCCTTAGCCTTGGCTGTGGCTGCCTCGGGCTCGTACATGTGAACCCAAGAACATTGATCGCGGATATTGGCCATCTCGAACAAGGCGCGGTTTAGGCCCGCATCCCGCAGGGTGGCCTGGAAGAGCGGTTCATGGGTACGCGGGGTACAGGCGGAGACAACGATTCGGTTGAGCCGGTGTTCGCGGATGATGTTGATCAGATGCTGCTGGGTGTCTTGGGAGCAGGAGTAGAGATTATCAGTGGAGTAGACCACACCGGGAAGCTCTCGGGCATAATCACGAACCGCCCGCACATCGACGACGCCGGCGATGTTGATGCCGCAATGGCAGACAAAAACGCCGATGCGGGGTTCCTCGCTGGAGATATCACGCTCCTCCGGAAATACGGCCTTGGTCGTCTCGGTGTCACGAGCTTCGGTCAACTGGCCTGAACAAAGGGCAGCGGCCCCGCTTGCCTGAGTGACTGAGTCTGGGATATCTTTTGGCCCTTGGAAGGCACCGATCACATAGACGCCGGGGCGACTGGTGGCAAGCGGTGAGTAGTTGCCGGTCTGGGCAAAGAGGTAGTTGTTCAGATCGATCCCGGCCGCCTGACCCAGCTGCTTCGCGTCGTCCGGCGACGCCATCCCCTGGGAGAGGACAACCATGTCGAAATTCTCATAATGATGTTTGCCGTCCTCTGTGGCCCAGGTGAGCAGCAGTCCGCTGTCAAAGACATCCTCAACTCGAGGCGGTTTGGCATAGATTACCCGGAAGTTGTTCTCGGCAGTGGCCCGTTCCCTGGCTGCATCAAAGCCTTTTCCGTGGGTGCGGATATCTATGTAAAAAAGGGTGATCTTGGCGCTGGGATCATGCTCGCGGGCAAGGGTTGCCTGCTTGATGGCATACATACAGCAGACGGAGGAACAGTAGTTGTTGCCGCAGGTCTGATCGCGGGAACCGATGCACTGGAGAAAGGCGATCTTTTTTGGGTGTTTTTTGTCAGAGGGACGGAGAATCGCTCCGCCGGTGGGGCCGGAGGCGCACATCAGTCGTTCGTGCTCAAAGGCGCTGAGTACATCCGCGAACTTGCCCCAGCCGTAGCGGCCAAGCACTTCCTTGGTGATCCGGCCTAAGCCCGGTGCCAGGATGACGGAACCGACAGCGAGATCGAGGATCTCTTCTTTCTGGTCGAAACGGATGGCCTTGGCCTGGCAGGCAACGGCACAGAGGCCGCAGGTCTGGTAATTGAGCATGAGACAGGCCTTGGCGTCTATATAATAGCTGGTGGGTACGGCCTGGGCGTAATCGATGTGGGCGGCGTTGGAGATCCCGAGATTTTCGTTATAGTCATCGCCGATCTGCTTGAGGCAGTAGAGGGTACACTGGCCGCAGCCGGTGCACACTTCTTCGTCGATGTAACGGGGCTGTTTTCTGATCCTGGCGGTAAAGCTGCCGGGGGCACCGTTAAGGGAAAGCAGTTCCGACTTGGTCAGGATCTCGATATTTGGATTGCGGCCCGCTTCAACCAGCTTCGGGGCCAGGATGCAGAGCGAGCAGTCATTGGTGGGAAAAGTCTTGTCCAGCCGGGCCATGACCCCACCGATGGCGCCGCTTTTTTCAATAAGATAGACCTTTAAGCCGAGTCCGGTGAGATCGAGAGCGGCCTGGACTCCGGCAACCCCGCCACCCACCACAAGAACCGCACCGACCACCTGTGTGGTAGAGGGAGTGGAAATAGAAGCGTGCATAGCTCCTCCTTTGCTGTACGTTATACCGGAAAAAATCATTCCGGATCTGCCGCGGCTCTCTGCAATCAGCCGCGAACAACGTCAGCGAACAAGGAAGGAAACTACCTGGTTAGCGCCTGGGACCGTTCATGGGGGGCAGGAGAGTCGCAAAATTGTCCATCCCGAACCGGGACGGCCGGCGTGTGCCGGGGTATTGCTCAGACGTGAGGCAATCTGTGTTTCAAAACGACTCTCCATGAAGATGAGGTAAAGATGTTGAAGCGCCTGGATCTTGTGTAACAAGACCATAAGGGGCTGAGATTTGAGTCATATAAACAGATTTTGTGAGGAGTGTCAAATTTTTTGATATGAAGCTTTTTCCACGCCGATGCTTCGATTGGAGTTCAATATTTTTGTGAGTGTTGAAAAAAAATTCTATGATGGTTCGTGTGAATTTGAACAAATCATGGATGGCAGCTACCTCGTAGTTTCCTGAAGAGCTTATAGGATTATTTCCCAAAGCACTTGCTTATGCTGTTGGAACTATTTGAAAATTTATCCGATTTCCGGTACGCTGTCTCTGTCCTTATGGTACTTGTTCTGCTGGTCCGACTGGTAGACGATCGTCAATCTTTTTTATTGAGAAAGTACCTTTTCTATCCTTGTCCATCACTCATATGTAACAATCTGATCTGTCGTAAATTTGTTGAGATGTTGAATGATGAAGACACTGTCGAGCATATCCAGCCCGTGGTCGTTGGCAAGAAAATTGTCTGCGCAGTTGATCTCTGCAAAGCGTCTGGGTATCCTGTCCAAGGTATCGGAAACCTGATTCAATTTGTCTGAAAGCAGCTCCCTGTCATACATAATGTGCATCTTTGTCTATGCGTTTCTTCAAGAGTGGATTCATACGAAGACGATAGCGGACAAGAACTTTTCCATCAGTACAGCAGATGAGTTTATCGCCGCCATCACCCAGCATATCCCGGAGAAGAGTTTTCAACTGGTTCGTTACCATGGCTGGTACTCCAACCGTATGTGGGGTGA
>JAHIUA010000099.1 GCA_018817385.1 Pseudomonadota bacterium
GCGGGGCAAAAAAAGGAGAGTTTTGTGAAAATCAGGAAGTTGCTGTCGAAACTGTCTGCATACATTCTGCATCTGTATGGCCGTTCGCGGCGGACGCCTCGGAAGCCATGGACGACTGGTGAGAATTTCAGCGATACCTTTAGAAAGGATATAGAGTTGCATGCAAGAATGCTGAAACATCGGAACAATGTAGTACTCATGAGCTATGGCGGCTCAGCCGTTTTGTTCATCGTTTTTGCCGAATGGATGGCCTATTACCTAGACATGGTGATGCACCATGGATTTCTGCCTTTGCTTATTCGAGGGCTGTTCTATATCGCGACTACTCTTGTTCTTTGGGCATTTCTACTGCGATCCAATCGGCTTCTAGTAGGGAAGTTGATGCGGGAAAATCTGGAACATTATGAGTCGATACTTTTAGCATATGACAGTGCCCTGAGTCTGAAGGACAAGTATACCGGGGGACATGGACGAAGGGTCGCCTATTATGCAACCATGATAGCAAAAGCCTTAGGAATACCCCCTGGGGAAGTTGAATCCATCCGTCAAGCCGCACTGCTCCATGATATCGGTAAAATCGGTATCCCGGATAAGACATTGACCAAGCGATGGAAATTAAGCACGGACGAAATTTCAGTCAATCGGCTTCACCCGAATCTGGGTGCGGATATTGTCGAAGGTATCTCGGGTTTAAAAGAAGTTGCTCCCATCATTCGTTACCACCACGAACGCTTTGACGGCAAGGGATATCCCGCCCGACTCAAGGGTGCCGACATCCCTTTCTCCGCCCGGATTACCGCTGTTGCGGATGCTCTGGATACGTTTACAAGTGACAGGCCATACCGTAAATCACTGCCATTGGCCAAAACGTTTGATGAAATCAGACGATGCTCAGGTACTCATTTCGACCCAGCCATAGTCACCATCGTTTCGGAGGAATCGTTTGTCCGGAAGTTAGAGGATATATGGAATCAGCAAAACGAAATCACCAACAGCAAATTAAAATCCGACTATTTTAAAGATCAGTCCAATTCGAAAGATATAAGTTCTAAAAAAAGAGCAGGGTGATAGCCATGAAAAACGAGAAAAAAAAGTAGTCGTGTGGGATGGTTTTATACGTATCTTCCATTGGTCGTTTGTCTTGCTCTTCTTCCTTGCATACGCGACCGGTGACAAAAATAATTTCTTCCATAATTATACAGGCTACTTGATCGTAGTTCTTGTTACAGCACGAATATTCTGGGGTTTTATCGGAACAGAAAACGCCTTATTCAAAAACTTCATCTACCCTCCATGAGAGGCATTGGCATATATACATGGACTTTTTTTCCGGGACATCAAAACACTACCTGGGACACAATCCCGCAGCTTCCTATTTGATATTTCTATTGCTCATAAGCAGTCTTGTTGTCTGTATGAGCGGATATAAAGCGTATACAGCCAAAGAGGGTAAACGTGCCATCGACCTAAGCCGGTCGCTCTCTTTGGTGATAAGTGCCTACGCCGATAACGATGACGATGAAAGAAACATAACGACAGTCATGCGGCAAAAGAGAAAAATGAGCGATCTGACCGGGAAGAAGAAGGCGACAGCTATTGGGAAGACAGACACGAGGTGTCAGCTCAATTCATGATGGCCTTGATCATCCTGCACGTGATTGGCGTGGCTGTCTCAAGCAAAGCGCATAACAAAAAGCTTGTAAAATCAACGATAACAGAAAAAAAAGAGGTCTATCAATGAAAAAAAGAATACAGATGTATTGGCTCATCGCTATTATTCCGGCAATAATACTGTTGTTCATCCCCTCTTCGGTTATGGCGGATAGGAGGACCGACGACGCCATAACCATGGTCGACTACCTCGATACCGTTCCGCCGATTATTATGAAAGAACCACTCCTCGGGCTTCTGGGACAAACCGAGCAACCGATACCCTATACCTTTAAGGAGACCGTTAAAATCTCCGGCCACGCCTGCGGCGCGGTCACCGGAGCATGGCTTATCACCCGCAAGGCTCTAGAGGCCCTCTATCCATCGACATTGCCTGTCAGGGGACAAATAAAGGTTATAATGCCCGGCGCAGAGGACGAGTGGTTGATCGGTGTTTTTGGCCAGGTGATCGCCAATATAACCGGCGCAGCCCCGAAAACCGGGTTTCCGGGAGGAGCCCTGGGGCCGGCATTCAACAGGCGAAACTTAATGGTGTATGCAAAGGAGCCAGTGGGTACTCCCCCGACAAAGATGCGGTGGATATTCGAGAGAACCGATACCGGGGCCAAGGTAGCGATTCGGTATGATCTAAGCATGATACAGCCGTCTGCCACTCCGGCAAGCAAAGAGGTGGAAGCAAAGGTGGCCCGGGGATTGGCAGATGCGCAAGAGTTGAAGAATTGGCAGGCAAACTGGAATGCCGGAGTGAAATTTTTGTTCGACAATGCGGACACCTTACCAGGCCTTTTCACAGTTGAAAAATTGAGGTGACCCCGGCGTAGTCATGAAAAAAGCTATGAATATAAATACATTGTTCAAACGGTTATCGATAATGCTGCCCATTGCGGCGGCACTGGTACTGACCGCCTACCTGGTAACCCACAGACCCGGTCCGACCCGAAAGAGCCCGTGACTGAATCGATCAGGACGCTCCGGGTCATCGAGGCACCCTCCGTGGACCTTGTGCCGAGAGTAACCGGTTACGGGGTTGCGGAAGCTAGCCGGGTATGGGAGGCCGTCGCCGAAGTCAAGGGCATTGTCCTGTCCGTATTTCCGCATCTGAAATCCGGGGTACACGTTAAGGCAGGCGACATATTGATCCGGATCGATCCCACGGAATACGAGCTGGCGGTCGCCCGCCTGGAGGCAAGCGTTGCAAGAACCCGGGCGGAAATGAAAGAACTGACCGGAGATGAGGAGAACATAAAGACGTTTTTGCCGGAGAAAAATTCAAGCACGGCATAAAACGGGTTGTTCTTTATAATGAAGATCTTGCCACTGCCTGAAATTCACTAGCCGGTGAATTCTTTCCCGGTTCCCTGACCTATCTTCCTCCCACAGATTCTGCCGGCAATATCTTGGCTGAAAGGGATCAAGAATTTCCATTTGCTGTCATTACTCATAAAATGAACGTCCATAGCCAGTCTCGGACAACAAGCCATCGCTGGTCCATGGAGCTTTTTCCTGAAATTTTTGTCGTAGTGGATAAAGAGGATGCCCGTTCCTTGGGTATCCAGGATGGAGAGAGTGTTCGTCTGCTTTACCGGAGCAACTCTGAGGGAATTGTCGGCAAGATCCAACCAAGCAAATTGGTGAGAAAAGGCTGTGTGGCAGTTTCGTTTCATTACGGACACAGCCAGCTTGGTGCCTCCAGATTACCGATAAGCAAGGGAGGTATAGCCTTTTTGGACGGTAAAAAAAGTCGTTGACAAAATGGTCTTATCCCGGACCCGAAATTAGGAACCGGACTGAACCCAAACATGGTATCACGGCTGGATGAAAATCTTGCCAACACACCCATGGTTGATCTTACGGGTGGTATCCCTGATTTAAGTAGCACCAGAGTGAAAATCATCAAAGAAGCATAATAATACAAAACAACAAATGGAGAAAGGTGAATGAAAAAAATATGGAGTCTTTTAGTAACGATTACCTTGCTAATGACACCCTTGGGTGCGTGGGCAGCTAATGAGAGCAGCGGAACCATCACCATGGAATTTGACCTATCGGGTCATGACACCAACCAAGAGGCCCAGCTCTGGATCCCCCTATCCTCTTTCGGATCGAGATCAGCTTATCAGCACTATCAGTGTCAGCGGCGATTATGCAGAATCTGCCGTTTACAGTGACCAGAAATACTCCACTCCCATACTGTATGCCCGCTGGGATAAGGGAGCTGCAAGCCGCAAGCTGACCTTGACCTTTCACGCTGTTCGCCAGGAGGTTGTTCGCCGAGATTTTCCCACCAGAGAGGCAGCATGGGATCCGGCTGATTATGCCATGTACCTTGCCCCGACCAGCCTTGGGCCAATCGATGGCCAGGTAAAGATTCTGGCTGATCAGATTACCAAGGGAAAAACAACAATACTAGATAAATCCAAGGCAATTTATGACTGGATATGCGACAATATGTACCGGGATCCAGCCACCCATGGCTGTGGATCGGGCAATGTCTGTTTACTGCTGAACAAACCCGGTGGGAAATGCACAGACATTCATTCTGTTTTTGTCGCTCTGTGCCGTGCGGCAGGTATTCCCGCCCGGGAAGTTTTTGGTATCCGTCAGGGGAAAAAAACAGAACAGGACATCTCCACATGGCAGCACTGCTGGGCCGAATTTTATCTACCCGGTTATGACTGGGTACCGGTTGATCCGGCTGATGTGCGCAAAATGATGCTCAAAGAAAAACTGGAACTTAGTGATACTAAAACCACTCATTATCGGGAATACTTCTGGGGAGCTTGGGATCAATACAGGGTAAAACTTGCCATGGGACGTGATCTTGCCTTAAATCCTCCCCAACACGGCAAGCCGATTAACACTTTCGGCTACCCATACGCCCAGATCGGCACAGAAACCCTTGACTGGCTGGATCCTCAAACTTTTAAGTATACATTTACCTTCCGCCAATAACTGACAATATGTATCAGCTGAAAGCCGGTTTTTTCACAACAGCTTTCAGCTGATATTCCACCAAAAACAGTGTCGACATTGAACACGCTTACCATTTCCTTTTTCTCTTTTATCTGATTCTGCAAAATTTTACTCAAAATCCCTGTGAAAAATATTTCTCACTTAATATAGTATTCGTAGAGGAGGGAGTCAATTATAGCGTTAGAGCCGACCATGATTCTCACAGCCCGACAACGATGATACTACCTATATCATTCGGCATCCTTCATTCATCAGTTGACACTTACTGTGGGGTCGGGATCATTATTGCAGGCAGCTACACAGAGTAGAGGTGACTAGGAGAATCACATATAGATCATTATGAAAACATTTTAGAAATTTATTGTGAGAATACTCCATCTCCTTAGTCAGCGTCCCGAATGTACAGGCAGTGGTGTATATCTGCAGAATGTCATGGCGGAGGCAAGACGTGCCGGTCACCAAAACATGTTGCTGGCAGGTATTCCAGCGGGCACCAGCCCCTACCTGCCATGCGTCGAAGAGCACGCTTCCAGCTTTCTCACTTTTTCCGGTGGCGATCTGCCCTTTCCGGTTGCTGGAATGAGTGATGTCATGCCTTATGAAAGCAGTCGCTTTATTGACCTGAATGAAGAGGAAATTGAGGCGTATCAGGAGGCCTTTGCCGAAAAAATAGAGGCGGCGGTCTCTTCTTTTCAGCCTGATATCATCCACAGCCACCATCTCTGGTTGATGACCAGCGTGGCACGCTTGCTACTCCCCGACATTCCCCTGGTCACCACCTGCCATTCCACGGATCTTCGCCAGTATCTCAACTGCTCGCACCTCCGGGAAAAAGTAACTGACCCCTGCCGAAAAATAGATCGGGTCATGGCTCTTGGCAAGGATCAGGCAGAGCAAATCAGAATTTTATATGGAATTGATGACAGGCATATCCATGTTGTCGGGGGAGGTTTCAACGATACATTATTTGTGGAGATGGAAAAACCACCGCCCCCTCCCTGCGAGATAGTCTATGCAGGGAAACTGTCCAGCTCCAAAGGTGTGCCCTGGCTGTTGCAGACCATGAAAAAGCTGTCCAATCTCCCTCTGCGTCTGCATCTTCTGGGAAGCGGAAGTGGAGAGGAAGAACAGCTCTGTAAAACACTTGCAGCGAAACTGGGGAGCCATGTGATTCTGCATGGCAGGGTATCTCAGCAGGAGTTGGCTGGAATTTTGGGTAGGAGTCATCTGTTTGTGCTGCCCTCTTTTTATGAAGGGTTGCCCCTTATCATTTTAGAGGCCCTTGCATGTGGATGCCGGATCATCAGCACTGATCTGCCAGGGTGCCGGGAAATTTTCGGAAGTTCAGGAAATAATCTGGCAAATCTGATCCCCCTTCCCCCAATGGAGGGAGTGGATAAACCATTTGATCGGGATTGGCCAAAGTTGGAGGCCATGCTCGCAGACGCTATTACCGGGCAGGTCAAACGCGTTCTTGATGGTTCCCGTCCTTCCCCGGGGGAGATCGCAGAGTTCACCGCCCCGTATACCTGGGAAAAGGTATTTACCAGAATAGAGACCGTCTATACCGAGGCCCTGGCGCTTCGAGGAGTCAGATAGATTGGCCTGCTCCTGGAAAAGAACTCTATGCAAACCTGGGTCACAGGCCCATCGCTCCGGGAAGAAATCATTTTTCCATTGCTGATCCGCCAGGAACGATGTTGTTCGTCTCGAATTTTCAGAAAGAAATGCCGGGAGATGCTGCTCAGATTTGGGCCCCCACCGATATCAATCTCCACCCCATCCCCCAGCGGCTCAATCTTCGCCAGGCTGTGATAGGCAAACTGGCTCCAGCAGGAAGCTGTATCCCGAGCCAATATTCGGTTGAAGTCCTTGCCGCAGGAAGAAAGAAGTTCCACCCATGGGATGATTACCTCCTCGTTTCTGTGAGGATCGAGATGCAGTAAATTTTTCCAATGCAGAGCGACGATGGGACCTGCATGCGGCAGGGTTGGTGGTGCCGCATGTATATGCCATGGAACCGGTGCCTCCTCTCGCTCGATGAGCAGCACGTCGCTTTCCCAGGTGAGTTTCTCGTGAACAGGGGGAGCATACTGACGAGCCCTGGAAAAAATGGTGCTTACCCAGCTCACCCCATACTCACGAAGAATGGCTTGAAATGACTGCTCGGCATTCCCGAAACTGTGGTAAAGTGCCGGCGGTACAAAGGCTTGTGGAAATAGACCCAGCCCATTTTCCTCCATTATGGCTGCAAAAGCATCCAGATGTTGACGGATGATACCCGAAGGCCGCATGATGTTATCTGTATCATGGAACTCGGAACGTTCCATCCGTTTATTTTTCCAGAACTCGTGCCCGACTCCGTGGAGTCCGATTTCCAAATGATCGCTATTGACTCGTAGAAAATCGGAGGTCTCCTCCAGGATATCTTGTGAGGTGGGATTGCACCAGTCCTCACCCATCCAGGTAGCACCTGGGACATGGCGCAGCAGGCTGCTGCGATCCCATTCACAAAGAACCATGGAAATCTGAATACGCATCTGCAGCCGTCTGGCGAGGAGGAGCAAGGCCTGGTAATCCTGCAGGCAATGCTCTCGATTCATCCCGCTGCGAAAAGGTTCGTTGACCGTGGAGCCATCTTGCCCCTGCCACCAGCCCACATCTTCCACCACCACCAGGAGGGGCTTTGGAATGGTAAGGAGAAATCCGTTGTGCTTTACGGGTGGCATGATTTTCCTTCCTTTTTCTTAGAGGCTGATCCAGCGGCGGAGTTCGGGACCCCTTTTACGGGATAGCTCCAGGTCAAGCTGTTTCCATGCTTCGATAACCAGGCTTTCCCGCTCAGGACTCCAGATGTTCGGTTTCCTGGAAAAAATATGCCAGGCCAGCGGGCGGGACTCAGCACCCCACTGTTTCTTGAAACGGTGGGTTGGGGCCCCGGGAGAAGATCTACCAAAATCAAAGAAACGAGCACCCTGTTCACAAGCAAGGGCCAGCATTTGCCAGTAGAGAAGCATGTTAGGACAGAGTGGACGAAAGGCTCGCAAGGATGAGGCCCAAGGATTATACATGGTTTCATGCATGCGGACAATCACTGCTCCGGCAATGGGCTCCTGTTCTCGTTCAATGAGGATTATAGTGGCCTGATCCTTAAACTTCAGAAACATTTCCTCGAAAAATGAGAGTGCATGAACCGGGGATCCAAGGTCACGCATATTCTGCGAGAAAACCGCATAGAAGAGAGAAAGGAGTTCCACACCGCCAACTCTACTACGACACTCACACTTACGGGCCTTCCGCACCTGGTTCCGCACCTTCGAATCCAGGGCCTGCCAAAGTTCTTCCTTGGAACCGGGAAGGGATCGGCGCAGACCAACTTTGAAGGAGTGGACTTGATGGCGGTATTGCTTCGGGATCTCGAATCCCTGTTCATTGAGGAAAGAGAGGGATCTATCCATGCGCAGTTCCAGGTGCACTGCCCCGATTCTTTCGCTTATGATCAGAGCCTCCTTGAAAAGGAGTTGTTCGATGAAGGGGTTGTCGGCAAGGATACCAGCGCAATCAAGAAAAGGCAGGGAAACGAGTCTACTCTCATCGCCTGGGCCCGAAAAAAGCGCGAGGGGAAGAATACCGACAATGTTCTTTTTGCCCCGGGATTGAGTATGGGCATTCAGGAAATAAGTGGGATGTCTGTAGCTTTTCTCAATGACACTGCACCAGCCATGCAGATGGAATGGTGTGCCACCGGAAGAGGCCAATACGTATTGGTCCCAGGAGGAGGGTGAGTTACAAAGGCAGGTGCTTGAAATAACCGCGCTCATGCCTCATGAAAGGACAGGGCTATAGCAGCGATATCATCATGTTGTTTAAAGCGGGGATAATTGAGACAACGAGGGTCATCTTTTTGCAGCTCCCTGACCAGATTGCGGATCTGTTTCAGTCCACCATGACGGTAGAGATTCACAAATGTTTCCAGATCTGCAGGTTGATCCGGATCGGTTTGTGGTAAAAAAAGGCCGTCGGTGTAAAGAATTATATCCGTAACACCGGTGAGAGGTGCTCTTCCATGTCGAAAAAAATCAACGGCCTGCGGTTCACCATTCATAACGCCGTAATGAATGTTCATACCCTCACGTACCTTGAGGATCTGGTCGGCAAGGTTTTCCTGGATGGTGCCAGTCGAATTCGGCCCCATCTCTTTCCAGAGACACAGGGTGTCCCGATCATGGTCAATCGGATCGGCAAGCTGACGATACGAACCGTCTTCATAAAGAAGCAGCGCCAGGCTGTCACCAACCTGAAACCACTCGATCTCATCTCCGTCGATCCGTACAATCGCAGCACTGGTTGACCAGATATTCCGGCGCTGTGTGAAATCTACCCCGCTGCTTTCCATTAATTGACGGATATTCCGGTTAGCCAGGCAGCCGAGACGGCTGAGGGTGTTTCCGTTACGAGCAAAGGTTCCAGCTGCGGTTTCGGCAGCCAGCAACCCTCCAGTCTTGCTCTGTGTGTGCGGACTGTCCCCAAGGCTTGTTGCTCCGTCAAACACACCATAAAGGTTGCCATCCTGAAGCAGAATGTCCTCGTTTGTTTTTCCGCTGCCCTGTTCGTGCAGAGTCCGTACAGCTCTGATTGCTGCCTGCTGACGGTTCTCGCATATACTATGCTCAGGAGATAAAAAAAACATATTCGTCCCTTTCGTGGTTATATAAACTGGCCATGATTTGGCCTGGATGTTTTTTTTAGCCTTTTTACGAGAATTTATTCATGGAATATCTTTTGGGCGATAGTACTGTTGCCTCTCGATAAGCTGAATTATCGGTAATAATTGCCTTGTTGTTATTTGCAAATTATTCACAGCCAAAACCATAACATTGCACATCACTATATTGCAAACAGGTAATTCCGATACGGATGGGCAATAGAATAGGGTTGCTTTCCGGAGTTTTTCTCCCCCAGCCACCATAACACCCCGCATGCGGTTCCGTACGGGTTTTTTCATTAGGGCTGTCAGGTCGTAACTAGGTTCAGACCTCCTGATCTCGGGAAATATTGTTACGACACCATTTCATAGACCATCTGTAAATTTGTTCCAGGAAATTTCGTGGACGTCGTATTTAATTCCCTGCATAAATTCTCGACAGTGACAGCGCTGCAGCGATTTGCCGGCTGATGCAACCGGACCTTTCCGAAAGATACTTGCAAGGAGTCTTCCGTCTGTATCGGTTGCCCCCATCCCTATGGGAGCTGCAGCATCCTCCTTACTCCTGTCACTTTTACAGGTTCCCTCAATATGCTGATTCAGCGGGGAGGACTTTTTTTTGAGGCTTATGCAGCTTTCCTACCTGCACGGCTTTGCGCAGAGTGTCTGCCTTTAATCCCAACTGATCAGCAATAGCAGGAATTGATTGTTCTGCATCAAGTAGTTCTTGGATTTTGTCGAGAACTGGAGCTGTTAATACCGCTGCTCCTCTGTGTTTCGGTTCAGCATAAAAACCGGCCATGCCTTTTTCACGGTATAACTTGACGCTTCGTTTGACACTGATCCTGCTCACTCCAAATGCCCGGCAAATTTCAGCCTGGCTGGCACTCCCATTGATATACAACTGGCTGGTAAACATTCGAAACGTTTTAAGGTCATCAGCGGCATGGGAGAAAATCGGCAGGCTCCCGTAAATGTAGGTGACGGTGTTGTCTTGGGTTACAAAGCCAAGATTAGCATTAATCAAGGTTATCCCTTTCGGGAACATCGGCAGCTGTAATTGTGGCATGGTGATAGCTCGATAAAATAGATTTCATGCTTTACCCGAGGAAATGGTATCTTATCTGAATCCTGCACTGTCGGCAACTGCTCTGAAGATTATTCGCAATACCTCCTGCAAATAAATGCCATTTCAGTATGTTACGCGAAACACAACGCAACCGGCTAACCTCTCGAGATCAGGAGGTCTGAAATTACGTTACAACCTCACTACCCATAATTATGACTTCAAATTCCTCAGGTACTCAACAATCTCGTGCATTTTCGTTGACGGCATATCGGTTCCGCCTGTTTTACAATGCAAGGCAACTCTCTTGCTACGATCAATGGCCGTGTCCAACATATCTCTTGTGACCTGGTATGTATCCACATCCCCTTTTGCATAACCAGGAATGTGACTTTTGAGATCAGTAATAATATTGGCGCATATGGAGCCGGGGCCTGTGTCAAACTGCTTTGTTGTATAAACATAATGAAGGAGTAACCAGAACTCAAAACAGGGAACCGAGGTAATACCAAGAATGGTGTGCCCATTAGCAAGCTTGGCCCTCCTTATTCTATCCAAGGCACTGTCGTATGTGGTGTGACGGTCTTTGTCAAACACACAGTAAACCCGATCATACTCTTTCTCTTTCCTGTATTCCTTCAGAGCAAAATCCACAATCGACTTGGGAGAAGAGCCGGCGATGTTTTTTGCAACCACAACATTGGCGGTATTCAACTGCAAGTCATCAATAAGCGCCGTAAGGTAATTGGGTTCGGTCTTTTCCCCTTCACAAATAACAAGAACCCTGTCATAGGGAGACCTCCTGGCCCGTTTTCTCCTGAGCGAGCGTACGTCCCTGGCCTTTCGTTTTTTGTATAACTGGTCAGCCATTAAAACTTGACCTCACCAATATAGGGCAACGCTCCAAACCGGCCTTGCAGATAGCCTTTCTCCAGAGCCTCGTGCTTACGGGGGTGAAAATCAGACAAGGGATACAGCTGCGTTGCCTGGGTATCATCTTTCTCCATGAACCAGATCTGATCCCTGCGTAAAACCTTTGTGTCCAGGATTGACGTATCGTGAGTTGAAAAAATGAGCTGCCCATTGGCCTTATTAGATTTTGAACCGTGAATCAATTTGAGAAGAAAGCGCACCAGGTGAGGATGAAAACTGTTGTCCAACTCATCAACAACCAAAACTCGACCATTTGTTAACAGATCCAGCCACGGGGCAGCATAGGCAAACAACTTCTGCGTCCCATCAGACTCCTCAGTCAAAGGAAATAAAGCAGAATCTTCTGAATTGGTGAGTTGGTGCTTGAAGAACACTTCCTTAAACGACCTGCCCTGTAGATCCTTTTGAAAGAAATTTCTCAGCTCATCGGGCATACCTGAAGAAAAATTGACATCGTCGAGGTTTTTCTCTTTGATTATAATCCCATCGACCTCAATTCCTGCATTTTTGAGGAATGTGAGAATTTCGTTGCGCTCTTCTTTCACCTCACAACTGGTAACCGTAAATCCCCTCTCAATCCGTTCACCGTGGCCAATAACAACCAACTTTTGAAACCAGTTGAAGACGGGCTTTAACTGTTCGCTGTTCAGTTGTACCGCAGTGGACAGGAACAGAGCATTTGGACGGGTAGATTTCTGCCAGGTTTTTTTCTGACCGATAAACTTTGCCCCAAAATACCACTCCTCTTTCTCCTTTTTGGGATTGTAAGAGCGCTCAAACCAACGCTGGGCTCTGTTGCCAGGGTATGCCAGCAGCCATTCGCGGGTCACTTGATTGTTGGTGGCGGCAAAGCCGTATTGATAACGCACACCGTCTTCAACAAAGACAACCTCAAACTCACTGGCTTGAGAGGACCCTTCTCGGTGGAGGAGAAAAGGGTTCAGGGCAATACGCTCACCTTCCTGACTCTCCTTTGCCGACAACAAGACGAGCTTCTTCATAAAGCCCAGCGCCTTGATCAGATTGCTCTTCCCGCCCCCATTAGGCCCATAGACAACTGCCGATCGCAGCAGCCTGGGTAACTCCTGTACAGAGGGAATAAAACAGTTTTCCTCTTGTAGCTCCTTTGTTGCCCCTGCCGCCATACTGAGGGTCTGAGACTCCCAAAACGAACGATAATTTTTAACACTGAACTCGATAAGCATAACGATGTGCCCCTTAATATTTATTCTCAGGGCGCAGAAAAAACGCATTTATCTGCACGAAAAAGACATTAAAACAACTTTCAACAACCATTATTGCACAATAAATGCGTTTTTTGCCACTAAAATATACTTCCCCTCTTGATTTTCTAAAAGCGCCTCTTATATATGACATGCAGGCGGAACGATTTTTCCACAAGATGGAGGGTGGCATCCAGATTCAAACTACACCCTGTAGTATATTAGAACACAGAAAACTTACAAAATGGCATTTGATGATCCAAAGGAGGCTGTCATGGCAAAAGGAAAAAATCAACACGTAGTGAAACATCCAGAGGGTTGGGCGGTGAAGGGCGCAGGCAACAGCAAAGCGACGAAGATCACCGGTACCCAGAAAGAGGCCCAAACAGTGGCAGAGAGGATTGCCAGAAACCAGGGGTCGGACACCAAAATTCACGGCAGAGACGGCAGGATCAGGGCTGGCAACAGTTACGGTAATGACCCCTGCCCACCGAAGGATAGAAAATGAAGTTTAAGAATGTCAAATTTTAAACAAAAACCAATGTATGATATTTCAAGACCTGATCCATCGGCTTTCCTCTTGGGGCATTCCCCCTGCAAGACTTTCATTTCAAAACAGACTTAAAAAAAGTCTTCATTAACCTGATGAACCAGTGCTTTAAAAAGCTAAATATGATACTGATTAATTAAGTCATAGAATGACTTACATTTATATATTATTGGGACTCTCTAAATGTGGGACAAACAACATGGCCAGTGCTGAACAGTTAAAAGCTCTCTTCAGATCGCATCTTGACGGTGATAAGGATCACTTTTTCGCAGTGGCTATGCAGGTTGCCGCCCACGAGGCAAAACTTGGCCACGGTAAGCTTGCCAGAGAATTACGTGCTCTTATAGACGAAGCCAAGAAAAAAACAGGCCCCCTAAGTGTTACAAAATCAACCCTGATCGCACAGCCTCGGGGAGAGCTGTCGGCCTTGCTGTCAGCCTCATACCCCAAACTTCGTCTTACAGACATGGTGGTTAATGAGACCATCTCCAATCGTTTGCGCAGAATAATCCAAGAACAACGACAAGTACAAAAAATTAGAACCCACGGACTTACTCCTCGTAAAAAACTTCTCTTCGTCGGTCCTCCCGGCACAGGAAAAACTATGTCAGCAAGTATGTTGGCAGGCGAACTAGGTCTCCCTCTCTTTGTTGTCCGTCTTGAAGGGCTTATCACAAAATTTATGGGTGAGACTGCCGCTAAATTACGATTAATTTTTGACGCGTTAGTTCACACAAGGGGAGTCTATTTTTTCGATGAATTTGACTCCATTGGCTCTCAACGTGGGCAAATGAATGATGTCGGTGAAATCCGTAGGGTATTAAATAGCTTCCTCCAGATGATAGAGCAGGATGATTCAGATAGTCTTATTCTTGCGGCAACGAATCACCCGAATATTTTAGACTATGCTCTCTTTAGACGCTTTGATGATGTCATTGAATTCGATGTGCCAGATAAACCTTTAATCATAGCATTAATAAAGAGCAAATTAGCAGGGTTTCCTACATCCAGAATAGTGTGGAAAAAGATAGCAGAAGCAGCTCTCGGTTTAAGCTTTGCTGATATTTCCAGAGCCTGTGAAGATGCCATAAAAGACGCTCTCATCAACGATAAGTCCAAGATTTACCAAAAAGAAATTGAAAGATTATTGGCAGAACGAAAGTTATGCCATCCTTCTCAAGCCTAAAAACAAACTGTCTTCCTTCTTAAAAAAATCTACTGCCAGAGAACGCTTTGCCAAAGCTACCGCACATTCTTGTCACAGGTACGGCCTCCACAGAACCCTATACATCTCCGTCTATGGGAGGAAAAACCTTCTCGGTTCCACCTCGCCAGAGAGAAACTCATGGCCAACGCCTTTTGGGCCAATTTGAAACTGTTCGTGCACAATCTCAAGCCGCAGTAGAAGAACAAAAAGCATTCGGCATAGATGCCGGGAACGGTATATATGTGCAGTTTGAGAGCAACCCTGAATTTGATCTTAAATTTGATAGCCTTGAGGATCAGCGTTCAAGAATCGAACTTCTTGCTGTAAAGCAGGTAGACCATAAAACACTTGCCACTGTTTTTGTGCCCGAGGGGAAACTTCACATCCTCACAAACAAAATTAACGATTACCTCAACACAGACAAAGATTCGGATAAAGGTAATCCCAAAAACAAAAATCTGGTCGAAAGTATAAACTCCATCCATCAGGCTGCTCTTGGAGCCCTATGGACCGACACTCAGGAAGCTTTTCCCGGAGAGGACGAGATCATTTGGTGGGAGGTATGGCTGCGAGTTGGTGATGACCGACAGGCTTATATAAATTTCTTTCGAGATCATGCAGAACAGTTAGGGCTGCAGGTTGGAAGCGAAGAGCTCTACTTCCCCGACCGTACCGTTGTCACTGCTTCTGGGACGAAAGAACAAATGAGTAGGTCGATCAATTTACTCAACTGTATTGCCGAACTGCGTAAGGCTAAAGAGACCGCAGATTTTTTTATATCCATGCCCCGTGGTGAGCAGATGGATTGGGTAGCAGACACCGTTGCGAATATTACACCTCCAGGTGATGACAGCCCTGCTGTATGCATTTTAGACACCGGTGTCAACAACGGTCACCCACTCTTACAACCAGTCTTAAAAGATCAAGATCTGCATAGCTGTAATCCTGCCTGGAATGTTGCAGACCACCACGGCCATGGCACAGAGATGTCGGGCCTTGCTGCCTATGGAGATTTGACAGAATTTCTTTCCTACCATGGGCCAATAACCCTCACCCATGGTTTAGAGTCCGTAAAAATATTACCTCCCACAGGCCATAACCACCCGCACCAATATGGCTCAATCACCCTGGAAGCGATTGGGCGAGCAGAGATCTCTTCCCCCACCAGAAAAAGAAGTATATGCCTGGCCGTCACCACCACTGATTTCAGAGATGCTGGCAGACCATCGTCATGGTCCTCAACTCTGGACGCTCTTTGTTCCGGCGCAACTGACGACACACAAAGGTTGATCCTCGTCTCGGCAGGAAATACTGATGAAGCACAACGTCACCTTTTCCCCGATAATAATATGACAGAAGGGGTGCATGACCCAGGGCAAGCATGGAATGCTGTAACGGTAGGAGCGTATACAGGAAAGATTTCTATCGACCCGGCAGTCTACCCTGGTTATGAGCCAATAGCTCCTTTTGGGGACCTAAGCCCCTCAAGCTGCACATCCATGGACTGGTCGCGGCCATGGCCTCTTAAGCCAGATTTGGTTATGGAGGGGGGAAATATGGCAATCGATCCCTATGGCACAGCAGATTATATTGACAGCCTGGACCTCTTAACAACAAATCGCCATTATCAACATATGCGGCCACTGACCAATATGCGTGAAACAAGCGCCGCCACGGCTCTTGCTGCCAGGATGTCCGCCATTTTGCATGCAAACTATCCTGTGTTTTGGCCCGAAACCATTCGAGCCCTGCTCATACATTCGGCGGCATGGACAGATGGCATGCTCAATCGATTCGCCCCGTTTCAGACAAAACAACAATACGAGAACCTGATACGTTATTGTGGTTATGGAGTTCCAAATTTGGAGAGAGCCTTGTGGAGTGCCAATAATTCGCTCACCCTCATCGCTCAAGATTCATTACAGCCATTTGACAAAAAGAACTCACGCGGTGTAACTCAAGATTTGCATCTCCACGACATCCCATGGCCAAAGGAATTGTTGCAAGATTTAGGAGAAATCCCTGTTGAGATGAAAGTGACACTGTCCTACTTCATTGAGCCGAATCCCGCTCGGCGAGGATGGAGCAAAAAATACAGCTATAGCAGCCATGGCCTTCGGTTTGATGTGAAAAACCCGCTGGAAACCCTGGATGCTTTTAAGAAAAGAATTAACAAAGCAGCCCGAGATGAAGAAACAGGCACCCCTGGCTCTTCTCCTGGTGATGCCAAATGGACTTTAGGGAAAAACTTACGCAAACTTGGCTCGATACACTCCGACACTTGGAAAGGAACGGCCTCTGAGCTGGCGGAGCGCGGCCATATAGCAATTTTCCCAGTCATGGGATGGTGGAAAGAAAATCTCAAACAAGAACGGTGGGGCAATCAGGCTCGATACGCTTTGGTTATAACAATAAAAACTCCTGAAACAGAGGTTGATCTTTATACCCCGGTGGCAGCAATGGTCCACCAGGCAGTAGAAATTGAGGTGTAGCTGCCTGCCTAAAGATTCCTTATCTTAACACACAAAAGACACTCCCCCAAGCTCTGAGCCCCTGTTGTACAATGCCGGCTCGAGAAGAACTCGGAAACGAGGCTGTGCAAATATTCGAAAGCATCCTGCATATAAATACCCCAAAGAAATACAAACAACTTTCGCCAATACCTAAACACCAATCATGAAATAGTGGCTTGCTGGACAAAGGCATCGGCGAGATGGCAGGTGGTGGTGCGTTGGCTAGTGAGTTTACTTTGCATCTGGTCGCAGAGGGCCAGGAGTTCATCGACCTTGGCGACGATGCGCTGTTGTTCATTTTCTGGAGCCACCGGGGTAGGCATTCGCCTCAGTCCTGTAAGTGGCACTGTCTTTTGAGCTATGCCGGTAGCAATTTCTGTGGCGTAATCTAAAGCGCATTTAGATGCTAACGCCATCAACAAGTACTTTCTTGGGCTTGATTTTGTCGATTTTAAAATTGCTACGTGCCGTTGAACGCAAAAATTTGCGTCAGAATCCACAAGTATTGGAATACCATAAGACCCCGTAACCGTATAAAGAAGATCCCCCGCAATTGGCTGACGGCTCCAGTCCAGATTCTGGTAATAATCTTCAGGGACATACCTACACCCATCAAGGGCTACTTCCCCTGTATTCAGGTTTCCTATAACTAAAAACGGAACCCCTGTATCTGACTTTGGGGGTGCTTGATGGTCTCCATCTGTAACTATAGCAAACAAATCTGACAAATTACACCACTCCCACCCCTCCGGCAATTCAAATGGCTTCTCCTCATCGCTGATTTCAGGCAGCATCTTCTGTTTCTTGATTTTTCCCTCCTTTATCAGGCGGGTCTTTTCTTTGGCAATTTTCTCCAGCAGGGTGCTGGCGGGTTCGTCGGTGGGGTTTTGGGGGACGAGTTTGCCTATGACGGCGAGTTGGAGGATGGTTTGTTTGAGGTGGGTGATGGATTGTTCGGTGGTGAACAGGGTGTCGAAGTGGGCGGCGATGCGGTGCCAGGTATCGGCAAATTCTTTTTGATCGGCAGCGTTGGTGAGGGTGGTGAGCAGGGTTTCCACCAGGGTTTGGTGGGTTTCGTTGCTGTTGGTCTGCTGCTGCTCCAGCTGGTCGCAGAGGGCCATCAGCTCATCGACCTTGGCGACGATGCGGTGTTGTTCGGCTAATGGAGCAAGAGGCAACGGAGATAATCTAATATCTTTTAGATACAGTGCATTTACCGCCATACCCTTAGTGACACCTCGAATAAATAATTGCCCCGTGCCGCTTTTAAGATAGATATTTAGATAATATGGATCCACCTCTTCAAATGTCCTAACTTGAATCACACTACCCATTAAACAGAAATAGTCTGCAATCTTTACAACGCAACATCTACCGATAGTTCCCCTGCTACAAATTAATACATCTCCTACCTCCGGATCACAGCGTAATCTGAATTTTGCAGCATCATCTGTTGCAACATATTGAGGGTCATCAGTACTTACACCATTGTCAAGGACATGCTTTGCTGTCAAAAGCATTATTCCTTCAGAGGTTTTCTTAGGTGATATATGCTCTCCATCGGTTATTTTTTTTGCATATTCTTCAAGCCTCGCCCATTCCCACCCCTCGGGCAGCTTAAACACCTTTTCATCATCGGTTATTTCAGACAATTTCTTCTGTTTTTTGATCTCGCCCTTTTGAATGAGACGCGCCTTTTCTTGGGCTATTTTTTTGAGGAGAACGCTGGCCGGTTCGTCGCTGGGATCCTGGGGCACCAGTTTGCCGCACACGGCCAGCTCCAAGATCAGCTCACGGAGCTTCTTGATTCCATAGGGGCTATGGCCATTTGTCTTCCTGCCACGGCCGCGGGCAGGTTGTTCCTGGGCGGTGGTCCAGATATCAATATGCTCGGTTATCAGGTCAACCATGTCAGGCGATTCCCCCATTACCAAGGGCCTCGCTCAAAATCGTTTTTAGCTGCTGGCGCAGGTCGCTTATCTCCTGTTGCTGGTTGGTGTAGGTTTGCAGCAATTCATCAGGATCATGATTGATCAGATCACCGACATGGGGATTCTTGATGTCGAGGTTATAGTTACTGACCTTGATGGCGTCGATGGAGACCTTCCAGGCCTGCTCGCTCTCTTGCCGGTTCTGCCACCACGCCTTTTCCGGCTCGAACTCCTCAATCCGCATGGGTTTGGTTTTATTGTAGCTCTTGGCACCCTCTGGATAGGGGTGCTCGTAGAACCAGAGCTCCGTGGTGGGCGTGCCTTTCTCAAAGAAAAGGAGGTTAGTCTTGATGCCGGTATAGGGATTGAAGACGCCGTTGGGCAGGCGAACGATGGTGTGCAGGTTACACTCCTCTAACAGTTTTTCCTTGATCCTGGTCTTGATACCCTCGCCAAAGAGAAAGCCGTCTGGCAGCACCACCGCAGCCCGGCCACCGGGTTTCAGACGGCGCATAATGAGCACGAGAAAGAGGTCTGCCGTTTCTCTGGTGCGGAAGGTGGCGGGGAAGTTGGTCTCAATCCCATCCTCCTCCGTGCCGCCGAAGGGGGGATTGGTGATAATGACATCCACTCGGTCCTTGGCCGTATAATCCTTGATGGGTCTTGCCAGGGCATTATCGTGCTTAATCTGGCTTGGCACCTCAATGCCATGGAGGAGCATATTGGTGGTGCAGAGCAGGTGGGGTAGCTGCTTTTTCTCGATACCACTGAAGGTCTCCTGGAGAATATGGGAGTCCTCCACGGTTTTGACGTAGTTTGACCGAAGATGCTCAATAGCGCAGGCCAGGAAGCCGCCGGTGCCGCAGGCCGGATCCAGCAGGGTCTCACCCAGCTTGGGATCGACCATATCCACCATGAACTGGGTCACCGCCCTGGGGGTATAGAACTCTCCGGCATTACCGGCGGACTGCAGGTCTTTTAGAATTTTTTCGTAGATATCGTTAAAGGTATGGCGGTCGCTGGCCCGGTTAAAGTCGATCTCGTTTAACTTGTTGACCACCTGTCGAATGAGGGTGCCGTTCTTCATGTAGTTATAGGCATCCTCAAAGGCGGCCTGAACCACAAAGCCACGCGGCGTCTGACCGGTGTGAGAGGTCAGATTACGCAGGGTTTTGAACAGATCGTTATTGATAAACTCCAGGAGTCCTTCACCGGTGATACCCTCCGGATCAGTGGCCCAGCTTGCCCAGCGCAGATGTGCCGGGATGGGGGAGCGGTAATCGTCCTGGGTGAGCTCCAGCTCCTGCTCCTGATCATCAAAGATTTTAAGGAAGAGGAGCCAGCCAATTTGGCCGATGCGCTGGGCGTCGCCATCCACACCAGCGTCTTTACGCATGATGTCCTGGATACCCTTGATTGTGCCGGAGATTGACATATATGAGCTCTTTTACGTTGCGGAGATAAAATGTTCTGAATTAGGACAGTGCGTAGATTTGTGACTCCAGTTCCTGGATGGCGGCCTCGTAACCGGATTTGCCGCCAAACAGGCGAGCGATCTCGACGGGGGTGCCGATATCGCTTAAGGGTTGCACGGTAAGTACACTCTTGTCTTCCAGGTTGTCAATGCCGCCGTCGGCATATTTGTCGAGGAGAGCATCCAGCACCAGGCGGGCCTGATCACCATATTTACTGAAGTAATCTCTTTTGCGCACCTGATTGGCCCTTTCCCGGCGGGTCAGAGGGGGCTGATCAAAGGCAATATGGCAAATAAGGTCGAAGGGGTCAAGCTCGCTGCCCACCTCTTCTTCCAGGGCCTCCCAAAAGACGCCGTGCTGCTCAAGCTCATCGATGATCAGCTTTTTCTGACCTGCTGCTGTCCAGGAGGCGAGGAAGTCATCGAGGGAGGCATACTCCTGGGTAATGGTCTTGCGGGTGTAATCCTTGAGTGATTCGGTGACAAGTTTGCCGTCGTGGCCGTAATATTGAACACGTTCGGCCAAGACATAGACCGGCACATCGTTGATCACATACTTGATCCGTTTGGAGGACTCGTCATCGTCAAAATCACCGGGCAAACCATTGTCCGGCACATCGTGGATGAACACTTCAGGCGGCTCAATGGGGGGTGCGCCTGGTTCCGGCTGGAAAATCTCAACGGGTTCCCCGTCAAAATCTGGATCCGCAAAAAGCTCGGTGGCCTTTTTAAAGTCCATGATGGTGAAGTAGAACTTGCCGTGCTCCTCGTTAATCCGGGTGCCACGGCCAATGATCTGCTTGAACTCGGTCATGGATTTGATGGTCTGGTCGAGCACGATGAGCTTGCAGGTCTGGGCATCGACTCCGGTGGTCATGAGCTTGGAGGTGGTGGCGATGACCGGGTAGATGGATTCCGGATCAATGAAGTTGTCGAGCTCGGCCTTGCCTTCCTGCTCATCGCCGGTGATACGCATGACGTATTTACGGTTCTCCCGGCTCTCTTTTGGGTTGCAGTTGACCAGGGCCTGGCGCATACGCTCTGCATGGTCGATGTTTTCACAAAAGACAATTGATTTATCAAAGGGGTTGGTGGCCTGGAGAAACTGGCTGACCTTTTCGGCCACCAGGTTGGTGCGCTGCTCCAGGACCATGTTTTTGTCAAAATCCTTCTGGTTGTAAATGCGGTCTTCCACTTCCTGACCATACTTATCCAGCTTGCCTTTGGCGGGACGGTAGCCGATGAGGTCTTTGTCCATATCAATACGAATAACCTTGTAAGGGGCGAGGAATCCATCCTCAATGCCCTGCTTGAGGCTGTAGGTATAGACCGCTTCCCCAAAATAATGAATGTTGGAGACATCCTTGGTTTCCTTAGGGGTGGCAGTCATGCCGATGTGGGTGGCAGAGGAGAAATAGTCGAGGATATCATGCCAGGCAGAGGCCTCGGCAGCCGAGCCGCGATGACACTCATCAACGACAATCAGATCGAAGAAATCCGGGGAGAACTGTTTGTAGATGTTTTGCTCCTCTTCCGTGCCGGTGACAGCCTGATAAAGGGAGAGGTAGATTTCGTATGATTTTTCCGCCTGCCGCTTCTGGATCTTGGTCATGGCGGAGCCAAAGGGCTTGAAGTCGTTGGACTTGGTCTGGTCAATCAAGATATTGCGGTCGGCCAGGAAGAGGATGCGCTTCTTGGCCCCGGATTTCCACAGACGCCAGATGATCTGGAAGGCGGTGTAGGTCTTGCCGGTGCCGGTGGCCATGACCAGGAGGATACGATCCTGGCCCTTGGCAATGGCCTCGATGGTGCGGTTGATGGCGTTTAACTGATAGTAGCGGGGAGTCTTGCCAGAGCCGTCGCTGTGATAATCCTGACTAACGACGTTGACGGCGGGCTGATCATCAAAGCCCTTCCAGGACAGGTAATGCTGCCAGAGGGTTGCCGGGCTGGGGAATTCGGACAGAGAGATTTCACTTTCTACAGGGCCGTCAGTGGTGGTGCGGTCATGGAAAAGAAAACCGTCCCCGTTGGAAGAAAAGACAAAGGGCAAGTCGCCGTGCATCTCGCTGTAGTTCAGGGCCTGCTGCATGCCGTCACCCAAAGCGTGCTTGTTGTCCTTGGCCTCGATAACAGCAATGGGGATATTTGGCTTATAGTAAAGGATGTAGTCGGCGAACTTGGCCGGGCCACGTTTGTGAACCTTGCCTTGCACCATGATGCGACCGCTGGTGATGGCCACCTCTTCCCTGATCTGGGTCAGAAGATCCCAGCCTGCGACGGTGAGGGCCGGGGTTATGAATTTTGAACGGATGTCGGTTTCGGTGAGTTTCTTTTTATTCATGGCCAAACGTACCTTGCGGATCACTATCACCACCGCCCTCTGCTCCATTCCGGGCAACCGATCCGAAAATGCCACGCACCAGCAGGTCAGAGTCGCATGCCAGCTTCTCTTTAGGTGCCCACAGGAGGAGAAGGACATTCCCCCGGTTTATCTTGCCCATACTTTCACGTTATCCCGCTGATGTTTTTTTACGTTTAAACATCTGTGCGCCCAAAATTCCTGGGACATACTTAATTACTTCTACTTTTACAGCTAAAGAATCCATTGGCAATGTTAACCAGAGGCAGACCACCAAGCGATTAAGATCGCTTCCTGATTATACATAACAAATCCAATTCTAGTCAAAATCAATATATTTCCAGTGTAGTATGACTTCCCCCAGGCTGGAAACATCTCACTTCTGTCAACTTATTGGCAAATTCCAGTTTTCAAAGAATATGGTTATCAATCCTCTTGAAACAATATGGATTCGTAGAAAACCAGCAACCAAACAAAAAGTAATCCTTTCCAAATCTCAGAATAGTGCAGCCAGTTCCCGATGTCACCTTTAATAACTCTCAATCCTTAGGGAATGGCTTCTTATCGGCACCCACCACATCCTCTAACCGACCTTTTCTTCGTTTTTTAGTTTTCTTTTTACACGCTGTTTCTTGCTTTTGAAGTTTCTTTGTTTGTTGCTGGACACAGCCATTTTATTCATTCCGTCAATCTGACAATTTCCTGTTCAATCTCCTCGGTGAGCCGTTCAAGGATAAAGGAATTCATGCTGTACGGAGTATGGTCAGCTATGTATTTTAATTTCATATAAAGGGGCGCAGGGATTCTGAGTGGCAGATTTTTCTTCACATCTTCCCGGATATGTGGTTCCTCCCAAGGATAGGTTTCTTCTTTTTTTGGGCTGAAATGACCGGCAGCGGCTGCAAACTTATCAAGATCGGTGTCTTTTATTCTTGTCGGGGTAGAACGGAGTGGAGTTTTCTTTTTATCAGCCACCATACACCTCTTCAAATAATTGGTTCATTTCCTGAATCGCCTTTTTATCCTGTTTCAACTCGACCACTGACAATCCGTCCCGGGCTGACTTACGAAACGCTATACGATCACGCAGCACCGCATTGACCAGGGACAGGTGCTGGAAATCTTCTTCTCTGAAAAAGTCTTGCGTTTCCTTGTCCTCACGAACAGCTGGATTGGTGGACACCCTGTTCAGGACAATAAAGGCCTGCAGGTTTTCATTTAAGGCCTGTGCCATTTCCACCAGATCGTCCATCTGCCTGAGCGTCCAGATATCAAACTGGAAGGGTTGCACAGGGATGTATGCCCGATCACAGACACCAAGGGAATAGCACAGCTCTATAGAATCCCTGCCCCCGGCATCGATTATGATTTCATCATAACGCTCAGCCAGATCACGCACCTGTGATGCCAGGCCCTTACCAAATTTCTGCACACAGGCGATTCTGGGTTCGATCTCTGTTTCTTCCCGGACTGTTGCCCAGAAAGACGATGTCCCCTGACGGTCTGTGTCCATCAACAATACATCTTTTCCCTGCAGGGCCAGCATGGCGGCAATGTTAGTTGCCAGGGTGGTCTTGCCGGTGCCACCCTTTTCACCACCAATCAACACGATACTCATAGAGTCATTCCATATTATATTATATCATTTCATTTCATTTTATTTTAAGTCAATCCATACCAGACGATATGATATTATACTTACAACCTATTGCAAGAGAAGAACAAAAAAAAGCCGTCCCCCGAAGGAGACGGCTATCGTGAGTAGAGTTCAACAAATCAATTAGTTACAACAGAAATGTCAGACTCCGTTTGTTTAAGCTCGGCCATTTTTTCTGTTAATAACCAGAGGGCCTGGTTCAGCTTGACGTTTCGATCAAGTGCCTTGACCGGTCGTGTAGTTGTTCTTCTCAATCGTCCGTTGCTGCCTCTTGTTGTCCCTTTGAGACCACCTCGTACGATATTTTCCTGGACCACGTTAAAGGTCGTCCACAGGTCATTCCCTTTGTCGTCATAGCGACGTTCGGAAAGTAACTGTTCCGATGGCACTGGTGACGCCTCGGGTTCATCGTAAACAAGGTTGAGGGCAGCGCGAGCGTAAATGGTCCGTTCATCCGGGGTCATTTCTATAACCCTCATATCATCAACCCGTTCGGCTATAATCCCGGCAGCAGAAGCTATCTCTCCTGCCGAGTGAATGAAATCATCCGGACTGAAACCGATATGCTTATGACTGAAGTTTGCAAACTCTGAAGCAACCATCAGGCCATTTCCGCATATTTTCCGCCATACCGAGGCTATCAGTTTGAAAGCACAGCCGCGGTCATGGGAATTAAACAGGACCAGGTCAACCCGTTCGTCGCCAAACGATAAACCGGTCTTGCTAAAACGGATCAGGTGCCGCTGATAGCCATCTCGTCGAACATTCCGCACCGCGCTTTGTTCCGCATAAACGGGAAACCATCCTGCATCGCGTAACAAATCAACAGCGGTCAACGTTGGTACAAAAGAATAGCGGGCAGATACTCCATCAATAGGTTCGACAGATCCTGCTGCAGGAGCAAAGCTTACGATTTGATTATTGCTTAAAGGGGTAGGTGCTGTCATGATCTTGCCTCCTTGCTATGAGAATAAAAATAGGGGCAAGACACCACTCCCGTCAGGGGGCAGACTTGCCCCTGAATGAGGGATGGTTTTATTTTTCTAAAAGTCCTAAATCGGAAAAAGCGGTTACCTCATCACCAACAACAAGGTGATCAAGTATCCGGACATCAATGACTTTCAGAATATCTTCAAGTGTGTTTGTCAGAAGAATATCCTGCTCACTTGGCTGAGACCCTCCAGACGGATGGTTATGGGCCAAGATGACTGCTGCAGCGTTAAGCAGTAGAGCCTCTTTGACTATTTCCCGAGGGTGGACTGTTGTTTTATTGATGGAACCGATGAACATCTCTTTGAACGCCAGAATCCGGTGCCGGGAATCCAGAAACAAACAGGCAAAGATTTCATTCTGTTTCCCCCGGAGTTTGTACCCTATGACGGTTTTGGCACACTCGGCAGATAGAATCAAAGATCCACGTCGCAACTGGTAACCGCTGAGCTTGTTTGCTTCAGTAATAACCAGTTCTTTGGGTGCAGGACGATATTCACCATCCTGATCTTGAACAAATAGCATTGGCTTCCTCCTTAAACAGCCAAGGGAACCAATGCCCGTACCAGGGAAAGGTTCCCCTGGTCGGGTGGGTGAAAAAAGGTTTTCTTACAGACAAATCCCGGCCCTGAGATTTCAGGTTATGGCTTACGCCACCAGGATTGCTGTTTTCTTTGCTCTAATCGCTTTTAAAAGGGAATTTCATCTTCCGGAGGTGGTGGATTAACACCATCATCGGCATGAGAAGCTGCATTATCCTGTTTGCCACCAAGCATCTCCATCTCACCTGCGATGATTTCGGTGGAATAACGGGTAATGTCATCCTGATCTTCCCATTTTCTGGTCTGGAGCTTGCCTGCAATAAAGACCTTATCGCCTTTCTTGAGGTGCTCACCGCATGTTTCAGCAAGACCACGCCAAGCAACAACACGGTGCCATTCGGTGCGTTCCTGGCGATTACCATCAGAGTCTTTCCAACGTTCGGTTGTTGCAACGGAAAATGTTGCCACCGGGATTTCATTCTGGGTGTAACGTACTTGGGGATCATCTCTGTGGGTGGCGGCCTGTCGATCAGGGAGACCGAAGAGGTATGAATCAAGCATACTGATGTCATGAACATGGCACCTCGCGAGCTTTTCCTGAATACTTTTCCGGCACCTATAAGGGTAAAAACGCTACGGTCAGTGACGGAGTACTCAAGGTGACATCTCCGGATCTTGCTGGAAAAAATATGGCTGCAGTGAACCAAGGAGCAGGCGGTGGCTGATGCCTGGTCCTTGGTTCAAGACTGTTGATTGGAGTGCTGGGTTGTTGTGGCTGACACTCATATTGACGGCAGTTGTTGTTACAACCTTGGCCTTTGCTAAGAAGAAGGAAAAGGTCGTCCAGGAAATCCACCTGCGTGACCTGTCGGCGCTGTGGACGAAAGAAGGTACCAGGACTATCCATATCTCGGAACTCTCTCCTCTGTGGCGGAACGAACAGCACATTGCTGAGGAAAACAAGTCTCTTGATCTTCGTAATCCGCGGGCCGATGCATTTATGGAGAAGATCCAGTAATGGGCCTGGTTTGAAAAATTTCCGCAGCAGAAAGCAGTATGCGGACATATCCTGAAACTCCTTGATCAGGAGGGGCATTGTCCCTCGGTGGTTGATATACATGGTGATGTAGAGGGAAGTTGGGATGACAACACCTATCGCCTTCTTGCTCAAACCACCCTGCTTGACCATTCACTGAATGTGGCCGAACAGGTTGTTCTGATCCTCTCAGACAACAAGGCCTGGCATGTCATCCCTGACACCATGGTTGCGGCCCTGGCTCACGATCTTGGAAAGCTTGTATCCATGCGAGGCTATCTCTATTCCCTTGGGGAACACCATCTGGCAGCAGGCCGGCCACTGGCTGGAATTCCTGGTTTTAAGGAACTGCCCAAAAAGAATGAAATTCTACGGGCGATCAAGCTACACCATAAGATGCCCCAGGGGCTTCTCGGCAAAACCTAAAAAAAAGCGGATCAGCTTGCCCGGCAGAAGGAATTGGAAGAGACAGTCCTGCAAAACGAAAGCGAGGCGCCTACAGACAAAAAGTTCGCGCCAAATGTTGAGATGAAACCATGCGACGGGTACTGCTCACCATTGTCCACCACCTGCGCGTAGAGCATGAGGTCATTGCCCAGGGATTGATCAAGGATACCTTTTTCGGGGGATATTTTACGGTAACCAGAAAAACGGGCAAGACCATCAAAGGATATTACACTCCCTTTCATGCCGAGGCCTTCGCCACGAAAGGGCAAGCTGCCGGCTCCATCGCCGAGTTGGAACAGACCAAGCCCAAAATGCTTCGCGATATCGTAAAGGTCAGTCCATATCTTGACAACATTCAGGATATATGATGGTCACTGAACAGACAAACAGAGGACAAAATGATACCAACGCCCAGATCATCACCATCGATAATGGCAGGATCTACAAACCAAGAAATTTATTAAATGGTATATCCGAGATCCAGCAATTCTATGTTATCGAAAGCAAGGGACAAAACATTCCGGCGGAATTCCTCACTCTGGATCGAACCCTGGACTTTTTCAAGATCGGCTTAAAAAGTGGCTTCCATGAAGGCGTTGCCCTGATCCTCCTTTTCCCGTTCTTCCATTTCTACCTCTTCCCCTTTGTTTTCCAAAAACTTGATTTCTTCACTCACATCATTTTCGGCAGCATCCCCTATCTTGTCCTGATCATCAATACTGCAATCTGTTCCTATATCAGTCGCTACTATGTTGGCAACGAGAGTTTGTTATGGCCTTTTCTGACTATACCGCCAGACTGAGCAAACGAATACGGTTCCGCTATTACACACCCCGAGAGATCAGTGAATTCATGAAAACGGATCAAGAAAGGGATGCGGAATAATCTTGCAATATGTATAGTGCGTTACTATCTCAGTAAGAAATATAGTTATCGTCCTATAAGATCTAACACCGGTGATGAACGGTAAGCCGGCACTCAGTACAGTACCCCATTGAGGGGTGAAAGTACCTTCACAAAATTCTTTTCAAAAAACACGAAAATAATTTCTAAGATACTAAAAAATACAACAAGGAGAATTCATGAACAAAGGTGATCTGATAGAAAAAGTGGCAACAGATTGTAACATAAGCAAAGCCGTAGCCGATCAAGCCGTGAGCAGCGTCCTTGCTGCAATCACCGATGCTGTGGCAAAAGGTGATAAAGTCACCCTAATTGGTTTTGGAGCATTTTCCGTTACCGAACGAGCAGCTCGCGAAGGTCGCAATCCCCAAACCGGCAAAACCATGCAGATTCCCGCCAAAAAGATCGTTAAATTCAAAGCCGGCAAAACACTTGCCGATGCAGCGAACTAAGAATCTCCGAAGGTCAGTTACCAAGTCCTTCCAGTTGATCGATAGCCTTTATTTTATGATCATCCAGCAGGTGCCTGTATCGCTGTACCATCTGCATGATGCTGTGGCCCAGGATCTCCGCCAGGGTGCGCAGATCGACCCCGGCCATTAACAAATGACTGGCTGCGGTATGCCGCAGATCATGCAGATGGAAGTCTTCAATCTTTGCTTTTTAAATGGCGTTATCAAAAGCCCGACGGAAGAACAAATTGGGCCGTCGCTGGACGGTTTCTGATATTTTCTCCAGTAAAAAAAACAGATTCTTTGCTGTTACATTTTTCCGGCATGATATCAAGCAGGATTTCAGGGCTTGGTCTTGGTTATGGTCAAATCGATGATTCTGGCATCTATATTGACTTGTCCCCATGCCACTCCAGCAGCTTCCGATGGCCGCATGCCCGTATGAAGCAAAAGCTGCACATAGTGATACAGTTTTTTATTACGGCTCATTTTGCATATTTCCAGTAAATTCCTTGCTTCATCTTTACTCAAAAGTCGTAATCTGCCAGAGGGCTTCGCCGGTTTTCTGATTGCCGCGACTGGATTGTTTGTTTCCAAAGCCCATTCCATCCTGGCAATCGTATACAGATGGGACAACAGAGCCAGATCTTTCTGAAGCGTTGATGGCCCAACACTTTGCAACCGTTTGTCCCGAAAGGCAGCGACCAGCGCTGGGGTAATTTCTTTCAGACTCAACCTTGAAAAGCCCGCCCGCAATGCATTGGCCGAAGTTATTTCCCGGGCCCTTGTCTTCGGCCCAGCGCTGAGCATCGGAGAGACGGTCAAAGGTCTGGGAAAGAGGGGAATGACCTTTTATCCTGACCTCTGCCTTATATGTCGTACCCTTTTTTCGTTTAATAGTTTTTATATAGGCCATATCATTTTTGGGCGGAATTCCGGGCAGAATAAATGGCAAATCGTTGCTGTTTTCAGTCAATTTATGCCAAACACAGCTAAAAAGCAACTGAAACAAAAAAGGCCAAAACCCCATTATTGGTGGGCTTTGGCCTTAATTTATTTGGTACCCGCGGTTGGAATCGAACCAACGACTCCAGGATTAGGAATCCTGTGCTCTATCCCCTGAGCTACGCGGGCATGCTAGAAGCTCAGGAATATACCTGAGTGAGGTAAAAACGCAATATTTTTTAAAATCAGAGTGTTTCCCCGTCTTCAATTTCCTTCCCAGGATATGCTTCTTCTTTGGTCTTGCAATTAATAATACAGTTACGACCTATGGACACTCCTGGGGGAACGACTGCTTCTTTGCCTATCAGGGTAATACCGGTATAGAGATGTTTCGGTTGCTGTCTATTCGCTATTTCATGGTTGTTGCCCGCTCCCACAACAGCCTCTGCCTGAATCCGCACTCTTTTATCGCAGATAGTCAAATCGACCACACTGTTTTTCTCGACAATACAGTCGGCGAAGAGGATTGAATCCCGAACTATGGCCCCCTCTGCCACCACTACACCTGGAGCCAGGACCGAGTTCTGTACCGTTCCCCGTATGGAACAACCAGCAGAGATCATGGAACAACTCACACTGGCATGGCCTCCGAAATAGGCTGGTGAACGATCGAAAGGCAGACCGCTGGTCTCCATATTGGTCCGAATCCCCCACAGCTCAGGCGAGATGCCACTGTTCTTGCGAATTATATCCATATTCGCTTCCCAATAGGCCTGAATGGTTCCCACATCCCGCCAATAGCCGTAAAACGGATAGGCAAAAACATTATCGTTGGCAATGGCTCGAGGAAGGATATGCATACCAAAATCGTTTTCTTCCCGATCCCTGCTCAGCGTATCGAGAAGATACTGTCGATCGAAGATATAAATACCCATGGAAGCCAGATTCGTTCTGGGCTTTTCTGGTTTTTCCTCCCAGTCGACAATCCTGTTCTCATGGTTGATTATTCCGGCGCCAAACTGGTGAATCTCACTCATGGGAACCACCATCATGCCCACGGTCACATCGGCTTTTTTATAACGATGATATTCGAGCATGGCGTGAAAATCCATGTAATAGATATGGTCGCCAGAAAGAATGACCACTTCATCGGCAGGGTTTCTCTCTAAAAAGTCAATGTTTTGCCGTACAGCATCCGCCGTTCCTTTATACCAGTCAGAATCCTTGAATCCGGTATGGGGGGGCAGGATCTTTACCCCCCGACTGCGTCCGGTAAAATCCCAGGCCTCGCCCATTCCCAAGTGGCGCATCAATGACATTGGTTTATACTGGGTCAGAACACCGACCTTTGTCAGCCCGGAATTCATGACGTTACTGAGACTGAAATCGATGATGCGGTACAAACCACCAAAGGGAACAGCCGGCTTGGCACGATTCTGGACCAGAATATTCAATCGACTGCCAACCCCGCCGGCAAGAAGAAGAACCAATGCCTCCTTTTTCACCCTCATTTCAACACTCCCCCTGCCTCGACCCGATTTATCCACTGTTCAGGAGTCAGGTTTGGATAAACAGTGGCCCCTTCACCAATGATTGTTCCATCCGGTATTTTATTATTCCAACCAATGAGGGTGACCTGATCGGCCACGGTCCCAACCTCAGGCCCAATGAGCACTCTCTCCCCAATAACAGAGTTCACATCGGTGATCACCTTGTTTAAACGACAGTCCGCTCCGATACAATTATTAAAGAAAAGGACAGAATTCTCTACAATGGCCCCCTTTTTCACCTTGACTCCGGGAAAAAGAACGGAATTTATCACCGTCCCTTCTATGACACAGCCATTATATACCAGGCTGTTATGAATCACTCCGTTGTCTTCAATCAGGGCCGGTTGGGCGTCCCGAATACCTCGATGTTCCAGGTTGGTACGCAGTCCCCATGCTTGCATATCGATGAGTGGATTTTCACCGAGGAGATCCATATTCGACTGCCAATACTCCTCTATGGTTCGAGTATAGCCCCAATACCCATGGTGTTTATACCCATATACCCTGCAGTCCCAGGACATAAGAAGAGGAATGATATCCCTGCCGAACTCAAAGGAATGACTCTTCTGATTTTCTCCCAGGGCGCGGTACAAGACCTCAGGCTTGAAGACCATCACAGTAAGAGAGGCCCAATCCGCCTCGGGGGCAGATTGAGGTTTTTCCCAATAAGCCGTCACTCGCCCACCCTTCTCACCATCCTCATCGTCAATAGCAGCGATACCGAAACGATGGGCCTTTTTTTTATCAACTTTGATTACACCGAGGGTCAAATCAGCATTTTTACGGTAGTGATAATCGATCATATCCTGATAATCCATCTTATAGATATGATCCCCAGACAGGATAAGGATATCTTCCGGCTCGTGGTACTCGACAAAATCGAGATTTTTGTAAACGGCATCAGCCGTCCCCCGATACCAGTCGGATTGATCCATATTGTCTTTAAAGGGAGGAAGGATGGAAATTCCACGATGACGGCCAATCATATCCCAGGCAGCACCTGTGCCGATATGATTGATAAGGGAATACCCTCGGTACTGAGAAAGGATGGCTATCTGTTCAATGCCTGAGTGGAGAAGATTGCTCAGAGGAAAATCAATGACCCTGGCAAAGCCACCGAAGGGAACTGCTGATTTAGGACGATAATAAGTAAGAACATCCAGCTCATCGACACGGCTACCAGCCAGAATCATTGCAAGTGTTGAAGGTTTGATCATTGTTCACCAACAATTTAATGATGACGCCATAAAAACTCTTCATCTGCTTCTTTATTACAAATTTAAAGTCACTAAGACGTAGCCTGTGCACGCCCCATTCCCTCTCGTTGATAAGCCTCGCAGATATTTTTTTGTGTAGCCACCCTGAAATTTGACCTGTTGCGAGTCTCTCAACTATTCCAACAACATGCTATGTCATATGCCTGGTAGCCAGACGTTTCAACATCAGAGTCGTAAATTCTTTATCACCGAGGGAAAGATTTTTCAAGGGGACCTCTGCCCGAGCGGACTCCTTGTGTCCGCCAGCTGATCCAATGGCACCGAATATACGCTCCGCCATCTTTCCGGCATTTTTACGATACCCGTCACAACGAAAGATGACCACCAGTTTTTCACCATGAATCCCTGAAACCATAACCCAGTCGGTCTCATCAACATGATTAAGAAAATCAGCGAGAATCACGAGAACATCAGGACTTCGCACCCGTCCGACATGGCTGTAAAAACGGCCCTTGGAGTACTTGAGTTCAGCAAGGCCGATGTTAAAATATTTGAGCTCAGAACGACGAAGATCCGTGAGCTCGATCTTTTTGACCAGATTACGATTGGCAATGTTAAAGAGATAGCGAAAAGAAATGCCATCTGCCAGTTCAGACTGCTTGGCGAAATCCTGAGTATCCACCTTGATTGCATAGAAAAGGGCTGTGGCCAGGACAACAGAGGGCTTCATACGGGCAGCCCGCAGATATTCCACCAGCATGGTAGAGCAGGCTCCATACTGGGGACGAATATCTACAAATTGGGTCTGATATTCTGCGACCAGAGGATGGTGATCGATGATGACATTAAAGTCAATCTTTTCAAAAACCGGCAGATGAGTCGGCTGTGAATCAACCAGGATTTTTTTTGAATAGTCCTTAACCTTCAAATTATTGAGGCGTTCCAGAGGGATCTTCAGGCGTTCGACCATGGCCACATTATTCAACCGACGAATCTCGTTTGGATGGGCAATGATGACACTTTTCACCCGATAACGAAGCAGACGTTTAATAGCCAAGGCACAGGCCAGGGCATCCGGATCGGCATTAATGCAGACAAGGACATCGTCTTCCTTATCAAAGACACCCCAAAATCTCTGGAGACGCTCCTTGGCAGACTTATGTACATTTTGGCCACCCACAGCTGGACAGCACTTATTTCTTTTTTTTACCATGTAAAGTACAGCGATAAGCTGACCATCACCACAAGAAGAATTAACTATTCACTTGAACACCATCCACTCAGGACCCTAACTCCGGCTAAACATCCCAGTCGATGAAGATGCGTTCCCCTGCCACCATAGCAGAGGGTGAGGACAATTTCACCACTCGTTCCTTTCATTTTTTAACCTGCCACCTTACAAACTGACCGGAAACGGAACCAGGCATATAGTTCAGCTCCTCAAAAACACTCATCTTTTCCAGTGAATGGGGAGCAACATCTCAAACCATACCATACCATTTCACAAAAAAGCAAGCCCCCACAAGGTCATCTCCCAGGAAGTATTCCTCATTACTCTCTGCCATTAAAGGAAGGAACAGAAGGAAAAAGGGAGGAATCGGTGTGAGGAATAAAGCGAGCCCCCGAAAAACGAATCATAAATTCCTGATTTACGTTGAGCTCCAGGTAGGTGATGCTGGAGACGATCTTTTCGCAGGCAAGACGGCTAGCCCTATCGAGGAGCACCTCTTCAGCCCCACGGAGAGAGCTGTTGCCAATGGCACGATATACTGACAGGGGAAGATCAGGGAGCATGCCAAGGGTAATGGCCCGCTCTGGATTGATATGACGACCAAAGGCACCAGCCACCACTATCTCTTCAAGATCAGAAAAATCCAGACCGACCTGACTGATCAGTGTTTTCAAAACCGCATACATGGCGGCCTTGGAACGGATCATGGCATCCAGGTCAATCTGCTCCAGAAGGACTGCTCTCCCCTCAAAGGATTCTTTTTCACCGACAACCAGAAACGACCGCATGCCATCCCGCTCCCGGATATGTGCCTTCATGAAAGCGGCCCTGGCCTGATCCTGCTCTTTTTTCGGATCCCGTATTTTCCCCCGGATATCAATCACCCGGCTGAGATAGAGAGCGGCCACCAAATCAATCAGACCAGAGCCGCATATTCCCCTTGCCGGGACATTGGCAATGGTTCGACAGGTCAGATCATAGGATTCCAGATCAATGCTTACATACTCAATGGCCCCGGGGCCGGCCCGCATGCCCATGCGGGCGACCCCACCCTCCAGGGCCGGCCCGGCAGCCCCGGCACAGGCTATCAACCACTCCCTGTTGCCAATGACCACTTCGGCATTCGTCCCCACATCAATGAGCATCCGGGTCTTATTCGATTGGGCCATACCGGAAGCAAGGATCCCTGAAATCAGATCCCCGCCGAAATAACTTCCTACTGAAGGCATAATCCACACCGGTGCTGCTCTATGGATGGCAAGTTTTAGCTGCCCAGCCTCCAAGGCAGGAGCACAATTAAAGAGAGGGATATAAGGTTCCCGACAGATATGATAGGGGTCGATGCCAAGAAAGAGATGGGCCATGGTGGTATTACCGGACACGGAAAGGGCACGAATTGCATGAGCTTCTAAGCCCGCCGCAGCTGCCAGCTGCCCAGCCAGTTCATTAATTGCAGCAATAATGGTCTCCTGCAGTTCCCGGAGGCCCGGATCGAGAAAGTCTGGAGCAGGCTGTTTCTGTTGTCTCCGTTTGGCTGTGGCATAGTGGATACGACTGAGGATATCGGCACCAAAGGATATCTGGCTGTTTTCCAGATTTCCTGAAGCCAGCACATTTCCCCCTTCCAGGTCCAGGAGTGTGGCTTCCAGGTGGGTCGTTCCCAGGTCCAGAGCCATACCGGCAAGGACCTGCGGCTTCTCTGCCAGAAAGTCTGCCAGGACCCATCCTTGCTCCTGATCGTTGAGCAGGGCATAGCCAGCGAAACCGGACTCCCGAAAAACTCGAGCAACAGGGACCATGCGCTCAAAGGGAATGGTCAGGAAACGGTCATCAGCCAGGGCGGCCAACAAAGCCTGCCGCAGGCGATCAAGGTCTGCGGTATTATCGTGCAGAGCGGGAGGTGCTGCCTCCACCCGAACCGAACATACAATGGACTTCATTCTCCTTCCTCGTCTCCCTGAGAGACTGCTAAAAAATCAGATTCCGAAACGGGGCAACAACTCGGAGCAACACTCCGGAACAGCTTCATAACTTGAGGGTGTACCTGGGCAGAAATACGGCACAGGGAGAAACACTGCCGGAACTGAAAGCTTTGCAGACACAAAGCGGATATTTTTTTTTAGGATGCCAATCTTTTTCTGCATCGCGCCTTCCCCTTGACGAGAATCTTCTATGATGGTACCTACTGACATTCTGAGACATGGGCTGATGCCACTGAAATACTGACAACAAAACGAACATACTCTATTTAAACAAATTCTCAAACGAGATGGATAAAATATTTGCAGTGGCCCTTGGCGGTGCAAGCGGATCCCTGGGAAGATATGTCATTGCCATTGGAGTTGCAAAACTACCGGTTCATGGTTTCCCGTCAGCAACCTTTCTTGCCAATTTGCTGGGATGCCTGCTGATTGGCATATTCTGGAGTCTCTTTGACCGTATTCATATCAATAATGAATTCAGGCTGTTTCTCTTCACCGGATTTCTTGGCGGATTCACAACCTTTTCCACCTTTGCCAGAGAATCGGTACAACTCTTCAAGGCTGGCGAACATTTACAGGCGATTGGCTATATCCTCCTTTCAAATATTTTCGGTCTGAGTATGGTCGGTCTCGGATTTTACATAGCTCACCGTTACCTTCGAGGATAAATCGAGAAGACTCTTTGGCGTCTTGCCATGAGGGCTGCGAGTGTCTCAGCTACAGGTATTCAGCAGATGAGCACCTGTAGCTGGTAATTTTTTGGTCCTCCAACATAAGAAAATTATATTAAAAAACAAGCTGCTGTGATTCTCCTTAACCGATACATACTTGCCCAGTTCACCCGCACCTTTTTCACCGTTGCCGGTGCCTTTATCGCCATTTATATCCTTGTCGACTCTCTCGAAAAGATAGACAACTTCATGACGGCAGGGAAATCTATCGGTCTGATTGTCAAATTCTTTTTGCTGAACATCCCCTTTATTATTGACCAACTTGGACCCATCCTGATCCTCCTGGCCGGAGTTATCAGTCTCGGTCTTCTCAACCATAACAATGAACTCACAGCCATGATGGCCGGAGGGCTTTCCCTGCGTACCATCGTCAAACCAATTCTTATCGGTGCCCTTCTCTTCACCACATTTTTTCTGGCCATGGCCCAATGGATCCTGCCCCACACCATAGCCGCCACCAATACCATCTGGTATGAAGAGGTGAACAATATGGTGCCGCTGGGAATTTTCCGCAATGGCCGTTTTTATTACCAGGGCAAGGAAGGATTCTTTTCCTTTGCCCGCCCCTGGCTCGATAAAGATATATTCATCAATTTCTCCTACTCAAGCTGGAACAACGATTACAGCCTGCAGACCCTGGTCACCGCCAAAAAAGCTGAATGGAAAAACTTCACCTGGAAACTCTCCGAAGGCCAGATACAGGAGAAAAGTAGTCCCGACAATTACACGACCGCCCTCTTTGAGAGCAAAGAATTCACTTTTCCGGAAACACCGGACCAGTTCTTTGTACCCGAGTATCAGGCTGCCGAACTGTCACTGACCGAGCTCTTTCAAAGTTCCGTCAATCAGAGTAATCACAAGGAAACAATAGAGGCCAAGACCAATTTTTACAGCAGGATCTCCTACACTCTTCTCGGCCTGCCCCTGCTTCTCCTTGGTTTACCTGTGCTTCTCATATCCTACAAAAAATGGGGGAAAGATCTCTCTGTGGCGATACCTGCAAGCTGCGCCATGGCCTTTATCGCCTGGGGTGTGTGGGGAGCGCTGCAATCCCTGGCCAGGGCAGATTACTTTTCACCCTTTCTGGCTGCAGTGCTCATCCATATCCTCTTTGGTGGTGCAGGCTTCCTCCTTCTCCATAAACAGGGAACCTGAGCCCATGACAATAGCACGCACACTGCGTGTCGGCATTGTCGGTGTACCACCGCTCTCAGTCATGCAGACGCTTACGGCTCCTCATATCAAGGTGTACGACCTTGATGAACCCCAAGGCAGGATAGATATTGAAACGGCCTCTCCCTTTCTGCCCCAGGTCTACTGTGGTATCCTGCGAACCGTCATGGCCAACAGTCTGATTATCAGACCCGATGTCATCTATATAGATATCGGCCCTGGTAAATGTGATTGTGCCGTACATACGGCAACGGTTCTCGAGGATACCCTGCCCAAAACCCGAATTATCCGGACCAGAAATCAGGACAGCACTGATTTTGGCACACCTCTGTGCACGACCCGCATGGATTTGCTAAAAAAGATGCAGGCCATCACGGCCTCCGTGCAATCCACCACCCCCTACCACAGCCTGCAACCCTGTAAAGCGGTGGCCGGCTTCTGGGGAGTTCCGCCACGGGATTTTTCCCTGCTCAGCCTCTTTCCTGACACCACCCATGTCTACGGCTGGGCACGCTGTATGGAAAACAAGACACCGGACAATCTGAAACTCGAACTCCACTATAATCCTGATATTCCTACAGTCTTTTTCGCCCAGTCCTTCTGCGCCAAGACGGCTTTGGCCCGCCACCTGGCCACAAAACATCCACACGCCCTCTACCTTGACTGTGATGTAACTGCCGGAAACAGTGCCAAGGCAAAAATTCAGGCCTTTCTCGAGCTATCAGGAATATGAGCCCCGCGGCCGTCTTTTCATCGTCTTCCAGCACCTCTTTTGGCCACGCCGCTTTTCAAGGACTCCTTCATGCTTCTTGCTGACTTCGGCACCTCCTACTCTAAGATTCTGGACACCAGCTCGACAAACGGACCGCAACTCATTGCCAGTCGAGACCTTGACCGTAACCTGCAGGTAGATATCGGAACCGGCCACAACGGCAAACGGCATTGCCGCCACTATGTCAATGAACTCACAGCCCTGGCCAGAGGTGGGATCAGCCTCATCGACGCAGAGTCATTCACCCTTCTTGACTGCGGCAGCCGCGATATCAAGTATGTTGCCTACAGTGAGGGAAAAATAGAGGATATGGGCTGGAATGCCGAATGCGGAGCCTCCATGGGCTTCACCATTGAGCTCCTGGAAAAATATTACGATCTCGACTTTAGAACCATTGAGGTCCCTGCGACCTCTTTTTCCGTTACCTGCGGGGTCTTGGGAATGAGTCACATCTTCGATGCCGTGGTAAGCGGCAGCAGCGAAGCAGAGGCCGTGGCCAAGTTTGTCAAAGGAATTGCCATTAATGCCTATAACTTCGCCAAACGTCCGCAAAGAATTTATCTCTCCGGAGGACTCTGCGACAATCCCCTTTTTGTCAGCGCATTCCCCTGTCCTGTTGTTCCCCTGGGACGCTTTGTTCTCCTCGACGGACTGAAGGCCTCCTGTGAGCAATTGGGGCTGCAGTAGAGTATGACTGCCTAAGAAGGGCCAGCACATGGCTTAACGGATACTGCCAATTCTATTTCTTGTGACCTTCAGTCAACGAGGAAAATCTTTACTCGGAGTGTGGCCCTGGTAAACGGGATCTTTGCGCCAAAGGTCAAGACTCTCACCCGGCAGTTGTCAGGGAACAACGTGGAAACCTCAGCAGGAAACAGCTGACGCCGGTGATGAACAGCAAGCCGGCACTCAGTAGAAGTACAGCCCAAGGGGTGAAAGGACCTTTACCAAATTCTCTGCAAAAAAAATGAAAAGAATTTCTCAGGCACTAAGGCCTGCAACTGCCTGCAAGCGACTGACAGGACCATGAACAGTTTCTATCTCTCTCTCCCCTCCCAACCCTTTCAGTCATATGGTCTCTCTGCTGTTCTTCCCGCCCCTCCCCCTCTTTCTGCCCCATGTACCACGTCGTGCAATTGACGCAAGATGGTTTCTTGCATACCATAATACAAGAAGAACATTCCATTTGATTGGCTCAAGATAAAGCCAAACTTGCCGTGAGGCAGGGACGGAAAGCAAACGGGTCTCAATAGATAGCCGGGCTGCCTTGAAAGAGGGTAGTCCGGCTTTTTTTATTGAAGGAGAAATGCAATGAAACGAAAGATCACTCTTACTGTAACATGTGCTTATCTCATCATCGCGTTAACGACATTGCTCACTGGCATACCAGCTTACGGCCAACAAGTTGTAACGGCTCCTTATTTCCCCCTCTATCCTGGTAGCTGGTGGAAGTATAGCAAAAATGGAACAGAGACATATGTTGAGACAGTACTGACAGATCCAGTTGTTGTGAATTCTGTCCTTACAACGGTCATAGCGAGACCAGAAGAAATGGAATATGTCACCAACGATTCATTCGGTATTCGCGAGCATAGAATAAAAGAGAACTCTTTTGATTACACGGTAACGTTCATACCACCGGTATTGCTCTCCCCTCCTCTGGCCACACTGGGTCAACTGACAGACAGTCAGGGGACTGCTCGTTTTGACATTCCATCAACAGGGACATTTGACATCGCCTACCGTGCCAGTACAGTACCATTGACTTTTGAATCAATTTCTGTCCCTTACGGAACATTTGAATCGGTTAAAATCAAAACGACATTCAGGATGTTTGGCACCATTAATGGGATGACGGTTGACGAATCGTCAACCGCGTATACTTGGCTTGCCAAAAATATTGGCAGTGTAAAGAGGATCGAGTATTACGACGGGAAAGCAGATGAGGAAGTTCTGATAGACACAAATTTACCCATGATAAAGCCCATCCTCTCTCCACTCCATTTTCTTCTACTCAAACGAGAGAGCTGATCGGTCCCTTCTCTTCGGGAGAAGATTTTTTTTGCACAGCGATGCTGCCTTCCAGTACATTCCTGGGCCCTAAAAGTCTTTTTAGCTGGACCGACGAGACGAAGCCACAGCGGACAAAAAAGGATAGCTATCCAGCAGACAAGTGGTTTTTGGCGCTGCGATCGCCTTCCTCTGCGGAGCGTGTCCTCAGTCAAATAATGGTTCGTTGCTGCAAGAGCTCGAATGCAACCTATTGCGCTGTGGGATATGGCCAAAACCGGACAGCAACAAATCTCCTATCAATCGTCAGCCAACAGGCCTGACAAATAACTTCCCCTTCCGCACTGATGCCTTGAGGCAGCAGCGCCAAGAGTGCCACTTGACAATGACTGCCAATCAGCTACCTCCAGGTTATTTTCAGTTCATCTCGCTGAGGGATGTGACGATAGCGGAATTTGGGATAGCCAAGCATCAGTGCCGTATAGACCTGATGATTTTCAGGAAGATCAAGGGCTGCGACAATCGGCTCATAATGCTGGGCAGCCTGGACAAGAAAGCCGGCCCAGCAACTGCCAAGCCCGTAACTATGGGCAGCCAGATCGAGGTAGGCGGTGGCCAGGGTGCAGTCTTCAATCGGATGTTCACTGGAGAACGGATTGGCATGGGCAATAGCCAGGTGAGGGGCACCTCGCAATACCTTGTCCTGGCCCTGCCCCCAGGCCCGGGTGAGACCGGGAAAGATCTTCAACTCCTTCATCCAATCGACCACCAGACCGGCTAGCCGCTTCACTTCATCGCGATTTTCAACCATCAGCCAGTGAACCGGCTGACCATTATGGGCGCTGGGGGCATAGCGACTGACGTCAAGTATGCTTTTTAAGGTAGAGTGGTCAACGGCTCTTTTTTTATAGGTCCGGATGGAACGTCGACTGAGAAGAAAATGTTCAACTGCATCTGGAGAGGGCAAAAGACTCGCCTCTATGGCAAGACTCCCGGCAAAGGGTGAAACTGTTATATCCAGAGCATCAGATATGCAGACGGCCATACAGTGACCGCAGCGAATACATTTTTTAATCGCTGCCTTGCGTAACTGGGGAAATCCCTCTTTGTCCTGATTTATGAGATCAAAGGGGCATTCTGCTATACAGGAGTAACATTTTTTACACTGCTCCTGGTCGACACTGAGACTAATCATAATGACAACTCCGAAATATATTACAAGAGAGAACAGCTAAGGCCAATACAGACCACTTGCCCTGAAACAGGTTATTGAACTTTGCCGTATCAGAGCGGACCCGGTCCCTATCATTGCCATTGTCAAATCAAGGCCAACCTACTACTATCACCTACGCAAAAAGAGGCCTGCTCTTCCTGCCCTGAAGACTCAGGACGACAGACAGGCAGGACATGCATAAACCAGCTTCCTGCCAGAACATTGCCCAGAAACTGAATGCATTTCCGGGCTGAGGTCCACCTGTATGCGCAATCCGAGACTCTATACGACCCCTATCACATCGCTGCAAGAAAACCTTCCGCCTCTACTGGATGCAGCAGGCCTTCCAAACCTCATACCAAGCGGCAAGACCATCCTCATCAAACCTAACCTGGTGGAGGCCCTGGCCCCGCCTGTTACCACCCCGGTACAACTGGCTGCCCTTCTCGTCGATTACCTGCAGAATAGGCTCCCCGGCAATCCTATCCTCATCGGAGAGGGTACGGGCTCTTTGCAATATGATACCCATTACCCCTTCCAAATGCTGGGATATACTGACCTGGCAGCAGCGAAAAACATTCCTCTTCTCGACCTCAATCAGGAAAAGCTGACCAAGAGAGAAGACACGCGCTGCAAAAGATGGCCGATCATGTATCTCCCCGCCATCCTGGACGAAGTCTTTTTGCTTTCGGTCCCTGTGCTCAAGGCCCATACCCTAGCGGGGGTCACACTGACCATGAAAAACATGATGGGCTGCGCTCCCCCTTCTCACTTTCGCGGCCAGGGCGGCTGGGGTAAATCTGCATTCCATCGGCAGATCCAAGAGGCCATCTTTGACCTCAATCGCTACCGAACTCCGGATTTCACTCTCCTTGATGCATCCATTGGTATGGCCAAGGCCCATCTCTGGGGTGCCCATTGTGAACCGCCGGTCAATCAACTGGTCGCCTCTGCAGATCCTGTGGCCATTGATGCCTACGGCGCCGCACTCCTCAACATCGACTGGAAGAACATAGGACATATCCACATGGCCAACTCGATTCTGGGATCGGCCCATACAGCACCTGTAGAGATTCCATAATACGTTCTGTCTCTCGTCAATACTCAGTTTACAAAGCCGGAATGCTCTGGGATAGACAACTCTTTCAGCAACCGACTGGACTCTCGGGTGCAATGACTCTCAGATACTGCAAGAATGGAGGTTGCCCTCTCTTCTTTTCGCCCCAATTCCCCTGAAAAGCCACCTAAAAAAAGGCACCAACAGTCAAGTCACTTGGGTCTCTACAAAAAAAGGCCCCGATGTAATACACCAGGGCCTGTAAACGAAAAAAGAAAAGCCTATTCTTTATCCTTTTTGCCTTTCTTCTTGTCTTTTTTCTTGTCTTTTAGTTTCGCCACTTCTTTCTTGACAAGTTTAGGAAGAGGGCAGCTCTTGCAGGAGATGCCCTTCTTTTTTATCTTGTTGCAGCATTTCTTTTTCGTACCCATTGTCATTCCTCTTGGTTATGGAGAGTAGTACAATGAATTATTCCTTTGCTTCCTTTTCAGTGGAGACTTCCTTTTCAGTGGAGACTTCCTTTTCAATGGAGATCAGCTCCACATCAAAGAGGAGAACAGAATTAGGTTCGATCATCGGTGGAACTCCTTGATCACCGTAGGCCAGGTTCGAGGGAATAGCAACTTTTAAAACAGACCCCTCTTTCATGAGCTGAAGGGTCTCTGTCCAGCCTGGAATGACCTGACTTACCCCAAAGACGACAGGTTCACCTCGTTTATAGGAATCATCAAAAACAGTACCGTCAATCTTTGTTCCCTTATAATGGACTTTGACCATATCCTCAGCCGCAGGTGTGGCGCCTGTCCCTTCTTTTACCACCTCGTACTGGAGACCGCTTGCAGTGACAATCACTCCTTTGTTCTCTTTATTTTTGGCAAGATATTCATCCCCTGCTTTCTTATTCTCTTCCTGCAATTCTTTTAGCTGGGCTTCCTGTTTTTCCTGCATTTTCTGAGAAAATTCGCTCTGTACAGCCTGCATTTCCTCTTTGCTGAGCAGAGGAGGCTTTCCATGAAACGAATCATCAAGGCCTTGCACTAGAATTTCATAATTCAGATCTTCACCCATCCCTTTAAAATAGGTTCCCACATCAAGTCCCAGACTGTAGCTGAGTTTCTCTTCAAAGGTCTTCAGTTCGTTCGTTTTTACGGCATCTTCTGCCTGGATTTGTCCAGGTAAAATCAGACATGCAAACAGGGCAATCCCTACAATTTGTTTCATCTATTCACTCCTTTAAAATTATAAATATAACGTGATTAAGGAGACCTCAGGGAAGGATATATTGCTTCCACCTTTCAACTTCAACCCATTGGAGGGCCGATCTGGAAAGGTAAGGACCGCAACCGAGATCTGCCAAACCTGAACTCTCATGTCCCCAACATCTTTTTGAATAACTCCTACCAATCACACCAATATTTGCAAACAGGTAAGCACTCTTTTGGATGGTGCAAGTTTGAAAATAAATTTCCATAACGACACCCTCACAAAATCATAAAGCCAGGGCGCAAGCGAGTGGACCTTAGTGACTCGAGAACAAAAGCCCTTTAACAACGAAGGACGGGGGCCTGCTCCCTGCAACTGGGAAGAAAGGAACAGCAAAATTTATTTAGAACAAGAACGACTCGCTGCCTCTGCCCCGGGCCACTCGCCTCGACAGCGGTTTAAAATACGACAACAATGGTAATCCCTTTGTTATGTCGATTGAGATGGGGATGGTCTGAGAGTTGAGGGAATCTACTCAAGAGCTGTTTTGTGGACCCCTGACGGCGACTAAACTCTTCCCCTGGAATGAAGCCCTTGATCTCGCCCCTGCGCCAAAGATAATCAAGTTTCTTTCTGCACTCTTTGCGGATGGCTCCGCCTTTGCCACTGGATCCGTACCCGTGAATCAGGGTTACCAGGCGCACGCGCTCCAACCGCGCTGCACAGATCTCTTGTTGTAAACGCTGTAAGGCCTGCTCAACCGTGGGCAGCCCCTGCTCTAAATTAACCGTCTTGCGGAGAAACAGCTTTGTTGCTGTACCATCCCCTTCCTCGCTGTCCTGAGTACTCCCGCAATAGGGGCAACGCAAAAGCGCGGAGGAAATTTCATTGCCGCAGATATGGCAAAGTTGCATGGATAGGTTTCAGGGATGAAGTTTAGAAACAGCCGCTTTCATTTCAAGAATGATCTTTTCCAATTGTAACGAGTGAAAACGCTTGATCCTTTTTATCAGAGCCGCAAATGCTCCCTCTGCTTCGGAGTCTGGATTCTGAAACGCATCAAAACAATTGACAGCGACACCGCCTGCCATGGACCTTCCTGCCCGCTTAATGACAAAACATTTTCCCGGAAGGGCCATTTTCTCGGCCCGAGGGCTACAGTTTCTTCTGCCATATTTGCCTGCAATCTGTTCTTTCACACTCTCCTCCCAAGGCAATTATGAAGTTAAGCGTCTGATGGATTGCGACATGTATCTGCGGCAAACTTGACAAGTCGGTCCATATTTCCATGGCTTTTCACTGACTGGCCCTACTTTCGTCTTACGCTAATAACATGCTCCATCTGCCGAATATGCTGGATAACATTCTGCAAATGGGCCAATCCTTCCACCTCTAGTACGATATATAACTCAGCTATATCTGCCGGAGTTGTATGGGCAGAAATTTCGACGATGTTGGCATCATCTGCGCTGATCGTCGAACTGATGGCAGCAAAGATCCCCTTTTTGTTTTCGGCACTCACCTGAATCTCGACCCGATATCCGGACTCATGAGAGCTGAACCACTCCACCTCAATCCAGCGTTGCGAATCAGTACTCAACAGGTTCGCACATTCGGCCTTATGTACAGAAATACCACGGCCATTGGTAATAAAACCGATGATATTGTCACCGGGAACAGGATTGCAGCAACGACTGATCTTCACCATCATATCTTCTATGCCGGCGATATGAATCCCTGAGCCACTGCCCTTTTTTCCCTGAATGGAGGACGAACCAGTAACCAACCTGAGCGTAGTATCTGTGGCTGCAATTCTACTTCCACTTTTTCCTTCAAGAAGTTCGGGAGGCTGGAGGAATCTGACCAGGTGCTGGACGGTAATAATACCGCTTCCCACCTTGACCAGCATATCATCGAGAGAATTACAGTGTAAATTCTTGAGAAGCAGTTTGATATGACCACTTTTGACCATTTTTTTCAGGGTGGTCTCCTGCTGTTTCAACTCCTTGTCACAGATCTCACGGCCAAGATTCAAGGCCTTCTCCCGCTCTTCTTTCCTCAGCCAGGAACGAATCCGAGATCGAGCCCTGCTGGTCTTCACCAGATTAAGCCATCCCCGGCGCGGTCTCTGTTTTGCTGAGGTAATAATCTCTACGATATCACCATTCTGAAGCTGATATTTGAGGGGAACCAGTTTCCGGTTGACCTTGGCACCCACACAATGATCCCCAACCTCCGTATGGATAGAATAAGCAAAATCGATGGGACAGCTCTTGGCTGTAAACTCTTTGACTTCCCCGCCAGGAGTAAGGGCATAGATTTCTGGAGTATAGAGCTCACTGTGCACAGACTCCAGAAATTCTCTCGGATCTTCAACCTCCTGAAGATTTTTGACCAGATTTTTGAGGTTTCTAAACAGTTTTGCATCGCCTACAGTGGCGCTCTGCCCCTCTTTATAGGCCCAATGCGCAGCGACACCCTCCTGAGCGATAAGGTCCATCTGCTCTGTGCGAATCTGAATCTCGATAAAATGGCCTCGAGGACCGATTACGGTGGTATGCATGGACTGATAGTTATTGGTCTTGGGGACCGAGATAAAATCCTTTATACGCCCTGGAACCGGAGACCAGTTGGCATGGATAACCCCTAGCACCTCATAACATTCCTTCACCGTGTTGACAATAATACGAAAGGCGACTTTGTCATACACCTGTTCCAGGGGAATTTTCTGAACGATCAACTTTTTAAAGATGGAATAAAGATGTTTGGGCCTGCCAATGATCCGTGTAGGTCTGACATGGTTCTCATCCAATTTCTGGTGAAAAATGGAGATCACCTCATTGACGTAATTCTGCCTATCTTCCAGAGAAATCTCCAGCTTGCTGACCAGATCAAGATATTCACCAGGGTAGAGATACTGAAAGGAGCGGTCTTCCAGCTCACGTTTCAACCAGTCAATTCCGAGCCTTGAAGCAAGAGGAGCATAGAGATCCATGGTCTCACGAGCTATTTCCTGTTGCCGTTCCGCTGACACCATGTCCAATAGACACATATCATGAAGCCGATCAGCCAATTTGACCAGCAATACCCGTATATCACTGGCAATGGCCAGCAGCATCTTACGGACATTTTCTGCCTGAAAAACCAGTTTAGAATTGTACTGGACATTTGTAATACGGGTGCACCCATCAACGATGCGGGCAACACTGTCCCCAAACTTCTCCCGCAGATCTTCGAGGGTAACATCCCCTCTCATGATCCCGTGCAGCAATCCGGCCACTACGGTATCCAGATCCAGGTGCATCGAAGCCAGGGTTGAAGCCACCTGCAGGGTATGATCCGGATACGATATTCCGGAAAAATGTTTCTCCCCGGCATGGACCCTGACCACCAGTTTCCAGGCCTTGTCGATGGGACTGAGGTCGGTCCCGTGGAGATAATTCCGAGCCAGTATCTTCAACCCTTCCGGGTTGAGCATGTCGGACAATTCTTTATCCATCGTAATTATACATTACTCTTTGATGCATCAATAATCTCAAGAACTCGGGCAGACACCTGCTCAGGTGTCAATTCTTCACTGCTTCCGTCTCTGCGTTGACGCAGTTCCACCACTCCATCCTTGGTCAGTCGTTGGCCGACCATAACGCGCAGAGGAATACCGAGGAGGTCAGCATCTTTGAATTTGGAACCGGGCCGTTCATCTCTGTCGTCAAGGAGGATTTCCACCCCTTTTTGCACCAGCTCCTGATAGAGTGACTCTGCCACCGCCGTAACCTCTTCGTCATTAATCCCCAAATTGAGAAGAATGACCTGGACAGGGGCGAGAGGCATGGGGAAAATCATACCGTTCGCATCATGGTTCTGTTCAATGGCTGCTGCTACAATACGGCTGACGCCGATGCCATAACACCCCATGACTATCGGTTTTTCCTGACCATCACTGTCCTGAAAGAGCGCGCCCATGGCCTGGGAATAACCGGTACCCAATTTGAAGATATGTCCGACTTCAATCCCCTCCTTGAGTCCGAGCTCTGCACCACAGTGCGGACAGGGATCCTCCTTTGTAATCTGGCGAAGATCCGCCACCGCAAATGCTTCAAAATCCCGCCCGGGATTGACATTTTTCAGATGATAATTTTTTTCATTGGCGCCGATGACAAAATTTCTCATCCCGGCCACCTCCTGATCAACAAGCAACTTGATCTTTATGTTCACCGGCCCAAGATACCCTGTGGGGACCCCGGTGGCCTCATAAACCTGCTTATCATCAGCCATCTCTACCTCAACGGCCCCCAGGAGATTCTTCAATTTCACCTCCTGGACTTCCCGATCCCCCCGCACCAGCACCGCCACCGGATTACCATCTGCCAGATAAACCATGGTCTTCACCAAACCACTGGCTTCTATTCCCATAAATTCACAGACGGCGGCCACTTTGCGTATGCCAGGTGTTTCCACCTTTTCCATCTCCAGCATAGGGCTCTCATCCGCATCCAGAGGGGCAATTGCCGCCTTTTCAATATTGGCAGCATAGTCGCAGCTACTGCAGATGACCAGGGTATCTTCCCCGGTATCGGCAAGGACCATAAACTCATGGGAAAAATTGCCGCCTATGGTGCCGGTATCGGCATCCACAGCCCGGAACTGAAGACCACAGCGGGTAAAGATACGCTGATAGGTATCATACATTCGCTGATAGGCGATTCCTGCCTGGGTATCATCCACGTCAAAGGAATAAGCATCCTTCATGATGAACTCACGTCCCCGCATCAGGCCGAACCTGGGCCTGATCTCATCCCGGAATTTGGTCTGGATTTGGTAGAGGTTCTGCGGCATATTGCGATAGGAACGGATCTCCCTGCGGGCAAGATCCGTAATCACCTCTTCGTGGGTCGGTCCCAGACAGGACTCACGCTCATGACGATCACGAAACCTGAGCAGCTCGGGACCATATTTTTCGTAACGCCCTGTTTCACGCCAGAGATCTGCAGGTTGGACCATGGGCATAAGTAATTCCTGAGCCCCTGCCCGGTTCATCTCTTCACGGACAATCTGTTCTACTTTACGAACAGCGGCCAACCCCAGGGGCAGATAGGTATACACCCCTGCGCTGAGTTTCCTGATAAAACCGGCTCGTAAGAGGAGACGATGACTGATGACCTCTGCCTCTGCAGGGGTCTCTTTGAGTGTGGGAATAAGTGATTGTGAATATCGCATTTTTTCTACTGTAGTCTATTGATAACGAAGCGAAATGAATCAAATCGATTCTTCACTCTCCATTTTTTTTAACTCTGCAAGAAAGGTCTCCAACAGGTCAACCTCTTTCACCTTTTTATACAACTCGCCCTTCTTAAAAATAATACCTACCCCGTTGCCGCCGGCGATCCCGATATCTGCCTCCCGGGCTTCACCAGGTCCATTCACTACACAGCCCATGACGGCAATCTTTAACGGTTTTTTCATGGTCTGGACATAGCGTTCCACCTCTTCGGCAATGGAGAAGAGATCTATCTGAGTCCTGCCGCAGGTGGGACAGGAAATCAATTCCGGACCCCGTTCACGGATCTTCAGGGAACGGAGGAGTTCAAAGCCGACTCGGATCTCTTCCACAGGATCACGGGTAAGCGAGATACGGAAGGTATCTCCTATTCCTTGATAAAGGAGAATCCCCAGGGCCACACTTGACTTGACTGTTCCGGCAATCAAGCCCCCGGCCTCGGTCACTCCTAAGTGGAGAGGATAATCTGTCAGCTTGGATAACTGCTGATAACCGCTGATAGTCGTCAGGGTGTCGGACGATTTGATAGAGATTTTTATCTCTTCAAAGCCGTACTCCTCCAGGAGACGAACGTTTCTCAAGGCGCTTTCGATAAGGGCGGTAGGATTTTCCGCGCTGGGATAACCGTGTTTTTGCAACAGGTCCTTTTCAATGGAACCGCTGTTCACCCCGACCCGGATGGGGACCTTATGGGACTTGGCAGCTGCCACCACCCGAGCCAATTTTTCGGGCCCACCAAGATTCCCCGGATTAATGCGGATCCCCTGAGCCCCGTTTTCCATGGCTGCCACGGCCAGACGATAATCAAAGTGGATGTCAGCTATAAGAGGGATAAGGATCTGTTCCCGAATCTGGCGAAGGGCAACAGCTGCTTCCGTATCGAGAACTGCCACCCTGATTATTTCACAGCCGACATCCTGCAATCGTTGTATCTGGGCCACAGTTGCTGCCACATCTCTGGTATCGGTATTGGTCATGGATTGAACAGCAATAGGACTCCCTCCGCCCACGGCCACGCTCCCCACATGGATTTTCCGGCTCTGTCTTCGAAGTATCATTTGCCTTGTTCCTTTTTGACTACCAAGCTGAGTTCTGCATCCGAAGCCCTGACATAGAGGGGGGCTGCGGAATCGAGATCCATGATCTCACCCTGTAACAGCTGTTCACAGCACAAAAAGCCGATACAGTCGGCTGAGGGATAGTATAACGGAAATGGAGCCATGGCCAGGAGATTTCCCAGCCGTTCTTGAAAAAATTTTCCATAGGCAAAGAGCCCGTCTCCCACCATCAGGACCGGCTCCTTGATCTCACCTGCCAACTGCTGCGGGGGAAGGGCACGAATCTCACCCTGCCTGCGCTGCACCCCTTGTTCATCTTGGCCATACCAAGCCGTATAGACCTCTCTTTTCCTGGCATCAAGGAGTGCACAGACCGGTTTTTTGCCAGTACAGCGCAGAGCCAGGGCATCAAGGGTGGAGACTCCCAACAAGGGTTTACCGGCAGCCATGGCCAATCCCTTGACCGTGGCCATGGCAATGCGCAGCCCGGTAAAGGAACCAGGTCCAAGTCCCACTGCCAGTCCATCAAGATCAGGCAAAGAAAGGCCACTCTCAAGCAGCAGCCAGTCAAGAGCAGAGAGTAAACGCCGAGAGTGGGTCACCTTGCTGTTCAAGGTGAGTGAAGCCAGTAGCTCACCGCTGTGGATGTCTCCAGCGGTGAGGGCCACAGACGTGCAGGAGGTCGCCGTGTCAACGGCCAGGATAAGTGGACGCTCGTTCACCAACCCAATATCCTTGCAATGTCATTGTAAAAGACAAAAATCATCAATGTCCCCAGGCAGGCCATACCAATCTGCTGAGCCACGATCTGGATTTTTTCAGTCATGGGTTTCCTGCGCACCGCCTCAACACTCAAAAACATCAAATGACCACCATCTAAAACCGGGATAGGCAGAAGATTGAGGATACCAAGATTCACACTGAGCAGTCCCATGAAATAGGCAAGGTTAATCCAGCCGGCCTGCATCTGTTTGCCAGCAATCTGGGCTATGAGTATGGGACCGCCGAGCTCTTTGACCGGAACCACCCCCTGGGCGAGCTTGACAAAACCCATCACCGTAAGCGAAATATACATCCAGGTCTGAGAACAGGCAGCAACAAAGGCCCCAGTCACTCCGGTCGAGGTGTAAAAAAGTTCCTCGGCCTTGACAATTCCTATCATATAGCGTTGTTCAACCTCCTCCCCAAAGACGCTCTTCACCATATCGACGCTGGGAGTCACCACAAGCTGCAATTCCTTGTCTGCCCGCTGCACCTGGAGAATCAGCTCCTTGCCATTGCTGTCCTTGACCATATTCAGGACATCCATCCACTGCAGAGTAGGCTGGCCATTGATGGAAAGAATAGTATCGCCCGCCTCTATCCCTGCTTCAGCTGCTGGGGAATCCACATTCACATGGCCAACCCGAGTAGTATCAAGACTGTCCGGCAAACCGACAAAGAAAAAAATCAGGAAAAAGAGAAAGACACTGAAGAGGAGGTTGAAAAGTGGACCGGCAAGAACAATGATAAAACGCTCCCACACCGTCTTGTGAGCAAAGGATGCCGCCTTCTCAGCAGCAGCTCCCTCCTGCTCGTCCGGATTTTCGCCAAACATTTTGACATAACCGCCCAGGGGAAAAGCACTGATGACATACTCGGTCTCTCCGATTGTCCTCCCGAACAGTTTGGGACCAAAGCCCAGGGAAAACTTGAGAACTCTCACCTTGAAAAGCTTGGCAAAGAGAAAATGTCCCAGCTCATGAACAAAAATGAGAATGCCGAGAACAATGATAAAGGAAACAAAGGTATTCATGCGAACCTCGTTGATTGAGAGCAGTTATAATTGTACATCTACAACATCTACCGGCTATATTTTTGAATCTTACTTCTACTCATCGCTGTTTTTCCTGTACAGAACACGCCAGGCTCCCGCCAGCAGGCGACTCTTGTTATGAAACCGAGTCTCATGACGGAAAACAGTACCAGCCGTCAGGCTCCATTCCCGGTATTGATAACAGCGGTAGCCTCTTCCCGGGCCAAACGATCTGCTGAGAGAATATCATCAATACTCTCTTCACTGCCCTTGTGCACCTTTTTCATTACTTTTGCCACTGTCAGAGCAATGTCAAGAAAAGAAATCCGACCCTCGAGAAAGGCGGCCACAGCCACCTCGTTGGCAGCATTCAGGACTGCCGGCAGGACGCCTCCCCCTTTAATGGCAGCAAAGGCCAGCGACAGGGCGGGAAACCGTTCATAATCCGGTTCATAAAACTCCAGGCTGGCACATTGAGCCAATTTCAGCGACTCGAGACGCAGGGGCAAGCGCCTGGGATACGACAGAGCATAGGCGATGGGAATACGCATATCAGGAATACCCAGCTGGGCCACCACAGATCCATCTTGAAACTCGACCAGTGAATGAACAATGGACTGGGGATGCACGACAACATCGATGGAATCCACAGAGACATCAAAGAGCCATTTGGCCTCAATGACTTCCAAACCCTTATTCATCAGAGTAGCAGAGTCGATGGAAATCTTCTGGCCCATAGTCCAGTTGGGATGGGCCAAGGCCTGGGCAGGAGTTACACACTGCAACTCCTGTTGACTTTTTTGCCTGAACGGACCTCCAGAGGCTGTGAGAATAATCTTGGCCAGGTCTTGATGATGGCCGGCCTCCAGGGCTTGGAAAATGGCACTGTGCTCGGAATCTACAGGCAACAGATTGATCCCCTTGCGCTGACAACTGTCCATGACCAGCTTGCCGGCCATAACCAGCGTCTCCTTGTTGGCCAGACCTATATCCTTTCCAGCCTCTATGGCGGCAAGTGTCGGCAAAAGACCGGCAGCACCGACTATGGCAGATATGGTCATGGCGGCCGAGTTCACGGCACCAACCTCCTGGGCGCCACTGCTGCCATGGAGAATACGATCCCGGTAATGCACAGGAAGTTCATGGCGAAGCTTTTCTGCATCCTCTTCCTCAGCCACCGAGATCAATTCAGGCTTAAACTCCAACACCTGTTCCTGCAGCTTTTTTATATTTTTTCCTGCAGCAAGACCAACAACAGTATAGAGATCTGGGAAACTACGAACGACATCCAGCACATTACAGCCTATGGAGCCTGTTGAACCTAAGAGCGAAAGCGTTTTCATACGGTCCCCGATGCAAGCAAAAGATAATACAGGACCGGAGCTGCAAAAAGAAGAGAATCTCCTCGGTCCAAAATGCCGCCATGACCACCGAGCAGATCTCCAGAATCCTTTGTTCCGGTCGCTCTTTTGAGCACGGATTCAGTAAGGTCCCCACTAATTCCGACAATACCGAGAAAAAGGGCAACGGGAAGAAGAAAAGTCCAAGGTACAGACGCAAAGAGGAACATTGCCAAGACAGCTGAGGTGACCATTCCGGCCAGCAGGCCGCCCACCGCGCCTTCTACGGTTTTTTTGGGACTGATCAAAGGACTGAGTTTGTGTTTACCAAAAGCTCTTCCGCAGTAATAGGCTCCGGAATCTGAGCCGGCGGTAATTCCGGTCAGTATGAGTAGCCAGCAGTTTCCTTGGGGAAGCTCCCGGAGGAGCAGGAGATGCGCTCCCAAAAAACCGATATAGAGAAGACCCAGACTTGCGCGACTGAAAAATCCATAGGCATCAAAGCCCTCCCCGTATTTGGCAAGAGTCCAGAAGGCCAAGAGGAGAAAGGCAAGACAAAGTCCTCCACCGATGCCGTATCGTGGCCTGAAAAAGACGATAAGAAGGGGAAGGATGGAGAGCAGAGCAAAAGAGAGGCGGAAGAAAAACGATTGTTCCGAGAAGGCCATCTTGCCATATTCATAGGCGCCGATAGCGAGGATTGGCACCAGGACCAGGACAAATATGGTCACGGACCCTTTCAAGAGCAGGAGCAGCCAACAAACGGCAAGAACAAGACCTGGAATAACCCGATTCATCACTCAGCCGCTTCCCAATTGAGCACTGACACGACCAAAACGTCGTTCTCGTCCTTGATATTCCGCAATGGCATCATAAAAGGCCTCCTGACGGAAATCAGGCCACATGGTATCGGTAAAATAAATCTCGGCATAAGAGGCCTGCCACAAAAGAAAGTTGGACAATCTGGCTTCACCACCCGTACGAATCAAGAGATCTGGTTCAGGCAGACCAGCAGTATAGAGATGAGTAGTGATAAGGTTTTCGTCTATCTCATCGAGGGACAGTCGCTCAGCCACGACTTCAGCGCTAATATTACGAACTGCCCGGATAATCTCATCCCGCCCGCCATAGCTGAGAGCAAGATTGAGAATAAGTCCGTCATTTCCTGCAGTCTCTTGCATGGTCTTTTCCAGTACCTCCCGTACGTCACGGGGAAGCTTCTGCGTATTACCAATAGAAACGAGACGAACCCGATTTTGAACCATTTTTGCCAGTTCTGAGAGCAGATAGCCCTTTAGAAGAGCCATAAGCCCACTCACTTCATCGCTGGGACGTTTCCAGTTTTCGGAGGAAAAGGCATAGAGGGTCAGGACCTTGATTCCTAATTCACTGGCGCATGAGACTATCTTCTGAACTGATTCGACACCCACCTTATGACCATAAAGCCGAGGCCTGTTTTTTTCCTGGGCCCAGCGCCCATTTCCATCCATAATAATTGCTACATGGATGGGTAACCGATCAGGATCTATCAAATTTTGGTCTAGCATGGTTGCCGTGGAGGAATTGCTCCTGGTTACTCAGGACAGAAAATGAGTGAATCGTTTTAGACTTCCATCATTTCCTTTTCTTTATGAACGGTAATCTCATCGATTTGTTTGACGTAGATATCCGTCTCTTTTTGCGCTTCGTCCTGCATTTTAAAGAGATCGTCCTCGGAAATTTCTTTGTCCTTCTTCTGGGCCTTGAGATGATCAATGGCTTCACGTCGACTGTTGCGAATTGTTACCTTGAACTCCTCGGCAACCTTTCTCACCTGTTTCACCAACTCCTTACGACGTTCCTCAGTCAGCTGAGGGATGGTGAGACGAATGACTTTACCATCATTAGCAGGAGTGAGGCCAAGATTGGATTTCATGATTGCTCTTTCAATGGCAGGAACCATTTGCGGATCCCAAGGTTGAATAGCTATCATTCGACTCTCTGGGATAGTCATGGTGGCAACTTGATTCAGAGGCATTGGGCTGCCGTAGGCATCAACGGATATTCCATCAAGAAGTGATATAGAAGCTCGTCCAGTTCGTACCTTTGACAGCTCATTTTTAAAAGAGTCGACGCTTTTTTCCATCTTGTCTACCATTTCTAATATCACTGCACTCATAAATCTTCTCCTATCCAATTGACACAATTGATACAATCAAGAACACTAACCGAAACTCGCGGTCATGCTCCTAACAAGTAATAACACTTCCCACAGCTTCGCCATAGACTGCACGGCGAATGTTTCCAGATTTGGTCATATTCAAGACCATAATCGGTTTACCGTCTTCTTTGGCAATGGCAATACCTGCAGCATCCATAACCCGTAAGCCTTTAGTAAGGACTTCATCATAACTCAAAGTCTCATATTTTACAGCATCCGCATGTTTCACAGGATCCTTATCGTAAACACCGTCTACTTTGGTAGCCTTGATAATGATATCTGCGTCGATCTCCAAAGCCCTGAGAACTCCGGCCGAGTCGGTGGTAAAGTAAGGATTCCCTGTACCAGCTGCAAAAATAACAACCCTTCCCTTCTCAAGATGACGGGTAGCTCGACGACGGATGTAGGGTTCACAAACCAGACGCATGGGAATGGCGGACAAGACACGGGTGCCCACCCCAATGCGCTCCAGGGTATCCTGAAGGGCCAGTGAATTAATCACTGTTGCCAGCATTCCCATATTGTCAGCAGTAGTACGATCCATTCCCTGGCTGGCCCCCTTGACACCGCGAAAGATATTGCCGGCGCCAATAACAATGCCTACCTGTACCCCAAGAGATACGATCTCCTTAATTTCCTCTGAAATAGTAGCGAGAACAGTGGTGTTGATGCCATAACTGTCATCACCCATCAGGGCTTCACCACTCAATTTCAACAGTATTCGCTTATATTTCAATTCCATGACCGATCCTTTTCAGAGGGACAAACAAGAGGGTGCACATCGAAAAGTTTTCTTCCCTTTCCGATGTGCCACAAGAGAAATCACACACCTACCTGAAAACGAGAGAAACGCTTAACAGAGATACTTTCTCCCATTTTTCCGATGAGATCAGTGATGAGCTCCTGAATGGTAAGATCGGGATTTTTGACAAACTTCTGTTCGAGCAGGCAAATCTCGGCCAGAAATTTGTCCATCTTTCCACCAACCATTTTTTCAACAATATTTTCTGGTTTTCCTGAATCCAATGCCTGCTGGATATAGATCTCTTTTTCCCTTGCCACGACATCCTCGGGAACTTCCTCCCTGGTGATGGCAATGGGATTAGAAGCGGCTATGTGCAGTGCCAGATCGCGAGCAAATTCCTTAAAGACATCAGTCTTTGCCACAAAATCACTTTCACAGGACAGTTCCACCATAGCAGCAATCTTTCCACCTGCATGGATATAACATTCTATGGTTCCTTCGCTTGTTGCCCGACCTGCTCTTTTTGCGGCCACAGCCAGACCTTTCTGACGCAGTAAATCAACAGCCTTTTCCATATCGCCATCAGTCTCACTGAGGGCCTTTTTACAATCCATCATTCCTGCGGCGGTCTTATCACGGAGATCCTTGACCATCTGACTCGTAATTTTCACAATATTTCTCCCAAATCTCTCTATAATATTTCTCCATTCCTTCTTGTCACCAGCATTAACGACAACAATCAGGAAGAGAAGAATTAGATATAACAAAGGGGCTTATACAGCCCCTGATTTACTCTACAGCTCAGTTCCTGCCTCCAAGGGGCAAGATCAAAAAATGCTTATTCTTTGGCGTCTTCAACACCCTCAGCGCTCATAGCCTGATCAGCACCAGCATCACTCATGGCAGCAAGCATTGCCTCATCGGAGGCATCCTCACCATCACGCTGAGCCTGTCCAGCAAGAACTGCCTCTGCTATCTGATTTGTCACCAGGCGAATGGAGCGAAGGGCATCATCGTTCCCGGGGATAAGGAAATCAATCCCATCAGGATCACAGTTCGTATCGGCAAGAACGACAAGGGGAATATTGAGTTTGCGGGCCTCAGCGACCCCGATTGTCTCTTTTTTAGGATCAACAACAAAAATGACCGAGGGAAGATTGCGCATGTTCTTGATGCCACCTACATTTCTCTCAAGTTTGATACGCTCTTTCTCCATAAGAAGAATCTCTTTTTTAGGAAAACGATTGATAGAGCCGTCTTCCTGCATAGATTCTATCGATTTAAGTCGCTCGATAGAGTTCTTTATGGTCTGAAAATTGGTCATCATACCACCAAGCCAACGATGGTCGACATAGTGCATCCCGCAACGTTTCGCCTCATCTTTGATGATGGCTTGAGCCTGCCGTTTGGTGCCCACGAAGAGCATATTTCCACCCTTTGCCACTGCACTGGAGACAAAATCACAGGCGGCATCAAACATGCGCTTACTCTTATCAAGATTGATGATATAAATACCATTACGCGGCCCATAAATATAGGGTTTCATTTTCGGATTCCAACGACGGGTCTGGTGGCCAAAATGAAGACCAGCTTGAAGCATTTCTTTTACACTTGCATTTGACATACTTTTTTCCTTTTCCGGTTAAGCCTCCATCCCTCCTTCATCATTGTCATCTTGAGACAAGATGCTCAATGACACCAGAATGCGGGGGATGTGTGTATTTTGTTCTGCCCTGCCCATTGCAGAGAAAAACGACTCCTTCAAAAAATCATAAACAAAACAGATTACCATGCCGTGAAAATTCGTGCAACTTTTCACGGTTCCAAAATGTCAAATAGACCATTTTCGCTTGGTCCAGTTCTAAGACACTCCCCTCTCTGATTTGGAGAAGAAGACGAGTAACGACCCATAAAAACAGCAACAGGATAGGCATGGGAACGAACAGGGAGTGGAGACGCTTCACACACAGCAACTATACACTCCCCTCGCAGCATCGAAAAAAGACAAGATGGGTTTCCAACGCTCCCTTAACTGGCAATCAACGAGGAGGGGGCCCCTAAAAAATATTTAAGCCACTCAAAGGCAAATTTTAACAGTTCTACATCCGATTCTTTTATTCGCCGTTTTTGATCGCGAGAGAGTCTAAATCGATCAAGCAGGGAATGTTTAGCCACCATGAGACGAAAATTATCGATGTCATAACAAGCAGTAAATGCTATCTGCTGCTTAGGTCCCCCGCTCCCCTCACCAGCCCATGGATTTCCGGAAAAAACAGTATCAACCTCAGCCCAGAGATCGTCCATAAGATTATAATCGTCTAACCTCTGGTCCCTAATCCATTTTTTGACCGTAAAGGTCTTTTTTTCGTGATGGCCAAGGCAATAGGCATGGTCGGTCATAAAATAAAAATCAGTACTGGCCCCTTTTTCAGGCGATCGATCTACTGCACGTTCTAAAGGATAGGTTCTGCAGGAAGAAGGACGGTCAGCATAGACGCCACATCCTTCTTCCTTCAAAAATGGACAGGCCTTGGTCTCATCAGCAGCCAAGCGAAGCATTACAGAAGGAAAATAGGAATGGGACACCCCTTTTACTAAGTGAGTATACTGTTCCATAAATTGCTGTGAGGAAATCTGTAAACGTTGCTTGAGACGAATCACATCGTAGGGATAAAGAAACATATCCACATTCCTGCAGCAAGTCATATAACAGCCAACACCAGGATGACAGTGAAATGGGAATTCGTCTTTGCCCAGTGGTTCCATTCCTAAAGGAAAGTCTTTTGTAGTTTTCATGAGAGTGTGATCATTTGAAATCAAGGAGTAACATGAATAGCAGGCAATCTGGTAACGTCGCTTAATCGACCACCTGAGTTACAGTTCACTTCCAAAGCAAGCGATTGGTACCGTCTTTTGGCAGGTACAACAACAGCAGGACAAAAAAATAAAAAAAAAGCTGATATGAAAAAGTTTCATATCAGCTTAGCCCAACTGCATAGTGGAAAAAGGTTAACTATCGCTCTCTTCAATTGCTGCTTCACTATAACTTACCAATTCAAGGATAGCCATAGCTGCGCAATCTCCACGACGATTACCTGTCTGGATAATTCTGGTATACCCACCGTTTCTATCGATAAATTGTTCTTGAATCTCTCCAAAGAGCTTAGCAACCACATCCCTACTTCTGATGAAGCTTAAGGCCTGTCGCTTAGCATGAAGGTCACCACGTTTGGCCAGTGTAATCATCTTGTCCGCAACCTTACGAACTTCTTTGGCCTTGGGTGTTGTGGTGACGATACGCTCATGTTCGAACAGTGACGTGACCATATTACGTACCATGGCTTCTCTGTGTGAACTGGTGCGACCAAGTCTTCTACCGGTTTTTTTATGTCTCATTATTCTATCCTCAACTCAACTTTAAGCAATACTATAAGTTGAAATGTTGTTAGCAGCGTTCTCTTTACAGTTCCTTATCTTCCTCGGTATCTACTACTTCCGGTGGAACCCAGTTTTCAAACTTCATCCCCAGACTTAAGTCCATTTCGGAGAGAAGTGTTTTAATTTCATTCAATGATTTACGACCGAAGTTCTTGGTCTTCAACATTTCCTGATCTGTTTTCTGTGCCAACTCACCAATAAAATTAATGTCAGCATTCTTTAAACAATTCGCAGACCGAACAGAAAGTTCAAGATCTTCTACAGGCTTATCAAGGAAGGGATTTAATGGATCCTCCCTGCCTGAAGATTCGTCTACAGTCTCGGGTTCTGCCCTTTCCTCATCGAAGTTGATAAATATGGTCAGCTGAGATTTAAGTATTTTTGCAGCATAGGCTAATGCATTTTCAGCTTTGATACTTCCATCGGTTTCAATTTCAATGGTTAATTTGTCATAATCTGTCTGCTGGCCAACACGGGCCTGGGAAACGCTATATTCGATCTGACGAATCGGCGTAAATATGGCATCAATGGGAATCTGACCAATAGTCAGATTCTCTTTCGACTGTTTTTCTGCCGGTTGATACCCCTTTCCCCACTCGACCGTTAACTCAGCATGAAATTCTGTATCACCTGTGAGGGTACAAATAAGCTGATCACCATTCATCACCTCAACAGTTGTATTTCCTGCGATATCAGATGCAGTAACTCTACCAGGACCTTTTTTATTGATGGTAACGGTCTCGGATTTATCAGAATTGAGTTTTAATCGAACCTGTTTGAGATTCAATATGATCTCACTGACGTCTTCTTTCACATCTTGCATAGAGGTGAATTCATGCAAGGCGCCTTCAATTTTAACTGTAGTGATGGCTGCTCCCTGTATAGAGGAGAGCAGAATCCTTCTTAATGAATTCCCTATAGTGGCAGCAAACCCTCTTTCTAGTGGGTGACAGACGAACTTACCAAACGTATTAGTATGCCTCGCCTTATCCACCTCAAGCTTTCCGGGTTGAATAAGCTCGTGCCAGTTGCGATAAATAGGGAGATTCTCTTCAGCAATTTGAGTCATGAGTTTCCTACTTTCTAAAGTTGCAATACGTATATCACGGCAATGGTGTAGAGCTCACAGACTATTTAGAATACAACTCAACAATGAGTTGCTCCTGAATAGGCATAGTAATTTCATCACGATTAGGCAGGGTTTTAACCGTAGCGCTAAACGCATCCTTATTCAGCTCAAGCCAAGCCGGAACTCCCCGCCTGTCGATAGCCTCAAGACTTTCAACAATGTGGCTGTTCGTACGGCTTTTTTCCTTTATAGTGATAGTATCGTTTACATCGACAATAAAAGAGGGAACGTTTACTTTTGCACCATTAACGAGAATGTGTTTGTGGCGAACGAGTTGTCTGGCATGATTTCTTGATGAGGCAAAACCAAGACGAAAAATAGTATTATCAAGCCTGCGCTCAAGTAAGATAAGCAAATTTTCGCCTGTTACACCTTTCTGCAAATCAGCCTTGTGAAAATACCTGCGGAACTGTCCTTCGAGCATTCCGTACATACTTTTCACTTTCTGTTTTTCCCGTAACTGGACTGCGTAGTCAGACACCTTCTTAAAACGTGACTGTCCATGCTGGCCCGGACCAAACGCTCTTCTTTCAAATGAACATTTATCTGAATAACACCGATCTCCTTTGAGATACAGCTTCAGGTTTTCTCGTCTGCAACGACGGCAGGCGGCGCCTATATTTCTAGCCACTTCATTCTCCGATTATTATATTGTAAAGATAAAGAATTTCAAACGGGACAGATCAAACCCGACGACGTTTCGGCGGTTTACATCCGTTGTGAGGAATAGGTGTGACATCGATGATCTTCGTCACATCAAGTCCTGTGGTAATCAGAGCCCGCAATGCTGCCTCACGACCTGGTCCTGGTCCCTTTACGCGAACTTCTACCTTCCGCATGCCTTGATCAGTTGCTTTCTGAACAGCTTCACTCGTAGCATTTTGTGCAGCGAAGGGAGTACTCTTACGTGAACCCTTAAAACCAAGAACACCTGAAGAACACCAGGAAATTACATTACCCTGTTTATCTGAAATCGTTACAATTGTATTATTAAAAGTCGAATAGATATAGACTATCCCTTCTGGGATATTCTTTTTGACTCTTTTCTTAGTTCGTGCTCCGGCACGTTTTGCTCCAGCCATTCTTTACACCTGTTTAGAAATATTAGTTACGGCGGGCAGCAGCTCCGCGACGGGGCCCTTTTCTGGTCCTGGCGTTTGTTTTGGTCTTCTGACCTCGACAGGGAAGGCCCATCCGATGTCTACGACCACGATAACAGCCCAAATCTGTAAGCCGTTTTATATCCATTGAGACTTCGCGCCGCCTGTCACCTTCTACAACGTATTCAGCTTCAATAACCTTTCTGATACGGTTAATATCATCAGCATCAAGATCATCACTGCTCATTGTATATGGCAAATCAACCGAGTCCAGGATTCGCCTTGCAGAGGTGAGTCCAATTCCATGGATATAGGTCAACGCCCTCTCCATGTGTTTGTTTTTAGGAAGATCTACTCCTGCTATACGTGCCAAATTCTTACTCCTTAAAAAAAAGACAGTGAGATATACTAAAACCTGTCATCCAAAATGATCAATTAGCCCTGCCGCTGCTTATGTTTTTTAACCTTACAGCTGACCCGAACGACGCCTTTACGCTTAAATACTTTGCAATCACTACACATTTTTTTAACAGATGACCTGACTTTCATTTATATACTCTCTTATTTTTTCTTTTTACTGTTTTTCGCTCGAAAGGTAACTCTGCCCCTGCTTAAGTCATAGGGAGAGAGCTCAATTGTTACTCGGTCACCGGGTAAAATTTTAATAAAATGCATGCGCATTTTACCGGATATGTGAGCGAGTACCTTATGCCCATTATCTAACTCAACGCGAAACATAGCATTGGGCAGCGGTTCGATAATAGTTCCTTCAACTTCAATGGCCTCTTCTTTTGCCATAATTACTCCTGGATCGCAGACTGTCAGATCGAAAAAGAGACTATAATAATATAAGTACTCGAAAAAGAGAAGTACTATTTCACTATGGTCTCAAAAATTTATCTCGTGAACTAAGAACTAATGGACCTTCTGCCGTTACCGCTACTGAATGCTCAAAGTGAGCAGATGGTTTTTTATCTGCGGTTATAACTGTCCAGCCATCTCGAAGAACCTTCACCTTATGCGTTCCTATGTTCACCATAGGTTCAATGGCAAGGACCATCCCTTCGATCAATCGCGGAGACTGACCACACTGAATATAATTCGGGATTTCCGGCCCTTCATGAAGCGAACTCCCTATCCCATGACCGACAAACTGTCGAACAACTGAATAACCTTTTTTTTCGACGTGGTCCTGTACTGCCTTAGAGATATCAGAAATTCTATTACCAATCACAACCTGTTGAATGGCAAGGTCAAGCGATTCCTCTGTTGCATGGAGTAGATCATACTTTTCTTTACTGATGATCCCGACTGGTATAGTGACGGCAGAGTCACCATAAAAACCTTTATAGCAGACTCCGAAATCTACAGAAAGGATATCACCTTTCTTCAGTTTTCTTTTCCTCGTAGGTATTCCATGCACGACCTCTTCATTCAATGACACACAGAGGCTCGCTGGAAATCCATGATAGCCTTTAAATGCAGGTGTTGAGTTCCTCTTCCTGCAAAGATCCTCTGCCATCCTGTCGAGTTCAAAGGTTGTTATTCCCGGCTCTACAACATCAAGCAACATACTAAGGGTTTCGGCAACAATCTGATTGGCGTCCTGCATGAGTTTGATTTCATCAGGAGTTTTTATCAATATAGGCTTGCCTTCCTGCCTTCCGTCAGAACAACTCACATTTAATTCCGTCCGCGTATTCTGCCCTGTTTCATAAACCCTTCATAGTTTCGCATAACCATATGTGATTCCACCTGAGAGATGGTATCTATGGCTACGCCAACTATAATCAGTAATGCTGTTCCGCCAAAATAGAATGGAAGGTTGAACTTGGCAATCAGGATAGTCGGCAAAACGCAAACAACGCTGAGATAGGTAGCACCAACAACTGTCAAACGAGTTAAGACCTTATCGATGAACTCAGCAGTTCTCTTCCCTGGCCTGATTCCTGGAACAAATCCACCATTTTTCTTCAGGTTCTCAGCAACATCATCAGGCTTAAAGGTGACAGCTGTATAGAAAAAACAGAAAAAGACAATCATAGCCACATAGAGTAAATAATAATAGACGCTACCCGGGGCCATGGCCGAAGAAACTTTTTGCACCCATTCAACCTGGACAAAACCGCCAATAGTCGCAGGAAACATCATCAGAGATGATGCAAAAATAGGTGGGATAACGCCGGCTATATTAATCTTCAGGGGGAGATGTGAACTCTGTCCACCGTAAACTTTTCTCCCCACTACTCTTTTGGCATACTGTATTGGGATGCGCCGTTGAGACGTCTCAAAAAATACAATGACACCAACCACTGCAACCATGAAGGCGATTATGAGCGGGACGAAAAAAAGTGTTATCTCCCCAGCTTTAATCAGTTGAATGGAGTTGACTAAGGCAGCAGGACCTCGGGCAACGATACCGGCAAAAATGATTAAGGATATTCCATTCCCTATACCCCTTTCCGTCATCTGCTCCCCAAGCCACATGATAAAAGCTGTACCCGCCGTCAGGGTCAACATGGTCATTAATATAAAAGGCGTCCCAGGATTGATAACAATCATCTCACCACCAGGTCCGGTCATACTCTGCAGGCCACTGGCGATAAATGTGCCTTGAATGATACTCAGAGCCACCGTTCCATAGCGAGTGTACTGGGTGATTTTTCGCCTGCCGGCCTCTCCCTCTTTTTTCAGCGTCTCCAATTGAGGAATGACAACAGTTAAGAGTTGAATAATAATAGAGGCGGAAATATAGGGCATAATTCCCAGGGCAAAGATGGAAAAGTTTTCCAACGCACCACCTGAGAACATATTAAACATCCCGAAAAGTGTCCCTGCATTTTTAGCAAAGAAAGCAGCAAGGGCCTCACCATTAATACCCGGGGTTGGAATTTGAACGCCAATCCTGTATACGGCCAGCATGGCCAAGGTAAAAAATATTCGCTTGCGTAGTTCAGGTATATTGGCAGCGCTTTGCAGTCCACTCATGTTTTTTTCCGTCCAGAAACTTAAAGATACCGGCTAAGGGGTGATTTTCAAAAAGACAATTATTCTTTTGGATCCACTACCTTTCCGCCAGCAGCTTCAATCTTTGTTCTGGCATTAGTACTGATCTTCTCAACATTAACAGTGATAGCCTTATTCAGCTCGCCATTGGCCAGGATTTTTACCGGTCGTCCTTTCCGCGCGATCCCCTTTGCAATAAGAACATCGCTAGTCACTTCGCTGCCAGCCTCAAACAAATCAAGATGGTCGAGTGAGACAAGGGAGTACTTAACGGTGTTAATATTTGTAAAGCCACGCTTGGGCAGGCGACGCTGAAGGGGCATCTGACCGCCTTCAAATCCCGGTTTGATCCCGGAGCCAGAACGAGCCTTAAATCCTTTATGACCACGACCGGCAGTTTTGCCGTGACCGGAACCCGGACCTCGGCCTACACGTTTTCTTTGCTTATTAGCCCCCTTGTTCGGGGAGAGATTTCCTAAATTGATCATATTATGCCTCCTCGACCCGGATCAGATGCTTGACCTTGGTCAGCATGCCGCGAATCTCCGGGGTATCTTTACGGGTAACCGTCTTGTTCATTTTAGTCAGACCCAGACCCGTAAGAGTGGCATGAATTTTCTTATTACTGCCAATTCCACTCTTGACCTGTGTAAATGTAATTGTATCGGACATTTGACTACCTTCGATTTTCTAATAAATAGAAAAAGAACAGCTCACTATTGGCATTAACCTGCCTGCAATAAGCTATTACTTTAATTAAGCCTGGATTTCTTCTACGGTTTTTCCGCGAAGTTCTGCAATTTTCTCTGCAGAACGAAGATTTTTGAGACCATCAAGGGTGGCTTTAACCATATTGTGAGGATTATGGGAGCCCAGACATTTAGTCAATATATTGGTCACTCCTACAGCCTCAAGAACCGCACGTACAGGTCCACCCGCAATAACACCGGTTCCTTCAGAAGCCGGTTTAAGAAGAACTTTGCCTGCACCATAGCTACCGGTAATCTGGTGAGGTATGGATATATCAGTGAGGGAAACAGAAGTCATATCCTTCCTGGCCTTTTCCACACCTTTGCGAATAGCCTCAGGAACAAGATTGGCTTTACCCAGTCCATATCCAACTTTGCCCTTCCCGTCTCCAACTACGACGATAGCACTAAAGCTAAATCGACGACCGCCCTTTACAACTTTGGCGACGCGATTGATGAAAACAATTTTTTCGATAAGTTCATCAGAACTTTCGTTCTTAGAACGTTTAAAATCTGCCAAGGGGCACCCCCGTTACTCGTAATTTCATTAAAATTGCATTCCGCCTTCCCGTGCTCCTTCGGAAAGTGCTTTTACCCTGCCATGATATATGGATCCGCCACGATCAAAAACAACCTTGCTGACACCGGCACTTTTTGCCTTTTCGGCAAGTAAGATACCAACCTGTTTTGCGACTCCAGTCTTGCTCTTATCCTCAGGATCCGTGAATCCCTTATCAACAGTGGACATAGCAGCCAATGTTTTTCCGGATTGATCATCTATGATCTGGGCGTAAATATGTTTGTTACTCTTAAAGACTCTAAGACGGGGCTGCTCACTGGTTCCGTTAATCTTTTTACGAATTCGAAGAACCCGTTTGGCCCTGGCTGTATTCTTAGGATTTGTCTTAGCCATTTTTCCTTACCATTACGTTAGATCGATTACCTGCAGTAAACGATCATTAATTATTTCGAACCAGCTTTACCAACTTTACGTACGATATGCTCATTTTCATAGCGGATACCTTTTCCTTTGTAAGGTTCAGGTTTCCTTATCTGACGAATTTTGGCAGCAGTAAGACCAAGCAGTTCTTTATCGATGGATTCGACAACGATTTTATTATTGCCCTCAACAGCGATAGTAATCCCTTCCGGAAGAGCAAACTCTACCGGGTTGGAATACCCAACATTCAGAGTCAGGGTGTTACCTGACATATTTGCCTTGTAACCTACCCCTTCAATAAAGAGGATTTTTTTAAAGCCCTTATCAACACCCACGACCATGTTATCAATCAAGCTTCTGGTCAGGCCGCGAAAGGCATTGGTCCTTTTACTGTTATCTCTTTTTTCAACAAGGATTTCTTCACCCTGCATTGAAACTTTTATCTCAGGCAATACTAAGCGTTCCAGGTTTCCTTTGTTGCCGGAAACCAAGATCTTCTGGCCAATAATATCCACTTTAACGCCTGATGGCACAGGGATAGGCTGTTTTCCAATACGAGACATGATTACCTCCGTTATTTGCTGGTCTTACCAGACCTCGCAAAGAATCTCACCGCCTACATTACTGGCCCTTGCGGTACTGTCAGTAATAATGCCTTTTGAGCTTGAAAGGATGGCAATACCTAATCCATTAAGAACCTTAGGAATATTACCAACCTTGGCGTATTTTCTTAAACCTGGCTTGCTAACACGTTTGATTCCGGTAATGACGGGTGTCATGTCGGAACCATACTTCAAATCAATACTGAGGGTTCCCTGGGGTCCCTCTTCACTGACATGATAGCCAAGTATATATCCTTCTTCTTTCAGGACCTTGGCAATATTGATCTTTGTATTTGATCTCGGCATAACTACAGAGTCAAATTTTGCCATCACTCCATTTCTGATCCTGGTCAGCATGTCTGCCAGGGGATCGCTCATAGACATAGCGAACACTCCTTATTAAATATTGTATTCGTTCAGGTGGTTACAACCTTACCAGGAGGATTTCGTTACACCAGTAACTTCGCCACGAGATGCCAAGGAACGAAAGCATATACGGCAAATGCCGAACTTACGGATAAATGCTCTCGGACGACCACAGAGTGGACACCTGTTGTATTGCCGAACCTTAAATTTTGGCTTTCGTTGTGCTTTCGCAATGAGAGATTTTTTTGCCAAACCGACCTCCAGTTCTCTTTAAAGAATATTTCTATATACGGATTGCGTATTAACTTTTAAAAGGCATACCCAGATGTTTCAGGAGAGAAAGTGCTTCCTGATCCGTTCGGGCAGTAGTTACAATGGTAATATTTAAACCTTTTATCTTATCAATCTTATCATACTCAATCTCTGGGAAGATGATCTGTTCCTTGATGCCAAGAGAAAAATTACCACGGCCATCGAAAGATTTTGGAGAGATCCCACGAAAATCACGTACCCGAGGAAGAGCGATATTCATCAGTTTGCTTAAAAAATCGTACATGATATCTGCACGTAACGTAACCCGGCATCCGATGGGCATCCCTTCACGAAGCTTAAATCCGGCTATCGACTTTTTAGCCCTTGTTACCACAGCACGACGTCCTGATATACGAGTGAGCTCTTCCACAGCACCATCGATTATCTTAGGATTCTGTACAGCCTCACCCAGACCCATGTTCAAAACAATCTTATCGATCTTGGGGGTCTGCATAATATTTGTATAACCAAACTCTTTTTGCAGAGCAGGTTTACATTCATTGATATAATGGTCTTTCAGCGCGCCCATTTGATACTCCCGGCAATTGCGTTTTTACCGCTATTATTTACTTTCGATGGATTCGCCGCAGCTTTTACAAAAGCGAACTTTTGTTCCATCTTCTAAGCTTTTTTTCCCAATACGACCAGTTTTTGTACACTCTGGACATATTAACTGCAGATTCGATACATGAATAGGTGCTTCACGATTAACTATCTGTCCTTGCTGGTTCATTTCAGTTGCTTTGGTATGACGCTTGATCATATTAATACGTTCTACCAATGCCTTATCGTCGGACGGGAAGACCTTCAGAATTTTACCAACTCTTCCTTTATCCTTACCAGTTATCACTTCTACCTGATCATCTTTTTTCAGGTATGTTTTACCCTTTGCCATTTTCAATACCTTTTTATCAATCGAACCGTGATGGGCTGAATTGTTTGACAAGTTTTATAAAACTTCGGGTGCCAGCGAGATGATTTTCATAAATCCCTGGTTACGCAGTTCTCTTGCCACCGGTCCAAATATACGTGTCCCTACTGGTTCACCATTAGGGTTAAGAATAACCGCTGCATTCTCATCAAATTTAATCCAGGTATCATCCATACGTTTAATTTCTTTTGCTGTACGAACGATAACTGCCTTTAAGACATCACCCTTTTTTACCTTAGCGTGTGGAATTGCTTCCTTAACGGCAACAACAATAACATCACCGATGGATGCATATCTTCTTCTGGTTCCACCCAGGACCCTGATGCAGAGAACCTTTTTTGCTCCTGAATTGTCTGCGACATTCAGTACTGTTTCACTTTGTATCATAATTTCACCAGATTACACAGCGACTGTGCTTTCTAAATAAATGAGGACTGGCAATTGGCTCAAACAGCCTGCCGGATAATATTGCGCAAACGCCACCGCTTCTTTTTACTCAACGGACGGCACTCTTCTATCTGGACAATATCCCCAATATTGCAACTGTCTTCCGGATCGTCTGCAAGATATTTCACACTTTGCTTAATATATTTCCCATAGAGCTTATGACGAACCTTTCGTTCTACACGGACAACAATGCTTTTTTCCATTCTGTTACTAACAACAGCACCTGTCCTGGTTTTCTTTGTTTTTTTTGTCTCACTCATGATCGACTCAATTTGAGTTATAGTATTACCGGGCTACGGTTTTGTACTGAATATAGAGTATGTATTAATTCTCAGTTCTCATTGAACAGAGTATGAATACGAGCAATATCTTTCCGAAGCTCATTTAAACGAGCCGTATTCTCAAGAGGCCTGATCTTGTGTTGAAAAGAAAGTTTTCCAAGCTCATTTTTAAACTCGATCTCCTTTTTCTGCAGATCCTCAGGGGACATTGAGCGCAGGTCCGTCATTTTCATAATGTCTTCCTTTTGGTAATTACCTTTGTTTTGAAAGGTAGTTTTGCTGCAGCAAGGGTCAGCGCACGAATGGCAAGTACTTCATCGACACCGGCGAGTTCATAAATGATCCTGCCAGGCTTGGCGATGGCAACCCAGAATTCCGGACTACCTTTACCCTTACCCATACGAGTTTCTGCAGGTTTCTTAGTCATGGGTTTATCTGGAAAAACACGTATCCAGACCTGACCACCACGTTTGATTTTTCTGTTGATTGCAATACGAGCTGCCTCAATCTGTTGGGCAGTGAGCTTACCGCTTTCCACAGCTTTCAACGCGTAATCCCCAAAGGATATTGTAGAGCCCCGGTGCGCTTTTCCGCGAACCTTTCCCTTGAATACCTTTCTATGTTTAACCTTTTTAGGACTTAACATGCTTTAACTCCAAAATATCTAACGGATTTAAAAGTGGTTAGACTGAGTTATTGAACTTCTATAACGTCGTCACTACTCAGTACTTCACCTTTAAAGATCCATACTTTTATTCCAATGATACCATAAGTGGTGTTTGCCTCAGCCAATGCATAGTCCACATCAGCACGAAGGGTATGCAGAGGAACACGTCCCTCACGAACCCACTCACAACGAGACATTTCTGCTCCACCTAATCGACCGGAACAGGAGATTTTGATACCCTGGACCCCAAAGCGCAGAGCTGAATTGACGGCTTTCTTCATTGCTCGCCTAAACGCAACCCTTCTCGCCAGTTGTTGGGCAATATTTTCTGCAACTAACTGGGCATCTGCTTCAGGACGTCTTACTTCCTGAATATCAATAACCGCTTTCCGATTAATAAGTTTCTCTAAATCCTTTTTCAAGGCTTCGATTTCGGACCCTTTTTTTCCAATCACAATACCAGGGCGTGCGGTAAAGAGCTTGACACGAACCTTTTCCCCCGTACGCTCAAGTATGATTTTGGAAAGACTGGCATGCTGAAGACGCTTTTTGAGAAATTTCCGTATCTTCTGATCTTCAATGAGAAAATCTGAGTAATTCTTATTGGCATACCAGATTGAATCCCATGTCCGAGTAATATTAAGTCTGATCCCTAACGGGTTAACTTTCTGCCCCAAAATAATCCTCCACCAAAACGCTTAGTTCATTGAAATTAAAAAATTGAGAGTCATACCCTTTACTGTTGCTAAAGTAAAGACTTATTCTTCATCAAGCACAACAGTAATATGACTTGTCCTTTTAATAATACCTGTGGCACGTCCCATTGCCCGAGGGCGAATACGCTTAAAAGAGGGACCACCGTCTATAAAAATCTTTTTTATATAAAGATTGTCAACATCGATTTGGTCGTCTTGAGTGGCATTAGCCACTGCAGACTCGATGACTTTGCGCAAAATTAAAGCACCTTTCTTGGGCATGAATTTGAGAGTGGTAACTGCTTTATCCACATCCATTCCCCTAACAACATCAGCAACCAGTCTTGCTTTCTGAGGAGAGATGCGAATACGTCTCCCTACTGCGCGAGCTTCCATATTATATACTCCTGCGAATTCTTACCTAAACCCTTGAAGGGTCTATTAACGTTTTCTATCAGATGCATGACCATAAAAAGTCCTGGTGGGAGAAAACTCACCAAGTTTATGACCAACCATATTTTCAGAAACGAAGACCGGGATAAATTTTTTCCCGTTATGCACTGCAAAGGTCAGACCAACCATATCCGGTGTAATATCCGATCGTCTGGACCATGTTTTAATAACCTTACGAGACCCACTATCATTGGCAGTGATGACTTTTTTCATCAAATGATCGTCGATGAAAGGTCCTTTCTTGACTGAACGAGCCATTGTTTGCTCCTTGTTGATTAACGACGCTTCTTGACAATATACTTGTCGGATTCGCTATTGGTTCTGGTCTTGTATCCCTTCGTTGGGTAGCCCCAAGGTGTACATGGATGACGCCCACCTGAACTCTTTCCTTCACCACCACCCATAGGATGGTCGACCGGATTCATTGCAACACCACGTACGTGGGGACGTTTGCCCAGCCACCGTTTCCGACCTGCCTTCCCAAGTTTCTGGCTTTCGTATTCACGATTACCAACCTGGCCAACACATGCCCGGCAGAGTTTGTGAAATTTGCGTACTTCACCAGATGGCAGGCGAACTAGAACATACTGGCCTTCTTTGGCCATAAGCTGTGCCGAAGTTCCTGCACTTCTTACAAGTTGCGCACCTTTGCCAATCTTCATCTCAATATTATGAATAATAGTTCCAAGAGGAATATTGGTCATTGGCAAGCAATTACCCGGTTGAATATCTACATTGTCGCCAGCAATAACCTGGTCACCAACAGAGATACCTTCTGGGGCAAGAATATAGGTCTTAGCGCCATCAAGATATGTCAACAGGGCAATATTTGCTGATCTGTTGGGATCATATTCGATGGAAATGACCTTGGCACCGATTTCAGTTTTGTTGCGCTTGAAATCAATGATACGATATTTCCGTTTATGACCACCACCGATATGTCGTGATGTGATCCTTCCATAATTATTTCGTCCACCGGACTTTGACAGGCTTGAGAGTAAACTCTTCTCTGGACCGTTTTTAGACAGTTCCGAGCTCTGTATCGACACATGGTGTCGTTTACCGGCTGATGTTGGTTTGTATGTCTTAATTGTCATGATTACTCAATCGCTCCATCAAGGTATGTTGGAATGATAGCTAGATTAGATCTCTTTTATGCAATCGCTCAAACAGGTTATAATTTTACAGTTCATCCGTAAAATTGACTTTGCCTTCAGACAGGGTCACATATGCTTTTTTCCAATCATTGGTAAAGCCGGTGAATTTTCCCACCCGTTTCTGTTTGCCATGCATGTTGGCAGTATGGACATGTTTAACTTTCACATCAAACATCTGCTCTACTGCCGTCTTAATGTCAATTTTATTCGCCTTGGGATGTACCTTGAAAACTATCTTGCCATCAACCTCTTGTTGAATATTAGCTTTCTCAGTAAGGCAGGGCGCTTTTAGTATCTTATGTTCGCTCTTCATGGCATCAACCTCTCTTCAAGACTGCTAATAACCGGTTGTACCAGCATCAGTTTCTTGTGCAGGAGAATATCATAAACATTAAGTCCTTCGGAGGAAAGAATCTTAAAGCCGTTCACATTGCGAGCTGATTTGCTTACAATTTCATTAGGACCATCAGTGATAATCAAACAGTTATCAAACTCAAAGCCTTTCATAATACCGACAAAGTCTTTGGTCTTAATGGCATCCATGACAAAACTGTCAAGAACTACAAGATTACCCTCTTTCAACCTGGCACTCATAGCCATAGCTACAGCCTGTTTTTTGACCTTCCGATTCAGTTTAAAACTATAATCTCGAGGCTTGGGTCCAAAACTGACACCACCACCTCTCCACAAAGGAGAGTTCCTGGTACCGGCACGAGCACGTCCAGTACCCTTTTGACGCCAAGGCTTAGCCCCTCCACCTCGCACTTCAACTCTTGTTTTTGTGCAGGCATTACCTGCACGTTTTGCGGCGCGCTGCATTCGCACGAAGTCGTGGAGGAGGTGCTCCTTGACTTCGAGATCAAATACCTGGGCATTCAATTCTATCTCGCCGACTTTTTCATTGCTGATGTTAACTATATCTGCAGTTGACATTGTTTACTCCTTAAGCCAATCAATCTTCTGGCTGAATTACTTGCTGAAAAGCTTGAGAAGACCCTGTTTGGCCCCTGGTACAGATCCCTTTACAAGGATAAGATTTTCATCACCACGAACATCAATTACCAGTACGTTTTTCTTCAAAACAGTGTCATTACCCATACGGCCAGGCATTTTTTTCCCTAGAACTACTCGTGAAGGCCAGGCACTGCATCCGATAGATCCAGGCGCTCTGTGAAAGTTTGAACCATGGGTCGTACAGCCGCCACGAAAACCGTACCGCCGGACAACACCCTGGAACCCCTTACCTTTAGAAATACCCTGGACGTCAATAACATCACCCGTCTTGAACAGCTGCTCAAGAGTAACTTCTTGACCAGCCTGAAACTTCTCAGGATTTTCAATTCTAAATTCCCTGATATGATAAAACCCGTCAACATCGGCCTTTTTGCAATGACCGGCAATGGGTTTATTTACCCGAGATGCTTTTTTCTCACCGAACCCGACTTGAATCGCATTATAGCCTTCCTTAGCCTGCGATTTGACCTGGATTACCTTACAGGGTCCAGCCTCTATAACGGTGACAGGAATAACAGCACCTATTTCATTATATACGCGGGTCATACCAACTTTCTTGCCTAATATACCCATTGTGTTTGGCATAAGATTACCTATACATCTTATAGTTTAGCAATAACAAAAGTTATGGCAATTTTATCTCTACATCAACACCTGCTGATAACTCCAGCTTCATCAACAGATCGATAGTCTGCTGAGTTGGCTCAAGAATGTCAAGCAAGCGACGATGAGTTCTCATTTCGAACTGTTCTCGAGATTTCTTATCAACATGAGGCGAACGTAGCACACAAAACTTGTTGATTGATGTAGGAAGCGGAATCGGTCCGGCTACAGCTGCTCCGGTCCGACGTGCTGTCTCTACAATCTCGTGAGTAGATTGATCAAGTAATTTGTGATCATATGCCTTAAGGCGAATGCGAATTTTGTCTGTAGGTATCATATTCCTTCCTTATTCAATAATCTCGCTGATAACGCCAGCACCTACCGTACGTCCGCCCTCACGGATGGCGAAACGAAGTCCGACATCCATGGCAATGGGAGTAATCAGCTCAGCCTCAGCGGCCATGTTATCTCCTGGCATTACCATCTCCACGCCTTCGGCAAGGGTCAAGATACCAGTTACATCAGTCGTTCTGAAATAAAACTGGGGACGATATCCATTAAAAAACGGGGTATGACGACCACCCTCATCTTTGCCCAGGATATAGCACTCAGCCTTAAATTTGGTATGGGGCTTAATGGAGCCGGGCTTTGCCAGAACCTGACCACGTTCAATATCATCACGCTTTACTCCGCGGAGAAGGGCACCAATATTATCACCGGCCATACCCTCATCAAGGAGTTTACGAAACATCTCAACACCAGTACAAGTGGTCTTGACGGTGTCGCGAATACCAACAATCTCAACCTCATCACCAACGTGAACCACGCCGCGTTCTATACGGCCGGTGGCAACAGTACCACGACCAGAGATGGAGAAGACATCCTCAATGGGCATAAGGAAAGGTTTATCGATATCACGTTTTGGCTCGGGGATATAAGAGTCAATGGCTTCCATCAGGTCCCAGATGCACTTGGCTGCTGCCTCATCAGTGGGATTCTCTAACGCCCTCAGAGCAGAACCTTGAATAATAGGAATATCGTCTCCTGGATACTCATACTTGTCGAGGAGCTCACGAAGTTCCATCTCAACGAGTTCAATCAGTTCCGGATCATCGACCATGTCGCATTTATTCAGGAAGACCACCATGGCAGGAACACCAACCTGGCGGGCCAGGAGGATATGCTCACGAGTCTGAGGCATGGGGCCATCATCAGCACCTACCACCAGAATAGCTCCATCCATCTGGGCAGCACCGGTAATCATGTTTTTGATATAGTCGGCATGACCGGGACAATCCACATGGGCATAATGGCGCTTTGTAGTCTCATACTCTACATGGGCGGTGGCGATGGTGATTCCACGCTCTTTCTCTTCCGGGGCCTTGTCAATATTACTGAAATCAGTAAATGTAGCCTGACCCTTGGTTGCCAGTACAGCGGTAATTGCAGCAGTCAGAGTAGTCTTACCATGATCAATATGACCTACGGTACCTACATTGACATGCGGTTTAGTTCTTTCAAATTTTGCTTTTGACATAGTTTGACCTCGAAATGAATAAGCTATATTCCTCTTATCTTTTTTATAATTTCGTTTGACTTGATTGTTGGTACAATATCATACTTTTCAAACTGCATAGTGAAATTAGCTCTTCCCTGAGTAGCAGACCGGAGAGATGTCGAATATCCAAACATAGCGGCCAGTGGAGCATGAGCCTTCACTACCTGCATCTCATTGGAGGATTCAACTCCCACAATCTTTGCTCGCTTGGAGTTGAGATCGTTCATCATATCTCCAAGGTATTCATCGGGACAAACCACTTCGACCTGCATTATCGGCTCAAGCAGCAGGGGCTCAGCATCAGCGGTTGCCCGTCTGATTGCCATGGCCGCTGAAACACCAAAGGCCATTTCCGTTGATTCCTCTTCACTGTATGAACCACCAATCAGAGAAACCTTTATATCTGTAAGGGGGTAACCGAGTAACGGGCCAGCATCCAGACTGTCCCTGACCCCCCTTTCAATGCCTTCGAGAAAAATCGCTGGAATCTGATTGTCTTTGACATGACTTTCAAAGACAACGCCCATTCCACGTTCAAGCGGTTCGACCCGCAGCACGACATGACCATACTGGCCCTTGGCCCCAGTCTGCTGGTCAAATTTCCCTTCGGCATCAGTTGATTTACCAATGGTCTCTTTGTAGGATACCTGAGGTTTTCCAACATTGGCATTGGCCTTGAACTCATTGAGAAGCCTGTCGATAATGATTTCAAGATGAAGCTCACCCATACCTGATATGATTGTCTGCCCGGTATCCTCATTTTTGGTGATACGAAATGAGGGATCTTCCAAGGCGATCTTAGCCAGGGTTTCTTCAAGCTTTTTTTCGTCAGCCTTACTCTTTGCCTCTATGGCCACGCCTATTACCGGTTCCGGAAAATCCATACTCTCCAGAACAATAAAGTCACCGCTGCCGCAGAGGGTATCTCCTGTGGTGCTAAACTTAAGGCCTATAACAGCACCTATATCTCCAGCACCTAGCTCAGCAACCTCTTCCCTCTTATTCGCATGGAGATGAAGAATCTTACTGATCTTTTCTTTTTTCTTTTTGCCAGGATTAAATACCTTGTCTCCAATCTTCAATACTCCGGAATAGACACGGATAAAGGCAAGATTTTCAACGAAGCTATCACTCATCAACTTGAAAATCAGAGCAGAGAATTTTTCTCTCTCATCGGCTTTTCTGCTGATTTTGGCCCCGTCCTTGCCTTCTCCCACCACTGGTGGGACATCGAGCGGAGACGGCAGATAACGGATGACAGCATCCAACAAGGGCTGTATCCCCTTGTTCTTAAAAGCACTCCCACAAAGGACCGGAACTAAATTCAACTCCAGAGTCGCTTTCCTGAGTGCGCTATATATTTCAGTCGCAGATACAGGTGTATCTTCAAGGAATTTATCCATGATCTCCTCATCGAAGTCGGCCAACTTCTCGAGGAGCACCATATGTGCGGCCGTAAATCTGTCCCGATATGCTTCCGGGATTTCGCTTTCTATGACTTCCTGTCCTAATGACTGCTGATCAAAGCTATACATCTTGCCTTCGATCAAGTCGATAACGCCCTCAAACTCGGCTTCGCTACCTACAGGAATTTGTATGACGGCCGGGTTTGCCCCTAACCGTTTTTCAATCATTGCCACAGCCCGATAGAAATCGGCGCCGACCCTATCCATCTTATTGATGAATGCAATCCGCGGAATGGCGTAGCTATCTGCCTGCCTCCATACCGTCTCAGACTGCGGTTCAACACCGCCTACGGCACAGAAAACAGCAACTGCCCCATCGAGTACCCGTAAACTGCGTTCGACCTCTACTGTGAAGTCGACATGCCCAGGCGTGTCAATGATGTTAATTTTTTGAGACTTCCAGTTGCAGGTTGTTGCCGCCGAGGTTATTGTTATCCCTCGCTCCTGCTCCTGTTCCATCCAGTCCATGACAGCATTCCCGTCATGAACTTCACCGATCTTGTACGAGCGACCGGTGTAATACAATATTCGTTCAGTTGTTGTTGTCTTCCCGGCATCAATATGGGCCATAATGCCAATATTACGCACAGTAGAAAGATCATTCCCAGCACTCATCAGCTTCTCTCAACATTAAGACCATTCTCAGCTGATGCAGGGCAACAACAAACAGAAGGAGTTGACCGCCTATTATCGCTACAATCACCAACGATAGTGAGCAAAAGCCTTATTCGCCTCGGCCATACGATGGGTATCGTCACGTTTTTTGACCGCAGCGCCTCTATTGTTATAGGCATCCATAAACTCTGCAGCAAGTTTCTCAGACATAGACTTTCCAGACCGAGACTTGGCAAAGGTAATGATCCAACGTATTGCCAGAGCGTTCCTTCTCGTCTGCCGAACTTCCATGGGTACCTGATAGGTAGCACCACCAACACGTCGAGATTTAACCTCAACCTTTGGGCGAACTTTATCCATGGCCTCTTCAAAGACAGTCAAAGGATCATCATCTGTTATCTTGGCAGCTACTATATCCATCGCATCATAAAATATTCTTTGAGCGATGCTTTTTTTACCACATTCCATAATTCCGTTTGTAAACTTACTAACCAGAACGGAATTAAATCGTGGGTCAGGTGTCACCTGACGTTTTTCAACAATCTTTCTACGTGGCATTATATTCCTCTCTTAACCAACTCTAGGGGGGGGAGACTATTTCGGACGCTTGGCGCCATACTTCGAACGGCCCTGTCGCCTGTCAGACACACCAAGGGTATCCAAAGTACCACGAACAACATGGTAACGAACACCAGGAAGATCCTTAACACGGCCGCCACGAATCAACACCACCGAATGCTCTTGCAGATTATGGCCGATACCGGGAATGTAGGAAGTTACCTCTATTCCATTTGTCAAGCGAACCCTTGCAACCTTCCTCAGAGCCGAGTTAGGCTTCTTCGGGGTGGTTGTATAAACCCTGACACAGACACCACGTTTTTGAGGACACCCTTTCAAAGCCGGAGTGGTAGTCTTCTTCACCTGTTTTTTTCTGCCCTGCCGAACGAGCTGATTAATAGTTGGCATTATCCTTACTGCTCCTGTTCACATATATCTTAAATGGCAATTTTAAATCTATCTGGCCCGGTCTCAAACATCTTCACCGAGCACGAAGGGACAATAAATACTCTATCATCCTTCTCCTGTCAAGGAGAAAAAGATTTCCTTGCTGCAATTTTGTTCATGCAATGGTCCCAGTGGAACCTGCTGCAATCTGCTCTATCCTCTTTAAAACGACCTTCCCAGGCCAGTACCAGCTGAAATAAGCCGGCCCATAATAACATTTTCTTTTAATCCTACTAGCTCATCAACCTTTCCTGCCATAGCAGCATTGGTCAACACCTTGGTTGTCTCCTGAAAGGAGGCGGCCGAAATAAAACTCTCGGTTGACAGTGATGCCTTGGTTACTCCAAGGAGCAGAGGTTCAGCCATTGCAGGCTGCAAGCCTTCCGCAAAGAGACGATTACGCTCATCTTCAAACTTCCACCACTCGACCTGTTCACCGATCATAAACGTCGAATCACCGGCATTAGTAATCTGTACCCTGCGCAACATCTGACGAACGATAACTTCAATGTGTTTATCGTTAATCTTAACACCCTGCAGGCGATACACCTCCTGGATCTCATTAACCAGGAATTTGGCCAGTTCTTTCACTCCGAGAACCCGGAGGATATCATTGGGGACAACAGTCCCATCCATTAATGGCTCTCCAGCCTGAACATAATCGCCTTCGTGGACGATAATATGTTTGATCTTAGGAATGAGATATTCCTGTGGTTCACCATACTCTGGAGTAATGATAACACGTAGTTTTCCCTTCAATTCCTTCCCAAAACTGACTCGACCGTCAATTTCAGTAATAATAGCCGGTTCCTTCGGTTTGCGTACCTCGAACAGTTCAGCAACTCGAGGCAAACCACCAGTGATATCCTTTGTCTTAGTGGATTCTCGTGGAATCCTGCCAAGAATTGCTCCGGCTTTGATATCATCTCCCTCTTCTACTGAGATAATGGAACTGACCGAAAGGCTGTACCTGGCAAAAGATTCGGTGGTGGGTAATTTTAAGGTTTTGCCTCGTTCATTTTTGATGGAGATACGCGGTGAAAGCTGCTGACCTGAGGGAGTAGGAATAATCACCTTGCTGGACTTACCGGTAATCGCATCCACCTTCTCCTGCATGGTGACACCTTCAATAATATCACCGAATTTAACCTTACCAGCGACCTCAGAGACGATGGGCATGGTGTATGCGTCCCATTCAGCGAGAATGGTTCCTGCCTCCACGTTTTGACCATCCTTGACAAGGATAAAGGCACCATAATTTACTTTGTGCTCAAAGGTTACCCCTACGTTATCTGTTATTGTTATCTTGGCATTACGATTCATGACGATCTTAACGCCCTCTTCATTCTCTACGTAATGAAAGTTCAAAAATCCTACAGTACCGGCGTGGTGCGTCTGAATCTCAGCCTGTTCAACCGAACGACTGGCGGTACCACCAATATGGAAAGTACGCATGGTCAACTGGGTTCCGGGTTCACCAATGGATTGGGCCGCTATAATGCCGACAGCCTCACCACGATTAACCATATGCCCACGCCCCAAATCACGTCCGTAACACATGGCACAGACCCCTCGCCGGGCTCGACAAGTGAGAACCGAGCGGATCTTGACCCGATTAATGCCCGAATCTTCGATGACTTTGACTAATTTTTCTGTGATTTCCTGACCATCCCGAAGAATAAGCTTCTCTGGAGAAACGGGATCATACACATCACCAAGAGCCACACGACCAAGAATACGATCGCCAATAGGGACGATAACATCACCACCATCCATCAGAGGTTCTGCCACAATACCATCGAGAGTCTGACAATCCGCCATGATAATAGTGGAATCCTGGGCCACATCCACCAGTCTCCTGGTCAGGTATCCGGAGTTTGCGGTTTTCAGAGCCGTATCAGCAAGACCTTTTCGAGCACCATGGGTGGAGATGAAATATTCCAGAACTCCTAGCCCTTCCCGGAAATTTGCCTTGATGGGTGTTTCAATAATTGCACCAGATGGTTTTGCCATCAGACCACGCATACCAGCGAGCTGACGAATCTGATCCCGTGATCCCCTGGCCCCAGAATCAGCCATAACATAAATGGAATTAAAACTAGGTCCTTCAACTCTTTTATTATCCTTATCCAGGAAATAATCGACCTTGATATCATCCATCATCTCATTGGCTACATCTTCTGTGACCTTTGACCAGATATCAACGACCTTGTTATACTTCTCACCAGATGTAATCAGACCATCAGAGTATTGCTGGCTGACATCGACCACTTCTTTCTCTGCTTTTTCAACAAGCTCCTCTTTGTTGAGAGGAATCTTCATATCATTGATGCAGATAGAAATACCGGCTCGCGTCGCAAATTCATAGCCGATGTCTTTGAGACGATCAGCAAGAATAACCGTATCCTTTGTACCAGCATGGCGGTAGGTATAATCGATAAGTGCCGCCAGGGCTTTTTTACTCATCACCTTGTTCACTTCACTAAAAGGAACAGCTGGTGGCAAAAGGTCGCCCAGAAGGACACGCCCCATGGTGGTATCAACTATTTTTCCATCCATTCTTACCTTGATTTTGGCCTGGAGGTCGACGGCATCGTAATCAAAGGCAATTCTGGCCTCACCAGAACTGGAAAATATTTTCCCTTCACCCTTGGCATTAATACGGTCACGACTCATGTAATAGAGTCCGAGAACAATATCCTGCGAAGGAATAATGATGGGTTCTCCATTGGCTGGTGAAAGGATATTATTGGTGGACATCATCAGGACCCGGGCTTCTACCTGAGCCTCCACAGACAGCGGTACATGCACCGCCATCTGATCACCATCAAAGTCAGCATTAAAAGCAGCACAAACCAACGGATGCAGTTGGATAGCCTTGCCTTCGATAAGAACGGCTTCAAAGGCCTGCATACCGAGACGATGGAGAGTTGGTGCGCGATTGAGGATGACCGAACGCTCGGTAACCACCTCATCAAGCACATCCCACACCTCTTTTGCCCCTTTTTCGACCATCTTTCTGGCACTTTTGATGGTGGTTACAAAACCCCTGTTTTCCAGTTTGTTGTAGATGAAGGGCTTAAACAATTCCAGGGCCATCTTTTTCGGGATACCGCATTGGTGCAAGCGAAGATGGGGTCCCACAACAATAACGGAACGACCCGAATAATCGACACGTTTTCCGAGAAGATTCTGACGAAAACGCCCCTGCTTGCCTTTGAGCATATCTGATAAAGATTTGAGCGGCCTTTTATTGGCACCAGTAATGACCCGGCCCCGCCGTCCATTGTCAAAGAGGACATCCACCGCCTCTTGCAACATTCTTTTTTCATTGCGGATGATAATGTCTGGGGCATCAAGCTCCAAAAGACGTTTCAAGCGATTGTTCCGATTAATAACCCGTCGATAGAGATCATTGAGATCAGAAGTGGCAAAACGTCCACCTTCGAGGGGTACCAGAGGACGAAGATCGGGAGGAAGTACAGGAATGACCTGAAGCACCATCCACTCAGGCCGATTACCGGAGTCACGAAAGGCCTCAATTACATGCAGGCGTTTTCCATACTTCTGCCGTTTTGTCTTGGAGTTGGTGGCTGCCATCTCCTCGCGCAGGGTCTTGGAAAGCTCGATAAGATCCTGAGTAGCAAGGAGTTCATGGATAGCCTCAGCACCGATTCCTACCTCAAATTGTCCAGGATATTCCTCTCTGGCCTGACGATACTGCTCCTCGGTAAGGAGGCTGGCGACAGGAACAGCTTCAACATCCGAATAGGTTACTGCATACTGTTCAAAATAAAGGATTTTCTCAAGCTGTTTCAAAGTCATATCAAGAACAGCACCTATCTTTGAGGGCAGACTCTTGAGAAACCAGATGTGAGCCACTGGGGCTGCGAGCTTGATGTGGCCGAGACGTTCCCGCCTCACCTTAGATTGAATGACCTCGACACCGCATTTTTCACAGACCACTCCGCGGTGTTTCATACGCTTATATTTCCCGCAATTACATTCGAAGTCCTTTACAGGACCAAAGATTTTGGCGCAAAACAGGCCATCTCTCTCAGGTTTGAATGTACGGTAATTGATAGTTTCAGGTTTTTTTACCTCACCATGTGACCAATCCATGATCTTTTCTGGTGAAGCCAATGAAATCTGAACTTTACTGAACTTGACAGGACCTTTCGGTTTTTGAAAAAAATTGAATAGCTCTTCCACGAAAGTACATCCCCCTCAGCGTATAGGGTTAATAAAAACAGAACCAGGGAAAATCCCCGGTAGCCTGTTTGAAAATCAGAGTCGAATCGGCAATGGTTTTGGGAAAAGACTCACATCCAGGGCCAGTGAAGTCAGGGGCAGCCGGCATAGAGTCAACATACCCCCCGCGGCCTTCCTGGTTCGTACCCAGAAGGAGATGAGTTTTTCCAAAGCCGTCACACTATTCAAGCAATTCCATATCCAGACAGAGCCCTTGCAGTTCCTTCACCAATACATGGAACGATTCAGGAAGTCCTGTGGTCAAGAAGTTATTTCCTTTAACAATGCGCTCATACATAGTGGTACGCCCTTCTACATCATCAGATTTTGCTGTCAAGAATTCTTTCAGGGTATAGGCCGCGCCATAGGCCTCCATTGCCCACACCTCCATCTCACCCAGTCTCTGTCCACCGAACTGAGCCTTACCACCCAGCGGCTGCTGGGTAACCAAGGAGTAAGGACCGGTAGAGCGGGCATGGATCTTGTTATCAACCAGATGGTGCAGCTTCAACATATACATGACGCCTACGGTGACTTTGTTGGCAAAGGGTTCACCTGTAAGTCCATCATAGAGCTGGCTCTGTCCTACTTCGTCGACGCCTGCCTCTACCAGAAGCTGACGAATTTGGGCTTCTTCTGCCCCATCGAAGACAGGAGTTGCCATATGAATGCCACGATAATGTTTGCGGCACCAATCAAAGAGCTCATCATCACTCACTCCAGCAGTGATAGCCGCATACTCTTCCGCTGAATAGATCGCCTGCAACTTTTTCCTGATCGCATCTATCTCATTGGTCTTTGCCAAATCACTCAGCTGTTTTCCAAGTTTTTTGGCAGCAAACCCAAGGTGTACTTCCAGCACCTGGCCTACGTTCATACGAGAAGGCACACCCAAAGGATTGAGGACAACATCAACAGTCGTACCATCAGCGAAAAAGGGCATATCCTCTTCAGGCAGCAATCTGGAGACAACACCTTTATTCCCATGACGGCCAGCCATCTTATCCCCGACGGACAGCTTCCTTTTGGTAGCCACATAGACCTTGACCATCTTGACCACACCTGGAGGAAGATCATCTCCCTTCTTCATGCGGTCAATGATTCCGTCATAACGCTCTGAAATCAGTGTCCTCTGTTTTTCATAGCGTTCATAGACGGCCTTGATCTCATCTTCAAATTTAGATTTTTCGGAAAATTCAACCTTAAAAAGACCGGAAAAACCAATCTCCTCGGCCAATTCACCTTTAAAGTTTTTACCGAGTTTGATCAGGACATTGCCCTTTTTGTCACAGATATCCTGTTTGACAGTCCTGCCGTCCATGATTTCACCAAGCTCTCGGCAAACACCCCTTTTGAGACTGGCAAGTTCATCCAGCTTGTCTTTGGTCAGACGCTCGATCTCTATATCCTCTATCATGAGCGAGCGCTCATCTTTGTCCACACCTTTGCGGGAAAAAACCTTGGCATCAATAACCACGCCCTCAACTCCTGGCGGGACTCTGAGAGAAGAATCTTTCACATCCTGGGCCTTCTCACCAAAGATAGCACGCAGGAGTTTTTCTTCTGGAGAAAGCATGGACTCTCCCTTTGGAGTGACCTTGCCAACCAGTGTATCTCCTGCATGGACATCGGCACCTATTCTGACAATCCCAGAATCATCGAGATTACGAAGAGTTTCCTCACTGACGTTGGGGATATCACGAGTAATCTCCTCTTTACCCAGTTTGGTATCTCGGGCCATGGTTTCAAAAACCTCAATATGAACCGAGGTGAAGGTATCTTCCTTCAAGAGTTTCTCATTAATAAGAATCGAGTCCTCAAAGTTGAATCCACGCCAAGGCATAAAAGCGATGGTGACATTTTTTCCCAGTGCCAGTTCGCCCTGCTCACATGAAGGTCCATCGGCAAGTACTGCTCCCTTGCTGACGCGAAGACCAGGCAGCACGAGAGGGGTTTGCGTAAAACAGGTATTCTGATTCGATTTCTTATACTTACCAAGACGATAAACACCGACTCCGGTATCAAAACCATCCACACCTGGATTATCATAACGGACGACAATACGATTAGAATCAACTTCTTCAACCACACCGTCATCTGCTGCCAGCAGACATGCTCCTGAATCTCTGGCCACATATCGTTCCATGCCAGTACCAACCAAAGGGGCGGCATTGACCATCAGCGGCACTGCCTGACGCTGCATGTTTGATCCCATGAGAGCCCGGTTAGCATCATCATTTTCCAGGAAAGGAATAAGCGATGCGGCCACACTGACAAGCTGATTAGGGGCAATGTCCATATAACTGATATTATCTGCCCCTGTCGTAACAACCTCGCCTTCATCTCGGGCAATCAACATCTCTGGGAGGATGCGATTATTATCATCAAGATCCGTAATTGCAGGGGCGATGACCTGCTTTTGTTCCTGCAATGCACTCAAGTACTTTACATCGTCTAAAACTATACGATTTTCTACCTTCCTATATGGTGTTTCAATGAAACCATAAGGGTTAATACGGGCATAGGTAGCAAGAGAGACAATGAGTCCGATGTTGGGTCCCTCAGGAGTTTCGACAGGGCAGATACGACCGTAATGAGTTGGGTGAACGTCTCGTACCTCGAATCCGGCCCGTTCCCGAGACAAACCTCCTGGTCCGAGGGCACTCAATCTCCGTTTATGGGTCACTTCTGACAAGGGATTGGTTTGATCCATAAATTGAGAGAGCTGACTGGTACCAAAAAACTCCTTGATCGCAGCTGAAATAGGTTTAGGATTAACCAGATCATGGGGCATCATGGTCTCAACTTCCTGAAGAGTCATTCGCTCTTTGATTGCCCGTTCCATGCGTACGAGCCCCATTCGGTACTGGTTTTCCACCAGCTCTCCCACTGTCCGTACACGACGATTGCCCAAGTGATCAATATCATCAACCCCTCCCTGACTATCCTTCAAACGGACAAGATAACGAATGGAAAAGACAATATCATCCTTGGTCAGGGCCCGATGGGTAATATCTGTTTCAAGGCCTAAACGGGCATTAATTTTATAGCGACCAACCTCAGAGAGATCATACAGATCCGGGTTAAAGAAGAGATTATCAAAAAAGGTCTGCGCCACCTCAAGCGTTGGAGGGCTTGAAGGCCGCAAACGACGATAAATCTCGAGGAGGGCCTCTTCCCCATTGCTGACCTTATCAAGGGCCAGGGTCTTGCGAAAAGAATCACTATAGGTAATGCCATCGATATGGAGAATTTCGAACTCCTGAATACCGGCTTCCCGGAACGATTCCAATACAGCCTCGGTGACCTCGCTATTACAGGCAGACAACAATTCGCCAGTCTGGGGATGGAAGCAATCAGCCACAAAGAATTTTCCAAGGAGATTCTCAGTGGAGATCTGGAGAAAATCAATACCAGCAGTTTTGATTCGCTTACACAGGGCCCTGCTTAGTTTTTTTCCCTCTTTCCCAAGTACTTCTCCCGTTCCTGGATCGACCAGATCAAATTCCAGGCGTTGTCCCTGGACGGTTTCAGGGGTAAATTGACTGAAATATGAATCCTTATCTCGTTTTACCGTGGTCGTAAGGTAAAATTGACGGAGCAATTCTTCACTGTTAAAGCCAAGGGCTTTGAGGAGGGTAGTTACCGGAAATTTACGACGTCGATCGATACGAACATGCAGAACATCTTTTATATCAAATTCAAGATCAATCCAGGAACCACGTACCGGAATAATACGTGCAGAATAGAGATGTTTGCCACTGGAATGACTTTTACCAGCATCATGGGTAAAAAATAACCCGGGCGAACGCTGGAGTTGTGAGACGATGGCACGTTCGGTTCCATTAATTACGAAAACGCCGTCTCCAGTCATAAGCGGCAGAGAACCGAGGAAGACTTCCTGTTCTTTTATATCTCTGATGGTCTGCACACCAGTTTCTTCATCAACGTCAAAGGTGATGAGTCGAACAGTAATTTTAACTGGAATATCATAGGTCATTCCCCTTTGTTGACACTCAGCGACGGTATATTTCGGTACACCGAAAGTGTAACGAACAAACTCAAGGGAACAGAGGCCGTTAAAATCATTGATAGGAAAGACATTCTTAAAAATACCCTGTAATCCGAAATCCTCGCGAGAATCCGGATCTACATCAATCTGCAGAAACTGTTCATAGGAAATACGCTGCATAGAGATCAGGTGCGGCGGCTCCAGAATTGAGGCGGCTGTGGCAAAATTCTTTCTGACTCTTTCCATGATTAACCTCGGGATGCGTTAAAAATAATTGTATACCCCATACCAGCCAGGGGACGACTGGGGACAGGGATTAAACGGCTCTGCTGCATCTGTAGCTGAGCCAGGGAAATTCAGATGATATAATAATGCTGGCACTGGGAAAGCGTACCGAGACTAGAGTGATAAACTGTGAAGCACATTGGTCGAGTAACCTGTTTTTGGGTCATATTTACATTCATAGCGATACTCGGAGGTCTGTTAAAACCAAATCTGATAGATGAGAAAGCGGCAACAAACATCTGCCTGATATTCCGACCTTTTCCAATTCACACTTTACTGCTTGCTGAAAGCACGATACGCTACGCGGCATTTTGCCCGTAGCGTATCGCGAAAAAACGATTGTCAGCCTGCAAGCAGACAATCAGATGAAGAATTAAATTACTTGATTTCTACTGTACCACCTACTTCTTCAATCTTTTTCTTGATCTCTTCTGCCTCTTCTTTGGTTATTCCTTCCTTGATGGCCTGAGGAGTTCCTTCAACAAGTGCTTTTGCCTCTTTTAAACCAAGAGAGGTGATGGCACGAACTTCTTTGATCACTTTAATTTTCTGATCACCAGGGCCAGTGAGAATAACATCAAATTCGGTTTGGGCCTCTGCAGCAACACCAGCATCAGCGGCGGCTCCAGCGACAGCGACAGCTGCGGGAGCTGCGGCTGAAACACCAAACTTATCTTCAAATTCTTTAATAAGCTCAGAAAGCTCGAGAACTGACATGTTAGAAATGAATTCGATTACATCTTCTTTTGATACAGCCATTATAAATACCTCGTGTTTTTTAGTCGTTATAAAGTGATGGTGTTCCCTCTCCGGTCGTCACCATTTCAACATCATGCTTGTTCTTTCTGATCCTTTATCGCCTGCAAACCATAAAGGAATTTGCGTGGAACTCCTGAAAGCACCCGAACAAGACCTGTAGGTACTCCATTGAGAACAGAAAGAAACTGGCCAAGAAGAGCTTCCTTGCTTGGAAGCTTGGACAGGGCAAGCAGTTTATCCGATGAAATTTTCTCTCCATCAAGGGCGGCAGCACGAATCTGTAACTTTGCATGCTCTGCGGCAAATTTGGTCAGTGCCTTTGCCGGTGCAACCGGATCATTATAGCCCATTACTATAGCTGTAGTACCGATGAAATCCTCAGTAAGAACGTCATTGGCTGTATCCGTAACTGCCCTTTTCAGAAGAGTATTCTTTGCAATACGAATCTCAGAGTCACAAGCACGCAATTGAACGCGCAGCTCCTGCAACTCAGAAACCGTTAAACCACAATAGTCTGTAACCACAGTAAATTTGGCTCGACTGAATGAGTCATTCAGCTGGGAGACTATTGCTGATTTGTCATCACGGTTCAAAGTACTCCTCCTTTATCGGTTTAAGATTACTCTTTTGCCTAAAACAGCAGATACGATTATAGAGTCCATCAAAAGAGATCAGGGAGAAAAAGATACTCTTTGTTTTCCCTGATAAAAAAAAGATCGGCTCCGTCTCGGCGGGTCACGTACTGTGATTAAACCTCAAATGAGGTACCTGCTGTCTTCGACCTTGTGTTACACGTTATATAATTATAAAAAATTACTCTGCTTAATTAGCCTTTGCCCGCAGAGCAATGGGATCAAGCTTAACCCCTGGACCCATGGTGGAAGTTATGGTAACAGAACGCAAATACACGCCCTTGCTGGTAGAGGGTTTGAGTTGAATGATTTTCTCAACAAAGGCGCTGAGATTTTCTATTAAATTTGTATCGCCAAAAGAAATCTTGCCAATCCCGGCATGGATAATACCTGCTTTATCAACCCGAAAATCGACTTTACCACCTTTAATATCTTTGATCACATTGGCAAGATCGAAGGTGACAGTTCCAAGCTTGGCATTAGGCATTAAGTTTCTCGGACCAAGAACGCGACCGATTTTACCTACCGTCCCCATCATATCTGGAGTGGCGACGGTTTTATCAAATTCAAGCCATCCACCCTTGATTTTTTCTACAAGGTCATCTCCACCAACATAATCAGCACCCGCCTCTCTAGCTTCAGCCTCTTTATCGCCTTTGGCAAAGACCAGAACTCGAGTAACTTTACCTGTTCCATGTGGCAGAACAACTGAAGAACGGACCATCTGATCAGCATGTCTCGGATCAACACCGAGTTTTAAAGCGATATCGACAGTCTCATCAAATTTGGCATAACTGTTGGCAATGACCATTTTAATGCCATCTTCGACACTGTACAACGCAGATCTGTCAAACAGTTCGACCTTGTTTCTATATTTTTTTCCATGTTTCGGCATATCAGCCTCCTACTCATGAACCGCTTCCAGCAGAGAACGGTTACAGCAGTTTGTTTAGATTAAATGGTATCACGATATAACGGTTATGCCCATGCTACGGGCAGTCCCCATGACAATTTTACTCGCCTTGTCGATATCATATGCATTGAGATCAGGCATTTTTGTCTCGGCGATCTCGCGTATCTTATCCATACTGATTTCAGCCACACGCTCAGATTTTGGATTGGATGATCCTTTCTGTAACCCTGCGGCTTTCATCAACAATATCGATGCCGGCGGAGTTTTGGTAATGTAACTGAACGACCTGTCCTGATAGACAGTAATGACAACTGGGATGATGGTATCACCCATCGTCTGTGTTTTAGCATTAAACGCTTTACAGAATTCCATGATATTCACACCATGTTGACCCAAGGCGGGTCCAACAGGGGGTGAAGGATTGGCTTTTCCAGCCGGAATCTGAAGTTTGATGTATGCCGTAATTTTTTTGGCCATTTCTAACTCCTGCTACACAGTAGATTATTTCTTAATAACGTGGTCGATTCGTGCTTGAACCGCCCATCTTGAAAATATAAAAAAAGGTTTTACCCTCACCTTATCCTCAGCGGACAGCGTTAGGTATTGGAAACCTGTATATATTCCAATTCAACAGGGGTTTCCCTGCCAAAAATAGAAACCATGACTTTAACTCTTCCCTTCTCAGGGAACACTTCATCAACAACACCTTGAAAATTAGCGAAGGGACCGTCTACCACGCGTACCGCCTCCCCAACTTCAAAAATAACTTTCGGTCGAGGTGCTTCAGCACCATCTTGAATACGACTGATTATCTTTGCTGCATCTTCGTCTGGAAGCGGTGTTGGGTGTTGATCATCACCAACAAAACCGACGACACGAGGCATATTTTCATGCAGCACATGCCAGGTCGTGTCATTAAGATCCATGGATATAAGCATATACCCGGGAAAAAATTTCCTTGAGGAGGTCTTTCGAGCCCCCTTGATCATCTCAACCACCTGCTCAGTGGGAACCAGAATTTCTCCAAATGATTCCTCCAGGCCCTCATTCTTGATGCGTTCCTCAAGAGTAAGTTTTACCTTATCTTCAAATCCGGAGTGAACCTGCAATATATACCAATGTCTTTCCATGAGTTTGTAACCACTAATTAGTATTGCCTGAAACAATCTGCGCCAGGCGAAAATAGTAACGAATCAGGAAGGTAAACGATTGCACTTCTCAGCGAAGAAAAGAGTCCAGGAGTTTTCCCAACAACAGATCAACAGAACCAAGATACGCAGATGCAAGAATCGAAAAAACGATTACTATGCCGGTCAAGCTAAAGGTCACCTTCTTGTCAGGCCAAACAATCTTGGTGAATTCGACTTTAACTTCATCAAAAAACTTCTTAATCTGGGCAGGTGAAAAATTGTTTTTTTCTTCAACCTCTACCTGAATTTTTTTGCTGATTTTTGTCTTCTTTCCCATGATTTCTGAACAATTCCTTCGACAACAGGTTCTACGCAACGAGGCAGATTATCGCCAATAATTTCACAGCTGCTTAAAAACAAAATGGCAGGCCAGGAGGGACTCGAACCCCCAACATCCGGATTTGGAGTCCGGCGCTCTACCAATTAGAGCTACTGGCCTGCGGACGTTATTTTGTCTCTTTATGCGGCGTATGCGTCCGACAGAACGCACAATATTTTTTCAACTCCAGTTTTCCTGGAATAGTTTTTTTGTTCTTCGTTGTCGTATAGTTACGACGTTTGCATGTACCACACGCAAGAGTCACAATATCTCTCATGATAAGTCCTATTCCACGTAAACAAAAATTACAAAGGCATAAAATACTGTAAAAGCAAATGAACCCCATGGCCAAGGCCATGGGGTGCCTCTATCTGTTACCTACTCAACAATTTCACTGATAACGCCAGCACCTACCGTACGTCCACCCTCACGGATGGCGAAACGAAGTCCGACATCCATGGCAATGGGAGTAATCAGCTCAGCCTGAGCCGCCATGTTGTCTCCTGGCATTACCATCTCCACGCCTTCGGCAAGGGTCAAGATACCAGTTACATCAGTCGTTCTGAAATAAAACTGGGGACGATATCCATTAAAAAAC
>JAHIUA010000018.1 GCA_018817385.1 Pseudomonadota bacterium
ATAACTCCTGCCTGTAGTTAGCTTAAGGCAGGAGCCCCCGAACACGAATCCGCCAAGATACATGAGGGGGCTCCTTTCACCTTCCTCACATATCTTGCACATTTTTCCGGTTTTTTCAATCAGTTATCTTGACCACTCACACCTGGAGAGCACCTGCGCTTTTATGGTTTTGCGCCATCTATCCTCTAATCCTTTCAGATCATCGACATAGGCAATTTTTTTTGGATCGGTTTCATAGACTTCATCACTCGTCACCTCAAAACCGGCGGACAGTATCCGATCCACCATTTTTTCCACCTGACCGATGCGCTCTTTCATGATCAGGTATCCGCTTTTTGGCAGAACATTGGTTCCATGTTCCAGATTGTCCGCTATATGGGGGGCAAAAGATTGCAGCATCGTTATATCACTGCTCAGCAGAAATCTTTTCTCGTAGTCCAGTTGCTTCAGGTAGAGGCTGAAGATCTCCAGGGAAATGGATTCATTCATCTTTTTATGGCTGAAATGGACGGCAGGGAGCTCTTTGCTCAACATATAGCCAATAAGTTGGTTTCTCTTCAGGTCAAATTCCTGGAGCTCTTTTGCAATTCCGGAACCGGCAGTGAATAAAAGAAGCAGCAGTAAGACTGTCAATGTGCGTTCAGTACGATTTTTCATATACTTTCCAACCGAAAATAAAGGTGAGGTGAAGGACAACCGATCCGCTGATGTTTTCTTCGGTTATCGCTGCTAAATATATTGTTTTTGCCAGTGAAATTAGCGGCAGAAACCAGATCGCCTGGGATACAGTCATTTTCAGCGTTCTGTGTTTTTTTCTCATAGCACCACTTCTTCGTCATCCGGACTGCTTGGCGTTGTTGGGCAGTATTCCGGCACTTCGGTGTATCTTTATGCTTTGCGGGTAACCGTGGGGGAAGTCGGGAGAGCCTGACTTGTAGGTATTCTGAAAGAGTCAAACTTTTACCAATAACAAAAATGCACCAGTTCACCTGTTGTATTTTCACGTTAATCTTGCCGCATCGAACATCTGATTATAGCCAACTGTCTTTCGGTTGAGGGGGCGCGAATGTCAGGTTTGCTCCCGCCCAGGTCCGATCGAGAAACTATCAGGAAGAAGGCGACCCTATGAAGTCTGTTTGCGAACGGATTCTTGGCCAAAGACATCTGTATGAGCAGGAATGTTATTTGACCGGAATCAACAGCAAATGTTTTAATACAGTCTATCAATGCCTTGAGTTTTCCCCCTGGAATGCGTTTCAGGAGATCAGTCAGTTGGCGGTCATTCAGAAATGGCGAAGGCTGCCGGCCAAGTGGTAAAAGACTGTTTCTCAAACTGCATGCAGCCGTCAGCGCCTCTGTATATATTTATCCAGGCCCGCCAGTTTGTATTATCTATTTCCGGATAATCCAGTCGATAATGGCTGCAACGACTCTCTTTACGGATGACCGGGGCTTTGAGTTTCATTTCAGCACTGATGATCATATTGGCAGTCTCATGGGCCAGTCTGAGTTCATGGAGATTCGCAGCTCTCAGCATCGGCATATGGTGATCTCTAAGCTCTTCGGCAGCACCACCGGCCAATGCCATAACATCGCGACGGGAAAGAAGATTCTGGCTTTGTGATAAAGATGTCATGTCGATTCACCTGATTTCAAAACTCTTTTGAATATAAAATCTTTTAAGAGGAGGAGGGCGCCGCAGAGAGTCAAGATAACGATATAAGAGGACAAGACCAGATTCGTATGACGTCCAAGGTCTATGGCATGCCAGCAAGCGAAAAGAATGAAAGCAAGGGACAGCCATTTGTGAACTGCCGTCCACGTTTGGTATGGAAGTGGCATTTTTTTGCGGAAAAGCGCTGTGCCGAAGAGAATGAACATCAGACACCAGGCAATAATACCGCTTAACACTCCTGGATTATGGTATGTACTCAAGATTGTAAGGAGACAATCTACGGGCTCGACGCCTGCTTCAAAGTATCGTGGAAGGACAATCAAAAACGGGTGAACCAGAAAGATAGATACGAATACATAGCCAAAAATCTTGTGAATTGTGATGACCTTGGCCATGTTATACCTGAGCAGGAGGGAATTGCCGTTGCGAGTCAGAAAAAACTGAGCCAATATCAGGCACAAACCAATGATATTGAGGAGTGAAATTGATTCCTTTAAGAAGGTGCGTCTGGGAAAATCACCCGTTGCATAGAAGAGTATCGGCAGACCTATAAAAAACATGATTGTCGGCAAGAGATCGAGTTTGTTCCTTTGGCTATTCATTATTATCCCCAGGACACTATTACCGGTATAGATTTCTCCGGTGTGATTGTGATCGCATCAACAGGACAATACATTCGACATAAATGACATATCTGACAATCTGCCGGGTATTTGATAATCGCCTTTTTGGTCTTGGGATCCAGGCGCAAAACATCAGTAGGGCAGCTTGTTACACATGTCCCGCAGCCGATGCAGCCCCTTATGGATTTTATTGTCATACGGTTTCTCAGTTAGTATTGATTTCTGGGAGCCTGTCCGAGAATGCCCTTTTCGCCAAACGCTTCATTATTTCAAAAAAATAATACTCGCACTATCAGCTGGATGACTGCGCCTCTTTTTCAGGAACGGTTTGATTTTGGGAAAAGGGCCTATTCTCGGACCAGGTACTAGTTGCGATTACCTTCAGGAGGTCCTCCGGCAGGGACAGCAGCCAGCTGACCGTTGATTTCCTTGCAGGTCGCTTCGAGTGTTTCACCTCCACGCCCTGCGAATTCAACACTGTCGCCTGCCTGCTTGCCTTCACATGCCGAAACCGCCTCGGGCGGCGGACCCTGGCGCCGGTTAGTATCGGGACCATTGCTCGCAGTACAAGCGGTGATCGGCAGCAGGATAAGTATTGCCACCAGTAAAGCTGTTTTTAGCAAGTAATCGTTATTCATGTGTCATCTCCAATGTGGTTAAGTGATCGGTTAAGAGTAGTAAGGTAAAGAAGCCAGGCTCAGCCATCGGTCCTCGCTACACGATTCAAGGTATAAATAGCATTAAATTGAGGAGCCAATAGGGAGCAAATATGGAAGAAATATGGAAGTTGTTCTTAAGGATTGAAATAAAAGTCGATCGATAAACCCCAGTAGGTGGCGGTCATGTCGCTGGGGCTTATCTGTCCTGGGAATACCAGGCCTCTTGGGACCAGTGAGCGGGGAGGAAGGGAGGTAAGGGGAAACGCATTGTTGACAACAAAAAAAAGTGCATCAATTGCAAGGGAGGCGCCTGAACAGTTACAACGAGGATAGAGTCACCTTAAAAGTGACTGCAAAATATTTATGCACAGTCTTCTCATCATCCTTTTTGATGCAAGGGATCCATGCAGGCCTATTCTTTCTCTGTGAATTTGAACAAATTCCAAAGCACTCCGCTGATACCTTCATACATCAGAGCCAGTTCTGCTTTCTGGATGACCAGTAATTCTCCGGTCGATTTTTCCCTGGTAAAAAAGGACACATTGCCGCCCTGAGAGGCAACAATGGAGATTGAATCAGGCTGGTCAAAGGCAAATTGAGCTGCTGAACAATGACGTGTCCCGCCAAGATCCATAAAAGATGTTTTTGTTCCTTGGTCTCCTTCAACGGGCCGGATGACACGCACTGCGTCGGAGCCGGCCAGTGCGTCGACGGCCTGAATTTTGGCACCGAAACAGTGAATATAGCGGTCAAAGGTCATCACCAGTGCCCCGTCAATGGCTGTAAGACGTCCTATACGATTGCACTGGTCGATTATCTGTGAACGTGTATTTATAAAGTTCTCGTCCTGAGTTGCTGTCGCTTTCTGGTAAAGATTGAAGAGGTCCCTTACGGAAAGGGTCGATGAAGAGGGCTCTGAGGTGAATTTCGGTTCTAGAAAGTTGCTCCCTCCCGTGTAAAGAACCGGATGTCCAATTGATTTTTTCCATGCATTGTCTTCGGGAACAACGAGAAGGGTGCCGCCACGTTGGTGGGCTCGCATTGCCTGAGCAATATAGAGTAGTGTATTAAATCTGTAGAAATTTAATGCAGTTAACTCGATAGATTTTCCGTTTGAGAAAACCTTAGCTATGATTGCTCCAAAAAAGCTGCTTGGATCAATAAACACTGCCTGGTTGCCAATCAATGCAGCGATGCCTCTGCCGTTACAGATGATCAGGATGTTGCCAGGGCCAAGCACTTGAAGCCAGAGGTCCGTGGTCAGATGACTGGGAGACCTCAAGCGTAAACCCCATATCTGGGGTTGCCCATCCTTGCCGGGACCAATGCAGATATCTGAGAAGGAACTCTCCAGTGCGGATCCCAGTTTTACCAGATTGTGGGAGGTCAAAGGGAGTGAACTGTCGAAGTGGAAGATATTTGCTGAAGGTTCACGCTCTCTATAGACAATAGACATTTTCATTTGATTGCCTTCTTCTATTATCTGGCTTGCCCAGTAGGCGGTATCGATAATATTGGCCAGTATGTCATTCGAGAAAAATGTCTTATTACCAAACAGACTCGCGAAAGGTTTATCGTCTCTATATTGGTCTTTCAGGGCATGTATTCTTTCGCAGAGGCTGCTAAGAAAATCCTGGTTGAGCTGAAATGCTGAATGATACATTGAGAAGTTCTCTTGTTGAGTGGTTTTCTTTAAATGTAAAGGACGTATACCTATTCAGGTAATGCCAACAATAGGCAAACAAATGCTCTGTAACTATTTGGCAGTGCGTTCTCTTCGTGCAGTCAGGACTTCGAAGCCGACTCGTGCTATTCGAGAAGACGTAACTGGACGAAGATGGAGTGCTGCTCAACAGGCACAAAGGCGTATATATATCCGGGAAAGTGAGGGAGAGCAAGAGGCGTCGGGGCATCTGGAAGCGATTCTAACCCCGATAATCGGGATAGGTCTCTTCACGAAATGCTTTCTTACTCATTTCAGGCCCCTTGGCGGGGTCAAAAACAAGGTAAGCACAAGGAGAGGATGGAGTGTGGGATGGACCATCCGGATACTAGAGCCAACTCAATATTATTTATTCAACTTCATATGGGAAGCCAGCTGTCTCGACTTATGATGTTACGTTGATCGGGCTGTATGTGTTTGTGTCGCTATTTTCCTGGCTCTCCAATAACTCAATTAATTGGGCCAGCATGTCATCTCCGGTGTTTTCGGAATAGGCAGAACTTGCCTGTTTTGATGACGGTGGTGGTGGTGGCGGCGGGGGGGCCATTGCAGATGATTCGCCATCTTCACTGGCAGTCATCTCAGGTGGAGAAAAGCCCATACTAGTCAACATTTCTAATAATTCTTCTCCGCTCAGGCCGCCATCCTGATTGGCATCAAAGCTGCTGATGGCATCATCAACATTGATCGAGCTGCCGGTAACTTCTTCAATCCCCGAAGCAAGAGTCTCAAGCTCACTCTTGGACACCAGGCCATCGCCATCTGTATCAGACAGTTTAAATGCATCTTGGCCTTGGGAAGGGGGGTGGCGCTGCAGAGCATTGGTGCTCATCATCGACATGGCACTGCTGGAGTTGCTTACGCTACTTAACATTTTAAATCTCCTTTTAGTTCTGTCTCTTTCAGACCATTTTCTTCTTTGTAAGAAAATAGTCTGCCTTGAGGTTTTCCCTCCGGTTTCCCTCTGGTTCATCAGGGGGAGCCGTTCCTTGGCCTTAGAAAAAAGATGGCCATCCCATGGTATATATCGGCTGTTGTAATGGGTGGTTTTATAGCTTTAATGTCTCGTGCTTGTAACAGTTTGTATCAATTTTTTATCTGCAGCCTTCAGCTACATATATCATCAACAAATTGGTAACCGACACCCCTGACTGTCTTGAGACAGTTTACTGATTTTGAATAATTGGCTATTTTCTGCCGAATACGTGAAATATACATATCAATGCTGCGGTCATATCCATTGTAGGTTGTGTTGTAAATATCTTTGTGAATGTCTTGGCGGGAGACAACGCATCCGGCTTTTTGGGCAAGGGACCAGAACAATTGGAACTCGATTGTAGAAAGTTGCAGGGCCTCCCCGTCTATAAAGACATCACGCCTTTGGGCATCAACAGTCAGGCCGCCAAAGCTCAACTGCAGTTGCGGTTTTAAAGGGACAAATCGTCGTAGCAAGGCCTTGATATTTGCGGCAATTAATGGTGCTCCAGCATCATAGGCCAGCGAGGAATCAGCGCCGAGATCAAGAGCAAGTTTGTGGAAGTTATTGTCTTCTCGTTCGGAGACCAGTACCAGGAGTCCTGAATAAACGGTACGTATTTCCTGACAGATGGTGAGGCCGGTGACGCCTTCGCCAGGGCAGTCGAGTACGACCATGTGTGGCTGAGAGAGTGCAACATAATTCTTTACCTCCTGAAGATGTCCAGTCCGGGTAACAAGCCTGTCATCCATACGTAAAAGTTGTTCCAAATCAAGGTAGAACTTTTCTTCTCCGCCAATAATAAGAACAGTAGTTCCACTCATGCTTTCTCTTTGCTGTATGGAAATTATTGATTGTTTTTTTCGTGTCTTTCCTTGACTGGCTTGTTCCCGTCTTTCGCCAGAATAGATGCAAAATGTGGAAGAATTGTGGAAGCCCTCTAGTTTTTTTAATGCCTATTCATATTTCTTTCACATTTGCTCTGTATGTTGTTTCCAGGTACATTGCTTTCACTCAGGAAATGACAAAAGTAATCGAGTGACTCTCTCGTTGCATTGCGGCGACGGGAGTCACGGCCAGCTTTAAGGCGATACCGCAGCCCCCTCTCCCCTTCATCTCGAGGAAGGGATTCACTTAACGAACGGAAGGAATTTCTGTGAAAATCAGAATCAGAGACAAACTCTTTGCCACGCTCCTGCTGACAAGTGCCATCGTCGCTGCAGGCCTTTTTTTCTTTCTGCAATGGAGTTTTGATCGTGGTTTTTTAAATTACGTTAAGAGTCAGGAACTGGAACAATTGGATAGACAGGCTGTACAGTTATCCGGTTATTATGCCAATAATGGCAGCTGGAATTTTATTGCCAAAAATCATCCCCTTTGGCAGAAAATACATAGAGACACTTCGCCGCTCCCTTCGGTGGAAGAACGGGACGGCCATGAGGAGAAAGCGGTTTTTCCCCAATACCGTTCTCTGCCACCCCAGGGAATTTTGCCACCCAGAGCCCCTAGAGATTTGGGGCCGAGAATCGTCCTTTTTGATGCTGATCGGAAGTGGATAATTGGTGGCCCATCTGGTGAAGGGATGGGCACTAACCTTACCTTGCGGCCTATTACTCTCGAAGGTAAAGTCATCGGATATCTGGGATTGATTCCGTTTAAAGAGCTGTCCCATTCTGGAGACCTCCTTTTTGTCGAACAACAAACCGAGTCCTTTGTGCTGATAACCACTGTGATGGTGGGTCTGTCTCTGTTGCTCACTTTTCCTGTGACCATCCATCTGCTGCGTCCCATCAATTCGCTGACGGAAGGCACCCGTCAACTGATTGCCGGTCATTTCAAAACACGGATACCGGTTACCACAGGGGATGAACTCGGCCGTCTTTCTGATGATTTTAATATCTTGGCAGAGACTCTTGAGAAAAACGAAAACAACCGGCAACTCTGGGTAGCCGATATCTCCCATGAACTGCGTACCCCTCTTGCTGTATTACGGGGTGAGGTCGAAGCGTTACAAGATGGAATACGGCGACCTGAACCGGATACCATCGCAGCCCTGCATGGAGAAATCATTCATCTGGAACGAATAGTCAATGATCTCTATGAACTCTCTATGTCCGATATCGGGGCATTGAATTATAAGAGGGTGGCAGTCAACCCTGTCGGAATTTTAGCAGGCACAATTGAACTGTTTGAACAGCGGGTAAGTCAAAAGGGACTCAAGTTGCTGACAGAGCTGGATGAAGGCGATTCCTGCTCTCTTCTCGCTGACCCCGATCGGCTCCAGCAGCTATTTACCAACTTACTCGAAAACAGCCTGCGCTATACCGATTCGCCAGGGAAAATTGAGGTAAAGGGAGCGTTCGACAGCGACATGGTTTCTATCTCCTTTCAAGATTCATCGCCGGGGGTCTCTCCGGGACAATTACCAAAACTCTTTGATCGCCTGTACCGGGGTGAAGGATCCCGTAATCGTGCTACCGGCGGAGCAGGGCTTGGCCTTGCGATTTGTAAAAATATTGTTGATGCCCATCAGGGCAGGATTGAGGCTGGCTGTTCACCGCTTGGTGGAGTCTTGATAAAAATTGAATTCCCTCTCATTAAAAGTTCCTGAGAAAAGACCAGATGAAACAGAAGATATTGATAGTCGAGGACGAACAGCGTTTGGCAGAGTTACATCGTGATTATCTGCAGCAGGCAGGATACGCAACCGAGTGCCTCATGGACGGGATGCTCGCTGTCCCATGGGTGCAAGAAAATAGTCCGGATCTTATTCTTCTTGATCTGATGCTGCCTAATAAAGATGGGCTGGAGGTTTGCAAAGAAATTCGCACATTTTCCAATGTCCCGATTATCATAGTTACCGCCCGTGTCGAAGAAATCGACCGCCTGCTTGGTTTGGAACTGGGTGCTGACGATTACATCTGCAAGCCTTTCAGCCCTCGGGAAGTGGTGGCACGGGTCAAGGCTGTTTTACGCCGTGGCTTTCAGCAGACCCAGACGGATCAGGCGCTGGTCCTCGATGAGAAGTGTCACCTTGCAACCCTGGAGGGGAAAGTACTTGATTTGACTGCTGTCGAGTTTCAGCTGCTGAGCATTCTGGCTGGCAGGCCAGGACAGATTTTTAGCCGGGACCAATTAATGGATCGCATTTACACCGACCATCGTATCGTCTGTGACCGGACCATAGACAGTCATATCAAGAAACTGCGAAAAAAAATTGCCGCCGTCTCGCCTGAACTTGAGCTTATTCAGTCTGTATACAGTGTTGGTTATAAATACAAAAAACCATAATCCTGGGGAGCTGTTTGAGCTGAATTCGTCGAACCTGGGAGCCTGTCGGACTTAGACATAAATCTGCTGCAAATTTGACAAATCGGCTCATATTTCCCTGGCTTTTCGTTAAATCGGCCTGCTATTCGCCTCAAATCCATGAAAATCTGGTCTCGGTTTCTCTAATTTTTGCTACGATTCTCTAAATCCGACAGACTCCTGGAAAAAGGGGGCAAGCCGTTGCCTGACCCATCTGCAGTCCACTCTTTATTGTGTCTACCTGATTGGCCAATTTCTTCTTTTTAGAAAGTTGTTGTCCTGTTCTTGAAAAGTCTTGTCACGATACTCTCATTACAGTCTCAAACGACTCGAATAAAGCAAAGTTGATGGTATCGGAATAGACTTGAATTTCCCTGTAGAAACAGATATAGGAGGTAATGATATTCCACTCTTGGGGCGGACAGCTGGTTTTTTCAGCCCGCTTCAAACAAGCAACATCTTATCCTCCCTCACCATCATGAATGTATGAACACTTCATCTGCCGGAAAGATCTCTACCAGCCCGGTTGTTCTTTTCTTTCTCTTCTTCCTGCTCCTGTTTGCCAAACCGCTGTGGGCCGTTGTCACCACCTATGAAGGAGAACGTGTTGAGTGGAATTTTGAAGTGTTCGATCACCTGGCGGGAGGAGGAAGCTACACCTTTAATCCCACAGCCACACCTACCGGTTGTTCGAAACAAACCAGTGTCGATGGATGGACTGAAATGCAGTGTTCCTACACTGCAGACGCTCCTTACTATGGCGACATTTATAGGGTAACAGCCGCGTATACCCCTGCTGCCGGTACGATTCATCGCATGTCGACGACAGTCAAACCCTACCCGAGCCATGACGAATACGATTTTCGAAGTCCCGTTTCAAGCTATGTTACCAGTTATCCCGACAGCACTCTTAATCATTCGTTCGAGAGTATCTTTATCCCCATGTGGCCGGAAGACGTCAATACTGCTTATGAGATAGTCATTCGTTACTACTCCGATGAAAGGAATATGGCCTTCAATATCCACTTCTGGTTCTGGGGCTTTGATCCCGGCTCTATTCCGAATATTCCATGGTTGAAAGGGGAGCCGGGAGAAAACCCGTATCTCAAATTCTGCGGAGGAAAAATAAGACCGGAAAAAAAAGCAGGCGGGCCGGCCCTCTGAGCCGGCATCGGCTTACCCAGGTACTGGGTAAATACAGCAACCTTGAATCTCGTCGTTGAAGATACCGTCTTTGCCTATAACGGCCTTGGACCGGCCATGTCTTTTTCTCATACTTACAATGCGGATCCATCTCTACCCGGGATCTTTGGCAACGGCTGGTCTTTTTCCTATGATGAAAGCCTTACCAACACAATCTATTGGGATAATTCTTCGGGCACTCCTATGGACAAAAATGTCGCCCTGGTCAGTCGCGGTTCAGGCAAGGGAGTTCCTTTCACCTTTTCCGCACCGGTTTGGACAACACCTGTTTTCCCTATCACCTTCAATCCCGAAAGGGACCATTTTGACCGTCTGACTCAGGAATTGGAGGGATATTGGAACTATGAACCAAAAGGCAGTCATGCCCGCTACAGGTTTGACCATATACTTCCTCCTCCCGGCGACTTTTCGGACAGGATGCATCTGACCGGGATAATCGATGCCAACGGAAACGAGGTGACAATTGAACGCAATGCCGATGCAAGCATCAAAACCGTCACCGATGCAGCGGGACGGGCCACCTCCTTTTCCTATGCATCCTTCGGCGGCGCGCCCCGATGTATATTGATGACTACCCCGGATGGACGGACAGCAAGTTATAGTTATGATATCAGGGGAAACCTCACTCGGAGCATCGATTTACTCGGCACTATAACCACCTACACCTACGATAGCGATAATTTCATCACCTCACTCTCAGTGGCCGGGACAACCACTCTCTTCGCCTACAGCGGCACCGGCAGCGACAAAAAGATTGCATCCATTACCGACGCCGAGGACCATATTATTACCTATAGCAAAGACGACAACCAACCAATCACCACCGTCAGCGATGCCGCGGGAAATACCTTTACCTACGAGACCTCTACAGAAGACCCGAAAACAACGACAAGCGTGACGGATCCCTTTGGTAGTATAACGACAACGATTCAAGGACCAAGCGGCCCCACAGAAATCATCGACCCCTGGGGATATCATACCTCTATGGAATATGACACCAGAGGCAACCTGACAAGGCTTGAGCGCCCCCATGGTCATATCACGACCTATACCTACGATGCCAACGACAACCTGCTGACCAGTACGGATGCCTACGACAATTCCTGGACGTATCTGTATGATACAAAACACAATCTTATACGACGCACCTCACCCCTGGGCCGGGATACTATTCTCTCCTATGATAGCCAGGGCCAGCTTCTGACCACCACCGACTCCGGAGACAACACCACTGCTTTTACCTATGATGGGTATGGCAACGTGAAGACCAGAACAGATGCCCTCTTAAACACCACCGCATTTACCTACGATGCGCATGGTTTTCGCCTGCTCTCAATAACCGATCCGCAGAACCGCACCACTTCCTACCGGTATGACAATAATGACCGGACAACACGAGTCACCTATGCTGACAGTAGCTTAGTCAACTATACCTATGACGCCTTGGCCCTGATTTCCCGGACCAATGAATCCGGAACGGTGTTTAATCAGCAACACAACAAATTGCTGGCAAGCACCAAAGTTTTTGACGGATTGGGGAATTACACCGCCTATGGATATGACGGGTACGGCAACCTGACTTCGCACCGGGATCCTCTCGGTAACACCAGCCTTTACAGCTATGATGGTAACGGCAGACAGATTGCAGGTTTTGACCCCCTGATGCACAAACAGTCCTTCGAATATGATTCGCGTGGCATGCTGACCAGCTTCACCGACGAACGCAATAATACTTCCACCTTTATTTACGATGGTAACCGGTTCCTGTTCTTGGCCTTAGATCCGCTTGATAATGGGATAAGCTATACCTATGATAAGGCGGGAAGAATTGCTTCCAGAGCATCCTCTCGCAGCAAAACGGAACAAAACTATACTGGTGACGGTCAGTTGTCCCAGATAAAACATGACGGCGTCCTTGCCGGAACCTTCAGCTACGATTCAGCCGGAAGAATGGCAAGCTTTTCAGATTGGGCCGGGACTACAAGCTTCAGTCATGATGCCGCCAATCGAATAACCGGTATCACCTATCCGGACGGCCACGATGTTTCATTTTCACTCCTACCGGACGGCCTGCCGGAAACCATTTATTACCCGGGGGGCGTTGCTGTCTCCTACACCTATGGCGATCGCCAGCGCATATCGGATATTTCCTGGTCCGGAGGATCATTATCCATAAACTATGATCCTACTGGCAGGGTAACATCTATCAGCCGTTCCAACGGCACCGTCAGCAGCTATAGCTACGATAAAAATGGCAGGGTGCTCAGCATCAGCCATGCAAAAGACAGCCTCCCTTTTGCCGCCATGGCCTATGTCAGAGATGCTGCCGGCAATGTCACCCAGGAAGCAGTCGACCTGCCCCTGTCACCCGTTATTCCTGGTTACAACATCCCCAGCACCTTTAATGCTGCCAATCAGCTTGTAACCTTTGACGGCAAACCGGTCAGTTACGATATGGACGGCAACCTTACGGCCATGAATGATTCCAGGCACCTGACTGCTTCCTATGATGCCGGAAACCGGCTCCGTAACCTCTCTCTTGCCTCGGTCAACAGCGTCTTTTCCTATAATCTGCTCGGACAACGGGTGAGAATTGAGCGCAATTCGACGCGGCTCAATCGTCATCAGGACCAACACAACAGATTGCTGTTTGAAACCGACTCCTCGGCTACTGTCACCGCACTGTACATATACAGCGGACCCCGGCCTCTTGTCATGCTGCGCGGCGGTGAGTCATATTTCTATCACTATGATCAGCGCGGCAGCACAGTGGCCCTGACCGACTCGGCCGGTGATGTGGTGTCTGCATATATTTATTCACCTTTTGGCTTCAATCTGGGCCGACAGGGAACCATCGAAAATCCCTTCACCTGGATAGGCGCTCTCGGCGTGGAGGATGACGGGGAAGGCATCTACTATATGACCAATCGCCATTACGACGCCTCGTCAAGACGATTCCTGCAAAAAGATCCCTCCGGATTCACCGGCGGTCATAATCTGTATACCTATGTTGGCAACAACCCGGTAAACCTGGTTGATCCCGAGGGCCTGAACTGGCTTGGCGACACCACCGCCGTCGGGAACATGACCATAGGCATAATGCTCTTTGCCGCTAAAACAGGCGCGATGATTACCGCGCCGACGTGGGGAGGGGTTGCTCTCTGTGGCGTCGGTGTCGTAATGGGGGCGTCCCGTTTACTTTCAGTCGTTGACAACTCACAAGATTATAATGATCCGGACTATAGTATCTGGAACGCAGGAGCTGATCTTGTCGATCCGACCCGGTTAGGAAGGAATACTATATACAGTGGGGCGTCATGGTGGGTTGATGCCCCCATCAACGATACGGATTACGGCAATATGAAAACGAGTACACCGGACATATCCTTTCCCGAATTTACCCTGGATTAGAACAATGGAATATTTTGTTAGAGCAATAAGTTGTCTCGTCGGTAAAGGGAAGATGGTATCTGTTGTGGTTGCGGTCTCCGCGCTTTTCTCCCTGGGCGCAACCACCACGAATGCGGCCTACACGGTCAACTACAGTTACGATAAAGCAGGCCGATTGACCAAGGCAGCTTATGAAAAAGATAATGAAATAAACTATAGTTATGATGCAACCGGCAACCTGATACTGACAAGACTGACAGGAACAGGCACGCGCTTCCCTTGGCCCATGTTCTTGCCTGCAATCATCAATAATACAACTGGCTCTATGCCAAGAGTCCCCTTAATTTTTAAAGATAAGGATTTTCGGACAGTTGCGGAGAAAAAGAGATAACGTAGCGAGCCACCAATTTTTTTTCTGTTCATACCTGAAAATGCGGAGAGGATCCGCCCTGCCAGTCATCCCCCAGGGTCAATAAAAGGGGCATCACCGGTGTTAGTACCTTAGAAATTCTTTTCGTTATTCATCTTCATTGTCTGGTATTGAGCTCACGAGCCTGGAGGAAAAGTTCTTTTTGTTCATTGGCTGGCTTGTAACTGTCTGACTTTGTGTGGTAAGAACCCCAGAAATGAGCAAAAGGAAGGTTTTTCTATAGACTCAACAGTAAAATAATCGGCTGGCTGAGGGCCAGTGTTTTTGAGAACCAGATTGTTTTCAGTCCGGTTTATTGATTTTTTCGCTGCCCATTTCGGGTCTTCATTTGCTTCTTTGCAGATTTGATGAAGCGTCCGAATGCCTTATCCTTTTTCCGTTTGTCCAGGTACGACAGCTCATGGTAATTCGACTCATCCTTGAGCTTCATGTAGCTTGAATAGCGATATTTCGTCAAAGCACCGCTTGTTACTGCGGCTTGGACTGCACAGCCGGGTTCCTGGCTGTGGCCACAATTCGGATAGCGACAATTCAGAGAAAGCTGAACGATGTCTTCAAAGCCCTGATTGACCCCTTCGCTTACACCGAGCAGGCCAAGTTCTCGCATTCCAGGCGTATCAATCACCATGGAACCTTGATTAAGAACAATAAGCTGGCGGCGGGTCGTTGTATGTATACCTTCTCCTGTTCCACTAACGGCCCTTGTGTCAAAAGCCTCTTGACCAATCAGGCGGTTGAGGAGCGTTGTTTTGCCAACCCCCGATGAACCCAGGAGGCAATATGTTTTTCCCGAAACCAGCACCTGTTGGAATTCGGCAAATCCGGTGCCCGTGATATTGCTGAGGGCAAGGATTCTGCCTGTCATGGTGCTTGACTTGATGGCAGCAAGCTTCTCTTTCAGTTCTTCGGGGCCGATCAAGTCCGTCTTGGTGAGAACCACAATCGGTTCAACACCCCCATCTGCTGCCATCACCAGGTACCGATCCATTCTCCGCATGTTGAAGTCAAAGTGGCACGACTGAACGATGAACGCGACGTCAATGTTGGCGGAAATCATCTGAAAATCCACCTTTTCACCGGCGGATTTGCGGCGGAGAAAGGTCTTTCTCGGAAACACCTCATGAATAATTGCTACCGTGTCATTATTGTAATATTGCACTGTTACCCAATCGCCGACACACGGCAGGTCAATCGAAGATTCTACCTGGAAAGAGAACTTGCCAGCGAGTTCAGCCGGGATGTCCTTGCTTAGATTTCTGATGAGGTATGAGCCGCGGTCAACTGCCGATATACGCGCAATGTTACGGCCCTCTAGGCGCAGCTCACTGGCATGTGATTGAAACCGTTGGTCGAAACCCATATCATTCAATTTTATCATATGTTGTCACCGAACGAAGAGCGTTATGTTATTTTTCCTGCCCTGAAAGACCCCGAGTGCCCTGTGTTCCAGAAATTGTGTCGATTTTACCCTGAACCGGCAGGAGGATCGGGATGATTGAAAAAATGTCGTTGGACTGAGCCGTCGGTTTCTGGGGGATAGGGTGTTTATTGCAATGCAGTTTGTTTATAACCTTTTGAAACTGCCAAGTAAATAAATAGTAAAGAGCTTTTTTGTTCCTCGGGGGGAAGGGAAAGGATCGTCTTTGACGGGAAGGATGGATTCTCCTGATTGAGTTATATACCTTTCCACAAGGCATTTGCTCAGATCCGAGAGAGACATTTTTGTTTGTATCAAATTGGGCTGTGGTGCTAAAAAAAAGGCACACCACTTCCAAACCATCTGGGAAAGGGAGAAAAATAGATAAGCCGTTTCTCCTTTAACGGTTGTTCAATGCAGATACGTTTTCCCGCTATGGCAGGGTGTTGGTCGATACCCTTCTGTATACAAAATCCAGATCGAGAGCGTTGGAAAAAGACTTTCCTGACAATGGCTGGAATAGTATTTCAACGAGTGGACTGGTTAGGGTATAATGAAATGTGGTCATGGCGTCATGGCACTGCTAACCAGTTCCAGAGCGGTTGGTTGCCAATTATTGGGTATTCCCTGAAGAGGTACAGTCTGTTTCCCCATGGATGCAATTTCACCTATCACCTTGAATCTTGGTCTGCTGCTGTTGAGTGGTCTGATCTTCGGTTATATTGCTTCTCGTTACAACTTGCCGAGGGTGGCTGCCTATGTCATTGCCGGGATAATCTTTTCACCCGGTCTGCTGGGCCGGCTGGAATGGATCGAAGTAGGTGGTTGGGCGGCACCACTGACAACAACCGCTTTGGGGGTCATCGCTTACCTGATTGGCGGCTCCATAACCCTGAAGCAACTGCGCCGGTCCGGGAGGGTTATTTTCAGTGCCGCAATCGGTGAGTCTCTGGGGGCAGTGCTCTGTGTCTTTGCCGCATTTTGGCTGCTATTGCCAGACACCTACGCCCTTTCTCCAGTGCAGTTGGCCCTGGTCTTTGCTGCAATTGCCGCCACCACCGCACCCGCCGGCACCATTGCCATACTGCATCAATACCGGGCCCGGGGGCCTGTCTCGAACACCTTGCTGGGGGTCGTGGCCCTTGATGATGCAATCGGTATCATTTTATTCTCGTTGATGATGGTAGTGGTGGTTGGTGAATCACTGACCATGAGTTTGGGGACAGCTCTTTTGCAAATTGGGGGGGCGATTGTCCTGGGTGTCTTGATCGGTCGTATTCTGTGTCAAGTTGGTAAAAGATTCCACCAGGGCGGACTCCTTCTTCCTCTTGTGCTCGGTCATATTCTCCTGGCCCTTGGCTTGGCCGAGATTCTGAATCTTTCACCTTTACTTGCCACAATGGCCCTTGGCTTCTCGTCCAGGTATTTTTCACGAGCAGCCGGAGACCGTATGTTTATTCAGGTGGAATATTTTGAGGAACTCGTTTTCCTCATCTTTTTTACCCTGGCAGGTGCCCACTTTGAATTCACGGTCTTTGTTGGCCATCTTGATCTGGTATTGATCTATTTTGTCGCCCGGATTATAGGAAAGATAGGTGGTGCGGCCCTTGGCGCTGCTGCTGTTGGAGCATCCCAACCTGTCGTCCGCTGGCTTGGTCTGGGGCTTGTTCCCCAGGCCGGTGTTGCCGTGGGGCTCGCTTTGACCCTGGGCAATGAACCGGTATTCAAGGAACTCAGTACGATGATTCTAAATGTGATACTGGCAACAACCTTGCTCTATGAAGTGCTAGGTCCTTTAGCGGCAAAATTCGCTTTGGGGCGGGCCAATGAACTTGGCAGAGAACGAGGAAAGGAGGAATGATGAAGGTTGCTGAATGGATTGATCGCTTCCCGGGCCATATTGTCACAATTCACCCGGAAAGTTCCCTGGAGCAAGCGGTTGATCAACTGCTTTCCAGGGCCTGTGTGCAGGATATCTATGTCGTCTCCGGCGAGGATCTGGTCTTAGGTCATCTTTCCCATAAACGGCTTGCCTCTCTGTTTCTGGCCGAACATCGACCCATTCACACTCGGCGTCAAATTATGGAGCGGGTTGTCTTTGGCTCGGCAGAGGAGCTGATGGAGGGAGAATTCGTTTTTGCCCGGCCTGATGAGGAGTTGGATGATGTCCTGTGCCGATTTGTTGATCATGACCTTCAGGATATGGTGGTTCTTGATGCGCAAGGGGGGGTGGCAGGGGGAATAAATCTGAACACCGTTTTGCGGGAACTACGGAAAAGGTCTGACGTGATTTTTGATTGATCACCTGTTACCACTTACAAAACCTCACAAAGGAGCTTCATACGTCTGATGGAAGAAAAGTATATTGGCCGGGTCACAGCTGTCAGGGGTAGCGTTGTTGATGTTGTTTTTGCTGAGAGCATCCCTCCTGTTACCGCTCTCCTCTATACTGGTGAAAATCATGAGGTGATCATTGAGGTGAGTGATCATCTTGATGAAAACACCGTTCGCTGTATTGCCCTTAATCCCACAGCAGGGCTTGGCAGAGGAGACGAGGCAAGAGGCAGTGATGCTCCCATAGAGGTCCCGGTGGGAGATGGGCTGCTGGGACGGATGTTTAATCTCTTCGGCGATCCTATTGATAATAAAAACAAAACCATAGAAGCAAAAAAACGTTCTATTCACCAGCGGCCCATCCCCTTGGCGCAGAGGGTGACCAGCGAAGAAGTTTTTCTCACCGGCATAAAGGTCATTGATCTCCTGGTCCCTTTGGAGCGGGGCGGCAAAGCCGGTCTCTTTGGCGGAGCAGGAGTGGGGAAGACCGTCGTTATTACCGAACTTATTAATAACATGGTGGGGAAGCACAGCGGCGTCTCCATTTTCTGTGGTATCGGGGAACGATGCCGGGAGGGTGAGGAACTCTATCGGGAGATGGATGAGGCCGGGGTGCTGAAGAATACAGTCATGGTCTTTGGCCAGATGAACGAATCCCCGGGGGCGCGTTTCAGAGTCGGGCATAGTGCCCTGACCATGGCCGAGTATTTCAGAGATGATCTTGGTCAGGATGTTCTTCTCCTTGTTGATAATATATTCCGTTTTATCCAGGCGGGGATGGAGTTGTCGGGCCTCTTGGGGAGGCTTCCTTCCAGGCTGGGCTATCAGCCGACCATGGCAACAGAGCTGGCTGATCTCGAAGAGAGGATCGCCAGTTCCAGAAAGGCTGCAATCACCTCTATCCAGGCGGTGTATGTGCCGGCGGATGATTTGACCGATCCTGCAGCTGTAGCAACCTTTGCCCATCTTTCGGCAAGTATTGTCCTTTCCAGGAAACTTGCCGGTGAAGGATTGTATCCGGCCATTGATCCCCTGCAATCCCATTCGATGATGCTGGACCCTCGGATAGTCGGACAAAAACATTATGATGTGGCTCGGGAGGTAAAGAAAACGCTGGCAACCTATGAGGAGCTTAAGGACATTATTGCCATGCTCGGCATAGAAGAGCTTGCCCGGGAAGACAGAAAAACCGTCTATCGGGCGAGAAGGCTGGAACGCTTTATGACGCAGCCTTTTTTCACCACAAAACATTTTACCGGACTTGAAGGAAAAATGGTCGATCTTGTCGATACCATTGCCGGATGTGAACGGATCCTCAACGATGAATTTTCAGAGGTATCTGAAAGTGCTCTCTATATGATCGGCCCAATCAGTGAGGCAAAAAGAGATGAAGAGGAAGGCTCGGCATGACTGCCTCCGCTATTGACCTAAAAATATACCTGCCGGCGGGCATATTTATTGAGGAAAAGGTTGCGAAGGTAAAGGGGGAAAGTCCCGTGGGCGGCTTTTGCCTGTTGCCTCGTCATGTCGACTACGTCACCGCCCTTGTTTCCGGCATTTTTTCATATACAGACCTGGCCGGGAAGGAATTTTTTCTGGCCCTTGATAATGGGATACTGGTGAAGAAAGGTCAGGAGGTGATGGTCGCGGCAAGGCAGGCAGTTGCCGGGGAGCTGGGTATGCTCAACCAGGAAGTTGAGAAAATGCTTGAAGCAAGAAAGGAGAGGGAAAAATTGAATAGAACGACTGTGGCAAAACTTGAGGCCGGATTTTTGCGACGATTCATGGAATTCAGTCACTGAACGCTCCTAAACCACCAAGCCCGATCCGAGAGTGGCGGATTGGGTTGAGGATGTAATTGGAATGGCAATCTCTAAAAAGAGACCGGTGAGTAATTTTCCCAAAGAGGTCCGGGATCGGGAAAAACGTAAGCTTCGGAGTTTGAGGCAGGGGAAGCATGTCTGGTTCGGTCTTGGCATGTTTGGCATGGTGGGGTGGTCCATTGCTGTGCCGGCTGTTATCGGTGTCTTTGCCGGCATATGGATCGACAGGAATCTGTCTGGCAGATACTCGTGGACATTGATGCTCTTTATTGCCGGTCTCGCTCTCGGTTGCTATAATGTCTGGTATTGGCTGCAGAAGGAGCGGGAGTCCATCAGCAAAGAGGGGGATGAAGATGATATTTGAGGAAAGTTGGCCCTATCTATTTGGTTTTTTTGCTGGAGCAGGTCTTGGTTGTTTTTATTTTGGCGGCCTCTGGTTCACGGTTAAAAGGATCCCGGTCAGCAGCAATCCCAAAAGACTTCTTCTCTATAGTGCTGTCCTCCGCTTGGTGCCCACACTTTTGGCCTTGTTCGTTGCGGTGAAAGTCAATCCAGGTGTTTTCCTCAGTATGTTGCCCGGCTTTTTTGCTCTCCGCTATGTCATGGTCCGTCGGGTTACAAACTTGAGCAGGGGGCAGGCTCATGCGGCTTAGTCCGGACAGTATTGTCTTTTTTGAAAATACATTCATACCCTTAAATGGCACCATCCTTTTCACCTGGCTGGTGATGGCCCTATTGACTCTTGGTTCCTGGTTCGTGACCAGACGTCTTTCCACTGGTCCCCATGTCCCGCGCTGGCAGAATCTGATTGAGATCATCATTACCCTCCTCCTTGGTCAGATCCGAGAGGTCACCAGGCAGGAGCCCCGGCCTTTTCTTCCCTTTATCGGCACCCTTTTTATTTTTATTGCCGTTTGTAACCTGCTCTCAATTATTCCCGGTTTTCAGGCCCCCACGGGGTCTCTTTCCACAACTGCAGGTCTTGCCATTTGTGTCATGGTGGCGGTGCCACTCTTTGGGATTCAAGATAGTGGGGTCGGTGCTTATTTGAAAAATTATATCAAACCAACACCCATGATGCTGCCATTCAATGTGATAGGTGAAATAAGTCGTACCCTGGCGCTTGCTGTTCGTCTCTTTGGGAATGTTATGAGTAGCGGTATGATCGGCGGGATCCTTCTCGCTATCGCCCCTTTGATTTTTCCGGTGATCATGCAGATGCTCGGCTTGCTGACCGGCATTGTCCAGGCCTATATATTCGCAATTCTGGCTGCCGTCTATATTGCTGCCGGGTTACAGGTGCATGAAGAACAGGCAGCAAAGGTTGAAAAGTCGTAACAGCTTGTGGGGTGTATTTTTGAGGAATTCATCACGGATGTATAGAGTAAATAAAAAAAAAGGAGTTTTTCATGGATAGTTTGACACTCATAGCGGTGGCTTCAATTGTCTCTGCAGCCTTCTGCATCAGTATCGGATCCATAGGTCCGGCCCTTGGTGAGGGACGTGCCTTAGCGATGGCTTTAAACTCCATTGCGCAGCAACCGGATGAGACAAATACCATAACCCGGACCCTTTTTGTCGGCTTGGCTATGGTCGAGTCAACGGCCATCTACTGTTTTGTCGTTTCGATGATTCTGATTTTTGCCAATCCCTTCTGGAATTATTTCCTGTCAAAGATAGGGGGGTAGGCAATGCTTATTGACTGGCCCACAGTCATTTTTCAGATCATTAATTTTCTGATCCTGATTGTCCTTCTTAAACGATTTTTGTACGGCCCTGTTCTTAAGGCCATGGATGAACGAGAACGAAAGGTGGCAGCACGTTTGGCAGAGGCAGCAGAAGCCAAAGGGGATGCAGCCAGAAGAGTTGTCGCTCTGGCAAAAGAACAGCAGGCATTTGCCGAGGCCAGGGAAGAGAGAATGCTGCTGGTCAGTCAGGAGGTGGAGAAATGGAAGAATGATGCCCTTCTCCGTCTCCAGGCTGAAGTCGATGAAAAGAGAGAGGGCTGGAATAGTATCCTTGTCGCAGAACAGGAAGCCTTTCTCCAAAAACTTAGACGGCTTGTCAGTAGAAATGTCTTCCTTATTGCCAAGAAGGCCTTGGCCGATCTCGCTGATGATGAATTGGAAGCCAGGCTGGTCAGCACGTTTACGGCAAAAATTGCCAGGCAGGAAGATGGCCTTGCGGCAGCGCTTGCAACTTCGACCGCCGCAATTACCTGTGTTACCGGATTCCCACTGGCAGAGCCCCAAAAAGAAGAACTGGCCAAGGCGCTCCGCCCCTATTTACGTGTTGGCAGGGAAATTTCCTTTCGGGAAGAAAATGATCTCGGTTTTGGAATACGGCTCTTGAGTGATGGCCAGAAATGGGAATGGAATTTAAACCGTTATATGCTTGAATTAGAGACCGGAATCAAAAAAAGTATAAATTCTCTCTCTGGAGCAGGTCATGAGCAATAAGGATATTCTCGATCAGCTTCTGGACGATACAGAAAAAGAGATTGTGAAGGGAGTTGAAAATTATAGTGCCTCAATCGGTCAGGAAGAGGTGGGCAGAGCCCTTTCGGTCAGCCAGGGAATAGTCTGGGCTGAAGGACTCAAGCGCATAAAATCGGAAGAGCTTGTCCATTTTGACCATGGCGTCATCGGCATGGTTATTGACATCCTGCCAGAGAAGACCGGTATTGTTCTCCTTGATCAGGAAAAAGGAATAAAGGCCGGGGCTGAAATAAGAAGAACCGGTCGAATCCTTGAGATCCCTGTTGATGAAAGCCTGGTCGGCCGGATTGTGGATCCTCTTGGAAGACCCCTTGAGGATAAAAGGCCCATAGTGGATGGGGTGACCATGGCGGTGCAGCGGGAGGCACCGCCAATCATGGTGCGTGGCCCG